>NZ_JBEAHX010000002.1:0-913015 GCF_040062145.1 Klebsiella sp. JN_Kp121
GCTTCACCACTTCCGAATGGCTGCAGGTGTGGGCGGCGTTCTTCTTCACCACCATTTTCTCCAACGTCTTCTGGGGTATCGTGGCGGAGAAACTGGGCTGGATGAAAGTGGTGCGCTGGTTCGGCTGTATCGGCATGGCGCTGTCGAGCCTGGCGTTTTACTACCTGCCGCAGCACTTCGGCCATAACTTCGCCATGGCGCTGGTGCCGGCCATCGCGCTGGGGATTTTTGTCGCGGCGTTCGTGCCGATGGCGGCGGTGTTCCCGGCGCTGGAGCCAGAGCATAAAGGGGCGGCGATTTCGGTCTACAACCTGTCGGCCGGGCTGTCGAACTTCCTCGCACCGGCGATTGCGGTGGTGCTGCTGCCGTATTTCAGCACCATCGGCGTGGTGGTGGCCTATACCGCGCTCTATCTGCTGGCGTTTTGTCTGTGCCCGTTTATTCGCGTCGATCAGCCGGGCTTTGCCCGTAAGGCAAGCGGCGTCAGGGAAGGGGTAGAATATTCATAACGTTGTCAGGGCGGGTATATCCCGCCCTGATGTTTTAACGCAGTAACATACAGTCCGGCGGCAGACGGCAGCGTAGCGCCTCGCCGAGGATTTCCATACGGAAAGATTTGCCGCTCAGCGGTTCGCCATCCAGGTTGAAGGTCATTTCATGGGCGGCGGTGACTTCAAACCACGGCGATACGCCGTCGATCAGATTTGGCGAATTATCGGGATTAGCGAGGGTGCTAAACAGCGCAGGCAGCAACTCTTCGCCGGTGAAAATGCGCAGATGCAGTAGCCCGTCGTTAATTAATGCCTCAGGACACAGTTGCTGGCCGCCGCCGGCCTGACGGCCATTGCCGATGCCGATAACCAGCGCGTCACCCTGCCAGTGAAAGTTCTCGCCGCGAATTTCGCAGCGGTCCGGCTTCAGGGTATCCATGCGGGTCAGGCCGTGAATCAGATAGGAGACGCCGCCGAGCGCGGCTTTCAGTTTTTCCGGCGTTTCGGTGGTGATACGGGTGCCAAAGCCGCCGGTGGCCATATTGATAAAACCGGCCTCGTTGTTAACGCGTACCACATCAATAGGGACGTCGCGCCCGGCTATCGCCAGCTTCAGCGCGCTGGCTAAATCCTGCGGGATGCCGACGCTGGTGGCAAAATCATTGGCTGTGCCGAGGGGGAGTAATCCCAGCGCCATGTTGCTGCCGCGCTGAACCAGCGCGGTGGCGACTTCATTAATCGTACCGTCGCCGCCGCCGGCAATTACCGTCGCCACCTTGAGCGTTTCGGCTTCCTCGACAAAACGAATCGCATCGCCTTTTTCCCAGGTTACGCGGACATGTATCTCGATACCTTCTTCGCGCAGAAGATTAACGGCTTCGCGCAGTTGTGGCTCATTCGCGCCTTTACCGTTGAGAATTAATAAGCTGGCTGGAAATTGGGTCATCCTTTATCGCCTCATTCTTTGTCGTCATCCTCAGTGTATCGCATGAATGGCATCATGGAATAAGAAAGTCGGGAAAATGGGATGCATAAAAAATAAGCCCGCGTAAGGGAGATTACGCAGGCTAAGGAGGTGGTTCCTGGTACAGCTAGCATTTATGGGTTATGTTTTTCAGCGAAATGGATGATACCTGCTTCGAACGAAACGGTATGTGATCCGATTCTAATATCCATACATAATGAAAAAATAACGCCAATAAACTAATTTTTATGCGGATTGCGCGTCGACTCGCCGTTAAAATTACGCATCAGCAACCCATACTCCAGCGCCATATCCTCCGGCAGCGGCAGCCAGACGATATAACCGTCTCCCGGCGCGACCGGCATTGCTTCGCCTTTGGCGTTCTCCATATGTTCGAGCGTAAAATTGACATTACCTTGCGGAGTCATGACCTCCAGGCTGTCGCCGACCGAGAACTTATTTTTCACCGCCACTTCGGCCAGATGACCCTGACGCTTGCCGGTGAATTCGCCGACAAACTGCTGGCGTTCGGAAACCGAATAGCCGTATTCATAATTCTGATAGTCGTCGTGGGTGTGGCGGCGCAGGAAGCCTTCGGTATAGCCGCGGTGGGCCAGACCTTCCAGCGTCTCCAGCAGACTGGTGTCGAACGGTTTACCGGCGGCGGCGTCGTCGATCGCTTTACGGTACACCTGGGCGGTGCGGGCGCAGTAGTAGAAGGATTTGGTGCGGCCTTCAATCTTCAGCGAGTGAACGCCCATCTGGGTCAGACGCTCAACGTGGGCAATAGCGCGCAGATCTTTGGAGTTCATGATGTAGGTGCCATGCTCATCCTCAAAGGCGGTCATATACTCGCCCGGACGTTTGGCTTCCTCAATCATAAATACCTGGTCGGTTGGCGCGCCGATACCGAGAGTCGGTTCAACGTTCTGCACCGGGATAGGTTCATGCTTGTGGACGATATTACCCACGTCATCTTCTTTGCCTTCCTGGACGTTGTACTCCCAGCGGCAGGCGTTGGTACAGGTGCCCTGGTTAGGGTCACGCTTATTGATATAGCCGGAGAGCAGGCAGCGGCCGGAGTAGGCCATGCACAGCGCGCCATGGACGAAAATCTCGATTTCCATCTCCGGCACCTGGCTGCGAATTTCGGCGATCTCGTCCAGCGACAATTCGCGGGAGAGGATCACGCGGGTCAACCCCATTTGCTGCCAGAATTTCACCGTCGCCCAGTTGACGGCGTTGGCCTGTACCGACAGGTGGATCGGCATATCAGGGAAGTTTTCCCGCACCAGCATGATTAAACCAGGATCGGACATAATCAGCGCGTCCGGGCCCATTTCCACTACCGGTTTGAGATCGCGAATGAACGTTTTCAGCTTGGCGTTATGCGGCGCGATGTTAACCACCACATAGAATTTTTTCCCCAGCTCATGGGCCTCATTGATGCCGAGCTGCAGGTTTTCGTGGTTGAATTCGTTGTTGCGGACGCGCAGTGAGTAACGCGGCTGGCCGGCGTAGACCGCATCGGCGCCATAAGCGAAAGCGTAACGCATATTTTTCAGCGTTCCCGCCGGGGAAAGAAGTTCCGGTTTAAACATGATTTTCTCGTTCTGATGACAGGTCAGACTCGCCGCACCAGGTACGGCGATTCGGGGGAGTGTCCCCACATTAAGGGCGGGCATTGTAGCGCTGTGGAAAGAGGGAGTAAACCTTCGCGCCTCTCTGCGCTAAGAGGCGCGATGATCAAGCCATTCTACAGGCGTCGGCTTCCCAGCGATAGCCAACGCCGTAGACGGCGCGAATAAACGACTGCTCCGCGTCCAGCGACTCCAGCTTACGGCGCAGGTTTTTAATATGGCTGTCGATGGTACGGTCGGTAACTACGCGATAATCGTCGTACAGATGATTGAGCAGTTGTTCGCGGGAGAAGACTTTACCCGGCTCCTGCGACAGCGTTTTTAATAGCCGAAACTCGGCGGGAGTCAGGTCCAGCATTTTTTCGCGCCACGAGGCCTGGAAGCGACTTTCGTCAACAATTAGCGGACTTTGCGCATCCAGAGCCTGCAGATCGCGCTGTGGTTTACAGCGACGCAGGATCGTCTTCACGCGGGCCACGACTTCACGCGGGCTGTACGGTTTGCAGATATAGTCATCGGCGCCGATTTCCAGCCCCAGCAGGCGATCGATCTCCTCGATTTTGGCAGTGACCATCACAATCGGTATCTCGGAAAATCGGCGGATCTCGCGGCACAGGGTCAGGCCGTCGGTGCCCGGCAGCATTAAATCCAGCAGGATCAAATGCGGGGGCGTCTGGCGGACGTAGGGTAGTACCTGATCGCCATGCGCAATGAGCGTTGGCGCATAGCTCGCAGCTTGCAAATAGTCGATCAACAACTGACCGAGTTTGGGCTCGTCTTCCACGATTAAAATGCGCGGCGTGTTTTCATCAATAGGTAATTCGCTCATACATCCCTCGATAAATCCTGTTCCAGAGGTAACTCTACTTTAATGCTAACCCCGCCAAAAGGCGAATGACCGGCGTTCAGGCTGCCGCCGTGGGCGGCGACGATATTCATACAGATTGCCAGCCCAAGACCGGATCCACCGCTGGCCCGGTTGCGTGAGCCCTCGGTGCGATAAAAACGCTCGCAGAGCCGCGCCAGCTGCTCGTCGCTAACGCCGGGGCCGCTATCGGCGAAATCGAGCGTCAACATGCGACCATTTTGTTTGGCGTCAATCTGCAGGCGGCCGCCGCTGTCGGTATAGCGTAGGCTGTTTTCCAGCAGGTTATTGAACAGCTGCATCAGACGATCGCGATCGCCGAAAACGATAGCGTTATCCGGCAGCGAGACGCCGATGGTCAAGCCGCGGCTGGCGAAACGTTCGCGGAACGCCCCTGCGGCGACCTCCAGCAGCGCAATTAAATCCACCGACTCTTTCTGGTAGGCTAACGCGCCTTCATCGGACATCGACAACTGATGCAGATCGTCCACCAGCTTGGTAAGCGTGCCGACTTCCGCCTGCAGCGAAGAGATCGAATCCGGGGTGAATTTACGCACTCCGTCCTGAATAGCCTCCAGCTCGCCGCGCAGGACCGCTAGCGGCGTGCGGAGTTCATGCGAAATATCGGCCATTAAATCGCGGCGCATCTGTTGGTTACGCTCAAGCGTACTGGCAAGCTGGTTAAAATCCTGCGCCAGACGGCCCAGTTCATCCCCGCCGGTGACCGTGACGCGGGTAGAGAAATCGCCCGCCGCCAGCTTATGGGTGCCTTCCACCAGCCGTTTGACCGGCGCCAGCAGCCCGCGGGCCAGCGGGAAGGTGGCCAGCGCGGCGAGGAGGGTGGCAAGGGCGACAATCAGCCAACTGGTGCGTTTTTGCTGGCGGTCGAAATTAATATCCGTGTTGCGCGTGAGCCGCTCAACCGGCGAGGCGATCACCGCCCCGACGGTCACGCCGTCGACGACAATGTTTCGGCGGGTACCGTCCTGCGGGACCGGCGCCCGCGGGCCTACCAGCACGCGCCCTTGTTGATCGACAACCCAAAATTGCGTGCGCCAGCCGTGCGGCGGCATATCGGGCCGCGGGCCAGGGCCGGGCATTGGCCCTGGCTCGCCATGCGGACCCGGCCCACCCGGTGGACGTTCGTCGTTATCGCGCTCGAAGGTGCGCAGTAACTGGAAGATAAAACGATCATTGTTGCGCAAAAATTTCCAGTCGCCGTGCTGCTCGTACTGTTCACTCAGCGCGTCGCCGAGCATCGTTAGTCGTTGTTCATTACCGCGTTTAATATAGTCGATAAAGCCGCGCTCAAAGCTGATGCGCACCGCCCAGTGCATGCTAATCAGCAGCACGATACAGGTGGCGAAAATAGCCAGGAACAGCTTACCGGTGATACCCGGGCGCCAAAGTTTCACGATTCACTCCTTTTGCGTCGGCGGATGACGGTATTGCTGCCGACATCGTTCGGTACACGGGAAAAGATGAGCGCCGGGAGAGCGATAATCACCGCCATGCTCAGATAGGTGTAGAGGAAAATCTGATCGACAGCTGGCGCATCGGCGCTGATATGCTGCTGGCCGTACATGCCGAGCAGTAGCCCGGCGATGGTCACGCCGATGCTCATCGAGAGTTGCATGACCATTGAGAGCAGGCTGTTACCGCTGCTGGCCAACTCATCAGGCAGGTCTTTTAGCGTCAGAGTATTCATCGACGAGAAACGGCTGGAGTTAATCATGCCCTGCAGGAACAGCACCAGCGGCAGCAGCCAGTACCAGCCGGCCAGTGCGACGGCCATGAACAGTAAACTCACCAGCGCCAGGCCGAGCGTCGCGAAAACCAGCACGCGGCGATAGCCAAAGCGATTCACTACCTGCACCACGATGCGTTTCATCCCCATGCTGCCCAGCACCATGGGGATGATCATCAGCCCGGCGTGGAACGGCGAGAAGCCGAGGCCAATTTGCAGGAATACCGGGGTCATAAACGGTAACATCCCGCTACCGATACGCCCGGCGAAGCTGCCGCCAAGACCGAGCGAGAAGGTTTTGTTGCGAAACAGATTGAGGCTAAATAAGGCGTTAACGTTGCCACGGGCGTGCCACAAATAAAAAACTATCGCCATTAGGCCAGCGGTGACCAGCACAGCGAGCAGCAGCGGCGAGATTCCGAGCCCTTTTTTGCCGTCAAGCGCCAGCGTCAGGGCGGCCATTCCCACCGCCAGCAGAATAAAACCAAGAATATCAAAACGCCGGGTCTGCAGGGTGTAGTTCGGCATCAGGCATAATGTGGCGATAGCGCCGATGATGCCAACCGGGATGTTAATCAAGAAAATCCAGTGCCAGGAGGCATATTCGACCAGTACCCCGCCAAGCGCCGGGCCGAGCAGCGGTCCAACCTGGCCGGGCAGGGTGACGAAGGTCATCGCCGCCATATACTGATCGCGTGGAACGATTTTCATCACCGTTAGCCGCCCGACCGGCACCATCATCGCGCCGCCGACACCCTGCAGCACCCGGGATATCACTAACTGATCGAGAGTGCTGGCCTGGGCGCAGAACAGCGAACCGGCGGTAAACAACACAATGGCGCTGAAAAAGATATTGCGCACGCCAACCCGGTCCGCCAGCCAGCCGCTGGCCGGCAGCATGACCGCCACCGTAAGCACATACGAGACCACTACCATATGCATGTGCAGCGGGCTTTCCCCAAGGCTTTTGGCCATCGAGGGCAGGGCGGTGTTGACGATGGTGGTATCCAGCGACTGCATAAAGAAGCCGAAGGCCACAATCCATAACTGCCAGCGTACGCTGGCGGGCAGATCTGTCATCTTATTCGCTTA
The DNA here is from genome assembly GCF_040062145.1 of Klebsiella sp. JN_Kp121. NCBI lineage: Bacteria > Pseudomonadati > Pseudomonadota > Gammaproteobacteria > Enterobacterales > Enterobacteriaceae > Klebsiella > Klebsiella sp. JN_Kp121. The sequence continues at coordinate 6,800 of NZ_JBEAHX010000002.1, forward strand.
CCGGTTGAGCAGGCTTGCGCGTAAAACGCAGCCGCAGACGATCAAAGAACAAATAGACCACCGGGGTGGTGTACAGCGTCAGCAACTGGCTCATGACCAGACCACCGACAATGGTGATCCCCAACGGCTGCCGCAGCTCTGAACCATCCCCGCCCGATAGCACCAGCGGCAGCGCGCCGAATAGCGCCGCCAGGGTGGTCATCATGATCGGGCGAAAACGCAGCAAACAGGCCTGGAATATCGCTTCTTCCGGCGGAAGATTGCCGGTACGCTGCGCTTCAAGGGCGAAATCGACCATCATGATGGCGTTTTTCTTTACGATGCCAATTAATAGCATGATCCCTATCAGGGCGATTAGGCTGAATGGGGCGCCAAATAATTCCAGCGCCAGCAGCGCGCCAACCCCCGCTGACGGTAGGGTTGAGAGAATGGTTAACGGATGCACGTAGCTTTCATAGAGGATCCCCAGCACGATATACACCGTGGCGATGGCGGCGATAATCAGGATCACCTGTGAGTTCATCGTCTGCTGGAATACCTGTGCGGTGCCGGCAAACGATCCTCGCACGCTCGACGGCACGCCAAGCTGGGTCATCGCCCGGTCAATGGCGTCGCTGGCTTCCGACAGCGATTTGCCGGTCGGCAGGTTGAAGGAGATGGTCGAGGCGGCCGATAGCCCCTGGTGGTTGACCGAAAGCGGTGCGTTCGCCGGTTGCCATTTGGCGAAGTATGACAGCGGGATGGGTTTACCGTCGTTACTAATGACAAACATTTTCTCCAGCGCGCTAACGTCCTGGGTATAAAGCGGATCGACTTCCATCACCACTTTGTACTGGTTCAAAGGTTGATAGATGGTCGAGATCTGCCGCTGGCCGAAAGCGTTGTTTAACAGGCTGTTGGCATCCTGCACGCTGACGCCCAGGCGTGACATGGTGTCGCGGTCGTAGACCAGATCCATCTCCGCGCCGTTATCTTGCTGATCCGAGTTAACGTCAGCCAGTTCCGGCAGTGCCGCTAGCGCCTTGCGGATTTTTGGCTCCCATTCACGCAGCGCCGACAGATCGTCCGATAACAGGGTGTACTGATAGCTGGCGTTCGACTGACGTCCGCCAACGCGGATATCCTGCACCGCCATCAGGAACAGATTAGCGCCGGGCTCTTTCGCCAGTTTTTTCCGCAGCCGGTCGATGATTTGCTGCGCCGTTTCGTGGCGTTGGTCGCGCGGTTTCAGGGTGATAAACATCATACCGCTATTCACCCGCGAGCCGCCGGTAAAACCGGTCACGTTATCGACCGCCGGATCCTCGCGGATGATCTTCATAAAGTCCTGCAGTTTGCCGCGCATCGCCTGGAACGAAATACTCTGATCCGCCTGAATGCCGCCCATCAGCACCCCGGTGTCCTGCTCCGGGAAGAAGGTTTTCGGAATGGCGATATACAGCCACACGCTGAGCGCCATCGTACCGAGCAGCACCAGGCCAGTCAGGCGACTATGCTTCAGCACCCATTTTAACGATTTGCCATAGCCGCCCTGAATAGTGACCAGCAGGCGGCCAAAGCCACGCTTGCGCGTTGGTTCATGAGGTTTGCCGCTTTTCAGCAGCCAGCCGCACATCATTGGCGTCAGCGTGAGCGACACGGCGAGCGAAATACCGATCGCTACCGATAGCGTGACGGCGAACTCGCGCAGCAGACGACCCGGCAGGCCGCCCATCAGCAGCAGCGGTAAGAACACCGCCACCAGCGACAGGCTCATCGACAGCACGGTAAAGCCGACTTCACGGCTGCCCTGTAACGCGGCCTGCAGCGGTTTCATTCCCGCCTCAAGATGGCGGGAAATATTCTCCAGCACCACGATGGCGTCATCGACAACGAAACCGGTGGCGATGGTCAGCGCCATTAACGACAGATTATTGAGGCTGAAGCCGCACAAATACATCGCGGCAAAGGTACCGATTAACGATACCGGCACGGCGACGGCCGGGATGAGCGTTGCGCGCCCGGAGCGCAAAAACAGAAAGACCACCAGAATCACCAGCGCGACCGAAATCACCAGCGTTTGTTCGACCTCTTCCAGCGAAGCGCGGATGGTGGGCGAACGATCCTGCGCAATCTGTAAATCAATGGCGGCGGGGATGGTACGCTGTAGTTCCGGCAGGCGGGCGCGAATGCTATCAACCGTCTGAATGATGTTGGCTTCCGGCAGCTTGCGGATCATCAACAGGATCGCCGGTTTGGCGTTGGTCATCCCGGCGTTACGCACGTCCTGCACTGAATCCGTCACTTTTGCCACGTCGCCAAGGCGTACCGCCGCGCCGTTGTTGTAGTGGACGATCACCGGCAAATATTCCGCCGCGGTTTTCAATTCATCGTTGGTCTGCACCTGCCAGCGGTGGGTCTTATCTTCCAGCGCGCCCTGCGGGCGACGCACGTTGGCGTTATCAATGGCGCTGCGCACGGCGTCCAGTGAGACGCCCTGGTTAAATAGCGCCTGCGGGTTAAGGTCGACGCGCACCGCCGGCAGTGAGCTGCCGCCGACGTCGACATCGCCGACGCCGTCAATCTGCGCGATGGTTTGCGCCAGCTGGGTTGACGCGAAATCGTACAACTCGCCTTGCGAATAGGTATCCGAGGTGAGCGTCAGGATCATGATCGGCGCATCGGACGGGTTAGCTTTGCGATACGTGGGGCGGCTGGGCATCCCGCTCGGCAGCAGACTTTGCGCGGCATTAATCGCCGCCTGCACGTCGCGGGCGGCGCCATTAATATCGCGATCGAAATTAAACTCCATGATGATGCGGGTACTGCCAAGCGAGCTCGACGAGGTCATTTCATTGACCCCGGCAATGCGCCCCAGCGAGCGTTCCAGCGGTGTTGCCACCGACGAGGCCATGGTTTCCGGCGAGGCGCCGGGCAGCGAGGCGCTAATCATGATCACCGGGAAATCCACCTGCGGCAGCGGTGCGACCGGCAGCAGGCGGAATCCGAGGATCCCGCATAGAGTAATCGCCAACGAGATAAGAATCGTCGCCACCGGCCGATAAATGAAGAGAGCGAAGAACTTCACTTACGCCTCCTCTTCACGGCGCGGGAAGCGGCTCTTCATATACAGCGATAGCCGGTCGAACAGCAGATAAATCACCGGCGTGGTGAATAACGTCAGTACCTGGCTGAGCATCAGACCGCCAACCATACCAATCCCCAATGGGCGACGCAGCTCGGCGCCGACGCCGGTACTGAGCATCAAGGGCAGCGCACCAAGCAGGGCGGCGAGGGTGGTCATCAGAATCGGACGGAAGCGCAGCAGGCAGGCCTGATAAATGGCTTCGCGCGGCGGCATTCCCTGCTCGCGCTCGGCGGCGAGGGCAAAGTCAATCATCATGATGGCGTTTTTCTTCACGATACCAATCAGCAGAATGATGCCGATGATGGCAATCACATCCAGCTCGCTACCGGCCAGCCATAGCGCCAGCAGCGCCCCGACGCCAGCGGTCGGCAGGGTGGAAAGAATGGTGATGGGATGAATGAAGCTTTCGTACAGCACGCCGAGGACGATATACATGGCGACGACCGCCGCGACGACCAGCCAGACGGTGCTACCGAGCGCCGACTGGAACGCGAGCGAACTGCCCTGGAACTGGGTGCGGATGTCGCTTGGAAAATCCAGCGACTGCTCGGCTGACAAAATAGCCTCTACCGCTTCGCCGAGGGAGTAGTTATCCGGCACGTTGAATGAAATGGTGGTCACCGGGAACTGATCGAGATGGTTCACCGACAGCGGGGTAAAACGCTGCTCGACGCTGGCGATGGATTTCAGAGGCACGATACCGCCATCGCTGCTGGTGAGGCGGATATTATCAAGAGCCGCTAGCCCCGGCGTCGCCTGGGTGTCGTGCTCCAGTACCACACGATATTGGTTGGCCTGGGTATAAATTGTCGAGATCAGCCTTTGGCCAAAGGCGTTATACAGCGCGTTATCGACATCCGCCATGGAAATACCCAGCCGGCTGGCGCTATCGCGATCGACATTAATATAAGCCGCGAGCCCTTTATCCTGCCAGTCGCTGCTGACGTCGGCAAGCTGGGGTAAGGATTGCAGGCGCGACAGCAATTGCGGCACCCAGTTGCTCAGCGCATCAAGCGAGTTAGCCTGCAGGGTAAACTGATACTGAGTGCGACTGACGGTGGTATCGATAGTCAGATCCTGCGTTGGCTGGAGATAAAGCTCAATACCCGGTACGCTAGCCACCGATTGCTGCAGACGGCTGATGACCGTTTGCACGCGATCGTCGCGTTCATCCAGTGGTTTGAGGTTAATCTGCAGACGCGCGCTGTTCAGCGCCGGATTGGTGCCATCAACACCGACGAACGACGTCAGGCTTTCAACCGCCGGATCTTTCAGAATCAGATCGGATACCTGCTGCTGGCGTTGCGCCATACTGGCGAACGACACCGACTGCGGGGCCTGTAACGTGCCCTGAATAATGCCGTTATCCTGGATTGGGAAGAAGCCTTTCGGGATAAAGACCCACAGCAGAATCGATAACGCCAGGGTGCTTAACGCCACGCTCAACGTTAGCCATGGGTGGTTTAGTACCCGGCTTAGCCAGCGGCCATAGACGGCAATCACCCGCTCGAAGAAACGCTCGCTGGCCCGCGAAAAGCGGTTTTGTTTGCGCAGCGATTCGTGGCTTAACATCCGCGCGCACATCATCGGCGTCAGGGTCAGCGAGACCACCGCCGAAATCAGAATCGCCACCGCCAGGGTAATGGCGAATTCACGGAACAATCGCCCAACGATATCACCCATAAACAGCAGCGGAATCAGTACGGCAATCAGCGAGAACGTTAATGAAATAATCGTGAAGCCGATTTCCCCCGCGCCTTTCAGCGCGGCGGCAAGCGGTTTCTCACCTTTTTCAATGTAGCGGGAGATGTTTTCGATGACTACGATGGCGTCATCGACCACGAAGCCGGTGGCGATGGTCAGCGCCATTAGCGTCAGGTTGTTAATCGAAAAATCGAGGAACACCATAACCGCGAAGGTGCCGACCAGCGACAGCGGCACGGCGACGCCGGGGATGATAGTCGCCGGGACATTGCGTAAGAAGAGATAAATGATCATCACCACCAGCGCGATGGCCAGCAGCAATTCGAACTGGGTATCGCTGACCGACGCGCGAATATTGGTGGTGCGGTCAGAAAGCACCTGTACCTTAACGGATTTAGGCAAGCTCTCGGTCAGTTGCGGTAGCATCTGGCGGATGCTGTCGGCAGTGGCGATGATGTTCGCTCCCGGCTGACGTTGGACGTTCATCACTATCGCCCGCTGCTTATTGGCCCACGCCCCCAGCCAGGCGTTCTCGGCGCCCTGTTCGATGGTCGCGATATCGCCAAGACGGATCGGCGCGCCGTTCTGATAGGCGATAATCAGCCGACGGTAATCTTCCGCCGACTGCATCTGATCGTTGGCGGAAAGGGTGACCGCGCGGGCCGGGCCGTCAAGGCTACCTTTTGCTGAATTCACGTTGGCGCTGGTAATGGCGGTACGCACGGTTTCGCTGGTCAAACCTAACGCGGCGATCGCCTGGGCATTGAGCTTAACGCGCACCGCAGGACGTTGGCCGCCGGCCAGCGTCACCAGGCCGACCCCGGAAACCTGAGATATCTTCTGCGCTACCCGAGTTTCCACCATATCTTCAACCTGCGTCATCGGCATCGCGCTGGAGGTCACGGCCAGGGTCATGATCGGCGGATCCGCCGGGTTCACTTTGCTGTAAACCGGCGGGTTGGGTAAATCAGACGGCAGCAGGTTGGTCGCGGCGTTGATGGCCGCCTGCACTTCCTGTTCGGCGACATCCAGCGCCAGGGTCAACTGGAACTGCAGAGTAATGACCGACGCGCCGCCCGAGCTTTGTGAAGACATCTGCTTAAGGCCGGACATCTGGCCAAACTGGCGTTCCAGCGGCGCGGTAATCGATGACGTCACCACATCCGGGCTGGCGCCGGGGTAGAGCGTTACTACCTGAATGGTTGGGTAGTCAACTTCCGGCAGCGCAGAGACCGGCAGGAAGCGATAGCCGATGATACCGGCCAGCAGAATGGCGACCATCAATAGCGTTGTCGCCACCGGACGCATAATAAACAGTCGGGAAGGGCCGCCCGTACTGCTTGGGGGTAATACTTGCATCAGGCGCCCGCTCCGTTTTTACCACTCGGGCGGGTGGTAGGTTGTTCCTGCACGGCGCTGTGAGCTTCGACGACTTCGACCTTAGCGCCTTCCGTCAGGCGATCGATACCATCGGTCACCACCCGGTCGCCCGCTGACAGCCCGGCGTTAATCACCACTTTTTGGCTATCCTGAATACCCGGCGTGACCGTATGTTTACTGACTTTATTCTCACTGTTCAGCACCCACACGAAGTGCCCCTCGTTGCCCATTTGTAGCGCGGCGGTGGGGATCACTACCGCATCCTGCTCGGTATCCACCAGCATTCTGGCATTGACGAACTGATTCGGGAACAGCGCGTCATCGAGGTTATTAAAGCGCGCTTTAAGCTTAATGGTGCCGGTGGTGGCATCGATTTGGTTATCGAGGCTCAGCAGGCTGCCTGTACTGATCTTCTGTTTATTGGTTCGGTCCCAGGCCTCGACGCTCAGCGTTTTACCGGCTTTCTGCGCCTGTACCACGGTGGCGATATCGCTTTCCGGCAGGGTAAAGACCAAATCGATAGGGTGGGTTTGCGTGAGTACGACAATGCCGGTGGTGTCGCCACTGGAGATTTGGTTGCCGATGTCGACCTGTTTCAGGCCCACGCGGCCGTCAATCGGCGCGGTGATGCGGGTCCAGTCCAGCTGCAGTTGCGCACTGGCGACGGCGGCCTGATCGGCTTTAACCGTACCGGCGGATTCGACCACCAGCGACTGCTGGGTATCGAGCTCCTGACGGGAGATAAGATTGGTTTTCACCAGTTGTTGATAGCGAGCGAGATCGCGGCGTGCGTTTGCGAGGGTAGCGTTATCTTTGGCAAGCTGCCCCTGCGCCTGGGCCAGCGCGACCTTGAACTGGCTGGGATCGATTTGCGCCAGCAGATCGCCGGCTTTTACCTGCTGACCTTCCTGGAAATGGATACTCAGTAACTGGCCGTCAACCCGACTGCGCACGGTCACGGTGTTCGCCGCGGTGATAGTCCCCAGGCCAGTAAGGTAGCGGGGGACGGATTCGCTGGTGGCGGTCGCCGCCTGCACCGGGGCCAGCGCCGCGCCGAAGCGGCCATGGCGCGCCCCGGCAGGCGCTTTTGCTCCTTGTTGACTTGCGCCAGCAGCGCCTGCGGTTGTCTCTTCGGAACGATCGTGCCAGAACCAATAGGCGGCTCCCGCCGCCAAAATTACCGTCAGGACCATTCCCCAACGAAGTGTGTTACTGCTTTTCATTATTTTGCTATCTCATTCTGAAGCTTTCGCTGAATGATACTAGTTTAGTAACGGAACGCCCCGCAAAAATGGAGGAATTATGAAAAGCGCGTATGGAAAGGTCTGAATTGGCGGGCTTTCACGAGGAGGCTCGCAAAGCCGAACGCTGAAAAGAAATGTGTCAGACGCGGCATGGTAACGTCAGCTTGATTTAGCGGAGGCTAAATACAGGAAAGCCCCTCCTGAGGAAGGGGCCTTAAATAAGGAAAGGGTTATGATGAATCTACTCATCATACTGATAGTGCTGTTACTGATAAGTTTCCCGACTTACTAACAGTGTATCAGGGGGAGGAGAAATCCTCCCTTACCCTTCATCCTGCAAGTTAGGACGAAAAAGCGGCAAAGTCAACTCAGGTTACCGAATGGCGCTCGCGTTTCAGGCGAAAACCACCTGCGCCCAGCGGGCAAGCCCGGCGGTAACGGAACCAAAATCATCGCCGCCGGCGATCGGTATTCCCGGCAGCTGTGCGGCCAGCGCCTTTTTAATTAACGGCGATCGTGCGCTACCGCCGGTGAGATAGATAACGTCCGGGGTTTCATGGCTGCTTTCCAGCGCTAACTTTACCTGCTCCATGATGCGAGCCAGCGGTTGATTGAGCGCCTCTTCCAGCCCCTGCTGGCTGATAGCGGTAGCCAGCTCATCGCTAATAAACGGCAGTTCGGCGTTGAAATCCGGCTGAGCGGAAAGGGCGATTTTGCTCTCTTCCGCGCTGCGTACCAGGCGATAGCTCAGGCGCTGGCGCCAGACTTTAAGCAGCAGTGCGACCTTGTCGGCATCGCGAGCGTCGCGCAGCAGGTCATTGAGCATACGTCCGTTGGCGGCGCTGTAAAAATCGCTCTGCGCCGGGACGTCGTTAATCGCCACCGCATTCCACCAGGGCAGTACCGGCAGCGCAATGCCTTTTTCTGTTTCACCGCCCATGCCGAGTAACGGCATCAGGCATTTGAAGGCCAGGGCGATATCCAAATCGTTACCGCCGATACGGCAGCCGCTGTGGCCCAGCAGGCTATCCTGACGGTCGGCTTTCTGCCGCCATTGCGGCCCCATCAACAGCAGTGAGCAGTCGGTGGTGCCGCCGCCGATATCGACGACCAGCACGCGTTTTTCATCATTGAGCGTGGCTTCAAAATCTAACCCCGCCGCAACGGGTTCAAACTGAAACACGACATCGTTGAATCCTGCTCGCGTCGCCGCGCGTTCGAGAATACCCTGTGCCTGAGCGTTAGCGTCATCGCCGCCAAGACCCTGGAAGTTAATTGGTCGACCAATAACCGCCTGGGTAATCTGTTCACTAAGCTGCGACTGCGCCTGCTGTTTAATATGTAGCATCATCGCGCAGACCAGATCTTCAAATAACGCGACCTGCTGGGGTTTCAGGCCATTGGCGCCAAGAAACGATTTTGGCGACTTAACGAAGTAGACCTCTTCCGGATCGTCAACGTATTGATGCAATGAGGCGAGGCCGAACTGGACGCTGTTGCCCAGGACTTCGATATCTTCATCACGGTTATAATTAATGGCGCGTCGTAGTAGCGCCTGATTTTCTGCGCCGTCGGCCGGGACATTATGATGGCGGTATAGCCATTCGCTGACCGCTTCGCGCGTCGGGGCGCAAAGCATTGATGGCAGCAGCGGGCTACCGTTTTCCAGCGTTAAAAGCCGTGGCGCATTATCCTGCATGACGGCGACCGAACAGTTGGCGGTACCATAGTCAAAACCAATAAACATGACCTGAAAAATCCCCATGCCAGTGAAGAAGGGGGGCGACTTTAGCGGATTGCCGCCATGCCGACAACTGGAATTTAAAAGCAAGGCGCAGCAGGCTTAGAGCATCTATGCTTGTCGCGATTAATAAGGAGAGTGCATGACATTATTATCCTGGCGAGCGCCCTATGACTGGCAATGGATGTTCGCGTTTCTCAGCGCGCGTGCGGTGGCGGGAATTGAAACCTTCCATGAAGATCAATATACCCGCAGCTTCAGTTTAGATGGGCATCGTGGATTGATTACCGTTAAACCGGATGAACGCAGCCAGGGGTTCCAGGTTACGCTTTCTCATGGGCTGTTACCGGTAGCAGACCAGTGCCTGGCGCGTGTAGCGCAACTGTTTGATTTAGCATGCGATCCATTTGAGGTCACGCAAACCTTAGGCAAACTGGCGCAGCCGCGACCAGGACTTCGCTTGCCGGGGGCGCTGGATGCGTTTGAACAGGCGGTGCGCGCGGTATTGGGGCAACTGGTGAGCGTAGCGATGGCGGCGAAGCTGACGGCGAAAGTGGCCGCGATCTATGGGGAAGCGTTAAGCGAAGCGCCTGGTTATGTTATTTTTCCCGAACCGCAGAAACTGGCGCAAGCCGACCCTTTGGCGCTTAAGGCGTTAGGGATGCCGCTTCGCCGCGCGGAAGCGTTAATTCACCTTGGCAAAGCGGCATTGAGCGGAGAATTGCCGTTGACGGCGCCTGCTGATATGGCAAGCGGCATGAAACAATTGCAGAGTCTGCCGGGCATCGGTCGCTGGACGGCGAATTACTATGCGCTGCGCGGTTGGCAGGCAAAAGATATTTTTCTGCCCGATGACTATCTGATTAAACAGCGTTTTCCCGGAATGACGCCTGCGCGTATCGCGCGCTATGCCAGCCGCTGGCAACCCTGGCGCTCCTATGCTTTGTTGCATATCTGGTACACCGAAGGCTGGGCGCCGGACGAGGAATAGGCGTACAGGGCGCATATCACTGGTATCGCCGCCCTGAAATCCCTATAATTGCCGCGTTTGACGGTCAACCGTCACCCTCCATCTACATCCAGGTTAATCAGGTCGCAAAAATTTATGACTGATACGTCTCATCAGTGCGTCATTGTAGGCATCGCCGGCGCATCGGCTTCGGGCAAAAGCCTTATCGCCAGCACACTTTATCGTGAATTACGTGAACAAGTTGGCGATGAGCATATTGGCGTTATTCCAGAAGACAGCTATTACAAAGATCAAAGCCATCTGTCGATGGAAGAGCGTGTAAAAACCAACTATGACCATCCAAGCTCAATGGATCATAGCTTGCTGTTCCAGCATTTACAGACGCTGAAAAGCGGCCAGCCAATTGAATTGCCCGTGTATAGCTACGTTGAACATACGCGTATGCCGGAAACTATTCATATTCAACCGAAGAAAGTGATCATTCTCGAAGGGATCCTGCTGTTGACGGATGCCAGACTGCGCAATGAATTAAACTTCTCTATTTTCGTCGATACCCCGCTGGATATCTGTCTGATGCGCCGCATCAAGCGTGATGTTAACGAGCGTGGCCGTTCCATGGACTCGGTGATGGCGCAGTATCAGAAGACGGTGCGGCCAATGTTCCTGCAATTTATTGAACCTTCCAAGCAATATGCTGACATCATTGTCCCGCGCGGCGGTAAAAACCGTATTGCCATCGATATTCTGAAGGCCAAAATCAGTCAGTTCTTTGAATAACACGTACTAATTGTGTAACGTGCAAAGAGAATTCCAATTGCCCTTATTCCCGGAAAGCGTAAGGGCTAGATGCCTTAAAGGAGAAAGCTCATGCGTCTGTGTGACCGAGATATAGAAGCCTGGTTGGATGAAGGGCGCCTGGCAATCAGCCCGCGCCCGCCGGTGGATCGAATTAACGGCGCCACCGTTGACGTTCGCTTAGGCAATAAATTCCGTACCTTCCGCGGTCATACGGCGCCGTTTATTGACCTGAGCGGCCCGAAGGCGGAAGTGAGCGCGGCGCTGGACCGGGTAATGAGCGAAGAGATCGTACTGCCGGAAGGCGAGGCTTTCTATCTTCATCCAGGAGAATTAGCGCTGGCTGTGACTTATGAGTCAGTAACGCTTCCGGCTGACCTCGTCGGCTGGCTTGATGGCCGTTCGTCACTGGCGCGCCTTGGGCTGATGGTACACGTCACTGCGCACCGTATTGATCCGGGTTGGTCTGGCTGCATCGTGCTGGAATTCTATAATTCCGGCAAGCTGCCGTTGGCGTTGCGCCCGGGAATGCCCATTGGCGCGCTGAGCTTTGAGCCGCTTTCGGGCCCGGCGGCGCGGCCATATAACCGCCGTGAAGATGCCAAATATCGCGACCAGCAGGGCGCGGTAGCGAGTCGAATCGACAAGGATTGATAAAGTTAGCGGCTTATCGAGGATGCCATGAGACGAATTCTGACCACGCTGATGATCTTGTTGACCGTCATTGTTGCGGGGCTCGCTGCGCTGGTGCTACTGGTCAACCCTAATGACTTCCGCAACTATATGGTGCAGGAAGTGGCGGAGCGTAGCGGCTATCAACTGAAGCTTGACGGGCCGCTGCGTTGGCATGTTTGGCCGCAGCTGAGTATTCTCTCCGGTCGTATGGCGCTGACGGCGCCAGGTGCTTCCGAACCGGTTGTGCGTGCCGATAACATGCGGCTGGATGTTGCGCTGATGCCGCTACTTTCTCACCAACTGCAGGTGAAGCAGGTGATGTTGAAAGGCGCGGTAATTCAGCTTACCGCGAAAACGGAAGCGGTGCGTAACCAGAACGCGCCGGTGGTGCCACATGACAATACGTTGCCGCAGGCGCCGCAAGATCGCGGATGGTCCTACGATGTCCGTAAACTGCAGGTGGCCGATAGCGTCCTGTTCTTCCAGCATGAAAATGGCGAACAGGTCACCGTGCGCGATATACGCTTACAGATGGAGCAGGATGACAACCATCTGGCGACGGTAGATTTCTCCGGCAGGGTCAATCGCGATCAACGTGACTTAACGTTGTCCTTTACCGCCCAGGTTCAGGGCGGCGATTACCCTCACTCTTTGAAAGCGGATTTTTCGCAGCTTAACTGGCAGGTACGTGGGGCGGAGCTGCCGCCGGACGGCCTGAGCGGGCAGGGAAGTCTGCAAGCCAGCTGGATCGAAGAAGCGAAAAAACTCGATTTCAACAATCTCAATCTCACTGCTAATGGCAGCGCAATTACCGGCAGCGGTAGTGTCGTACTGGGGGAGAAACCTGACTGGGCGCTAAACCTGCAGGCGACCACCCTGAATCTGGATAGTTTGCTTGCGCAAAGTGCGACGGCCAATGAAGGGAATGTCGATCAGCGTGGACAAAGCCAGCCGAGACAGCTACGCCCTGTGATTGCTGATAGCGATATTCAGCAGGATTATCATAGTTTGCTTGGCTTTAACGGCCAACTGGCGCTGTCGGCGGACCAGGTGCAGTGGCGTGGTATGCGATTCAGTCAGGTGAAGAGTGATATCACTAACCAGCAGGGGCTGCTGACGGTGAAACAGCTGGAGGGTAGTCTGGGAGAGGGACGTCTCTCGTTACCAGGGATGCTGGATGTCAGAGGCAACACTTCGCATGCCGCTTTCCAGCCGCAACTGGATAATGTGGAAATAGGTACCATTTTGCAGGCGTTTAACTACCCAATTAACCTGACGGGGAAATTATCCCTGAAAGGTGATTTCTCGGGGCCGCGCATTGATGCAGAAGACTTCCGTCGCAACTGGCAGGGGCAGGCACAGCTGCAGATGAAGGACACGCGGACCGAAGGGCTCAATTTCCAGCAGTTAGTACAGCAGGCCGTGGCGAGGAGCACTAATGTACAGGCGCAGGAAAACTTCGATAACGCGACCCAGCTTGACGCATTAAGCAGTGATTTGACCCTGAATAATGGCCAAATCACGCTTAACGGCTTGCAGGGACAGTCGGCAATGATGGCGTTGACGGGGCAAGGTAATCTGAATCTGCAAGCAGAGGATTGCGACATGCATTTCAACGTGCGGGTGTTAGGCGGTTGGAAAGGCGAAAGCAAGCTTATTGACCGTCTCAAGCAGACGGCAATCCCGCTACGTATCTATGGCAAGTGGCAGTCGCTAAGCTATAGCCTACAGGTAGATCAGATCCTGCGTAAGCAGTTGCAGGACGAAGCCAGACAGCGTTTGAATGAGTGGGCGGAACGCAACAGTAATAGCCAGAACGGCAAAGATGTCAAGAAACTGCTTGATAAGCTGTAATCATTAAGGCGCCGCGAGCAACTCGCGGCGCCTTAATCCTCAACTTCATTCACACTTCATAATCTAATTCATCTTCTACTTCAACCGGCGGGATAATCTGTACTTTCTGCACCCTGTGGCTTTCCACCTCCAGAGTACGCAGCGTATAACCGCCGATTTTCACTTCTTCGCCAGCGGCAGGAATGTGCTGCAAATATTCCATCAATAATCCGGCTATTGTGTGATATTCACGTTTATCATCCAACGGCAGCGGAACGTACTGAACCAGATCTTCCAGCGGCATATGGCCGTTAGCGGTCCAGCTGCCATCGGCGTTTTTGTGAATGTCATGACGAGCATCGATCTCCTCGACTTCATTAGGCAGATTACCCGCAATGGTTTCCATAACATCGCTGATGGTTACCAGGCCTTCAACGGAGCCAAATTCGTCAACCACAAAAGCAAAGTGCGTCCGCGCCTGGCGAAACTGCTCCAGCGCCGGGAGCAACGGCAAGGTTTCCGGAAAAATAAGCGGTTGGCGTAGCAGAACGTGTAAATCCAGCGGCTCATTGCGTAACGACTGCTGTAGCAGGTCGATAACATGAACAACCCCCAACAGATCTTCGTTATCGTTGCCGCCGGTGACGACAATACGGGTATGCTGGTTTTTCTCCAGCAGCGCGCGAACTTCCTCTTCAGGCGCGCTTAAGTCGATGTGCTCAATATCATGACGTGAAGTCATAATGCTGCTGACGGTACGTTGATTCAGATTCAGTACGCGCTCAATCATTAAGCGTTCCTGCGGATTAAACAACGGACTTTCGCCCTGGTCGGCGACCATGGTTGCCGTCTCGGCATCAAGCTCAGCATTCTCTTTGCGCCCGCTTAGCAGATTCATCACGGCTTCAGTCGTCCGCTGTCGCATGGTCAGATTGGCTGAGAGGAAACGGCGGCGATTGAAGATGGCCAACTGGTTGAACGATTCGATCATCACCGAGAAACCAATAGCGGCATACAGATAGCCTTTCGGGATTGGGAAGCCAAATCCTTCGGCGATCAGGCTAAAACCGATCATCAGCAGGAAACTCAGGCACAGAATGACGATCGTGGGGTGGCTGTTGACAAAGCGTGTGAGAGCTTTGCTGGCCATTAGCATCAGCGTAATGGCAATGATGACCGCAGCCATCATCACCGCCAGATGATCAACCATACCCACTGCGGTAATGACCGAATCCAGCGAGAAAATAGCATCAAGTACAACTATTTGCGCCACCACGCCCCAGAACTTCGCGCCTTTACGCTGGGTGGGGTTATTACTGTCTTTTCCTTCCAGTCGCTCATTAAGCTCAACGGTGGCTTTAAATAACAGGAACAATCCACCGAATAACATGATCAAATCGCGGGCGCTGAAGCTTAAGTCATGCCAGCTGAAGAGCGGTGTCGTGAGGGTGACTAGCCAGGAAATTGACGCCAGCAGAACCAGACGCATCACCATTGCGAGGAGCAGGCCGGTAACGCGAGCGCGATCGCGCTGTGCCGGGGGCAGCTTTTCGGCAAGGATCGCAATAAATACCAGGTTATCTATCCCCAGAACCAGTTCGATAACCACCAGCGTAATGAGACCAGCCCAGATCGAGGGATCGGCAATCCATTCCATAATCACTTAGAACCTTTACAACATAATCGTATGATCTATCGATCATGGATAAGCGCCAGGTAAAATGCAACGATTTATCGCGGCAACGCGCACCAGTCTGGCATATCAAACGAAAGCGGTAACGTAATTAACCACTGCTAAATATCGGGTGTTTAAGATCGATCTGGGCTGATTTGGAATTAATAAGAAATCCCTGTAATTACTGTGCGGTAATAGCAGGGATAAGGAGGGGTTATTAACAGCGGGTAAAGTCAAAATATTGTCGTATTTTTCACCAAAATGTTATTAAGGGGAATATTCCTACTGAATTCCGTAGCTTGTCAGGACCTGCGTTTAATAAGACCCTTAACATGGCTCAATGTTGCATAAAATCAGCAGTATCAGCGATGGTCAAGGGGTTAATCCACGGGTAAGAAGGTTAGTTAGCGAAGCTTTTGTCCAAAGTTTAGACGATTTTGCTGATTGCTATCGCCAAATTGCTCGTTCGCATGGGATTTGACTTTTTCTGTAGTGGCTTACCACGGTGATTTTTAAGAAAGAAGGTGTTAAATCTGCAAAGTAAGTAGCTTATCGCCAAGAGCATTGGTCAATTATTATTGTTTAATAACAATGGATTAAGCGTTTTTCTTGCTCTGTTTATTCGAAGGCCGATTGACCAGGACAAATACGTGAGAATTTTCTTAAAGCGACCTGTCAGCTAGCATTTTTTGCGTGTATTCTTGGACTAAGAGAGTAATTTAGGATTTTGGTTAAAGTCGTGCGCGACACGATGCTGTACCATCACAAACAAATGCCAGTGACATCAACGTTCTGACAAAAATTCGAAAGTTTATAACCATATAGGTGGATGAAATAATGGTGAGTTTGAAAGCAATTATTCCGGTAGCAGGGTTAGGGATGCATATGTTGCCTGCTACTAAAGCGATACCGAAAGAGATGCTGCCGATCGTTGATAAGCCGATGGTTCAGTATATCGTCGATGAGATTGTCGCCGCCGGAATCAAAGAAATTGTGCTGGTCACCCATTCATCTAAGAATGCTGTAGAAAACCATTTTGATACCTCCTATGAGCTGGAAGCGCTACTCGAGCAGCGTGTTAAGCGTCAACTATTAGCCGAAGTTCAGGCGATTTGTCCGCCAGGCGTAACGATAATGAACGTTCGTCAGGGCCAGCAACTGGGCCTGGGGCATTCTATCCTCTGTGCGCGCCCGGCCGTTGGCAATAATCCGTTTGTTGTGGTGTTACCAGATATCATTCTTGATGGCGCAAGCGCCGATCCGCTACGTTATAACCTGGCGGCAATGGTCGCGCGTTTCAATGAAACCGGGCGCAGCCAGGTTCTGGCCAAACGAATGCCTGGCGATCTCTCAGAATATTCCGTCATTCAAACCAAAGATGGCTTGAAAGTGGAAGGAGAGATTGGCCGTATTGTTGAATTTATTGAAAAACCAGACGAACCACAAACGCTCGACTCTGACCTGATGGCCGTAGGACGTTATGTGCTGTCTGCTGATATCTGGGAAGAACTCGAGCGTACTGAACCTGGCGCCTGGGGTCGTATTCAATTAACGGACGCTATTGCGGCACTGGCAAAGAAACAGTCCGTCGATGCCATGTTGATGACCGGTGAGAGCTACGACTGCGGTAAAAAAATGGGTTACATGCAGGCTTTTGTGAGTTACGGCTTACGTAACCATAAAGAAGGGACCAAATTCCGCGAGAGCATCAAGAAGCTGCTGGCGTGAAACTGAGCGCTTAATTCGAGCGAGAGCTGGCGTGCAGATAACAGCAAGATGTTTGGTGTCGCGCCAGCGTAACAAGATCCAACTGAAATGAGACCGAGGTTATTAGCATTCGGTGCGGTAAATGCAATGAGATTTTCATCTCAGTTGAATCTTATCAAGTATGTGGATTTGATGGCTTATCGATGATGGGCAGGGCGTGAGCCGGGCATTTGGTCAGATGAGTTAAAATAATGCTTAGCTGATAGTTGCTTAGTGTGAGCTTTCTTAACGAAATGTACGCAACAAAAGCTAGCGATGCGAAATAAAACTTGACTGAGATCATGTTTACCCATTAAACAACGGTGATACATGCATAAAAACGTAATGTTAATGGATGAATATGCCCATAGGGAGATCATGGATAAGATACAGGGAAAAGGGATGTATCGTCAGAGGATGAAGCGTAAATGAACTGGCAATTAGTCTCTTTTTTTGGCGATAGTACCGTGCTACTGCCTAGTGCAGTGGTGCTGTTTGCGGTGCTGGCGCTGCGTAAAGCATCCCGGACGCTGGCCTGGCAATGGGCGTTGCTTTTTGGCATTACGGGTACTGTCGTGTGTATTTCAAAGCTGGCTTTTATGGGCTGGGGTATTGGCATACGGGAAATCGATTTTACCGGTTTCAGCGGACATACCGCACTTTCTACCGCTTTTTGGCCAATCCTTTTATGGCTGTTAACCTCACGGGCGCCTTTCTCCGTCCGCTGTAGCGCCGTATTCGTAGGTTATGCCCTTGCTGTCATAGTTGGCTATTCCCGTTTGATGATTCATGCACATTCGGTATCGGAAGTGGTGAGTGGATTTATCCTCGGAGCCTGCGGGAGCTTGATTTTTCTGCTGTTGCAATGGCGTGCGCATTCATCGCGCACTGCGCAGATCTCATGGACAGGCGTGCTGAGTATGGCAATCATTCCCCTCGTGCTGTTAAACACCGGGGCTAAAGCGCCAACACAATCGCTGCTGGGGGAAGTTGCAACCATGATCGGCCCATTTGACAAACCGTTCACCAGAGCCGATCTGCATAAGCATATATATTAATCATGCAATTCGACCAAGCTGTACATTATCAGCTTGGGGTGATTGGTATGATAAAATGCCAGACTGCGGACAATTAAGGGATAATAGAATCGTGGCTTTCATAAAGATGAAACATAATAATGTTAACAGAATACTTGAAAGCACGAACTATCATGATATTGCGGCTAGGATGATTCTTAAATCAAAACGGAATTTCGGAAATCAGAGTTATCTTTCTGGAACCCATAAACGAAGTGGGTAATGATGGCTATCATATTTTGTAGTTGACTGTTCTATAGTTGTTTTTTTGCATTAAACATGCGGATTATTTTATTTTCTTTATAATCATGTGGTTACGTATCCATACTGTTGCGGTGGTAATATCATGCCGGATGGGGAAAGAATCCATCAAATAATCTTATTAACGGATGAAATCCTGCCGGGGAAAATGAAAAATATCATCTTAACAGGTCTGTGTGGTTAAATTTATACTGCCATTTGCAGGAAGAATCTCGTAAACTCGGGGCGGTAAAAATAATAGTTGTGGTTAATTAACCAACAACAGGACGTAAAGAAAATTGCTGGATAAGAGGTACAGTGCGTTGGTAGCTGTTAAGCCAAGGGCGGTAGCGTATCCAGTTCCCCGGTCCTCCTCGTATTGAAAAGGCCTGAGTCAATCAGCCCTACGCCGAGCTACGTCATCGACATCTGATCATGTGCACATTATTGAGGCCGTGAAAGTAGCCTTGGCAACCAATATCGCTTACATTATGAATGCGTTAAGTTCACATCCGTTTACAGCAAACCGCTCGTACTTTGAGGATGTTGTCTATCGAGGCAATGGATCGCTGTTGTAAAAAATAGGCTTGTCGAACTCATAAGCTCCTGATTCTTAAAAATCCCCATTGCCGTACCCACCTGGTGGGAAGGGACTCGTAAATGGAACTTGAACAATGATGAAAATTGCTCGTATCGCACTTGCTTTGGGTCTGGTTGCATCAGTTAGCTCACAGGTATATGCAGCTGGATTGGTGCAAAATGATAATGAACTGCGTAACGATCTGGCATGGCTTTCCGATCGTGGGGTCATTCATCTCAGTCTTTCCACCTGGCCGCTCAGTCAGGAAGAAATCACTCGAGCGTTGAAAAAAGCAAAACCTTCATATTCCTCTGAACAAGTCGTACTGGCGCGCATTAATCAGCGGCTTTCTAATCTGAAGGCGGATTTTCGCGTTAGCGGCTATACATCGACTGACCAACCAGGCACGCCACAGGGCTTTGGTCAAAGCCAGCCGGCAGATAACTCGCTATCTCTTGCTTTTAATAACAGCGGTGAGTGGTGGGATGTGCATCTGCAGGGCAATGTTGAAGGCGGCGAACGTATTAGCAACGGTTCACGTTTTAATGCCAATGGCGCATATGGCGCCGTCAAGTTCTGGAACCAGTGGTTATCATTCGGTCAGGTGCCGCAATGGTGGGGGCCGGGTTATGAAGGCAGTCTAATCCGCGGCGATGCAGCCAGACCGATGACCGGTTTTTTAATGCAGCGCGCAGAGCAAGCTGCTCCGGAGACATGGTGGCTACGCTGGATTGGTCCGTGGCAGTATCAAATTTCCGCCAGCCAGATGAACCAGTATACGGCAGTGTCGCATACCAAAATCATCGGTGGTCGTTTGACCTTCTCACCATTCCAGTCGCTGGAACTTGGTGCCTCACGCATTATGCAGTGGGGTGGGGAAGGGCGACCAGAATCGTTTAGCAGTTTCTGGGATGGGTTTACCGGACAGGATAATACCGGTACTGACAATGAACCAGGTAACCAACTTGCAGGCTTCGACTTTAAATTTAAGCTTGAACCTACATTAGGGTGGCCTGTCAGCTTCTATGGCCAGATGATTGGTGAGGATGAAGCAGGTGGTTTACCTTCGGCAAATATGTATCTGGGCGGTATCGAAGGTCATCATGGCTGGGGCAAAAATGCGATTAACTGGTATGTGGAAGGTCATGATACCCGTTCCAATATGAATCGGACCAATTACAGCTATACCCACCACATTTATAAAGATGGTTATTATCAGCAAGGCTATCCTCTAGGCGATGCCATGGGAGGGGATGGGCAGCTGTTTGCAGGTAAAATCGAATTGGTTACTGAAGATAATCAGCGCTGGAGTACCCGTCTGGTGTATGCAAAGGTGAATCCGGAAAATCAGTCTATCAATAAAGCGTTTCCTAACTCAGATACGCTAAAAGGTATACAGTTGGGTTGGAGTGGCGATGTTTATAAATCTGTTAGATTGAATACTAATCTTTGGTACACGAATGCCGATAACAGCGATAGCGACGATGTTGGTGCCAGCGCAGGGATAGAGATTCCATTTAGTTTATAGGCTTGATGCTGAGAAGAATGCAGAATCTATTGATTATTAACGACTAATCAATAAGTACTCATACAGCGAATCAGTAATTGACATAATTTGGTTTATTGATGATGTGACATTATGAAGAAAAAAATTGTTAGGGTTTCAGCAGTGGCGGTGGCAATCAGCTTTTTGACAGCTTGTACTATTGTTCCGGGTCAGGGGTTGAACAGCTTACGCAAAAATGTAGTTGAACTTCCGGATAGCGATTACGATTTGGATAAATTGGTTAATGTATATCCGATGACACCGGGTCTTGTAGAGAAGCTTAGACCTGAAACTGTTCTTGCGCGGCCAAACCCGCAGTTAGATCAATTACTTAATAGCTATGAGTATCGAATTGGAGTAGGTGATGTATTGATGGTCACCGTTTGGGATCACCCTGAGTTAACAACGCCCGCTGGCCAGTACCGTAGCGCAAGTGATACCGGTAACTGGGTGAATTCAGACGGTACTATTTTCTATCCTTATATTGGTAAAGTTCAAGTTGCTGGAAAAACGCTCAGTCAGGTAAGGCAGGAAATTGCTAATAGACTGACAACTTATATTGAAAGCCCGCAAGTAGATGTCAGCATTGCCGCTTTTAGATCACAAAAAGCCTACGTGACAGGTGAAGTTACAAAATCCGGTCAGCAGCCGATTACAAATATACCGCTCACTGTAATGGATGCGATCAACGCTGCAGGTGGCTTAGCTGCAGATGCAGACTGGCGTAACGTAGTTCTTACTCATAATGGTAAGGACACAAAA
This sequence comes from Klebsiella sp. JN_Kp121, assembly GCF_040062145.1. Taxonomy (NCBI): domain Bacteria; kingdom Pseudomonadati; phylum Pseudomonadota; class Gammaproteobacteria; order Enterobacterales; family Enterobacteriaceae; genus Klebsiella; species Klebsiella sp. JN_Kp121. Next base: position 27,894 of record NZ_JBEAHX010000002.1, read on the forward strand.
ATTTCATTGTATGCGTTAATGCAAAAAGGCGATCTCACTCAAAACCATCTTCTTTATCCTGGGGATATTCTGTTTGTCCCACGTAATGACGACCTGAAAGTGTTCGTGATGGGAGAGGTTGGCAAACAGAGTACGATGAAGATGGATCGCAGTGGCATGACATTGGCTGAAGCTTTAGGTAATGCTGAAGGGATGTCACAATCATTAAGTGATGCTACCGGTGTCTTCGTAGTACGGCAGTTAAAGGGTGATAAAGAAGGCAAGATCGCAAATATATATCAGCTAAATGCTCAGGATGCTTCCGCTATGGTCCTTGGCACTGAATTCCAGCTGCAACCCTATGATATTGTTTATGTCACAACAGCACCATTGGTGAGATGGAATCGTGTCATTTCACAGCTTGTCCCTACTATCTCCGGGGTACATGATATGACAGAAACTGTTCGATATATCAAGACTTGGCCATAATTATGTTTGATTCAATATTAATTGTTTGTACAGGAAATATATGCCGCTCGCCAATAGGTGAACGTTATTTACAAAAGGCATTCCCTGATAAAAAAATAGGCTCTGCAGGCACAGGGGCTCTAATTGACCACGAAGCTGATAGTAGTGCTATAAAAATTGCTGCTGAAAATGGTTTGTCTTTAGAAGGACATAAAGGAAGACAATTTACTTCTTCACTTAGCCGTCAATACGATTTAATTCTAGTAATGGAAAAAGAACATATAGAGCAAATCGATCGTATTGCACCAGAGGCAAGAGGGAAAACTATGCTTTTTGGGCAATGGATTGGGCAAAAAGAAATCCCTGACCCGTATCGTAAAAGTGAAGAAGCATTCTCTTCAGTGTATCAATTGATAGCGCAAGCCGGTTTAAGCTGGGTTGAAAAGCTAGGCAAATAATTCAGGAATTATTACATGTCTCCAGTAATAAATAAAACCAATACAAAGGATGCAGATGAGGTAGACTTAGGCCGTTTGATTGGCGAGTTTATTGATCATCGGAAGCTAATAGTATCTATTACAGCATTATTTACTCTCATAGCTTTACTTTATGCCTTATTTGCAACTCCTATTTATCAGGCTGATTCACTTATTCAAGTTGAGCAAAAACAAGGTAACGCGATTTTAAGTAGCTTAAGTCAAGTTCTACCTAATAGCCAGCCAAGTTCTGCACCAGAAATTACTTTGCTTCAATCTAGAATGATTCTAGGGAAAACAGTCAATGATCTGAACTTACAAGCGAAAATAGTTCAGAACTATTTCCCTATTTTTGGGAAAGGCTGGGCAAGACTGATGGGAGAGAAAACAGGGACGATTTCAATTAGTCGTTTGTATATTCCGAATGGAATTGAAGATTCTGTATCGGAATTGGAATTGAAAGTTGAAGATAAATCACATTATATTGTGGATTTCGAAGGTAAAAAAATTAGAGGTGAAGTCGGGAAACTTCTAAATGAGGATGGAATTTCGCTTAAAATTGACAATATAGATGCGCAGCCGAATTCTGAATTCACGATATCGTATATTAGTAGATTAAAAGCAATATCAGAAATTCTAAATACTTTCACAGTAACCGATGAAGGTAAAGATACAGGCATGCTAAGTCTGTCAATGACAGGTGAAGACTCTACTCAAATTGTAAAAATATTAGATAGCATCAGTAATAACTATCTGGCACAAAATATCTCGCGCCAAGCGGCGCAAGATGCTAAAAGTTTAGAATTTCTTAATTTACAACTGCCAAAAGTTAGAGCTGAGCTTGATGTTGCCGAAGATAAATTAAATTTATACCGGCGTCAAAAAGATTCTGTTGATCTGTCGCTGGAAGCAAAATCAGTACTTGAGCAAATCGTTAATGTAGATAATCAGTTAAATGAATTAACATTTCGTGAGTCTGAAATATCTCAGCTTTATACCAAAGAACATCCAACATATAAGGCTTTGATGGAAAAACGGAAGACATTAAAAGATGAACGAAATAAGTTAAATGAGCGAGTGTCTGCAATGCCGAAAACGCAACAAGAAATATTGCGGCTAAGTAGGGATGTGGATTCTGGACAAGCCGTATATATGCAGTTGCTCAACAGGCAGCAGGAACTAAACATAGCAAAATCAAGTGCTATTGGTAATGTTAGAATTATTGATAATGCGGTCTCCTTGCCTAAGCCTGTAAAACCTAAAAAAGTAATTGTATTATTATTAGGATTCATAGCGGGATTAATGGTGTCTGCTGGCATCGTACTCCTCAAAGTGTATTTAAGAAGAGGGATTGAAAGTCCTGAACAATTAGAGGAGATTGGCATTAATGTTTATGCTAGCATTCCGGTATCAGAGACATTTTCACGATCGATTAGCTCTAAAGCTATCCTGAAAAAAACACAAAGAACTGAAAATACAAAATTTCTTGCAGTCGAGAATCCTGCTGATCTTGCAATAGAGGCAATACGAGGATTAAGAACGAGTTTACATTTTGCGATGTTAGAGGCAAGAAATAATGTGTTAATGATTTCTGGGGCAAGTCCTAATGCAGGTAAAACCTTTGTTAGTTCAAATTTGGCTGCAGTGGTTGCGCAAACAGGTAAAAAAGTATTATTTATCGATACTGATATGCGAAAGGGATATGCGCATAAATTATTTGATGTAAATAACGATAGTGGCTTATCTGATTTTCTTTCAGGACGAAATGAAATAGAGAAAATAATTAAAACAATTCCTGCAGGTGGGTTTGATTTCATATCAAGGGGAGTAACTCCACCAAATCCTGCTGAATTACTGATGCACCGTAATTTTGGTGCACTTATTGATTGGGTCAGTAAAAAATATGATATTGTAATATTAGATACACCTCCAATCTTGGCTGTTACGGATGCGGCAATTATTGGGAACTATGCAGGAACAACACTTTTAGTGGCTCGTTTTGAACAGAACACTGTTAAAGAAATTGATATAAGTTCCAAACGTTTCGAACAAAGTGGAGTTCAGGTTAAAGGGTGCATATTAAATGGTGTAGTCAAAAAAGCTAGTAGCTATTATGGTTATGGCTATAACCATTATGGATATTCTTATAAAGAAAATAAATGATAAACTTAAGGAGTCGGACTAATGGTCCGGCTTTCTTAATATTTACCAGAATGATTATTTATTAATTGAAAATTGCGTTATATACATGAGAGGGAATTATGGCGCTTCTCAGTAAAAATCTTCTAGTTAGTTTTACATTGGCAATATCAGATTTCATAAGTTTCACTATATCAATATACTTGGCTTTAGGTGTTATGATGTTAACATCTAATTCTGGGGGGGGGATCGTTAATGAGCAAATTGAAGGCTGGTTGTTACTTCATTTTATTTTGGCATTATGCTGTATAGCATGGTATTCAATGCGTCTAAGACATTATTTTTATCGAAAAACGTTTTGGTTCGAGTTGAAAGAAATACTTAGAACGTTAATTATATTTGCAATCATAGAGATTGCAGTACTGGCTTTCACTTCATGGTCTTTCTCAAGATATCTTTGGGTATTTACTTGGGCCTTAATACTTTTTCTTGTGCCAACTTGTAGAATGTTAACTAAAAGAATACTTGATACTTTTGGTTACTGGAAGCGTGATACTTGGATTATAGGAACTGGACCAAATGCTAAGGAGGCGTATAAAGCAATAAGCAGCGAACGCAATCTGGGGTTAGTAATTGTTGGATTTATTGAGTGCTCAGGTAATTATAATATGAGAAACACCATTGATGGCATCGTTGTATTGCCAGATGACCTCAAATGGCTTGAGACTAAAGATAAGAAAACACAATTTATTGTTGCTGTTGAGTCTAATCAAAGCGATATAAGAAATACCTGGCTACGTAATTTCATGATAAAAGGTTATCGATACGTATCCGTTATCCCAACATTGCGAGGGGTGCCGTTAGATAGCACTGACATGTCATTTATTTTTAGTCATGAAGTGATGATATTTCGTGTGCAGCAGAATTTAGCCAAATGGTCATCAAGAGTATTAAAACGTGCATTTGATATAATTGGTTCGATAATCATAATAACGATTCTATCGCCACTATTAATTTATATTTGTCAGCGAGTTAGAAGAGATGGAGGACCAGCAATATACGGGCATGAACGTATTGGTAAGGGTGGTCAGTCTTTTAAATGCTTAAAATTTAGATCTATGGTGATAAACTCAAAAGAAGTTCTAAAAGAATTACTTGAAAGCGATCCACTCGCAAGAGAAGAATGGGATGCAACATTTAAGCTAAAAAATGATCCAAGAATTACAAAAATAGGAAGTTTTTTAAGAAGGACTAGCCTTGACGAATTGCCTCAACTTTTTAATGTATTAAAAGGGGAGATGAGTTTGGTCGGTCCGCGGCCAATTATCATGGACGAGCTTGAAAGATACAATGATGAAGTTGAATATTATCTGTTAAGCAAACCGGGAATGACAGGCCTCTGGCAAGTAAGTGGACGTAGCAATGTTGATTATGAAACAAGAGTGTATCTTGATGCTTGGTATGTGAAAAATTGGTCCATGTGGAATGATATAGCTATATTGTTTAAAACAGTAACGGTTGTCCTAAAAAAAGATGGTGCATATTAAGTACAGAACATTATGAAGAAAATCCTAATCGCATGTCGCGGATATTATCCTCATATTGCTGGTGGCGGAGAGATATCTACAAAAAAACTGGCTGAAGAATTATCCAGTCTTGGATATGATGTTCATGTTCTAGCCGTTGATTGCAAAGACAAGGATGATTTGATAGAAAATGTTAAAGTTAGTAGAGTAAAGTTTAAAAATATTTACTGGTCTATGGGAAAGGAAAAGCATAACCCACTCGCAAAGTTAATTTGGCACATAATAGATTCTAACAATATTTTCTTTGAAAGCAAACTGACAGAATTATTAGAACGAATAAAACCTGATGTCTTAATAACTAGTACAATCGAGGATGTATCCTCAATTATCTGGCGGGTAGCGTATGACCTTCGTATTCGGACATTACATATACTTCGCAGTTACTCTTTACTTTGCAAAAATGCGAATATGTATAAAGAAGATAATTGTATCTCCCAATGTGCCAGTTGCAGAACATTAACTTTGATGAAAAAGACCAATTCACAGTATGTTAATGATGTAGTTGGAATCAGCAAATATGTACTAGAAAAACATATTGAAAATGGTTATTTTCGAAATGCAAAATCTCATATAATATATAATATGTGCATAGATGAGATTGTCGAAAAAAGGAAGTTGAATGGTTTTCAATCACCACCAATTAAACTTGGGTATTTAGGGCGAATTCATAAAACAAAAGGCATAGAACTTATCATAACGGCAGTTAGTAAGCTAAAAAAAGAACAAAAAGATAAAATAATAATATGTATAGCTGGTACTGGAGAACCTGACTATATAAATGAACTTAATATGTTATCAGTGAATTTCGGTTTGAATATTAAATTTTATGGGAATGTAAAACCTACACTGTTTCTAGATGACATGGATATGCTTATTGTTCCATCGAAATGGAACGAACCATTTGGAAGAGTTATTGTTGAAAGTTTAGGTCGAGGGGTCCCTGTAGCCGGGAAAAAGGTAGGTGGCATTCCTGAGTTATTAAATGATAATAAAGATTTTTTATTTGACATAGCGGAAGAATTAACTGAAATAATAAATTTATATTTAATTGGAAATATTGAGTTCAATTTTCAGTTAGAAAAATTTGAAACGAAGAATATACTTGAAATATGGGGGCAGGTCCTTGATAAAGATTAAATTTAAAGACCAATTTTTATATGATGAAAGATGGATTGGCGAACATGGAATTGGCAGGTATGCCTATGAAATACAGAATAGAATAAAATTTAATAACACGATTAAAAGTAAAGTGAAACCAACCAGTCCGCTAGATATTTTTGTGACACCTTGGTATTTACTGTTCAATAGTTTGATATATATTACCCCCGGTTTTAATGCCCCTTGGTTTTTCGCCAAAAGAACAATTATAACAATACATGATTTAAATCATATTGATATTAAGGGTAATGATAGTGTTTTGAAATCACTATATTATAACTTAATACTAAAAAGGGCATGTAAAAAGTGCATCGCCATTTTTACTGTTTCTGAATTTTCAAAAAAACGAATCGTAGACTGGAGCGGCATATCACCTAAGAAGGTGGTAGTAGCAGGCAATGGAGTATCAAAGGGGTTTATTCCAACGGGAGAGAAGTATTTACCAGGCTATAAATATTTTTTATGTGTGAGTAATAGAAAAGAGCATAAAAACGAAAAGCGTTTAATTGATGCATACTGTCGATTAGAAAATAAACATGATGTGAAGTTATTATTTACAGGTAATCCAACCGATGAGATGATTGATTATATTAAATCAAATAATGCACAAGAAAATATAATATTTACTGGATATATTGACGAAGCCGATTTCCCAAAATACTATCGTGGTTCGATTGCTTTACTCATGCCATCGTTATATGAAGGGTTTGGATTGCCTGTCATTGAAGCAATGGCATGTGGGGTTCCGGTTTTGGCGTCTAACACTACCGCATTGAATGAATTGGCGAGAGGTTATGCCATTACAGTGGACCCATTTTCTATCGGAGAAATCACGGCGGGGCTTAACTCACTTATAACTGATGATGTTTTGAGGGAGGAGTTGGTTATAAAAGGATTGCAAAGAGCAAAAGAATATTCATGGGATAATACAGTCGAAATAATTATTGACGAGATTAATAAAATTAATTATTAAGGTTGTTAGAATAGTATTGATTTTATAAAATAGGTGGTTAGTACAATGATAAATAACATCAGCATCGGCATTGTTGCCGATTGGTTTGTAACTTATGCTGGCTCGGAAAAGGTTGTTGCAGAATTTTTAAAGGTATTTCCTGATTCCGATTTATATGCTGTTGTAGATTTTTTAAGCGCTGAAAATAAGACGCGATTTAACAATAAACCTATTCAAACGACCTTTATTCAAAACCTACCAAAAGCAAAAAAATATTATCAAAAATATCTTCCCTTGATGCCTTTGGCAATTGAACAATTAGATGTATCTCAACATGACATTATTCTTTCAAGCAGTCATGCTGTTGCGAAAGGTATCCTTACAGGACCAGATCAACTGCATATCAGCTATGTCCATTCTCCGATCAGATATGCATGGGATTTACAGCATCAATATTTAAGAGAAGCTGGTCTTGAGTCCGGTGCTAAAGCCATGTTGGCAAGATGGATGCTACATAAGATTAGGATGTGGGATACTCGGACATCGAATGGCGTGGATCATTTTATTGCCAATTCAAATTTTATTGCTAAGCGAATTAAAAAGGTATACGGAAGGGATGCAGATGTCATTTATCCTCCGGTCGATGTTGATTCGTTTGAATTAGAGCAGTTCAAAGAAAACTATTATATGACAGCATCACGATTGGTACCCTATAAGAGAATTGATTTAATTGTTGAAGCATTTGGGTACATGCCAGAAAAGAAATTAATTGTTGTAGGTGATGGGCCAGAAATGGCGAAGATTAAAAGAAAAGCACAAAAAAACGTTGAGATCTTAGGGTATCAAAGCGATTTAGAAATGCAAAACCTAATGCGTAAGGCTAAAGCTTTTGTTTTTGCCGCTGAGGAGGATTTTGGTATAACTCCTGTGGAGGCACAAGCATGTGGTACACCGGTAATAGCATATGGTAAAGGAGGTGCACTTGAGACTGTGCTGGATGTTAATCATTCAAAAACTCCAACTGGTATTCTTTTTGATAAACAGAATTGTGATTCGATCATTGAAGCTGTAGAAAATTTTGAAAATAGCAAAGACTGTTACCATCCGGAAGATTGTCGTAGGAATGCTATGAGGTTTTCTGTTGAGAGGTTTAGAATGGAAATAGAAAATTATGTGATGTCTAAGCATTCTGCATTTATAAAGTAATTGTGGGATTTATGATGAAAATCAATAAAGTTCAAGTTATTTCCTTTATATTCTCTCTATGTACCAGTGATTGATCTAATCAGTGTGATGGGGTTCCGGTTAACTTTAATACCATTGATCATTTATGGCATACTTATTTTAATTAATAAACGGACGATTGATAAAAATATTTGGTATGTACTGTTTTTTTTCCTATTGTGCACCCCTTCTTTATTTTATACTTATGACATAGGGAAATCAGTAGGTTATCTTTTTTTGATTATCTTTAATTTTATTTTTATATCATGCGTATTTAAGTCTCTAGCACAGGAAGATTATTATCAAACTTTACAGGGGGTTATGAATTCATATCGAGTTCAGATTGTCATTGGTGCAATTCTCAATATTTTACATATTCAGGAACGAGCTCATGTTTTGTACTATGAGCCATCCTATTTTGCAATTTCATTAATTCCCTATGTGGTTTTAGTATTAGCATCACTATTAAAACAGAATCATTCGTTGCCAACTCCTGCGGCAAGACCATTAGATTTGTTTTCATGCTTAGTCGCAATTGTTACAACTAAAAGCGCGAATTTGATACTGATTTTTCTGATCGGGTTTTTAATTTTATCATTGTATGGTAGACGAAAATTATTAAAAGTGGTGGTAACCTTAGTATTTGCCAGTATTGCATTTATGTGTCTATACTTTTATGCGAAAGAGAATAATGATTTAATTGCAATTACATTTAAAAACATTTTTATGTCGGATAATGTCACTCAGGCTCTAATCGAACGCGCAGGAAACCATTGGTATAGAGTTGAAATGGCTTATGATGTAGCTTTGCAACATTTTTGGGGGGTTGGGATTGGAGCATATACGGAGTTCACGCTTAATAACAAAAGCTCATACCCGTACTATAGTTCACTTCCTTGGTATCTGAATCCATTTGGGTTGCCTGCGATAAGTCTGTATATTGAAATGGCAGCTACGTGTGGATGGCTAGCGTTAATAGTGTGGCTTGCATGGCATTATAAAATGCTTTTTTCTAAACATGTATCTTCAGCAAAGGGAAGTGTAATATTTTTTTCTCTCATTATCTCCATGTTAATCTTAATCATAGAGTCAAGTTTCATGCGTCCCTACTATTGGGCATTGATTGGGATTTGTTTAGCCCATTCAGACAAAAAATACTTTCCTCGACGTATGAGAAATGACTGAATAAATGTGCAAATTGTTTAGGTATTTATTAGGATTGAATATGAATAAAGTCTGGTCTTTTATACTTCTCTTGCCTTCTTTATTGTTTATTTCAAAATTTAGCATGGCATATGAAGTTGGAGTGGAAATTCATCCTGATGGCTACTATGGAAATTCTGATTCAATATTGAAGCTTATACAAAAGTATCATTTCACTTCGTTTCGAGTTGATTATAGATGGGATGTGATTGAAAAGGAAAAAGGAGTGTTTACTCCTCCTCAGAATAAAACAGAAAAAATCATAATGGATGCAAAAGTATAATATCAAACCCCTCGTTATATTAGGTTCCGGGAATCGCTTATATGGAGGAGGTAAACCGAAAACAGAGGAGAGTATTGCAGCTTACTGCAATTTTGCAGGCTGGACAGCCAGGCATTTTAAAGGACAAGGTGTTATTTATGAAATTTGGAATGAATGGTCTAATCGTAAAGATAAAGGTGCGAATGACATCGATTCGGCAAAGGCCTATGTTAAATTGGTAAAGTATGCGTCTGCATGTATAAAGCGTTCTGATCAGTCTGCAACTATTATTGCTGGTTCCTTCAATCCACTTGATTATATTGACTTGGATTGGGGGGTTGAGATCGTTAAAGAAGGTATTTTAAATTATGTTGATGGGCTTTCAATCCATCCTTATACTTGGGGAAGCAAGAGAGCCTCTCGAGCAGAATTTAATATTCATCTACTAGATAAGACACATGATGATCTGTTGAGAATTTCTGGTTCTAACAAGAATATTGATTTTTATATTACAGAAATTGGATTCCCAACCAATAGTGGCAAGCCTGAATATAGTGAGGAGTTTGTGGCGTCCTTTGCGTATAAATATATTATCATGGAAAAAAGAATGAATTATATTAAAGGCGTGTGGTGGTATGATTTTATTAATGATGGGAATAATATAAAATATAGAGAGTATAACTTTGGTATTCTTAATCGAGATCTCTCAGAAAAAAGTATTGCACCAGCGATACGCAGTGCTAATCAACAAATAAGATAAAATTCTTATTTTCTTCTGTAATAGGAATTTATATGAAAGTCGTTTTTTTTGTTTTAAAATTTCCAGTATCTTCTGAAACTTTTATTCTTAATCAAATTGATTACTTTATCAATAGAGGTATTCAGGTCGAGATTATATCCGTATTTCCTGGCGATGTAGGAGTTAATCATGCAGTCATGAAGAATAATGACCTTATGTCAAGGGTAAGGTATCTATTACCAGCCGAACCAAAAGGGAAAAGTAAGCGGATTTTATCTAGACTTTCGGCATTAAAGAATATATTAAAAAAACGAACAATAGTGAAGAGTTTAAATTTCAATAAGTATGGTTATTATTCTAAAACTTTATTAATCCCTCTAATACTTTCGCATAACAATCAAAATATCACTGCTGACTATATTATTTCTCATTTTGGCACAACTGCATCTCTACTTAATCAACTCAAACGCCTTGGATTTGTTTCCGGTAAAACCGCGGCGGTTTTTCATGGTAATGAGATCTCACAATTACGTGTTTTAAAATTATTTAATAAAGACTATGTACAGTTGTTTAAGTACGCCGATTTTATTTTTCCAGTTAGCAATTTATGGGCAACCAAAATAAATAAAGAATTTAAAGTCTCTTCTAAGTTATCTGTTGTTCGCATGGGGATTGATATAAATAAATTTACCTATAAACAACATCAACCTATTGGAGATAAACTTAAGTTAGTTACTATCGCACGTTTAACGGAAAAAAAAGGAATTGAAACTTGCATTAAGGCCTGTTCAGTTTTATTAAGCATGGGTGTTGATTTTGAATATCATATTATCGGTGATGGTCCTGAAAAATCAAAACTAACGAACCTATCCCATTCCATGGGTCTTGGGAATAGTATCTTTTATCATGGCTTGCAATCTCAGGAGGTAATATCTAAATTCCTTGATGAGTCTGATATATTTTTATTGCCCTCTATAACTGCTTCTGATGGGGATATGGAAGGCATACCTGTTGCCTTAATGGAAGCTATGGCAGTAGGACTTCCTGTGATTTCGAGTTATCATAGTGGCATTCCCGAGTTAATCGATGATGAAATATCCGGATATCTAATTGATGAAAGAGATTATAAATCGTTAGCTAGTAAAGTAATAAAAATTAAAATGCTCGATCATGAGCACATTCTTAGAATCACCCGAAATGCCAGAAGTAAAATAGAACGCGAATACAATCGCGATAATTGTTATTCTGAGTTGGTCTCATATCTCAAGTAATTATAGGAAAAACATGAAGCTTTATTATTATTATTCGTCAAAAGGAAACTTTGGAGATGATTTGAATTCATGGCTCTGGGATGCCTTGATACCAGACTTCTTCGATAATGATGAATCTGTTAGATTGTCTGGTATAGGAACTATTATTACATCAAATATGCCAGTGGCAAAACAATGGATTATTTTTTCTAGTGGTGTTGGTTATGATTACCCCCCGATAGGATTTGGGTCGGATTCATGGGATACTATTTGTGTCCGAGGCCCCTTGAGTGCTCGTGTGCTTGGGCTTAATCAGGATAAGTACATCACTGATGGAGCTGCTTTACTACAAACACTTAGTGAGTTTACACCTCTTACTGAAAAAGAGAGATCAGGAATTATTTTTATTCCACACCATCACGCTTTAATTACCGGAAAATGGGAAGAAGTATGCAAACGTGCAGGGATAGAATTTGTTAGTCCTGAATGGGACTCTAAGCTAGTTATTCACAAAATTCGAAGTGCTAAGCTTGTCTTGGCTGATGCTATGCATGCTGCAATAATTGCCGACGCTATGCGGGTACCTTGGGTCCCATTAATTACATCTAATCAGATAAATACATTTAAATGGCTTGATTGGACCCAAACGATTAAATTACCTTATCTACCGACTGTTTTGGGCTCAAGTTCATTGAGAGAATCCATTCGTGACAAAGGGCTGCGGTTATATGGTGAAAAATATTATCAATCTGATGCAGATGTTGAAACCGCAATCAAATGCTTCTTAGCTCAACGCGATTTAAAAAATAAACGATGGTGGAAACATTACCATAATGCTACCCGTTTACTTATCTATCGCATTCCTAATAAAACAGTAGAATTGGTAGAAAATAATTTCAAATTTAATTTGAATGATAAATTTATGGAGCATGCAGTTGATGTACTATCAAAGGCATCAGCTCAGCAAGGTTTTTTAAGCAGTGAATGTGTTTTTAATGAAAATCTATCCAGACTCGTCGAAGGTTTAGATAAGATTCAAAAGTATCGCTAATTGGAGTCTTTAGGTTGAATAAAGAAAACGCTCAACGCCGTCCATCCGTGATGACTGGTGCAATATGGTCGGTGTTAGATAACATGGCTGGGCAAGCCATTACTTTTGTCATCTTTATAATTTTGGCAAAAATGCTTACACCCGATATTTACGGAATGTTGAGCGTTTCTTTGCTTGTAACTCAGTTTTTTAAAATGACCATATTTGATAGTATTGCAACATCTATAGTTAGGAAAAGTAATCCGTCAAATATTGATTATAATTCTGCCTTTTTCCTTTGTTTTGTTATTTCCATCCCTTCTTTTACTGTCGTTTATTTTATATCACCAATAATTGAACAATATATGCATATAGAAGGGTTAACTACTGTCATAAGATGCACTGCAGTAATAATTATTTTAAGTGGAGCGAGCCGTATTCATGAAGCTTGGCTCTCGCATAATATGCTTTTTAAATCTCTAGCATTAAGATCGATTTTATCGATTACAGTTGGTGGATGCGTAGGGTTGTATTTGGCGTATCAAGGATATGCTGTTATGAGTTTAGTGGCACAACAAATAGTAACTGCATCTATCTCTCTTGTTATCTTATGGTGGAAAACCCCATGGAAGCCGGAATTTAAGATTTCAAAAAAATCTTTTAAAGAATCTTTTGATTTTTCCAAACATGTTGCATTGAGTAACTTTACGAATTTTTCAAATCAAAATAGCGACGTTTTTTTTATCACGTATTTTCTTGGTCCCGCAGCCGCGGGAATATATTCCGCAGGTAAAAGGATTGTAAATACTTTAAATCTTGTCTTATCATCAGCTTTAATGAGAGTATCTCTTCCAGCATTTTCAAGATTCAAGGATGATATTGACGTTTTGTCTAAAAAATATATAAAAATGTCATATTTTACTGTGGTGATCACGGCACCTGCATTTATAGGATTGGCTGTTTTAGCAAAAGATATTACCATTCTCCTTTTAGGGGATAAGTGGATAGCCTCAGTCGAAATTATGCAAATCGTCAGTGCGGTAGGTTTCGTTACTTCGATTGGTTATTACAATCATTCCATTATGTTCGCCCGTGACAGACCTGACAGGCAAGCTAGGCTAACAATGCTTTATGCTATAAGTAATATAATAGTGTTTTTTATTTTCGTAAGGTATGGCTTGATTGCAACGGCCTTGGCCTTTTCAATAAGGACAATAGCGCTTTATCCATTATCAGTATGGTGTGCATGTGATTTACTTAACATAAAACTAAGAATGTATGTAAAAGAGTTAGCGCTCCCGGTAATCTGTGCATTGTTAATGGGTGGGATTATGGTGTGGTTAAATGATAATTATTTCCAGATAGTCGGTTGGGGAACATTGATTCTAAAAATAATCATCGGCTTTGTTATTTACTTGTCTTTTACTTTGCTTCTCTCTCCGAAGTCAAAAAAACAAGAAGTTTTAAATCTTTTTAAATCAATAGGCTCAAGAAAAGGAATGTGAGATGGTTGGTTCATTAGATAACCCTTTGATTAGTGTATTGATTCCTTGTTATAATGCCGCTTCATTTATCAGCAAGGCTCTTTTGTCTGTGAAGAATCAGACATATAAGAATATTGAATTGATAGTTGTGGATGATTTTTCAAGTGATGATTCCGTTGTTATTGTTGAGAAATTCATAAACAATTACCCTGAGCTAAATATAAAACTATTTACTAATGAAAATAACAAAGGTGTTTCTTATACTCGTAATAAACTAATCTCTAAGTCCTTAGGCGATTATATATTATTTTTAGATTCTGATGATTTTATTGATGATGATGCTGTGGAATATTTATATAATATTATACGTGATAATGACACAGATATCGCTCAATGCTTGTATTATAGCGAGGATGTATCTGGGGCACCTTCAGGTATAACTAATGATTTTTATATGGATGGTTTTCTTACAGGAAGGGATGCTGCGTTTGCTATGCTTCAAAATAATATTACGGGGTATTTATGGCACAAAATGTTCCGTAGTGAAATAATTAGAACGGTTCATTTTGATGCTAATCTCAAAGTTTTCGAAGATTATGAATTTATTATGACTGTATTTTTGAATGGCGCGAGTATCGCATTCGGTAGTCAAAAAAAATACCATTATATTCAAAGAAGTGGTTCACTAACCAAACAGTCGCTCCAAAAATATTTTGACCGTGTGGAGTATCTTGACAGAACAGATGCGTTAATAAGATCTCATTTAACATCAGAAAATGATAGGGTTATACTAACGAATCATAAAATAACGGTTCTTTCTAATGTTTATATCAATTTAATAAAGAATGGAGCCTCTAAAGAAACAATCCATATGCTATTAATGAGATTTAAGAGTTTCAGCATACATCATATACTAAATCTCAAAGGAACTAAGTCGAAGTTTATTTTCTTCCTATGTAAGTACTTTCCTGCGGGCTTGTCTTGTTTGGTTAATGCTAAGAATTCCATTAAATAAAAATATATTTTTTTGATTTTGTTTGATATTTAATGAATGAGATGTTCTATTTAATCTCTAAAAATTACCATTTATATTAATAACTAGTGATCGCATTGCCATTAAGTTAGTATTAGAATGTATCTAATCTGTGAACTTGTCGCAGTGATCATATAAGACAGGAGTATGTAATGTCCAAGCAACAGATCGGGGTTGTCGGTATGGCAGTGATGGGGCGCAACCTTGCGCTGAACATCGAAAGCCGCGGTTATACCGTCTCCGTTTTCAACCGCTCACGTGAAAAGACTGAAGAAGTGATTGCCGAAAATCCCGGCAAGAAACTAGTTCCTTACTACACAGTACAAGAGTTCGTTGAATCCCTCGAAACGCCTCGCCGTATCCTGTTGATGGTTAAGGCTGGAGCTGGCACTGACAGCGCTATTGATTCGCTGAAGCCTTATCTTGATAAAGGCGACATCATTATCGACGGTGGTAACACATTCTTCCAGGACACCATCCGTCGTAACCGTGAGCTGTCTGCTGAAGGTTTTAACTTCATTGGTACTGGTGTTTCCGGTGGCGAAGAGGGGGCTCTTAAAGGACCTTCCATCATGCCTGGTGGCCAGAAAGAAGCCTATGAACTGGTTGCTCCGATACTGAAGCAGATTGCTGCGGTTGCTGAGGATGGCGAACCTTGTGTCACTTATATCGGGGCTGACGGTGCTGGCCATTATGTGAAAATGGTTCATAACGGCATCGAGTATGGCGATATGCAACTGATTGCAGAAGCCTATGCGCTGCTGAAAGGTGGTCTGGTGCTGTCCAATGAAGAGCTAGCGCAAACCTTCACCGAATGGAACGAAGGTGAGCTGAGTAGCTACCTAATCGACATCACTAAAGATATTTTCACCAAGAAAGATGATGAGGGTAAATATCTCGTTGATGTTATTCTTGATGAAGCTGCGAACAAGGGGACCGGTAAGTGGACCAGTCAGAGCTCTCTGGATCTCGGAGAACCTCTGTCTCTGATCACGGAGTCTGTATTTGC
Organism: Klebsiella sp. JN_Kp121; assembly: GCF_040062145.1. Taxonomy (NCBI): domain Bacteria; kingdom Pseudomonadati; phylum Pseudomonadota; class Gammaproteobacteria; order Enterobacterales; family Enterobacteriaceae; genus Klebsiella; species Klebsiella sp. JN_Kp121. Next base: position 43,886 of record NZ_JBEAHX010000002.1, read on the forward strand.
TCGCTATATCTCTTCTCTTAAAGACCAGCGTGTAGCGGCATCGAAAGTGCTGAGCGGCCCGCAGGCTCAGCCGGCTGGTGATAAAGCGGAATTTATCGAGAAAGTGCGTCGCGCGTTGTACCTCGGTAAGATTGTCTCCTATGCTCAGGGTTTCTCACAGTTACGTGCCGCCTCTGATGAATATCACTGGGATCTCAACTACGGTGAGATCGCTAAGATTTTCCGTGCTGGTTGTATCATTCGTGCGCAGTTCCTGCAGAAAATTACCGATGCATACGAGCAAAATGCCGGGATTGCTAACCTGCTGCTGGCACCATACTTTAAACAGATTGCTGATGATTATCAGCAGGCTCTCCGTGATGTGGTTGCTTATGCTGTGCAGAATGGTATTCCGGTACCGACCTTCTCTGCAGCAATTGCCTACTACGATAGCTATCGCTCCGCAGTTCTGCCAGCTAATCTGATTCAGGCTCAGCGTGATTACTTTGGTGCTCACACCTACAAGCGTACAGACAAAGAAGGTATTTTCCATACTGAATGGTTGGAATAATATTATCTGTTACAGTCAGGCCATTTGGCCTGACTGCTTTAAATATATCTTCCATTTTATTAATTGATTAAAATATTCCCTTTCTAAAAACATATCTAATCTTTAATTTTAAATAATTACCGTACTTATTAACTCGTACACCTATATCAGTCTGCTTCTGGCCTCGGTAATTTACTGAGCGTTAAATAACTGAGCTTTAACTAAAGGATATTAATATGTTACTTCCGGTGATAATGGCTGGTGGTACCGGCAGTCGTCTCTGGCCGATGTCCCGCGAGCTTTACCCGAAACAGTTCCTTCGTCTGTACGGGAGGAATTCCATGCTGCAGGAAACCATCACCCGACTCTCGGGCCTTGAAATTCATGAGCCGATGGTTATCTGTAACGAAGAGCATCGCTTCCTGGTGGCAGAACAGTTGCGCCAGCTGAACAAACTGACGAATAACATCATCCTTGAGCCCGTCGGTCGCAATACCGCCCCGGCCATCGCGCTCGCGGCTCTTCAGGCTATGCGAAATGGTGACGACCCGTTGATGCTGGTGCTGGCGGCTGACCATATTATCAATAACCAATCGGTTTTCCACGATGCTATCCGTGTTGCCGAACAGTATGCCGATGCAGGCCATCTGGTAACTTTCGGCATTGTGCCGAATGCGCCTGAAACCGGTTACGGCTATATCCAACGTGGTACGGCGCTAAATGAAGGTGAGCATACGCCTTACCAGGTTGCCCGTTTTGTGGAAAAGCCTGACATGGAGCGTGCTCAGGCTTATCTTGCCTCTGGTGAATACTACTGGAATAGCGGCATGTTTATGTTCCGGGCGAAAAAGTATATCTCTGAGTTGGCCAAGTTTCGTCCGGATATCCTGGAAGCCTGCCAGGCCGCTGTGAGTGCAGCCGACAACGGCAGTGATTTCATTAACATCCCGCATGACATTTTCTGCGAATGTCCTGATGAGTCAGTTGACTACGCGGTGATGGAGAAAACTGCCGACGCGGTGGTGGTCGGTCTCGATGCCGACTGGAGCGACGTCGGCTCGTGGTCCGCCCTGTGGGACGTCAGTCCAAAAGATGAACAGGGTAACGTACTTAGCGGCGACGCGTGGGTGCACAACAGTCAGAACTGCTACATCAACAGTGATGAAAAACTGGTGGCCGCTATTGGTGTGGAGAATCTGGTGATTGTCAGTACCAAGGACGCGGTGCTGGTGATGAACCGCGATCGCTCTCAGGACGTTAAGAAGGCTGTTGAATTCCTGAAAGAAAACCAGCGCAGCGAGTACAAGCGACACCGCGAGATTTACCGTCCCTGGGGCCGCTCCGACGTTGTGGTCCAAACACCCCGTTTTAACGTTAATCGCATCACAGTGAAACCGGGCGGCGCCTTCTCGATGCAGATGCACCACCACCGCGCCGAGCACTGGGTGATCCTCGCCGGTACCGGGCAGGTGACGGTTAACGGCAAGCAGTTCCTGCTGACCGAGAACCAGTCCACCTTTATTCCCATCGGCGCTGAGCATTGCCTGGAGAATCCGGGACGCATTCCGCTGGAAGTACTGGAGATCCAGTCGGGGTCTTACCTCGGTGAGGACGACATTATCCGTATTAAAGATCAGTATGGTCGTTGCTAATTTTTTTCGGGACAAGATGCAGAATGACACAGTTAACATGCTTTAAGGCTTATGACATCCGTGGTGAGCTTGGTGATGAGCTAAACGAGGACATTGCCTACCGTATTGGCCGCGCCTACGGCGAATTTCTGAAACCCGGGAAGATAGTGGTGGGGGGCGATGTGCGCCTCACCAGCGAGTCGCTGAAGTTGGCGCTGGCCCGAGGGCTGATGGACGCCGGCACCGATGTGCTGGATATCGGTCTGAGCGGTACCGAAGAGATCTACTTTGCCACCTTCCACCTCGGGGTGGACGGAGGTATCGAGGTGACGGCGAGCCACAACCCGATGAACTACAACGGTATGAAACTGGTGCGCGAGAACGCGAAGCCCATCAGCGGCGATTCCGGGCTGCGCAATATTCAGCGCCTGGCGGAGGAAAACCAGTTCCCGCCGGTGGCCCCGGCACGTCGCGGGACCCTGCGCCAGATTTCGGTGCTGAAGGAGTACGTTGACCACCTGATGGGTTACGTGGACCTGGCGAACTTCACCCGTCCGCTGAAGCTGGTGGTGAACTCCGGCAACGGGGCGGCGGGGCATGTGATTGATGAGGTGGAGAAACGCTTCGCGGCGGCCGGGGCGCCAGTGACCTTTATCAAGGTGCATCACCAGCCGGACGGCCATTTCCCGAACGGTATCCCGAATCCGCTGCTGCCGGAGTGCCGTCAGGACACCGCCGACGCAGTGCGCGCGCATCAGGCGGATATGGGGATTGCTTTTGACGGCGACTTCGACCGCTGCTTCCTGTTCGATGACGAGGGGGCGTTTATTGAGGGGTACTACATTGTCGGCCTGCTTGCGGAAGCGTTCCTGCAGAAGCAGCCGGGGGCGAAAATCATTCACGACCCGCGCCTGACGTGGAACACGGTGGACATCGTGACCCGTAGCGGCGGCCAGCCGGTGATGTCGAAGACCGGGCATGCGTTCATCAAAGAGCGGATGCGCCAGGAAGACGCCATCTACGGCGGCGAGATGAGTGCGCACCACTACTTCCGCGACTTCGCCTACTGCGACAGCGGGATGATCCCGTGGCTGCTGGTGGCGGAGCTGCTGTGCCTGAAGAACAGTTCGCTGAAATCGCTGGTAGCGGACCGCCAGGCGGCGTTCCCGGCGTCGGGGGAGATCAACCGCAAGCTGGGGAATGCGGCGGAAGCGATCGCCCGCATCCGGGCGCAGTATGAGCCGGCGGCCATCGACATCGACACAACGGACGGGATCAGTATTGAATATCCTGAGTGGCGCTTTAACCTGCGAACGTCCAACACGGAGCCGGTGGTGCGTCTGAACGTTGAGTCCAGAGCAGATGACACGTTAATGAAGGTAAAAACTGAAGAGATCTTAGCACTACTCAAATAATGCGCGAGCTGTGATAGAAGCCATAAGGTTAGACTTTTAATGTATTATTGACCTTATGGCTTATTCTTGACATCCCTCTGGTCAGAGCGTAAAAACGCCAGCAGCATTTTTAATTTTGTGGCTTTCCGCCATTATCCAGTTAACTTATTTAAGTGTGATCGAATGAAAATTACTATTTCCGGTACAGGTTATGTTGGTCTTTCGAACGGTATCCTGATCGCTCAGCACCACGAAGTGGTCGCATTGGATATCGTACAAGCTAAAGTTGATATGCTTAACCAGAAGATCTCCCCGATTGTTGATAAAGAAATCCAGGAGTATCTTACAGATAAACCACTTAACTTCCGCGCCACTACGGATAAGTATGATGCTTATCGTGATGCTGATTATGTTATTATCGCTACCCCGACCGACTATGATCCCAAGACAAACTATTTCAATACGTCTACTGTCGAAGCTGTTATTCGCGATGTTACTGAGATCAATCCTCAGGCGGTAATGATTATAAAATCAACAATACCGGTTGGTTTTACTCGCGACATCAAGGAGCGTTTTGGTATCGACAACGTCATCTTCTCTCCGGAGTTTTTGCGGGAGGGGAGGGCTCTATATGACAATCTGCATCCGTCGCGCATTGTTATCGGTGAGCGCTCTGCACGTGCCGAGCGTTTCGCTGAACTTTTAAAAGAAGGGGCGATCAAGCAGGAAATTCCGACTCTGTTTACCGACTCCACGGAAGCTGAAGCGATCAAACTGTTCGCTAACACCTACCTGGCGCTGCGGGTGGCCTATTTCAATGAGCTTGACAGCTATGCTGAAAGTCAGGGGCTGAATAGCAAACAGATCATTGAAGGGGTTTGCCTGGATCCACGTATCGGTAACCACTACAACAATCCGTCCTTTGGTTATGGTGGTTACTGCTTACCGAAAGATACCAAGCAGCTGTTGGCGAACTATGAGTCCGTACCGAACAATATTATTTCTGCAATTGTCGATGCCAACCGTACTCGTAAAGATTTCATTGCTGATTCTATTCTGGCTCGGAAACCAAAAGTTGTCGGTGTATACCGCTTAATTATGAAGAGTGGTTCTGATAACTTCCGGGCATCTTCCATCCAGGGAATCATGAAACGAATTAAAGCTAAAGGGATTCCTGTTATTATTTATGAACCTGTGATGAAAGAAGAAGATTTCTTTAATTCGCGGGTAGTACGTGATCTGGATGCTTTCAAACAAGAAGCCGATGTCATCATCTCTAACCGAATGGCCGATGAGTTGATGGATGTACAAGACAAAGTGTATACTCGTGATCTCTTTGGTAATGACTGATTAACCTTCTTTAAGATGGTAGAACGCTCAATGGTACAACTTAGCGTTCTGCCATCACATCCTCTTCCTTTGTGACCTTTCCTGTGTCCTCCTGGCAACAATCCTGAATTGCAAAAAGAAATGAGTAGTAATGTCGAAAAGTTCTGCTGAACGACATCGAAATAGCATAATTCGCGGCATTCTGACTAAAAAATTACATGCTTGCTATCTGCAAAGAATTTAAGGAAGGGCAATGAAGGCCAAATGAATATTGCATGAATCATTCTTATGTAACAAAGCCGCTAATTGAATAGAGCGACTTTGTTACTGAAACGGTCCTCAGGATTTATAGTAAGCTTTATACCACTCGACAAAGTTCTTCACGCCTTCCTTTACTGATGTTTGCGGTTTAAAGCCAACCAGATCATACAGCGGCTGCGTTTCAGCGCTTGTCTCCAGTACATCGCCCGGTTGCATTGGCATCATATTTTTCTTCGCTTCCATTCCCATAGCCTCTTCCAGGGCAGTAATGTAATCCATTAACTCGACCGGCGAACTATTCCCAATGTTATATACGCGGTAAGGTGCTGAGCTGGTTGCCGGTGAGCCAGCTTCAACCGTCCAGTTTGGATCTGGCTGCGGAATGACATCCTGAATACGAACAATAGCTTCGACGATGTCATCAATATAGGTGAAGTCTCGCTTCATTTTTCCGTAGTTGTAGACGTCGATACTTTGACCTTCGAGCATGGCTTTCGTAAATTTGAACAATGCCATGTCCGGGCGCCCCCAGGGACCATAGACGGTAAAGAAACGTAGCCCGGTTGTCGGAATACCATACAGGTGCGCATAAGTATGTGCCATCAACTCGTTGGCTTTTTTAGTCGCCGCGTACAGCGATACCGGATGATCCACCGAGTCGTCAGTTGAGAACGGCATCTTACGATTTAAGCCATAAACAGAACTGGATGATGCGTAGACCAGATGCTCAACTTTAGTATGACGACAACCTTCGAGGATATTCAGGAACCCCATCAGATTAGCGTCAGCATAGGCATGTGGGTTTTCCAGCGAATAACGTACCCCTGCTTGCGCAGCGAGGTGAATGACTCGATTAAACTTCTCTGACGCAAAAAGTTGCTCCATGTTTACCCGGTCAGCGAGATCAATTTTATAAAAACTGAACAAAGGTGTTTTCAGGAGATCCAGACGCGCTTGTTTGAGGCTAACATCGTAATAGTCATTCATGTTGTCGATGCCAACAACCTCATGACCAGACTCCAGCAGGCGCTGACATACATGGAAGCCGATGAAGCCTGCAGCTCCAGTGACTAAAAATTTCATTCATATCCTCCAGGAACGTTATGTCCCACTACTTATAAGCACCTATTGTACACAGGGCGGATGCATGGATCACCTTGTTTACTTGATGCTTAGGAAAGGGCCTGGAGGAAAACGTTAAAAGCCAAACATCAGGGGATTGTGGTCTTATATGAGAGTGAAAATCACTCACATTGGTGTACGTATGTATTTAGTTGTAGCTGGATGTTTAAATAGAGTTGGACATAACGGTAGTAAGCATCTCCTTTACCTGTTGATAGTGCTTTTTCTCTTTTATTCTCATAGCCCGGGGGTATACTATGCTGCTGTTTCATTCACATGGTGTCCGTTTAAGAAGCTTACATTGCAACTTTCTGATTCTATTACCATAATAGGCTGATATACAGCCAAGGGTGATGCTGGGTTCCAGTAGGATAACTCAAGTGGAGTTACGCCTCTAAGAGGGTGTTATGTGGCCTGAAATGAGACAAACCTGATGGAATGTCGACTCTAAAACATAGAGAGTGACTGCTTTCTGAGTGGGAGTAAAATTTCTGCTTGGGATGGAGTGAAACCATGAACTTCTGCTACAGCATTTTAGATGTAAGCCTATGAGGTTTATGGTTTTTTTTAAAATCAAACTTATTCTACGCGTTTTGGTTGCGATAGCCAATGGCGGTAGCGTGTCCCTGATTAGCTGAATAGATAGCCATAGGCGTTCATGATGATACATCGTAGCCAAATAGTTTACTCCGTAACATATACAAAGTAGTGCCTGGTACTATCGCAGGTTGTTGAGTGGTCTATAGCTAGCGAGAAGTGTTTATCTATACCATAGATATAAACACTGCACTGTGCCAGGGTACTTTGTTATGATTATGTTGATATGATAGCTATGCACTTTTTCCTTCTGAAGTGACAGAGGAAATTATGGTTGCGTGGTAAATTTCTAAAAAATGAGTGCAAATAATGAAGTTTAATTTAGGATATTTATTTGATTTACTTATTGTAATTACCAATAAAGATTTAAAAGTGCGCTACAAAAGTAGCATTTTTGGATATTTATGGTCTATTGCAAACCCTTTATTGTTTGCGATGATTTACTATTTTATATTTAAAATGGTAATGAGAGTTCAAATTCCAAATTATACCGTTTTCCTCATTACCGGTTTGTTCCCATGGCAATGGTTTGCAAGTTCGGCAACAAATTCATTATTTTCTTTTATATCAAACGCACAGATTATTAAGAAGACGGTATTCCCGCGGTCAGTTATTCCTCTAAGTAATGTGATGATGGAAGGGTTACATTTTTTATGTACAATTCCTGTGATTGCAGTTTTTCTCTATATTTACGGGATGTCACCATCTCTTAGTTGGCTTTGGGGTATTCCTGTTTTGGCTGTCGGACAGATTATTTTTACATTTGGATTTGCACTGATCTTATCCACCTTAAATTTGTTCTTCCGTGACCTGGAGCGATTTGTCGCCTTAGGTATTATGCTGATGTTCTATTGTACTCCGATACTCTATAATTCTGACATGATTCCGCAGCAGTTTAGCTGGATTATTGATTATAACCCACTGGCAAGCATGATCATAGCCTGGCGGGATCTTCTTATGAATGGTAATCTGGATTACATGCATATTACTTATCTATATTCTTCTGGCATTGTTGTTTTGATGCTCGGAGTGTGGGTCTTTAATAAATTAAAATACCGATTTGCAGAGATTTTGTGATGACAACCGTTATTGAATTTTGCAATGTAACCAAAGAGTACCCCCTTTATCATCATATTGGCTCTGGCATTAAAGATTTATTTTTTCACCCTCGTCGGGCATTTAACTTACTTAAAGGGCGTAAGTATCTGGCGATAGAAAACGTATCATTCAGTGTGAACAAAGGTGAGTCTGTCGCATTGATTGGTAGGAATGGAGCCGGTAAAAGTACTACCCTTGGTCTCGTTGCTGGCGTGCTAAAGCCAAGCAAGGGTGAAGTAAAAGTTGTTGGGCGAGTGGCTTCGATGCTTGAACTGGGAGGTGGTTTTCATCCGGAACTTACTGGCCGTGAAAATATCAAATTAAATGCCACGTTGTTGGGGTTGCGTAGAGCAGAAGTTAACAAGAGGCTCGATAAGATTATCGAGTTTTCAGAGTTAGGTGAGTTCATTGATGAGCCTATACGTGTATACTCCAGTGGCATGCTGGCGAAACTGGGTTTTTCTGTTATAAGTCAGGTTGACCCGGATGTATTGATTATTGACGAAGTTCTGGCAGTTGGTGATATTGCATTTCAACGTAAATGTATTGAAACAATCAATGAATTTAGAAAACGTGGGGTAACGATCCTGTTTGTTAGCCACAGCATGAACGACGTTATGAAAATTTGCGATAAAGTAGTGTGGGTGGAAAATCACCGGTTGAAAGCTATCGGTGAGGCAAGCTCGATTGTTGATGAATATGTAGCCTCGATGGCTTGATGGAAAAACGAATGCAGAAGAATGTTCTTATTGTAGGCGCAGGATTTTCTGGCGCGGTTATTGGTCGCTTATTGGCTGAAGCTGGTCATAAGGTCACAATCATTGACAGCCGGCCACATGTCGCTGGTAACTGCTATAGTGAGCGGGATACTGAAACCGACGTTATGGTTCATACATATGGCCCTCATATTTTCCATACTGACAATGCTGAAGTATGGGAGTACATCAACCAATACACCGAAATGATGCCTTATGTGAACCGTGTGAAAACGACGGTAAATGGGCAAGTATTTTCCTTACCAATCAACCTACATACCATCAACCAATTCTTCCACACCACTTGTTCTCCAACTGAAGCTCGCAAATTGATTGATGAGAAAAGTGATAAAACAATTAAAGAGCCAGCAACATTTGAAGAGCAGGCGTTGCGTTTTGTGGGCAAAGAATTATATGAAGCCTTTTTTAAAGGTTACACCATAAAACAGTGGGGAATGTCACCATCCGAACTCCCTGCTTCAATTCTTAAGCGCTTGCCTGTCCGCTTTAATTATGATGATAACTACTTTAATCATAAATATCAGGGCATGCCAAAAGACGGCTATACGGTGATCGTAGATAAGATACTGGCTCACGAGAATATTTCAGTGTCTCTAAATACACGGTTTAATGAACAGTCCCGTAATGAATATGACCATGTCTTTTATAGTGGTGCTTTGGATGGTTTCTATAACTATGATATGGGGCGCTTGGGTTATCGCACGTTAGATTTTGATGCATTCCGCACCGAAGGTGATTATCAAGGCTGTGCAGTCATGAATTATGGTGAGCAAGAGGTTCCTTATACTCGTATAACCGAGCATAAATACTTTGCTCCATGGGAAAATCATGATAAATCAATCTGTTACCGTGAATTCAGCCGCTCATGTGAACCCGAGGATATCCCGTACTACCCAATTCGCCAGGTAGGGGAAATGGAGATGTTACAAAATTATCTCGATCGTGCTGAACAAGAAGCAAACATTACTTTTGTTGGTCGTCTGGGTACTTACCGTTATCTGGATATGGATGTGACAATTGCCGAAGCTCTGGAAACTGGTCGTACTTATCTTAAGTCTTTAGAGCAGAATTCAGTTATGCCTGTATTTACGGTTAAAGTCAGATGAATGTTGTTGCTCTAATCGTCACTTATAATCGGTTAGATAAGTTAAAAACAACAATTGAGGCAACGCTGGCGTTGCCTTTTCAATATATCGTTGTGGTTAACAATGCGTCAACTGATGATACTCAATCCTATCTTGATTCTTTTTGTGATGAACGGATAATAGTTTTACATCGCGAGATAAACAGTGGTGGGGCTGGCGGTTTTAAATACGGAGCGCGATGGATAACCGAAAACCTGAGTAGTGATTGGGTTCTTTTTTACGATGATGATGCTTACCCATATACTGATTTTTATGATAATTTAATTGGATGGCAAGTGCAGCAAGGAACGGTGTACTGCTGTAAGGTATTAGATACAGAAAATAACGTTTGCAAGATGAATGTACCATGGAAAAAATATCCACATGGGATTCTTGAGAACATTGCCTATCTACGACAGCCTGAAAAATTCATTCCAAATGGTCAATCCAAAGAAAACGTATCGAGTGTATCATTTGTCGGAATGCTAATCGATGTTAAACTGCTAAAGTCGTCAATTGATTATATTTATGATGATCTGTTTATCTATTTTGACGATGTTTATTTTAGCTATCAATTAAGGCTCAATGATATACCAATAATATATGTTCCTGAGTTGATCATAACACATGATGTAGATACTAGCACTAAGCCTGTACCCTCCTGGAAATTATATTATTTAGTAAGAAATCTAATCCTTTCGAGAGTACTGTTCCCAAAAAAATCACCATTTTCGAGGATTGATATTTTATTGAGGGTGTTTAAGTACATCTTGATAGGAATCAAAAATCCTGACCCTAAAAAAGCCATCGGTGGTATAATAAAAGGGATTAGTGATGGAGTTAAAGGACGCAGAGGTCAAGGTATTTAACTTATATGAAAAGAAAACTTTGCTACTTTGTTAACTCTGCCTGGTATTTCGAACTCCATTGGGTTGATAGAGGTGTTGCAGCAATTAAAAGTGGTTATGAAGTATATGTGATTGCTAACTTTTCTGATGCTGCAACAGTTCAAAGATTGAGTTCTTTGGGCTTTCACTGCATCAATACTTATATTGATGAGAAAAATATTAATCCATTAGTTTTTATAAAAGATTTTTTGGTAGCTAAAAAAATTCTTGATAAAGTAAAACCAGACATATTACATTGTATAACAATAAAGCCTGGGGTCATCAGTTGCCTATGGGCTAAATATAATAATGTTGGTTTGGTTTATAGTTTTGTTGGCTTAGGGCGTGTATTCGAAAGTAATAGAATTATTTTTAGAACTTTAAAAGTAATAGTTACAAAATTATATCGCTATCTTTTCAATAATATAAATTATAAATTGGTGTTTGAACACCGAAACGATCAACATAAAATGCTATCGTTGCTGCACTTACCTAAAAATAACAGCATTGTAATTGATGGTGCAGGCATAGATATATCTTATTTTAATTTTAAAACCCAAAAAAAAGATAGCCCAGCAACTATTTTTTTTGCTGGACGAATGCTTAAAAGCAAAGGTTTGAATGATCTAATCCAAGCAAAAAATTTATTAAAGCAACGGGGAATCGATTGTATTCTAAAAGTGGCAGGAATCTTGGTAGATAATGATGAAGATGCCATTAGTCGTAAACAAATTCAGCAATGGCAAGATCAAGATGATATCGAATGGTTGGGAACTCGAACAGATATCAAAGAATTGCTTGAAGCGGCGCATGTTGTTGCATTACCATCACTTTACCCAGAAGGAATCCCGCGAATATTATTAGAAGCCGGGGCCGTAGGTCGGCCTTGTGTCGTCTATGATAATGATGGTTGCAATGCTTTGATAGTAGACAACTATAATGGATTCGTTGTAGAGCGAAGCAATGTCAGCAAACTGGCTGATAAAATTAGTTTATTGATCACAAATCCCGATGAGCGAAATCGCATGGGGAAAAATGCCAGGCAAAATATCGAAGACCGTTTTACGTCAACAATGGTTATTGAGAAAACGCTCAAAGTCTATCAGGAAATATATAATGAGTAATCACTTTTCGATATTAAATGTTGCGTATGTATTTAGAAGCGGAATACATTTAACACCATTATATAATTTGTTCTAGAATGATTTAATTGTTTTATTTTAATTTATGAAACAAGGCAATGAGATAATAAGAGGCATCATGAGATTATTGGTTCAGGATATTATAGTTCCTAGCATTGGGTTGTGTACTGATGAGTCGTTATATTACCGTGCAGGAGAGCGGGTTTTTGCTGACTTAAACAGTAAAGAAATTCACGTTCCTAAAAATGCGGTGATTAGTTTTGATTCCTTCTTTAACTCTCTTAGTGTGAAGAAATGGAAAGAAAACACAACCATTGATAATCTTTTAGTAACATATAAAGTTCGTGGGAAAGGTTGCCTTTACATCAATCACTTTAACGATAGTAAAGATGAAGTTTTAGAGCAAATTATTATCGATAATGATGAAGGCGAAGTGCAATTTTCACTGAGTGGATTACATACCGGCTATATCTACTTAAGATGGCGAGCATTTGAAGAAAGCGTAATTGAATCCTTTTCATTTTATACCTCTTCACCTTGTAAAGACGTCAAACTCGGGTTAGTTATAACAACGTTTAATCGTGAAGAACAAGTTGTTAAGTCGGTCAAACGTATTCGTGATGAATTGTTAACTGATCCACGCTATGTAAATAAAATACAACTATATTTAATTAACAATGGTAATGATGTTGATGGTATCGATTATCCTGAAGTAAATATAGTCAAAAATAAAAACCTTGGCGGTGCCGGTGGGTTTTCTCGAGGCTTGTGTGAGTTAACGGACGAAGGCACTTTTACACATTGTATATTTATGGATGATGATGCAGCATGTGAAATCGATTCAATTCGACGTACATTTGCACTTCTTTCTCTGTCTAATGATGATAATCTGGCTGTATCGGCTGCTATGCTCTATGAAGAAAGGCCAAGAATTGTGCATGAAGCCGGTGCTGTAGTTTTCTGCGATGGTATTTTTCATCGCCCGGCAAAGATAGGCTTAAATGTCTCTGAGCGCTCAGGTATTATTAGTTTTGATGAAGAAGAGGCTTTGGGATATGGAGCCTGGTGGTTTTATGCGTTTAATATAAAGAATACTAAATACTATCCATTCCCTTTCTTTGTCCGGGGTGATGATATGCTATTTGGGCTAATGAACGATAATCATAAGATTATCACTCTCAATGGTATCGCATCCTGGCAGATGGATTTCAATAGAAAACTGAACCCGCTAGTCTTTTATCTTAGCTTCCGAGCTATGTTTATGAGTTCCTGCCGAAAAGTTACCTGGCGTAATAGAATTATGCTCTCAGCATTTTTCATGCGTGAAGTTATAATTCTATCGATGGCTAACCGCTACGAAAGTGCGCAGGCTGTTGTACAAGCTTACAAAGACTGCATGAGTGGGATAGATTTTTGGGAAAATAATGTTGATTGCGCTGAAGTACGAAAAAAGATAAATCAACTTACCGTCAATGAGAGATTTAATATACCTTCAAGTGATTTGTTGAGAATTGAAACGGATTCTTTTTTGTATATAAAAGAAAATAAGCTGCATAAAGCCTTGAGATACTTGACATTAAATGGTCATCTTATTCCTCAATGTTTCTTTAATAAAAGAGCGCGTTTAATACCTGAAACACATAAAAACCCGACTAATATGGTATTTATGCGGAATGATGTTTACTATGTTTCGCAAATGAATGGTTCAGCAATGAAATTGTCGCATTCAAAAGCGAAATTTTTCCGTGTCGTTTTAAATGCAAGTTTACTTAGCTTTAATACGTTATTTTCCTTAAAGAAACGACTTGAGTCTTATCAGTCTGAAATTACCCGCTTGACGACTAAAGATTTTTGGAAAACTAAGTTTTAAAATATGCCCCAATTGTTTACAATTGGGGCATATTTTTATAGTTAACAGCCACGACCAGTGGGTGTGGCTGTTAACTAACTTAGATCAACCCGATGGAAAAATCTGCGTCGTTAACAATGTGCATTCACCGGCTGCGCAAACACGACTTGCTGTACCAATGCTAGTTTCTTTCGAAACGCCTTTGCAGCGTGGTAATTTATTTAAGTATAAGAATCTTATCGAAATGGCAGAGTTGCAGGGGTACCATACATATTGGTTCGACTCTCAAATGCAAAACAATATGTGGAACAAACCCTTTGGCTATCTGGCTAAATACGCGGAAGTATTGCAAACTCCTGAAGAAAATAATACCCGTTTCCCAATTAACGAAGGGCAGGACGAAAAACTATTACCTGCAATCAAGCATTACTTTAAAGAATCACAAGAGAGAAACTTTTACGTCATTCATTTGATGGGCAACCATTTACCTTATTCTACTTGCCGAGGTGATGGGGGTAACCCGATGGTTGATGATTATGATGCGTCTATTTATAACGTAGATGATACCTTAAAAAGTATCTTTACTCTCGCGGATACCTATCTTAAAGATTACAAATTGGTTTATGTTTCTGATCATGGTGAAGTGGTGGGCCAGGGCCATGGCTTCCCTTCCAGCGACAATGAAATGTATAAAATCCCATTGCTGAAGAATGATGCTTCCTGGTGCGCGTAGGCTGAACAATTACGCAATAATAATCATTATTTTTCATCAGATTTAACCAAGCTTCTGGTTTTAGAAATGATGGGTTATTCTGTCTCCGACCAACATTTGCGGGATGCAGTAAAAAACTCTGATTTCGTGCTGAATGAAAAAGAGGATGCTATCCGTTTCTCTGAATTAAGAGATGTGCCTTTACCGCAACATCCTTAATCGTCTGTTAATACATTAACTCTGGTTTAAATGTTGATCATATTAAACCAGAGTAATTTTCTACCTGTTACATTTTACTTATGTCTCGCCCTTAAATTCTCAATCACTTCCCCTAAATTCAGCCCCTGGTCCTGCAACAGCACCAGCAGGTGATACATCAGGTCTGACGCTTCATTCTTCAGTTCAAACTTGTCATTTACCGTCGCGGCCAGCGCGGTCTCCACGCCTTCTTCCCCCACTTTCTGCGCAATACGTTTGGTGCCGCTGGCATACAGTTTCGCAGTGTAGGAACTTTCCGGGTCTGCATGTTTGCGCTCGGCCAGCAGTTGTTCCAGTTGATAGAGGAACAGCCACTGGTGTCCGGTTTCCCCGAAGCAGCTTGACGTTCCTTTGTGGCAGGTCGGGCCTATCGGGTTGACCAATACTAGTAAGGTATCGTTATCGCAATCCGGGGTGATGCTGACCACATTAAGAAAGTTGCCGGAGGTTTCGCCCTTCGTCCACAGGCGCTGTTTGGTGCGCGAGTAGAAGGTCACTTTGCCGCTTTCTTGCGTTTTCACCAGCGCGTCCTCATTCATATATCCCAGCATTAACACTTCGCCAGATTCAGCGTGCTGTATGATGGCCGGCATCATGCCGTCGGTTTTTTGCCAATCCAGCTGTTCACTCAACATACCCTGATCTCCACGCCCTGGGCTGCCAGGAACGTTTTTAATTCGCCAATATTAATAATCTGTTTATGGAATACGGAAGCGGCGAGAGCGCCATCGACGTTGGCGTCGCGGAAGGCCTCAAGGAAGTGCTCCATGGTTCCGGCGCCGCCGGAGGCAATCAACGGAACGTTACACACTTCACGGACCTTTCTGAGCTGATCCAGATCGTAACCGTTGCGCACGCCGTCCTGGTTCATCATGTTGAGGACGATTTCTCCCGCTCCGCGTTTTTGTACTTCCTGCACCCAATCCAGCGTCTCCCATTGGGTGACGCGAGTCCGGCTCTCATCGCCGGTGTACTGATTAACGTGATATTTACCGGTTTGTTCATCAAACCAGGTATCGATACCTACCACGATACACTGCACGCCAAAGCGATCGGCGAGACGGGTGATTAACGTCGGATCCGCAAGCGCAGGCGAGTTAATTGAAATTTTGTCGGCTCCGAAGGAGAGGATCTGCGCTGCGTCTTCCAGAGACTTAATCCCGCCCGCGACGCAGAATGGAATATCAATCACTTCCGCCACGCGCGAAACCCAACTTTTATCGACTACCCGGCCATCGCTGGAGGCGGTGATATCGTAGAACACCAGCTCATCCGCGCCTTCATCGGCATAGCGTTTTGCCAGCGGCACAATATCGCCGATAATTTCGTGATTGCGGAACTGTACGCCTTTCACTACCTGGCCGTCGCGGACGTCAAGGCAGGGGATTATCCGTTTTGCCAGCATTGGATAGCCTCCGTTACGTTGAATTTACCTTCCAGCAGCGCGCGGCCGACGATCACGCCGCGAACGCCGGTTCCGCGCAGCGCGGCAATATCGTTGAGACCGCCGATCCCACCGGAAGACTGGAACGCCACCTGCGGATAACGCGCGCAGACTTCTTCATACAATGAGACGTTGGAACCCGCGAGAGTGCCATCGCGGGAGATATCGGTACACAGCACATGTTGCAAGCCGACCGGCAGATAGCTCTCCACCAGCTCTTCCAGAGTGACGCCAGAGTTTTCCTGCCAGCCGCTCACCGCCACCTGTTTATTGCCATCGGCATCAATGCGTACGTCCAGCGCCAGTACCAGATGTTCGGGGCCAAAGCGTTTAAACCAGGCTTTGACCACCTCCGGCGATTTTACCGCCGTTGAACCGACCACCACGCGCGCCACGCCGGCGTCAAGCAGTGCGGCAACGTCTTCTTCTGTACGTACGCCGCCGCCGACCTGTACCGGTACCGTAACGCCGGCGACTAAGGTCTTAAGCAGCGGAATCTGGCGTTTTGCCGGATCTTTTGCTCCGGTCAGATCGACCAGGTGCAATACTTCCGCGCCCTGATCTGCATAGGATTGCAGGCGTGGTAACGGATCGTTGCCATAGTCGCGTTGCTGGCCGTAGTCCCCCTGATGCAGGCGCACCACGGTACCGTCAATTAAATCTAAAGCTGGAATGATCATTACATCTCCAGGAAATTTTTCAGCAGCTGCGCACCGGCGCTACCTGAGCGCTCAGGGTGGAACTGTACGCCAAAGAAGTTATCTTTCTGCACCGCTGCGGTGAAGGCCTCGCCGTAGTTGCATTGCGCGATAGTGTACGGGTTGACCGGCATGGCGTAGCTATGGACGAAATAGAAATAAGCGCCTTCTTCAATGCCGCGGAACAGGCGATCGCCGGCTTTGGCATACACCCGGTTCCATCCCATATGCGGCAGCGGCAGTCCGTGATCGGTCATTTTCGGCACCTCTTCATCAATAATGCCCAGCAGCTCGACGCCGTTTGTCTCTTCGCTGCGCGCACCGAGTAACTGCATGCCGAGACAGATCCCCAGCACCGGCTGGGTACAAGCTTTAATAAGCTCAATGAGCTCACGTTCGCGCAGCTGATCCATCGCAGCCTGCGCGGTGCCGACGCCGGGCAGAAAAAGTTTATCGGCGCGTAGAACAACATCCGGCTCGCGGCTGACCACTGGCTCATAGCCGTGGCGGCTCACCGCAGATTTCACCGAGTTGAGGTTGGCGCACCCGGTATCGAGGATTACCACGTTCATCACAATACCCCTTTTGACGATGGCAACGTGTCGCCCTGGACCCGAATGGCCTGGCGCAGCGTACGACCGAAGGCTTTGAACAGGCTCTCGACGCGGTGATGATCGTTTTTACCTTTGGTTTTCAGGTGCAGTGTCACCGCCATGGTATAGGAGAGCGAACGGAAGAAGTGTTCGACCATCTCGGTGCTCAGGTCGCCAACGCGCTGATAGGTGAAGTCAGCTTTATATTCGAGGTGCGGACGGCCAGAGATATCCAGCGCGCAGCGCGCCAGGCACTCATCCATCGGCAGCACAAAGCCAAAGCGGTTAATGCCGCGCTTATCACCCAGCGCCAGCTTCAACGCTTCGCCTAACGCCAGGCCGGTATCTTCTACGGTGTGGTGATCGTCGATGTAAAGATCGCCGCCGACGTTAATTTCCAGGCGAAAGCCGCCGTGGGTGGCGATCTGATCGAGCATGTGATCGAAGAAACCAACGCCGGTGTGGATCTTACTGCCGCCTTCACGGTCCAGCCAGACTTTAACGTCAACCTGGGTCTCTTTGGTGATGCGCTCAACGTGAGCATAGCGGTCGCGACGGGTCAGCTGTTCGCAGATGGTCGGCCAGTTCAGCGTTTCACTGTTATAGCGCAGGCCGGTGATGCCCATGTTATCCGCCAACTCGATATCGGTGGCGCGGTCGCCGATGACATAACTGTGGGTTTTATCCATCATGCCGTCTTCCAGCCACGGCAATACCAACTGGGTCTTCGGCTTACGGCAGTCACAGTTATCGCCAGGCATGTGCGGGCAGATCAGGACGTCTTCGAAGTTAACGCCCTGCGAGGAGAAGACCTGCATCATCAGGTTGTGCGGGCCGTCAAATTCCTCCTGCGGCAGGCTTTCGGTACCAAGGCCGTCCTGGTTGGTGATCATCACCAGCTTGTAACCTTCCTGCTGCAGCTTAAGCAGCGCCGGGATCACCTGCGGCTCGAAGGCCAGTTTTTCAAACCGGTCTACCTGAAAATCAACCGGCGGTTCAGAGATAAGCGTACCGTCACGGTCAATAAAGAGAAACTTCTGGGTCATACATTCTCCGCAGTCAAAGCGTCAATCACGCGCTGGCTCTCTGCACGGGTACCGATAGTGATACGCAAACAGCCGCTTAATGAGGGTTGTTTATTTTGGTCACGTAAGATAATGCCCTGATCCCACAAAGATTTAAACACCGCGCTGGAGGCGGTTATCCGCGCCAGCAGGTAGTTGGTCTCGGAATCGAACACCTGCTCGACGCAGGCGATGCCGCGCAGCGCATTGACCAGGTATGCGCGTTCATCCAGGATCTGTGCCACGCGTGCGCGCATAGCGGCAATGCCTGCCGGGCTTAATGCCTGGGCGGCGATATCGGCAACCGGCGTCGAGAGCGGATAAGGTGCGATGACTTTTAGCAGTACATTAATTACCTCTGCGTTAGCCAGCGTAAAACCGCAGCGCAACCCCGCCAGCGCAAAGGCTTTCGATAAGGTGCGCAGGATAACCAGGTGCGGGTATTCATTTAGCCAACCAGCGAGCGACGCCTGCGGGCAGAACTCAATATAGGCTTCATCCGCTACCACGATAGCTTTACCGCGCGTCATTTCCAGCAGGACGCGGAAATCTTGCGGATTGATTATCTGCCCGGTTGGATTATTTGGGCTGCAGACAAACACCACTTTCACGCCGGTGAGATTCGATTCGATACCCGGTAAATCGAGCTGCCAGTCGGCGAGCGTCGGCACCGTGCGGCACTCAACGCCGATAGTTTCGGCGCTGACGCTATACATACCGTAGGTAGGCGGGCAATAAAGGACCGCGTCCTCGCCGGGTTCGCAAAAAGCGCGGATCAATAACTCGATACCTTCGTCAGCCCCGCGGCTCACCAGTACCTGCTCTGGTTTTACGCCGGCATAGTGCGCGTAGTTTTCGATAACCGCTTTCGGCTGCGGCTCCGGATAGCGGTTCAGCGTCTGTTCGGTTAGCTGGAATTCCACGGCGGTGGGGAATTCGTTGGCGTTCAACCACACGTCGCCTTTTCCCCCAAGACGGCGGGCGGATTGATACGGCGTCAGCGCGCGAATATTGGCGCGGGCTAAGTCTTCAATGCTCATGCTTGCTCCTTAAGGGCGGCTACGCGCAGCGTTACGGCGTTTTTGTGGGCGGTCAGCAGTTCGGCTGCGGCCAGGATCTCGATAGTTGGGGCGAGGGCGGCGAAACCTTCGCGCGTCAGCTCCTGTACGGTCATGCGCTTTTGGAAATCCGCCAGACCGAGGCTGGAACAGGTCGCGGTGTAGCCGTAGGTCGGCAGCACGTGGTTGGTGCCGGAGGCGTAATCACCTGCCGATTCTGGCGACCAGTCGCCGAGGAATACCGAACCAGCGCTGGTAATGCCGTCAACCAGTTCACGGGCGTTGCGGGTCTGGATAATCAGGTGCTCCGGACCGTACTGATTTGAGATCTCTACACATTGTTCGAGATCGCGAGCGACAATAATACGGCTGGCGGAAAGCGCTTCACGTGCGGTTTCGGCACGCGGCAGGGCAGCCAACTGACGTTCAACCGCTGCGGCGACCCGGGAGCCCATGTCGGCGTCGGGGGTCAGCAGGATAACCTGGGAATCCGGGCCATGTTCCGCCTGGGAGAGTAAATCGGAGGCGACGAAATCCGGCGTCGCGCCGCCGTCGGCAATCACCAGAACCTCCGACGGGCCGGCAGGCATATCGATAGCCGCGCCGTCGAGGCGCTGGCTGACCTGGCGCTTGGCCTCGGTGACGAAGGCGTTGCCAGGGCCAAAGATTTTTGCGACTTTCGCTACCGATTCGGTGCCGAAGGCCATTGCCGCGATAGCCTGCGCGCCGCCGACGTTAAAGATATTACGCACGCCGCACAGCTGCGCCGCATAAAGAATTTCATCGGCAATCGGCGGCGGCGAACACAGCACCACTTCCTGACAGCCGGCAATGCGCGCCGGCGTTGCCAGCATCAGCACCGTTGAAAACAGCGGCGCCGAGCCGCCCGGAATATATAAGCCGACAGAGGCGATAGGGCGGGTAAGCTGCTGGCAGCGTACGCCGGGCTGGGTCTCAACATCGACAACCTGCAACTGCTGCGCGTTGTGAAAGGTCTCGATATTGTTGACCGCTACCGCCATCGCTTGTTTGAGTTCGTCGCTGAGACGCGAGCCGGCAGCGGCAATTTCTTCGTCAGATACTTTCAGCGCCGTGACGGTGGTTTTATCGAATTTGGCACTATATTCGCGTAAAGCGGCATCGCCATTCTCTTTAACGTTGCCGAGGATCCCGGCTACCGTTTTGCTGATGCTCTCGGAAGCTGAAATCGCCGGGCGCATTAATAGTTGTTGCTGTTGTGCGGCGCTGCAGCTATTCCAGTCGATAATGGTATTGAAGCTCATGGTCATTTCCCCTGTTTGTCCCGTATGCGGATAGCTGGATTACTCCATCATCTTCTCGATCGGCAGCACCAGGATGGAGCTGGCGCCCAGCGCTTTCAGTTTTTCCATGGTTTCCCAGAACAGAGTTTCGCTGCTGACCATGTGCATCGCTACCCGCTGTTTATCGCCCGCCAGCGGCAGAATAGTTGGTCGTTCGGCGCCCGGCAGCAGCGCCACCACTTCCTCCAGCCGTTCGGTCGGCGCGTGCATCATGATGTATTTCGATTCGCGGGCCTGGATAACCCCCTGAATGCGGGTCAGCAGACGGTCGATCAGCTGCTGTTTCGCCTCGTCCATCTCGCCGTCACGCTGGATCAGGCAGGCTTTGGAACGATAAATAACTTCAACTTCGCGCAGGCCGTTAGCTTCAAGGGTTGCGCCGGTAGAAACGAGATCGCAGATGGCGTCTGCAAGGCCTGCGCGCGGGGCGACTTCGACAGAACCGTTTAGCAGACAGGATTTAAAGGAGATACCTTTCTGATCGAGATAGCGTTTTAACAGGTGCGGGTAAGAGGTGGCGATGCGTTTGCCGTCCAGCGCCGCCGGGCCATTCCAGTTTTCATCCACAGGTGTCGCAAGCGACAGACGGCATCCGCCAAAGTCCAGACGACGCAGGGTAAAGTAGCGCGGGTCTTCGCCCTGCGCACGGCGGCTCAGCAGCTCTTCTTCCAGTACGTTCTCGCCGATAATGCCAAGGTCGACAACGCCGTCCATCACCAGCCCCGGAATATCGTCATCGCGAACGCGCAGAATATCGATCGGCATGTTTTCCGCAAGGGCGATCAGACGCTGGGTGTGCAGGTTGACTTTAATGCCGCAGCGGCCAAGCAGTTCGCGTGAATCTTCACTCAAACGGCCGGATTTCTGAATAGCTATGCGTAAACGGGTGTTGTCTAACATTGTTGTTTTCCTCTGAATACCTGTCTGAATCTGTCCGAATTCGGTCCAAAAAAAAGCCCCCGGAAGTGAATCTTCCGGGGGCTCTCTTTGCGTTCATGCACCACTGGAAGATCCAAACGTCTTCCAGCACACATCGCCTGAAAGACTAGTCAGGATGATGGTGATGATGGTGGTTTTTAAATTGAACGCTGTTCATAAAATTCTCTTTGAATGACTATGCATTTGATGTCTTTTAACCTAAACCAGTTGCGGCGCATAAAGCAAGCCCTTTTTTCCATCATTAATTCATTTCATATTCGTCGAACAAATTGTCAGGTCTCGCGGGCTAGCGTAGCCTAGTATCAGCACAGCGAATGAGTCAGGAGCCAGGGTATGAAAAAGGTCGCGATTGTCGGGTTAGGGTGGCTGGGCATGCCGCTTGCGTTGTCATTGCGCGCGCGCGGTTGGCATGTCACCGGCAGTAAAACGACGCAGGACGGCGTGGAGGCGGCGCGGATGTGCGGTATTGAAGGATATCCGCTGCGTCTTGAACCCCAGCTGATCTGTGAGGCTGAGGATCTGGACGCGATGATGAACGTCGATGCGCTGGTTATCACGTTACCTGCGCGGCGCACGGGCCCCGGGGAAGATTTTTATCTACAGGCGGTGCAGGAGATTGTTGATACCGCGCTCTCGCGGCATATTCCACGCATTATTTTTACCAGTTCGACCTCGGTTTATGGCAATACCGAAGGGACGATGAAGGAAAATTCGCCGCGCAATCCACAAACCGCCAGCGGCAGGGTACTGAAAGAGCTGGAAGACTGGCTGCATGCGTTGCCGGGCACCTCGGTGGATATTCTGCGTCTCGCCGGGTTGGTTGGGCCATCGCGCCATCCGGGCCGTTTCTTTGCCGGTAAATCGGCACCGGATGGCCAGCACGGGGTCAACCTGGTGCATCTGCAGGACGTTATTGCCGCGATTGAGCTATTGCTTCAGGCCCCGAAAGGCGGACACATCTATAATATATGTGCGCCGCAGCATCCGGCGCGCGGCGTCTTTTATCCGCAGATGGCCCGTGAACTTGGGCTGCCGTTACCGGTATTTACCGATAACCCGGAAGGCGGTAAAGGCAAAATCATTGATGGCAACCGGATCTGCTATGAGCTTGGCTTTGAATACCAGTACCCCGATCCGCTGGTGATGCCAATGGAGTAATCGCCAGCAGACGATCGCGTACCGTAAGGGGGGGCGATGAAACCACTGCTGGATGTTCTCGTTATTCTTGATGCCTTAGAAAAAGAGGGGAGCTTTGCCGCGGCTTCGGCAAAGCTCTATAAAACCCCCTCGGCGCTGAGCTATACCATCCATAAATTAGAAAGCGATCTGAATATCCAACTGCTGGATCGCAGCGGTCATCGGGCGCGCTTTACTTGCACCGGGCAGATGCTGCTGGAGAAAGGACGTGAGCTACTCCATACCGCTCGCGAACTTGAGCTGCAGGCCATCAGGCTACATCAGGGCTGGGAAAATACCCTGACCATCAGTGTCGATATGACTTTTCCTTTCTCTCTTTTAACTTCACTGATGGAACAGTTTTATCAACAACGCAACGTGACCCGTTTGCAGTTCACTAGCGCTGGTGGTTGGGATGCTCTGGCGGCAGGCGAGGTCGACATGGTGCTGGGCGCGCTTAACGAGCCGCCAACGCTGGTGGGTTATGGTTTTAGTCTGCTTGGCGATGTGGATCTGTGTTTTGTGGTCGCGATTAATCATCCGCTGGCGCAGGCTAAGGAACCGTTGAATTTGCGGGTGTTACAGCGATATCGGGCGATTATTTGCAATGCCGGGTTGCTGCAAAGCGAAAAGCAGGAGAGTGTGACGGTTTATGATATGAATAGCCTGCTGGAGCTGGTATGCGCCGGGCTGGGCTGGGCTTACCTGCCGCGCTATCTGGCAGAGGCCTTGCTGGAGAAGGGAAAATTGGTCGAGAAACGTATTAGCACACCCGCGCGGCTGCATCGGGCATGGATTGGCTGGAATGAAGACGTTTTTGGCCTTGCCGCGCAATGGTGGTTACAAGCGATATTAGCAAATAGTGCTATTCGTCAGATCTACAATACTAAAATAGTATGAATATTAGGCGGTTAGAATTCTTAGCCTATTAATAAACCTTTCAACATCTTGTCATTAAGCCAGAAGTTGTTGCAAAATACGCAGCCTGAAAACCAGAGACTAGCCGACGCTTTTTTTAAAGTGTCGGTTATTTTTTTGGTCGAAAGACACATCATTCAATACCAAGAGGCCGGGCTTCGTACCGGATAGATATTTACTAAAAACCGACAGTCGTTGTCGCTGAGGAATAGAAAGAAATGGGGCAATTTTTTGCTTACGCGCTGGCCTTCGCCGTAAAAGGGGATAACTATGTCGCATAACGCTACTCCAAATACCTCTCGCGTGGAATTACGTAAAACCCTTACGTTAGTTCCGGTTGTAATGATGGGCCTGGCCTATATGCAGCCGATGACGCTGTTCGATACGTTTGGTATCGTCTCTGGTATGACCGACGGTCACGTGCCGACGGCCTACGCCTTTGCGTTAATCGCTATTCTTTTTACTGCGCTGAGCTACGGGAAGCTGGTACGCCGTTATCCTTCCGCGGGTTCCGCGTATACCTACGCCCAGAAATCCATTAGCCCGACCGTAGGCTTCATGGTGGGTTGGTCCTCTCTGCTCGACTACCTGTTCGCGCCGATGATCAACATCCTGCTGGCGAAAATTTACTTTGAAGCGCTGGTGCCTTCGATTCCATCGTGGGTGTTTGTTATCGCGCTGGTCGCGTTCATGACCGCCTTTAACCTGCGCAGCATCAAGTCCGTCGCCAACTTCAACACCGTTATCGTGGTGCTGCAGGTGGTACTGATTGCCGTGATCCTCGGCATGGTGGTGTATGGCGTATTTGAAGGCGAGGGCGCCGGTACGCTGGCCAGCAGTCGTCCGTTCTGGTCCGGCGATGCGCACGTTATCCCGATGATTACCGGGGCGACGATTCTCTGCTTCTCATTTACCGGCTTTGACGGCATCAGCAATCTGTCTGAAGAGACCAAAGATGCAGAACGCGTTATTCCGCGCGCTATCTTCCTGACTGCGCTGATTGGCGGCCTGATCTTCATTTTTGCCACCTACTTCCTGCAGCTGTACTTCCCGGATATCTCGCGCTTTAAGGATCCGGATGCCTCACAGCCTGAAATTATGCTGTATGTGGCAGGTAAAGCCTTCCAGGTAGGCGCGCTGATCTTCTCCACCATCACCGTGCTGGCTTCCGGTATGGCGGCGCATGCTGGCGTTGCGCGTCTGATGTACGTTATGGGCCGTGATGGCGTATTCCCGAAAAGCTTCTTCGGCTACGTGCATCCGACCTGGCGCACCCCGGCGATGAACATCATCCTGGTTGGCGCGATCGCGCTGCTGGCGATTAACTTTGACCTGGTGATGGCGACTGCGCTGATTAACTTCGGTGCGCTGGTGGCGTTCACCTTCGTTAACCTGTCGGTTATCTCGCAGTTCTGGATCCGCGAGAAACGCAACAAGACGCTGAAAGACCACTTCCAGTATCTGTTCCTGCCGATGTGCGGCGCCCTGACCGTTGGCGCGCTGTGGGTTAACCTGGAAGAGAGCTCGATGATCCTGGGTCTGATCTGGGCCGGTATCGGTCTGATTTACCTGGCGTGCGTAACCAAAAGCTTCCGCAACCCGGTACCGCAGTACGAAGACGTTGCGTAATTACGCTTTATGATAAGAAAAGCCGGAGGGAAACCTCCGGCTTTTTTGTTTCTGGCGTCCGCTGCTTTTCCCCGCTGGCGACTGTCGCTTTGCCGGGGGCACAGGGATGGCTTACTTCTCCTGTCGCATCACATTAAGCAGCGTATCCAACAGCCCTGGAAAACGGGCATCCAAATCGTCGCGGCGAAGCGAAATGAGATTTTCCCGCCCCTGAGGACGTTGCCAGATCACGCCGCTGTCGCGCAGCACCCGCCAGTGGTGAGTCATGGTGGATTTCGCGATATCTTCTTTGCGCAATGCGTTACAACTCTGCTCGCTGCCGTCGGAGAGCGTGCGAATGATTTCCAGCCGCAAGGGGTTGCCCAGGGCAAAAAGAACATTTTCGAGGCGAATTTGTTCACGTTCGGGGTGATTGGCGATCATAATATTCCTGTGTCGGCGGTTGTGCTGTTCACGCGAACAGCAACCCGTATCGGCGGCTGGCGGCTACTATACCCAAACTCCTTTTCTTGCGCCACGCGCGCCGTCGCAAGCTGACCGATAGCAGTGATAGTAAAAATAGTTCGAGTATACTCGTACAGTTGTACTATTATAGATGCCGTAAACCTAACCGCGGCAGATTTAGCCGCTCATTGACAGTCAAAATGACTAAGGACGCATCATGCCCCGACCCATCCCCCTCGAACGTTATCGCAACATCGGTATCTCCGCGCATATCGATGCCGG
Organism: Klebsiella sp. JN_Kp121; assembly: GCF_040062145.1. Lineage (NCBI taxonomy): Bacteria > Pseudomonadati > Pseudomonadota > Gammaproteobacteria > Enterobacterales > Enterobacteriaceae > Klebsiella > Klebsiella sp. JN_Kp121. The sequence goes on from NZ_JBEAHX010000002.1 coordinate 70,162, forward strand.
CAAAACCACCACCACTGAGCGCATTCTGTTTTACACCGGAATGAGCCATAAGCTGGGTGAAGTACACGATGGCGCGGCAACTACCGACTGGATGGCGCAGGAGCAGGAGCGTGGGATTACCATTACTTCCGCAGCGGTAAGCTGCTTCTGGCCCGGGATGGACCGCAGCTTTGAGCCCCATCGTATCAATATCATTGATACCCCGGGGCACGTGGACTTTACCATCGAAGTAGAACGTTCGATGCGCGTGCTGGACGGCGCGGTGATGGTCTATGACTCGGTCGGCGGCGTGCAGCCGCAGTCGGAGACCGTCTGGCGGCAGGCTAATAAGTATCACGTCCCGCGGTTGGCGTTCGTTAACAAAATGGACCGCCCGGGCGCCGATTTCTTCCGCGTGGTGCAAATGATGATCGATCGCCTGAAGGCCAATCCGGTGCCGATTGTTATCCCCATTGGCGCCGAAGAGCATTTCACCGGCGTCGTCGACCTGATAAAGATGCGGGCCATTCTGTGGGATGATGCAACGCAGGGGATGACGTTCAGCTATGCGCCTGTGCCTGATGACCTGCTGCCGACGGCTCAGGAGTGGCGGGAAAAAATGGTTTCGGCCGCGGCGGAAGCCAGTGATGAGCTGATGGATAAATATCTCGAAAGCGGCGAACTGAGCGAAGCAGAAATTGTGGCCGGGCTACGTAAACGCACGGTCGGCGGCGAAATCCAGCCGGTGCTCTGCGGCAGCGCCTTTAAAAATAAAGGCGTGCAGCGGATGCTCGATGCGGTCGTTGAGTTAATGCCGTCGCCGCTGGATATTCCGGCGATTCAGGGCATTGATGATAAGGGGCAACCGGCGGAGCGTCACCCGAGCGACGATGAGCCGCTGTCTGCGCTGGCGTTTAAACTCATGACCGATCCCTACGTCGGCCAGTTGACCTTTATTCGCGTCTATTCCGGGACGTTGAAAAAAGGCGATGCGGTCTTTAACCCGGTGAAGGGCAAGAAAGAACGTATCGGGCGCATCGTGCTGATGCATGCCAACGATCGCCACGAAGTCGACGAGCTGCATGCCGGTGATATTGCCGCCTGTGTTGGTCTAAAAGATGTCACGACGGGCGATACGCTGTGCGATCCGGATGCGGTCATCACTCTTGAGCGCATGGAGTTCCCGGAACCGGTCATTTCGCTGGCGATTGAACCGAAGACCAAGGCCGACCAGGAGAAAATGGGCATTGCGCTACAGCGGTTGGCTTCCGAGGATCCGTCGTTCCGCCTGCATACCGATGAAGAGTCCGGGCAGACGATTATCTCCGGGATGGGGGAGTTGCATCTGGAGATTATCGTCGACCGTATGAAACGCGAGTTCGGCGTTGAGGCGAATATTGGCCGTCCGCAGGTTACCTATCGGGAAACCATCCGTAAAACGGTGAAGGATGTGGAAGGTAAATTTGTGCGTCAGTCCGGCGGTAAGGGGCAGTATGGGCACGTCGTGCTGACCCTGGAGCCCTTGGCGGCGGGGAGCGGCTTTGTGTTTGAAGATGCCACTAAAGGCGGGGTCGTACCGCGTGAATACATCCCTTCTGTGGAAAAAGGGCTGCGTGAAGCGATGGGCACCGGCGTGCTGGCGGGCTATCCGGTTGTCGACGTTAAAGCGACCCTGACGTTTGGTTCGTATCATGACGTCGACTCCTCCGAAATGGCTTTCCGTATGGCGGCGATTTTCGGCTTTAAGGAAGGGGCGCGAAAAGCGGACCCGGTGATCCTGGAGCCGGTGATGCACGTCGAGGTGGAGACGCCGGAAGAGTACGCTGGCAATATTATGGGCGATCTCTCTTCCCGTCGCGGAATGGTGCAGGGGATGGAGGAGCGTTTCGGTAGCCAGATTATTCGTGCCGATGTGCCGCTGGCCGAAATGTTCGGTTATTCCACCACGCTGCGCTCGATGTCGCAGGGTCGCGCGACCTATAGCATGGAGTTCCATCATTACGCAGAAGCGCCGCGTAACGTGGCCGACGACATCATCGCCAGCCGCGCGAAAAGTTAAGTCAGTACTCCCGGGCTACGGTGACGGCCTGGCCCGGGTTAAACGATTTCCTGCGCATATTGCCACAGCGCTTTCAACAGGGCTTGTTTTTCACTATCGTCAGCATACTGTTGATACATCACCTGCAGTTCATCGGCATAGGCCTGCAAAAACTCCGGCGTAAAGACGTTACGGCGGTGCTCTAACCAGCGCTGCTGTTCGTTTTCATCAAGCGTACCGGGGAAGTTACGCGCGCGGTAGTTAAACAGCAGGCGCTCAATGCGTTTATCCGCAAACGTAATATCCAGCGCTGGCAGGTTACGCGGTTCGGTTTCCAGCACTATCTTCATCGCCGCGCGATCGGCATCGCTAAAGAATCCGTTGTACAGTTGGGCGTCAACATTATCCGATGGCACGAACGGTTCGGCTTCGGCATACAGTGCTACCACTTTCTCACGTACCTGCGGATTTGCGCGCAGCAGTTGGGCGTTCTCCAGGCAGTGCTGAATATTGATACCTAAACGGTCGGCATCCTGCGGACGCAACGTATTGGCCTGCGCCAGCACCGGGCATTTATTTAAATGCACCAGCTTAATTGGCGCTGCCGGTAAATCGCCGAGTTCGTCTCGCGGAGTATACAGGCGCTCGCGCAATGTATCGGCGTCGAGCTCCAACAACGGCGACATATCCCCCGCCAGGTCAACCATAATCACCGCATTGCGGTTATCCGGATGCCAGGCCAGCGGCGCGACCAGGCTAGTGTTGCCGCGGGCGGCGCCGAACATACCGGAAACGTGGACCAGTGGTTTCAACTGCGGCACGTCGATTAACGTCGCCAGCTTGCGTTTATTTCGATGACTGTACAGATAGTCAAACAGGCGCGGCTGATGGGTCTTCACCAGTTTCGCCATCGCGATAGTGGCGTACACATCGGCCATCGCATCGTGGGCATTGCTATGCTCTATGCCATTCGCGACGGTCAGATGCTCAAGGCGGAAGCTTGGCAGACCATCTTCATTTTCAGGCCAGTTGATACCTTCCGGGCGCAGGGCATAGCAGGCGCGCATCACATCCAGCAGGTCCCAGCGCGAATTATCATGCTGCCAGCTCCAGGCGTACGGATCGTAAAAGTTGCGGTAAAAAATATTACGGCTGACTTCATCATCAAAACGGACATTGTTGTAGCCGACGATACAGGTTTTCGGCACCGTGAACAGATCGTTGATGCGGCGGGCGAAAGCGGCCTCGTTGTCGCCTTTGGCCAGCGCTTCCTGTGGCGTAATTCCGGTAATCATCACCGCCTGTGGTTGCGGCAGGTAGTCGTCCGCAGGCTTGCAGTAGAAGACTTCCGGTTCGCCAATGACATTCAGATCGCTATCGGTACGGATGGCGGCGAACTGCGCCGGCCGGTCGAGCGAAGGGCTGGTACCGAAGGTTTCGTAGTCGTGGAAGAGGAATGTGCTCTGTATGATTTCGTTTTTTACTGTCACCTGATTTATGCGCTCGATGTTATATGTATTTGATTTTGGTTTGTTTTAACGTCTTTATTGCCTTTATTTGATAACTTTTGTACACCGCTAAACATGTCGATTACACCAGTACATGCGATATTGAGTACAGGATAAGTACATAAATCATCATTTAGCTGAGTACAAAATACAGAATAGCAATTAGCGACACAAAACTGCGTTCTCTCTATGGTAAACCATATTCGGGCCCGGCTGAAATCACTGATTCAGACGGGCTTGGGATCCGCATAACGCCTAAAGGGGTAATCAGCTTTCAGTTCCGTTTTCGTTGGGACGGCAAACAGCATCGTCTGGGGCTTGGACGTTACCCATCCTTAACGTTAAGAGACGCACGCAACAAGGTTGCCGATTTGCGCGAGGCAGTTGATAAAGGGATTGACCCCCGGATCATGGCCGGCGGGCCACGCGCCCAAAACAAGCCCACTGTAAAAGAGTGCCTGGACTACTGGAAGGAAAACTACGTTGATATCTCGTTGAGGGAAAAAACGCAGGCGCTCTATAAATCGACTGTCATTAAACATATGAGCGACGCTTTTTCGGGAGTTCCTGTCGAAGATATCCCCGTGCGGTTATGGGTGGAGCGGTTCGCCGAAGAGGAGCGTATTAACCCACGGCGTGCCAGGCAGCTGCTGATTCAGTTACGAACGGCGATAGGGTGGTGCGTTCGTAGGCAGTTTGTCAGCGCGCCTGAGCTGATGCTCCTGCAGCCTAAGGATATCGGTGTTAAGCCCTCAGTCGGTGAGGTGACGCTAAGCTACAATCAGCTTGCAAAAATCTGGCTGACCATTGAGCGCAGCCGTGGTTCAACGTCGAACCGGTTGTTGCATCAGTTATTAATGCTTTATGGCGCAAGAAATAGTGAGATACGGGATTCGGTAAAGGGTGAGTTTAACAGGGAAGAGGGGATTTGGCTGCTTCTAGCCGAAAGGAGTAAGACCAAAAAAGTTGTCAGACGACCGATTTTTGACGCAGCGGATACTTTGCTGAAAAAGGCAGAAATGACCTACGGAAACATTCTTTTTCCCGGGCCTGATCTGACTAAGCCTATGTCCATCGCCGGTGCTAATCGCTTCCTGAAAAGAATCGAGGTTTCACTGGGTATTGGCGAATTTACAGCCCATGACTTTCGTCGCACGCTGGCAACTCGCCTTTCTGAAGAGGGTGTAGCCCCGCATGTTATCGAGAAGATGCTGGGGCATGAGCTTGGTGGCGTCCTGACTGTGTACAATAAGCATGACTGGATAGCAGAACAGAAAGACGCCTACGAGCTGTACGCAGAAAAGATATTCTGGCATATCAAGAAGATTTCGGGTTGATACCGCCATTTAAAATCCACGCTTCCACCTCAGACAGCAGGTATTGTTTGGGGTGGGTGCGTATCGGTTTTGGGAAATTATAACGCTCGGTATATTTCCATATGGTCATACGCGATGAAATGTGCATCATCTGCATCACTTCTTTCTCGGTTATCATTTCAACGCTGGCCACTAACCACCTCCTACGGCCTACTGGCCTCTTTTTTTCATGGCATCGAGCAGGATATCCTGCACTGTACGTTTTGAATTGCGCCGTTCCATCACCATTTCATCCATAGTGCCGGCGGCGATAAGGTGGTGTATGAATACCGGGCGGTTGTGTCCGGCCTGAATTTGCCGGGTTGGCCCGATACGTTCGATAATTTGCTGGTAATGCTCCAGAGCCCACCAGTGCGAGAAAAACACCAGTATGTTGCCGCCGTCCTGCATGTTCAGTCCGTGGCCTGTGCTGGCGGGGTGGGCGAACAGCACCGGTGTTTTTCCGGCGTTCCAGTCGCGCAGCGTCTGCGGATCCTGGTCAAGATGGCGGCTGCGGGGGAACGCTTTGAGTAGCCGCTCTAGGTCGTGCTTCCAGTGGTAGGCAACCAGCACCGGTGCGCCAGCTGCTTCAGCGAGTATGCTGTCCAGCGCCTGCAGCTTAGCGTCGTGAAGTTCTGACCAGTTCCCGGCGTCGTCGGTGTACACCGCGCCGCTGGCGATTTGCAGGCACTTCACCGTCTTTGCCGCAGCGTTCGGCGCTTCGATGCCTTCACCGTTCAGCTCGAGGAACATTTCCTTTTCCATCTCGCGATACTGCTGGCGCGCTTTTGGTGGCATGTCCACGCGGATCACGTTATGGATGGGCTCTTTGATATCGAACCAGTCGGCGGCATCCAGCGAGATAGTCACATCGGCCAGCGCGCGCTGTATTTCGTCCTGCGAATGCGCGAACGGCTCCAGCTTTGTCCAGCTCTGGCCGGGGAACTGTATCGAGTTAAACCAGCGGGAGGTAAACGCGCCGTACGTGCGCCCGAGGCGTTGCCCCTGATCGACAAACCACGCTTGCCCCCACAAATCCACCAGGCCATTCGGCGCCGGCGTGCCGGTGAGGTTCATCCAGCGACCTACATGCTTGTGTGCCACTTTGCCGAGCGCCGCCGCGCGCCTACCTCCGCCACGCAGCCGGAACGATTTAAGCCGGGTGCTTTCGTCAGAGATGATGGTAGCGAACGGCCAATGGCCGCCGAGTTCTTCGGCCAGCCACACCAGATTGTCGTAGTTGATGGTAAACACGCTGGCGTTGCAGTTTGCGAGCGCCGCAGCGCGCGCTTTGGCGGTACCGACAATCGGCTGCACTTCGATGTTACGCAGGTGGCCCCACTTTACAGCCTCATCAGGCCATGTGCTGGCTGCCACGCGCAGTGGCGCCAGTACCAGCGCCGGCTGTGTTTCTGCTCCGCACATGAAGAGATCTTCCAGCGCGGTCAGTGTCGCCACTGTTTTACCCATACCCATACCCGCCCAGATGTTGCAGCGCTCGATATCGATTTCGTGATTGATGATGAGATCTTGGTAGGGGCGTGGCTTAAAAGCTTTTGTCATAATGCTTTTCCACTTTAAAAGGATGTAACCGTATGAAACTGATTACACAGAGCTTAACTCCTGAAGAATTTTTCGCCAACGGGGACGCTTGAATATGAGGTTGATGCCAACGAAGTTGACGAGGGAAATCCTAACTTCCATCAACTACCAACAATTAAACCGCTTTTGTTAAAGGGTTTCGAATTACCTCCGGCGCACGTCTTCCACGACCCGAAAGCCCGTGCACAAATGCTTTTGTATGCGGGTGCTTGGACCAAAATTATCGTTAGGGTTTATGATACCGGCGGGAAAATTATCTATACCCAAATATCTCAAGATTTATATCGAGTTGTTTGTACACTTTAAATAATCCCCTCATATCTTTGCTATCCAGCACCACCACGTTAAAGCCCAGCGCGCGCAGTCGTTCATGCTCGCGCAGCTGGTCGGCATGTGGTGCTTTACCGGGGGCTTTGCATTCTACGAAAACGATACGGCCACCGGGCAGCAGCACGATGCGATCGGGAACCGAACGGCGCCCGGGTGATACAAATTTGTAAGCAATCCCGCCGGCGGCTTTCACCGCAGCGGCGAGGTGCTTTTCGATAATGCTTTCGCGTTCGTAGGCCATCAGCTCTTACCCTGCCCGGTGGCTGGCAGCGGCATCCACTCGCTTACCGGAATCCTGCCATCCTGCGCTAGCTGCTGGGCGACGTTTCACCGCGACGCTGGCGTGCTAACAGCAATAAATGCCTGTACCTGCTGGGTGTGGAAGGTGATTTCCGCAAACGCATTCACCGCCTCGAGGGCGATCTCGGCATTATCGAGCTGCTGGCCAACGGTCAACAATTCGTTGCCTGCGGTACGCACAGCAGCGGCGCCCGTATCGAATGGGATAACGTGCTGCCGGATGATCCGCCGGCGGTGACGACTGACCAGCTCGAAACGCTGTGGCAGCAGCTGGCCGACGTGCTCCCTGTATCGGTCCCCGACTTGCTGACTCCGCTGAGCGGGATTATTTCATCCTCAGAGAGCGAATCGTCACCATCACCGCACAAGTGAACTACTTGCAGGAATACATTCGAACACAGTGCTACCGATAAACTTGCGTGGGAAGGCCTTCTTAGAAGGCCATGTGCACCTTAATTTTTGCTTTTAAATGTGTCGTATTCTGGCCAGTCTGCGAATCCTATAGGTCTCTTTGCTTCATCCGGATTAAGCCTTTTTTTCTTAATAAGCAATATGTTAATCTGATTGACGTGTTGAATTAACTCGACTGGACTTCCATCTTCAAGTTGCCCGATAAAAGAATGTTGATAATGGAATGCAACTCGGACTCTCCACAGTCAGATGGTCAGCGGCTTACTTTAAGCAATTCTCTATTAATAATACCGGGTTGGTTCCAACGTCAGTCGCCACTTTAAACATTGCTTCATCATCATCACCAGTAAACAACATTTATTCACGAAATGCTGTAACCGTGGTATCTGATGAAAATTATAAATCAGACATCCATGAGTTATCAGAGCAGGAAATAAAGTGTGCAATACAGTGCGGAACGCTATACAGGAAGTACAAACTTAAATCAGCAATAATAGAAAAGGGGGGAGGAAAATGCAAGATATCATATCGGTGCAATAGCTCAGGATGTTAAGGATTGCTTTGAAGGGAATGGCCTTGACTGGAGAGCATATGGTGTCATTACATACGAGTCATGGAATAATGTGATTCCACAAGAAGCAGAATATGATGAAAGTGGGAATATAGTTAAAGAAGAAGTGGCAGGACAAAGCGCAGGAGAGATTTATATGCTTAGATATGATGAATTTAACTGCTTTGTTATGGCTGGAATCATTGCTTCTTTGAATAAATAGATACAGAAGGAGGCCAATGGCCTCCCTCTCAGTTGTCATTATTAATTTACCATTCGATCTCTTTCGCCAGTAATATAGGTATAGGAAAATACAAGGCAGAACATAAACGAAGTTGTGAATAGATGAATACTGGAAAGTGTGTAGCTAGTAAAAGCCCACATGACAATTATCGTAAGGAGCAGCAACTTGTTATTATTCTTTTTATTAATAGAGATGAAAGCCATCCATACGAAAGAGATAATGAATGCAGCAAACGAGAATATACCATAAGCTACAAGTGTTAATCTGAATTCGTTTTCAATGTATGCCTCCCCTCCAACACCAAATATCCTGAGCATTGGGTCATGCTTCAATACCTTTTCAAGCATGTCAAATTGCGCAGCTCGCATTTGAAGAGTGTCAAGATTACTGCTTGATGCCATCTCAGGGTGAAGAAGTTGCTCTATCTTAGTATTCAAAACATATAGCATGTCTGTGAAGAACTCAGGATTGGAGTAATATTGCTTTATAACTAGTGCAGCTATGAATGGAATCATAATGGCAACATATGTAAATGTCTTTCCTGGTTTCTTTATTATCGAAAGAGCACCAATGACAACCATCGTTACAATTGCTGTTCCCGTATTCTGTGCAACAAGACCAATTAGCAATGCTGCCATCTTAATGTTAAATAAAAATACACTTTTCTGTTTAACCAAAAAGATCAAACAGAAAATTGAAAAGCATATCATTTGACCGTCCATTGTAGGATAGCCAACCCCCATCCTACCCCAGTCCCTAAAATTCTCTTTAAAAAGAGGGGCCCCATGCAAATAAATTGGAATCGTTATTATTGAATATATTGCAGCCAGGTTAATCATCAGGCCAATTCCTTTAGTGGCCGATTCTTCATCATTTCTGATAAAACATATCATTGATAAGAAAATTATTGAGAATATTATGTGCTTGTATACGGCTGAGTATTTATTCTCAAAAACATTTATAGGGCCAACATTATATGTTGTTATATCTATAGATAATGTTATTGGTATGTTTATTATCGCCAGAGCGGAAATTATTAAGTAAGGAGCGACAAGGGCCACATCTTTTCTTTTGCATAGCCTCAATAAAGGTATAGAACTTAAAATAAAAAGATTTAGGAACAATTCCCTGAATGGAGATATGAATCCAGAGATAACCAGATTACTCCTAACGCCATCAAAGACAATAAAAAATACAAGGAAATAAAATATCCATTTTTGGACTTTTCTTAAACTAATTGTCATTTTAAGAACTCATGAGATCCATTAGTGTCATATCGTGCAATATATGTAATATATAGTAGTATATCAAGAAAAATGCATGGCATGATTGGAACAAGTTGGGGGCTATATGGATGGGTTTACACGTAGACAAGTGGTGATTGGGTTGGCTGCAGGATCTGTAGGGGCACTCATTCCTGCCAGATTCGCGTTAGGTGGCGGTAGGGATGTGGCGTGGCTAAAAGGTATTGATGCTTCTGGTGTGCCGGTAGATGGTGGAGGGGCAACAGTTTTGGTTAATGAGCCGCTAACCCTTAGAGGCGGTCATTTTGTGAACATAAAATTCGTTCCTGCACCGGGGTATTTTGGACCGGGCCCTATTTTTCAAGCCAAAGACGGAACTGTCATTCATGAAAATGTTTCTGTTAATGGCTTTGCTGGTCCTGGGTGTAAGATATTGAGCAATAAGCAAAAAGGTAACAGTTTTATTGCCATTGGTGAATGTTCATACAGTGACAACGGTAGAAAGAGCTTAACCACACTCTCTAACAGCGTAGATTTACGTCTTACTAATCGCCTGGAAGTAGTTGACGCAAGTGCTTTCAAGCCTGGCCAATATATCTGGCTTGGCGATGGTAAGTTTAAGATTAAAAAAATTGATAAAAACTCATTGTTCCTTGAATCTGGAGAGCTTCCTTATCTTATTGGTGCAAAAGTATTCAATGGCGGCTATGATCGCTGCATGCCTGGGCAGAGTGTAATTGGCGATGCAGACGATCGAAATGGAATTAGGATTGGTAATGGTGGTTATGCGTGGAACATAGATACTTCTAACGCAAAAATAACAGCTAGCAATAATGCCTGGTTCGGACTTTTCCATCATTCAAAAAAATACTATGGCAAACAATTAATTGAAAATATCACTTCAGAAATGAATGGATACTGTAATATCGGCATGGGCTTCATGAATGAAGGCACTATAAAAAATTGTATTTCAAAAAATGCAGGAAACAACTGTATAGATGTCTTTGAAAGTAAGGGTGCAGTTGACGTAACAAAAAATGTTGTTTCTGGCGCTGGCGTTGATGGTATTTTTGTTGGTGGTGATGGGCAAGTGGCAAGAGTATATGATAATAATGTTAGTGATTGCCGTAGAATCGGAATCCTGATCAATGCACGACATAACCCAATATCAAATGTCTTTGTTAAAAATAATGCTGTAAAAAATTCGGGGATGAACTCTTTGACTCTAACTGGGGTTGAAGGCGGCGTTGTTGAAGATAATAAATTAGAAGGAAGCAACATTAGACAGGCCATCTTCCTTGAAAAAAAAAAGGGGCTTGAATTAACAGGGCATCTAACAATTGAAAATAATTACATTGTAAACTCAAAGAAAGGTGATATATCTACTAATTACAGTGGGTATGGAGCAGATTCAAATGCTAAAGTTACAATAAAAAATACTAAAAAAACTTTAGTTTCAGGAATAGAAGGTTATTAATAAATGTAATTTATAAACTTAATGTAAATATACATTAAGTTATGCCACCCTAAAGCAATTTTTTTTCAAGGGTAGCAGCTTTAATTCTGTTGGTGATATTCACCATCACCATTATCGACGTTTCACTTGTAGTATTGGAATCCGTCTCTACTGGGTAGGGGTTAAGACGATATATAAATATCTCCCTTCAGGAGCAGAAAAGAGGAGCTGATATGGTTAGCATGAGGTATCACTCATTGACTAACCACATATCTGACTCTTCAAACATCTCTTCAAGCATGCGGTTAAGCCGTTCTTTCTCGGTTTTCGTGCAGTCACTGTTTAACGCGTTCGTTCAGTAGCAAAACTTTGGTACCGGGCGAGACGTTGTATCGACCAATCGGCTCCGGCTCATATGCGATGTCACGATCGGCTTCATCGGACAGGTAAGCAAGATATTCTTCACGGGTTTGGGCTTGTGCAAAACATCCACACATAGAAACCTCCAGTCAGTCAAACTGAAAGTATAGGGCAGGGGGCAAAATCAGCATTCGAGGTACATTATTGGTTGTGTACCAAATTGCGTACCAAATAAAAGTGCGCTGAGATGGGTGGCTTTAATGGCGCGAGTTGCATGGCTACTGCGCGTAGTCGTGGAATAAAAATCCAGGCTGATTGGCGCTGTCTTGCATAATCGATTCGTTATCCATGGTGTAAGACATTCCGTATGGTAAACGATTTGTAGAGCCATCAGAAGGGTAACGGTCAGATGCATCTACTGTCATGTCATATTTTCTTGCAATTTAGCCCTGATCTCTCAGGCGAACTTCCGTAAAAAGGACGGCGAATCTGTAAATCTTGAGGATATGCCGTTGAAAGGCCGTTTTTTATTTGCTGTAACTTTGCTCGCTTCGAGCGTTTCCTGCGCATTTGCTGCCGCTGATTTGCCCGTCACCGTGACGCCGCCATCGATCCAGGCCGGTTCCTGGGTGCTGATGGACTACACTACCGGTCAAATCCTGACCGCCGGTAATGAACACCAACAGCGTAACCCCGCCAGCCTGACCAAACTGATGACCGGTTACGTTGTCGACCGCGCCATCGACAGCCATCGCATTACCTTTGATGATATGGTCACCGTCGGTAAGGATGCCTGGGCCAAGGGCAATCCGGTGTTTAACGGTTCTTCGCTGATGTTCCTTAAAGCGGGCGATCGGGTTAGCGTTCGCGATCTTAGCCGCGGGCTGATCGTCGATTCCGGTAATGACGCCTGCGTCGCGCTCGCTGACTATGTCGCCGGCGGCCAACCGCAATTTGTCGCGTTGATGAATAGCTACGTTGAAAAATTGCATTTGAAAGACACCCATTTTGAAACCGTCCACGGACTCGACGCGCCTGGCCAGCATAGCTCCGCCTATGATTTAGCGGTGTTGTCGCGGGCGATTATTCACGGCGAGCCGGATGTCTATCACATGTATAGCGAAAAAAGCCTGACGTGGAATGGTATCACCCAGCAGAACCGTAACGGTTTGCTGTGGGACAAAACCATGAATGTCGATGGCCTGAAAACCGGCCATACCTCAGGAGCGGGCTTCAATCTTATTGCCTCGGCGGTCGATGGCCAGCGCCGTTTGATTGCCGTGGTGATGGGGGCCGATAGTCCAAAAGGGCGAGAAGAGCAGGCGGCTAAGCTGCTGCACTGGGGTCAACAGAACTTTGACACCGTTCAGGTGCTGCAAAAAGGTAAGCAGGTTGGCGTCGAACATATCTGGTATGGCGACAAAGAGCAGATCAAGCTCGGCACCGATCAGGACTTCTGGCTCGCGATCCCGAAATCAGAAGTTCCACGTATCAAAGCAAAATATGTGCTTGATACCAAGGATCTGGAAGCGCCGATTGCCGCTAACCAACGCGTGGGCGAAATCTCTCTTTACGATGGCGACAAAGTGGTCGGGCATTGGCCGCTGGTGACCCTGGAAAGCGTCGGCAGGGGTGGGATGTTTTCCCGCCTGAGCGATTATCTGCATCACGGCATTTAATCTTATTACCCTCTGCCCCGCCGCACTCTGCGGCGGGCTGTATTCATTTCGCACTTGTGGCGACTCTGTGAATCCGCGCACATACTGTTGTTCATCCGGCTGCTAAATTTGGTGTATATTTATACAGTATTTTATCAACACTGGAGGCGCTATGAACTACAGCATTCAATCTCTCGATGCCCGCAAGATTGCCGGGTTTCATATGGTTGGCCCCTGGGAGCAGACCGTAAAGCAGGGGTTTGAACAACTGGCGGCGTGGGTCAGTCACCACCAGGTGCCTGCGCAGGAGTGGGTCGCGGTATATTATGATAATCCGCAGCAGGTACCGGCGGAAAAACTGCGTTGTGACACCGTTGTTACCGTGGCGGATGATTACGTCATCCCGCCGAATAGTGAAGGGGTCATCCTCACCGCAATTGCCGGTGGCGATTACGCCTGCGCCAGCGCGCGGGTCATTAACCATGATTTCTCCACGCCGTGGCTGCAGTTCTTTGACAGCCTGCTGCAGAGCAGCGAGTTCGAAATCGCGGATAAGCCCTGTTTTGAAATTTATCTTAACGATGGCAACCAGGATGGTCACTGGGATATTGAGATGTATGTGGCGGTGAACCGTATCGGCTCGTAAGTCGTTATCCCTTATCTTGACAAGGTTTTTTACATTAGCGCAGTGCGCTCGTGAAAAAAGCGGCTACAATTGGCCTTTTCTGTTTGCCGGAGCAGGCCGTGCGCGCTGATAAATCACTTAAGCCATTTGAGATCCGTCTGTATCGTCATTACCGAATTGTGCACGGTATCCGCATCGCGCTGGCTTTTGTCCTGACCTTCCTGCTGGTGCGTCTGCTGAACGTGCCGGAGGGCACCTGGCCTCTGATCACCCTGGTGGTGGTGATGGGGCCTATCTCTTTCTGGGGCAATGTGGTGCCGCGGGCCTTCGAACGTATTGGCGGCACTATCCTCGGTTCGGTACTGGGGCTGGTGGCGCTCAAACTCGAGCTTATCTCACTGCCAATCATGGTGCTGTGGTGCGCGGTGGCGATGTTCCTTTGCGGCTGGCTGGCGCTCGGCAAGCGGCCCTATCAGGCGCTGCTGATTGGCATTACGCTGGCGGTGGTGGTGGGCGCGCCGCCGGGCGATATGAACACCGCGCTGTGGCGAAGCGGCGATGTTATCTTCGGTTCACTGTTGGCGATGCTGTTTACCGGTATCTGGCCGCAGCGGGCGTTTTTGCACTGGCGCATCCAGATGGCGAATTACGTCACAACGTTTAATCGGCTGTATCAGGCCGGTTTTTCGCCAAATCTGGTTGAGCGCCCGCGGCTGGAAAAACATCTTCAGAAAGCGCTCAATGATGTGGTGAAAATGCGTGGGTTGATAACCCCGGCCAGCAAAGAAACGCATATTCAGAAAGCAATCTTCGAAGCCATTCAGACCGTCAGCCGTAATCTGGTATGCATGCTGGAACTGCAGATCAACGCTTATTGGGCCTCTCGTCAGGGCCATTTTGTGATGCTTAACGCCCAGACGTTGCGTGAAACCCAACAGATGACTCAGCAAACGTTGCTGACTATCGCCCATGCCCTGTATGAGGGAAACCCGCAGCCGGTACGCGCCAACACCGAGAAGCTCAACGAGATCGTGGTTGAGTTGCGACAGCTTATCAAAGAGCATCAGGGCGATAATCTGTCGGAAACGCCGATTCACGGCTATGTTTGGCTGACCATTGAGCTGGCGCGCCAGCTTGAGCTGCTGTCGCACCTTATTTGCCGCGCGCTGCGCAAATAAAAGACAGATACGTGCGCGAAGTGAACAGGTTGCTTCGATTCAGCAGCATTTAGGGTTATGATAAATGCAAAGGAAAAAACATTGTCATCAGCGACTGCTAGCAGTTATGTTAGCCCTATAGGGCAGTCGCTTTAGCGAATCCGAATCTCAAATATTAGGGGTGTAAAAATGGAAACAACTAAGCCTTCTTTCCAGGACGTTCTGGAGTTTGTTCGTCTGTTCCGTCGTAAGAACAAGCTGCAGCGTGAAATTCAGGACGTTGAGAAAAAGATCCGTGATAACCAGAAGCGTGTCCTGCTGCTGGACAACCTCAGCGACTACATCAAGCCGGGTATGAGCGTTGAAGCCATTCAGGGTATCATCGCCAGCATGAAAACCGATTATGAAGACCGCGTTGACGATTACATCATCAAGAACGCCGAGCTGTCGAAAGAACGTCGCGACATCTCTAAAAAACTCAAAGTGATGGGTGAAGCCAAAGTCGGCGAATAAACCACTCATTAGTTCCGGCGGCAGTGCTTGCCGCCGGGCTCCTCCTCTTCCTGCCGTTAAACCTCCGTATAAGCATCGCCCTTTAAGCCGACAGTTTGTTATACTGCCGCCGTGAACTTATTGATACCGGAAGGGTTTATCACATGCTGTCCCAGCTACAGGTACCGCCGCGATGATACTGATTACCGGCGGCGCGCGTAGCGGCAAAAGCCGTCACGCCGAATCTTTACTCCAATCCTTCGCGTCGGTGCTTTATATCGCCACTTCAACCGCTATTGACGATGAAATGGCCGCACGCATTCAACATCACCGCAATAGCCGCCCACCGCACTGGCGTACTGCAGAGCGCAGCCGTGATCTAACGCCACTCATTACCCCCGATAATGCACCCGATGAAGCCATTTTGCTTGAGTGCGTCACTACACTGGTCACCAATATTCTGTTCGCTGAAGGTGGGGAAACGGATCCTGAAGAATGGGATTACGCTGCGTTGGAAAGGATAGTCACGCAAGAAATCACTCAGCTGATTGCTGCCTGCCGCGCCTGCCCATCGCCGGTGCTGTTGGTTACCAATGAGGTGGGGCTGGGAATCGTGCCGGACAACCGGCTGGCGCGGCATTTTCGTGATATTGCCGGGCGCGTGAATCAGATGCTGGCCGCGGCTGCCGATGAGGTGTGGCTGGTTGTTTCAGGGATAGGAGTCAAAATCAAATGATTAAATCGTTCTTTGCCACGCTTTCTTTTATGAGCCGCTTGCCGGTTCCGGCCCGCTGGTCGCAGGGGCTGGAAATCGATCAATATGAGCGTGGGATTGTTACTTTTCCACTGGTGGGGTTACTACTCGGCGCGATTGCCGGGCTGGTGATGCTGGCGCTTCATGCCTGGTGCGGCCTGCCGTTGGCCGCGCTGTTTGCCGTACTGGCGCTGGCGCTGCTGACCGGCGGTTTTCATCTTGATGGCCTGGCGGATACCTGCGATGGGATCTTTTCCGCCCGCCGCCGCGAACGGATGCTGGAGATCATGCGCGATAGCCGGTTGGGGACGCACGGCGGACTGGCGCTGATCTTTGTGCTGATGGCGAAGGTTCTCGTCATTAGCGAACTGGCGCTGCGCGGTACCTCGATGCTGGCCGCGTTGGCCGCATCTTGTGCCGTGGCGCGAGGGATGTCGGTGCTGTTAATGTACCGCCAGCGCTATGCCCGGGAGCAGGGGCTTGGTAACGTATTTATTGGCAAGGTGACTTTCCGACAGACCGTCATTACCCTGGCGCTATCATTGGCGCTGGCAACGCTGCTGCTGGGCCTGCATGGCCTGCTGGCTGCGGTTATAACGCTGCTGGTAGTATCGGCGCTTGGCCAGGCGCTGAAGCGCACGCTGGGCGGGCAGACCGGCGATACGCTTGGGGCGGCCATTGAACTGGGCGAAGTTATCTTTTTACTGGCGTTGCTATAGAGCACACAGCGCGCTGTCAGGAAGCATATGAATACAATAACTGAATGGTTAGCGGCCATCCCGCGACCGGACGAAAGCGCGATGTCGCGGGCTCGTGAGCATATTGACGGCTTGTTGAAACCTCCCGGCAGCCTGGGGCGTCTGGAAACGCTGGCGGTTCAGCTGGGAGGTATGCCGGGGCTACAGGGCGGGCTACGTTTTGCACGCAAAACTATCGTGGTCATGTGCGCCGACCACGGCGTCTGGCATGAAGGTGTTACCGTCTCGCCACAAGCGGTGACCGCTATCCAGGCGGCCAATATGACCCGTAAGAATACCGGCGTTTGCGTGCTGGCAGCTCAGGCCGGGGCTGATGTTCAGGTAGTTGACATCGGTATTGACGCCGAACCGATCCCAGGGCTGGTAAATATGAAAGTGGCGCGCGGCAGCGGCAATATTGCCTGTACCGCGGCGATGAGCCGGGAGCAGGCCGAAGCGCTGCTGCTGGCGAGCATGCGCTACACCCGCCAGCTTGCGGAGCAGGGCGTGCGTCTGTTTGGCGTGGGCGAGCTGGGGATGGCGAACACTACGCCTGCTGCGGCCGTGGTCAGCGTGCTGACCGGCCATGATGCCGGCGATGTTGTCGGCATCGGCGCAAACCTTCCGCTATCGCAACTGGCGCATAAGGCGGAAGTGGTACGCCTGGCGATAGCGGTTAACCAGCCTTCATCCGAAGACGGCCTCGACGTGCTGGCAAAAGTGGGCGGTTTTGACTTGCTCGGGATGGCTGGGGTTATGCTGGGCGCCGCTTCCTGCGGATTGCCGGTGATACTCGATGGCTTTTTATCGTACGCTTCAGCACTGGCGGCCTGCCGGATCGCGCCACAGTTGCATCCGTACCTGATTCCGTCGCATCTGTCGGCGGAGAAGGGGGCACGTATTGCGCTGGAACACCTGCAGTTGCAACCTTATCTGGAGATGGGCATGCGCTTAGGCGAGGGCAGCGGCGCGGCGTTAGCCATGCATCTGGTCGAGGCGGCAGGGGCAATGTTCAACAATATGGGGACGCTGGCTGAGAGCAATATCGTGCTGCCGGAAACCCGTTAAGCGGCTTCGGGGCGCCGACCGGCCCCCCGAAACAGTGCTTACAGCGCCTGCTGCCACACGCTTTGCGGCAGCAGATAAACATCCGCTTTAGCCTGCATGCCGTCGGTAACGATATGACGAATGCCGCTAGCCATCACCGCAAGGGTGACATCAAACGCATTCAGGCTATCGCCAAAACCGGCGGTAAGGTTGAGCATTGAGCCATCGGCCATTAGATAGATTGTTTTCCCCGGCATCCGATAAGCGTTGATATAGGGCATAACCTCTTCATGCGGGAACTGGCGCAGGTGTTCGCAGTCAATCTCTTCCGCCACGTGGCCGACGTTGAGAATAAACACCCCATCTTTAGCGCTGTCCAGCGCCAGGCTGTTGACCACTTTTTTGCCGCCGGTGGCGGTAGCGACGACGTCGGCTGATGCGATGGCATCCTGTAAATCCACGACATGCCAGCCGTCATAAGCGGCCTGTAAACGGCGCGCGGGATCGATTTCCGCCACCATAACCTGGCCGCCGAAGGCTTTTGCCGCGGCGGCGACGCCTTGCCCGACCAGGCCGTAGCCGATCACCAGCACTTTTTTCTCATGTAGGGTCAGGTGAGTAGTCTGGAAGAATGTGTGCCAGGCCGTCAGGCCAACCATATGGCGGTTATGTAGCCCTTCTTTGACCGGCAGATCATCCCAGTTAAAGATAGGGTAGCCGGGGCGAATATCACCGAGGCGATTGACGCCGGAGCCGGTGGCTTCAAGGCCGGCGACGACATTGCCGAACTCGCCGCGCTGGTGGAGCAGAGTGGTAATATCTGCACCCATTTCACAAAGGTGAGTTGGCCCCCAGGCGATGGCTTTTTCCCATGATTGTTGCCAGTCGGCGTCACTCATATTGCGCCAGGCGCAGGCTTCCGCGCCGCGCTCCACCAGCCAGGAGACAACCTCATCCTGCACGGTGGTTGGATTACAGGTGGTCAGAAAGACTTTCGCCCCTTTCTCAAGGAGCCCCTGCACCAGCGGGATCATTTTCATATCGAGATGCATACAGCAGGCCAGGCGCACTTCGCTGAGGTCAGGAAGGGCCGCCACCTGACGCAGGGTACGCGGCATATTCTGGCTGGCCCATGCCACTTCTTTCGTTAAATTTGTCTTATTATTCACCGTATTGTGACCTTTAATCCGTAGAGTGGGTTTAACCCCGGTGGGGAAGATGATTCTAACGCAGGGTGTAAAAATCACATAACCCACACTGCCCGGTAAAGTTGCAAATAATAGGCATCATAAATACATGGTTGTTAATGAATGGTTAAATAAAGACAATGAAACATCATTTATTCCTATGATGTGAGCGATTCGTTCGATGTTACGCGTTTTACAGCGCCCGCTATTTTCTCGCGCGCGTATTTTTCTTGGCCGTTTAAAACCTCATGCCTTACCCGTTGCTAAAAAGCATATTGTGCTGGGATCGATCGGTGCGGGAACCGGACTGGCGGTGACCAGTATGTTCAGCCACTGGCTGTTGGGTGAGGTAAATCTGTGGTTTATTGCGCCGATGGGGGCCTCGGCGGTATTGCTATTTGGCGTGCCCAGCAGCCCGCTTGCTCAGCCCTGGTCTATCGTTGGCGGCAACGTACTTTCGGCGCTGATCGGCGTCACCGTCGGACTACTGGTGCCGGATACGGCAATCGCCTGCGGCCTGGCGGCGGCGCTGGCGATCGCCGGGATGTACTTTTTGCGTTGTCTGCATCCACCTGGCGGCGCGGTGGCGCTTACGGCCATCCTTGGCGGCGCCGGCGTACACAGTGAAGGCTACCAGTTTGTGCTGACGCCGGTATTATTGAACTCCATGATGTTGGCGCTGCTGGCGATCGTCTTCAACAATCTGGTCGGGCGCCGCTATCCGCATCCGCTGGCGGCGGAAGAGGTGAAGCCGAATGTAGTGCCGATGGGGATTGCAGTCACTCGCGAAGATATTCACGCCGCGCTGATGGAAGGGCAGTTCCTTGATATCGGCGAGGACGATGTGCAGGAACTACTGGAGAATATCGAACAGCAGGCCCGTCTGCGTCTTGCCGCCGGTCAAAAAGCGCGCCAGTGATGCTATTAAGACACCCGTTGCAATGCCTTAGCTAGCGCGAGCCTGAATCGCTCGATGAGGTCGGGTTCACCGGGCAATAATTCGGCGAGCGTAATCGTTTTGTCCGCGCGGTAGACCTTACCGCTGCCGAGCAGCGCCTCGATATCATTGGCCGCCTGATGCGCGGCCTGCAGATCGGCATCCAGTAATATCACGGCGTGAGCCAGGACGATGTGACCCTGGCTTTCGGCTACGGGCCGCCAGTATTGAGCGGTACCGGCAATCTTGCGCGCGTTTTCTCCCTCACCGCAGGCCAGATTATAGCGGCCGTCGCAAAAAGAACCGCTGACGGCCTGAAAATGGCTTTCGACGCCAAGAGTCGAAAGCGTGCGTTGCAATATTCCACATAACAACAGATAGATGGGTTCGGCGGCCTCGCCTAATGGCTGGATTACCGGCCAGGCAAGACTCAGGTTGAGGATCCCCGGTCCCTGCGGCACCAGCCCGCCTCCGGATCGACGCATCCACACCGGCCAGCCACGGGCGGCAAAAGATTCACTGACGGTGGCCAGATTGGCGAATTTCCGGTAATTGCCAGGAACCACGAACCCTTGCGGCGCCTGCCAGAGTTGAGCGACGGCTTCGCCGCGGCGCGCGCGCTCGAACAGAGGCTGTTCGGCGAGCGTGGGATCATCGCATTGGACAATCGGTAATCCGCCGATATTGAAGCGGATGGGCAAACAGCCTGCGTTATGTGGTTCGCGCATAAAGCCTCCGTTTTTATGCCGGATGGCGGGTTTTCATCAACATCGCCGTAACGGCGGAGAGCAGGCAGCCGACCGTCAGATAAATCGCCACGCTATGCCATGACCCGCCAGAGAAGGTGACCAGCGCGGCGGCGATAAATGGCGTAAAACCGCCGCCGACCACGCTGGCCACCTGGTAGCCTACGCCTGCGCCGCTGTAACGATAGCTGGCGCCAAACATTTCGGTAAACATCGGCTGCTGTACGCAGACCACCATATCATGGGCGATGTTGGCCAGCATCAGGGCAAAAAACAGGATCCAGAACAGCGAGTGCTGCTCCAGCGCCATAAAGAAGGGGAAGCCGCTTAATGTTCCGATCAGTGCCCCGGTAATATAGATACGACGGCGGCCAAACCTATCCGCCAGCCACGCAAAGCAGGGAATGGTAATACAGCTAATACCGCCCACCAGCAACCCAATATTGAGGAACAGTTCACGCGGCAGGCCGAGGTTTTGTGTCGAGTAGTTGAGGGCGAAGGCGGTCACGATGTACATCGTTAACAGTTCACACAGGCGCAGGGCGATGATCAATAAGAAGGCGCCGGGATGGCGCGCCAACGCTTCCAGTACCGGCAGGCGTTTTTTCTTCGCGGCTGGCGTTTTCTGCAGCTGTTGTTCAAATTCTGCCGACTCGGTCATGCCGTTGCGGATCCACAATGCCCCCAGTACCAGCACTACGCTAAACAGGAATGGCAGGCGCCAGCCCCAGCTAAGGAACTGCTCATCGGTGGTGAAACTGCTGATAAGCGATACCAGCCCAGTAGAGAGTAACAGACCGACGCCATAACCCACCTGCACGCCGCTGCTATAGAACGCCTTTTTGTTTTTTGGCGCGCTTTCAACCGACAGCAGCGCCGCGCCGCCCCATTCGCCGCCGACGGCGAAACCCTGCACTGCGCGTAAAATAACCAACAAAACCGGCGCCCACCAGCCAATCTGGTTAAAGGAAGGTAGTAGGCCGATGCAGGCGGTGGCGATCCCCATCATCCACACGGTCATCATCAGCATGCGCTTACGGCCTAAACGGTCGCCGAAATGGCCGAAGATAATGCCGCCGAGCGGGCGGAAGAGGAAGCCGACGCCGAAGGTCGCGAAGGCTGCGAGCGTGCCCATCGCCGGGCCAATTTGTGGGAAAAATTCGCGGTTGAACACCAGTGCGGCGGTAATGCCGTACAACAGAAAATCGTACCAGTCGACGACGGCGCCGGCAAAGCTTCCCCATGCCGCGCGACGAGCGCGATGAAGAGAAGCAACCCCCTTGCCGGAGTCGGGAGAAATAAGCGTTGAGTCCATGCCTGTCCTGTTTGTTGTTAACTTGTTATTATTTGAATGAGACGCTTTCTTATCTTCGCGCCGTTAAGGAGATTACCGCGCATAAGCGCAGCTGAAAAGTTTTTTACCAGCATGAAAGACAATAAAGTAAAAAATGTCTAAATCGAACATTTAATTTCCACAACTGGCGTGGGTTAACTGTTGACCATAACTGCTATTTTATTTTTGTTGCCCCATTGGGACTGCTTTTAAGAATTCACGTAAATGGTTTACAATTACTATCTCCAACGCTGGATATGGTGGGTGATATGCGTCTAATTTTTGCAGTTTTATTTTATGTTTTAGTTTTACCCCATGCTTTCGCAGAAAAACTGCCTGCGCCAACAGGTAAACCCGTTTTAACCATTTCAGGAAAGATTACCAATACAAACGAAGGTGATACCGCCGTATTTGACATTGCCGCGCTAGAAAAACTGGGCAATGAGACAGTGATCACAACCACTCCGTGGTATTCAGGGAAAGTGCGCTTTGATGGTATTTCACTTAGCAAACTTATGGACTTAGTGGGTGCGCAAGGTAAGACGGCGAAGGTGATGGCCCTCAACGATTATACCACTGAGGTACCGGTGGAGGATTTTCATAAATTCCCGGTGATCCTGGCGCTGAAGATGAATGGTGAATATATGCGCATTCGTGACAAAGGGCCCCTTTTTATTGTTTATCCTTACGATAGTAGCGCGGAGTTACAGAACCAAATCTATTATTCCCGCTCGGCATGGCAGGTTTCAAAGATTATAATTGAGTAAGGCTCTGATCTTGAATCGAATACTCACTGCCATTATTTTGTCGCTTTTTATCGTCACCGGATACATTACCTATCTGGTGCATGAGCGGCAGAGTGAGCTGCAAAAATTAACACGTTATACCGACTCGTGGTCCGTATCCCAGATGGTCTCTGAATATATGCGTCTGGAGGCTCGTTTAAGCGCCCTGGCGCTGAACGTGAAGGGGACCGACCGCGATGAGGTACGCCTGCGCCTGGAAATAATGATGAGCCAGATCGAGTTGCTGCAACAGGGCGATCTTGGCCAGTTCATCAGAAAAAGCGAGCAGCGACAGGCAACGGTGACCAGTCTGATTCAGGTCCTCGAGCAACTCGATCGGCAACTGGACACCATGACGCCTGAGCAGATGGTGACTCTGCTGCATACCATGAGTAAGTTAGATGGTCCGATGACCTCACTGGCCTCCATGACCCTGGCGCAGGACTTTGATGTCGTCAATCTTACGCACGATAAGATTCAGCATCTCTATTACATCTATTCGGTGATTTCAATCTTGCTGATTACGATGTGTATCACTCTTGGCCTATTGATGCTTAGGCAAAATAACAATTTGCGCCGCGCGCATGTGCGCATGAAATTGCTCGCGAATGATTTGCAGCTGTCGAAAGAGAAACTGCAGGTACAGAACCGTCGGTTGCAATATGATGCTTATCACGATTCGTTAACAGGCATGCCTAATCGCCTCTCTTTCTGGCAGAGGCTACAGGAAGTAGTCAATCATGTGAAACCTTATAATGGTTGCGCAGTGGTTATGTTGTTCGACCTGGATAATTTTAAAGATGTTAACGATACCCTGGGGCATGATGCTGGTGACAAACTGCTGCAGGAGCTCGCCAGCCGCCTGTCGTTCTTCCGTAAAACATCAGAGACGCTGTACCGGCTTGGCGGCGACGAATTTGCCCTGGTATCGCAGGATCTGAGCGAAGAAATGGCGCTGGAGCGGGCGGATGTGATCCGCGAGAAAATCAGCCAGCCGTACCAGATCTACGATTCATTAATTAACATCGGGGCTTGCATTGGCATCGTAATCTCCGATGCTGAAAGCCGCACTGATTACTTATACAAATGTGCCGATCTGGCGTTGTATGAAGCGAAAAAATCCGGTGCGGGACATGTGGAGATTTTCCGTCCCGGCATGTTGCAACGTTTACAGGACAACAAATCCTTTGAGGACGATCTGCTGCATGCGCTGGAAAATGACCAGTTCAAGGTTTACTACCAGCCGATCGCCGACACGGTGTCGCGTGAAATTTATGGTTACGAAGCGCTGGTTCGCTGGTTTCATCCGCTGCGGGGCATGGTACCGCCTACGGAATTTATCCCGGTGGCGGAGAAAACCGGCCTGATTAACCAACTTGGCGAGTGGGTGCTGAAGACCGCCTGTGAGGAAGCGGCCCGCTGGGAGCAACCACTGAAAGTTTCGGTTAACGTCTCACCGATTCAACTTATCAATACCTCACTCACAGACACGGTGGTTGCGGTGCTAAAGAAGACGGGCCTCGACCCGCGGCGCCTTGATCTTGAGATTACGGAATCTGATGTATTTAACGAAAATACGCGCTCGCTGGAGATCCTCAGCCAGTTACGCGAGCAGGGGATTCAGATTTCGATTGACGATTTTGGCACCGGGTATTCGTCATTGTCACGGTTAAGTTATTTCCCCTTTGATAAGATCAAAATTGATCGCTCGTTTGTGGTCAATATACCTATGCAAAAAGATGACCTCGATATTGTGCGCCTGATCATCAGTATGGGGAAAAGCTTACATATGCGCATTGTCGCCGAAGGTGTTGAAACCGAGGAACAATTAACCTCGCTGCAACAATTGGGTTGCGATCTCGTTCAGGGCTATTTAATTGGCAAGCCGGGGCAGTTAAATAACAACTGAAACAAGATAATCCTCAGTCTTTAAACTGGCGCCGGTGAACTATCACTGGCGCTTTTTTATATTTTAAATAACGATAATCCGTAATGGGTATAAATAGTGGTAGGTAAAATAGATTCGAAAAAACAATACCCTTAGCAATTGAAAGGGGTATATGATATGCAATATATCGTTCCATTCGCGGCGCTATTTCACGGCGCGGAAAGAGAGGCAAATCATGCAACGAATCATTATACCTACCCATTATGTTCAGACCCGTTCCACCCCCATGTGGACCAAAGAGACCGCGCCCGCGTCCATCTGGAAGCGCCATCTTGATGCCGGTACGCGACAGGGCGTCTACCCGCGTTTATCGGTGATGCAGGGCGCAATACGCTATTATGGTTATGCCGATGAAACGAGCCCAGACCCTGTTGAAACGATGACTATTGAAGCGGGGCAGTTTGGTGTCTTTCCTCCGGAAAAATGGCACTGCATTGAGGCATTAACTGACGATACTGTATTTAATGTCGATTTTTACGTCGACCCTAAAATTCTGATTGAGGGATAAGTTGAGTCTATGAACAGTGAAAATAAAGGTTACTCATTAGCGATAGTCAATAACAACAATAATGAAAAACGAGAGAAAACTTATCTCAAGCCGATGGCGCTTTATGTCCCTGATATCGCGGTTCAGGCAGTAGCGGAATTGCTTCAGGATCTTTCAACCGATAACGCACAGGGCAAAGGGTTCAGCCTGATGGTGACGAACAATAATAACGGTGTATCGGTAGATAAAGATTTTGCTGCAATCGAGGCGCTTCAGGATCCACTGCATGCCGCTGATGCGGTGAAAGAGCTCATCAATATTGTGCGCGGTTATGAGTCTGACGAAGAGACTAACGTCTGCGGTTGGTAAAAATTCAGTCAGGCAGATATCGTCCGATATCTGCCTCTATCTCTGGTTTCAACTCATCGCTATCTGCTGCAGTAACCAGTCCCGCAAGGCGCTGATATCGGCGCGCTGGGCTAACTCTTGTGTCGCCACCAGATAATAGTTTGCTCCCGGTAAGAACATTTCAAATGGCGCCGTTAATACCCCGCGTTGCAACAGATCGCGCGCCAGCAGTTCGCTGGCAATCACCACGCCTTGTCCCGCCACCGCCGCCTGTAGCGCATGCGTCTCGTCGCTGAAGGTTAACCCTGCGTCGATATTCAGCTGCGGTGGTCCGTAGCGGCGTTGCCAGTTCTCCCAGCCCGGCGAATCTGCCGGAACGTGACGATGTTCAACGTGGAACAGGGTCGCGTGATGCAAATCCTCCAGCCGTGTAATACCCAGCGCGGGGCTGGCGACGACGATAAATCGGTCTTCATGTAGCAAGGTACAGTGCAGTTCGCGCTCCGGCGTTTCACGATAGCGAATCGCGACATCCACGCTGCGCTGGTTGAGATCCACCCGTTCGACGCTGGTATGTAGCCGCAGGTCAATGGCGGGGAATTTCGCTTTAAATGCTGCCAGTCTCGGTACCAGCCAGTGAGTCAGAAAGTTGGAAGTCGTGGTGACGGTGAGCGACGGCGGCTGGTGTGAGCGAACAATTTGCGCGGTAGCCTCTTCCAGCGCGCTAAAGGCGCGCTGGGTTCCGACATAGAGAATTTCGCCGCTTTCGGTAAGGCTGACGCCAAGGGCATTGCGTTCACAGACCCGGCACTCCAGCACAGATTCCAGCAGCTTGATTTGATGACTTACTGCGGTAGCGCTCACCCCGAGCATATCGGCGGCGCGTTTAAAACTGCGGCAGCGGGCAACGGCATGAAAGGCGCGTAGCGCGCCCAGCGGGGGGAGACGGTTTTTTCTCATGGCTGAGTTTTTCTCATCTATGGCTGAAATCTATGCGTTTGTGTGGGTAATTATACAGGCGCTAGTCTACTGAAATGTGAAATAAGAGCTGAATTTAATTCATCATCGTTTGAGAATGTCAGGAGTGAAAAATGAGTATTTTCCTGCACCCGCGTGCTGCGGTAGCGACATCCGGTGCTGAACCGCGTGCGCAAGCTATCGCGCTAAGCAGCTTATTCGCGGCAGGCGCGCTGTTATTGAGCATTTCCGCCATCATCGGCGCTATCGCCAGTTTGGCGTTGCTATTGGCGCTGGCGGGAGCTTTTGCTGTTGGCTATGCAATCGCGCGTTGGCAGCCGTGGCCAGCGCATTATAGCGTGACAATATCGTGTTATGCCTTTGTGCTGTCCGCTATAGGTTGGTTGCTGGTTTTGGTGATATGGAATAGCGAACACGGTTGGCTGGAGCTCATTCCGGGAATCGTCTTTGGTGGATTAGGGCTGGGCATTGTCTGGCAAACCCATGCGGCAGAAAGAGGTTTTTTGGGGATGATGCCGAACATCCCGACGATAGCGAGTATCGTTTTTATTACCCTGGCGATTCTGCTAACCAATCACTATGCCGATTCAGGAAAGGGAGGCTTTGTCTACGCTCTGGCGGTGCTGGCGGATCTGGCGTTGCTGGGTGCGGTGCTGGTGAAAATCAGGCTGCAGGATGAGCACAGCATCAAATACGAATGATCGAACGCGTAGATAATTTCTGAATAGAGATAGATTGAAAGTATTGCGATAAGAAAGCAAAAAGCCTGCTCGTAAGCAGGCTTTTCTGAATCTGGCTCCTCTGACTGGGATCGCCTTTGCCAATAACTGGCTAATAAGTAAGCTAAACCTGAATTCCTTTTCTGTCAAGACCACCAGAATGACCCCCTCTAAGAAATGTATGCACTTGTAAGAAGAAGCAATGCCCATTGGGGGGATAAGGTACAATCGGTACTCTGCCGGTGCATTATGTTTTAGTGATCTGTGACCGTCCTGCATTGCCACAGACAGCTAGCTGATGAAGATATCCACTGCTTGTCTAGAGAAAACTCCAATGCATTCCATCAGATATACGCAAATTTTTAATCAGGCTGCGAAAAGTGAAATTGATATCCTGAAGGATTTCGGAGAAATCCGAATCAGGGTATAGTAATCTCTGAGCATTAATTAGTAATTGTGTTATGTGGCTTTAACTCATTGATAATAGTGAATAATATTTTTTTTCAGTATGTTGATAAAAATGCAACTTGATTGAAATTTTTCATAAGGATTCGCTTATGGTCAGGGGATTGTTACTAGTTGGAATTATTTTAATAGCAATTATTTTAATGGGGTGCTTCTCTTTTTTACCGGCCTCACAATGGTGGTTTATAAAAAATATCATATCAAATTTTGATTTTGTAAAATCGCTCCTTTCAATTCTTATATTATCATTGATTACTATATTTTTGTTTTTCGGTATTTTAGAGAGAAAATATTCATTAAAGTTAGAAAAATTAACTTTCGGTGGGTTAAATATTTTATTTGATAGTTCTGACTTGCTATATAAAAGATCTGTTCGCAATTTTCTTGATACTAAAAGAAGTGTGTTCAAAATTGATCCACATTCTGACTCATTTGAGGAGGTTTTTAACTCTTTATATGATATCTATAATTTCATTCGTGTTGAAATAAGAGTGCTGGATGTTAAGCGGAAAAGAGATATGGAGTTGTATCGTATATCTAATAAAATGCTAAAAAAACTGAATCAATTGCTTACCAAACATCAGAATAATTACAGGCGTTGGCATAAGTACATCTCAACAAACGATATTGTATTGACGAGGGATAAGGATTCTAACGGTGAAAATGTTTCTTTAACTTATCATTTAACACCAATTGGAATAATCCAGACTCATTACTATCATTTCAGCCAATTGATGGCTGATTTTGAATGCATTAATAAATTTTTCTGTGAGGAAGTTAGTGGTATTTTTAACATCGATATTGCTAAGTGGGAGGAGTAATGCATAAAACTTTTCTGAGTTATCATCATGCAAACGAACAAGATTTGAAGGACGGAATCATTGAAGCATTTGGTGGTGCGTCATTTATTGACAAGTCCGTAAGTGACGGGGATATCAGCAGTAATGTCAGTGAAAATTACATTATGCGGAAAATTCGGGAGGACTATCTTGGTGACTCTACCGTAACAGTAGTACTCATAGGTACAGAAACTGCCAACAGACCTTTCATTAACTCAGAAATTCAAGCATCTTTATGGGGGGCGAATCCTGCTGGATTAATCGGTGTAATTAGAGATGAAATATATTCGAGCGTATTTAGCTCTGGTGTATGTAGTGATGTTTTTTGCAATTGCGGCATTGGAATTAGAACCATTGATTGGGGTTATGAACATTATCTCCCTTGGTTAATTAAAAAAAATCATAACTTTTCAAAAGTCGTCCCTCAGTATGAGGATATGGATGTTTATTGCTCACTAGTTAAGTATTCAGATTTTATAGGGAATAGTGAATTTTATATTAACCAGGCATTTGATAAAAGAAATGTTATGGAACCAGCAGCAAAGAAAAATCCCGCGGATGTTCCTGCTATAAGAACTAATTTACTATGGTGATTAGATTGTTTTTACGCTAAGATAAATTTAAGGGGTCAGATATGTATAATAGCGGAATAATTAAAAGAAAGGTTTTTTTAAGTTACCACCATGATGGTGACCAATATTACTATAATGAATTCTCAAAAAAATTTCATGACGAATATGAGGCTGTAACGGATAATTCCCTTGATCGTCGAGTTGATAGTGAGGATATTGACTATGTCATGCGATGTATTCGTGAGTGTTATATCACAGGGACTTCATGTTCTATTGTCTTGGTCGGTAATGAATCATGGGGGAGGAAATATATTGACTGGGAAATTAAAGCGACGCTTGATAAACAACATGGACTTATTGGTGTCCAGTTACCAACATTGTTATCAAATTCTTCTGGACGAGTGAATGTGCCCGCTCGACTCAGTGATAATATTGATTCTGGATATGCACTGTGGGTAAGTTGGGCTAATTTTACAGCTAACATTTCGTCGTGTAGGGGATATATCGAACAAGCCAATTGCCGTAGTAATACTCTGATAAGAAATACTCGTGAACGCCGCTTAAGGAATGCATAATATGCTTGAGACGAATTTAGCAAAACCATTTCTTGTTGTTTATATCATTTGGCACCCGGATTTCGCCGCTGGTGCTGGACTGGCTGAAATATTGCGGGGACACTTTCGTCGGGAACTCTATCAGAACGTTGCTGGAGGAACCGGTTTAAGTGTTATTTTTCGTTCTGAGCCTCTACCTGAAACGGGGAAGCCGTTGCCGATCAATTTTTCAGAATCAGAGACCACCGCAGTCCTTATACTTGCAGAATCATGTATGGCAAATGATCCTGAATGGGGGACTTACCTTCGGGAGCTATCCGCGCAGTCGGAAATAGCTGGACTGGGTACACATCTTTTCCCCATTGCTATTGAAGTAGAAGGATTAAATCTTGGACTGGAAGAGCAGGCATTGCGCTGGGACCAATGGATACAGGATGGGAGTAACAATACTGCAAATCTTCATATACGATTGATTAGTGAGCTTACATACGAATTTTGCAGGATGCTGCGCCATTACCTGGAACATCTGAAACAACCAGAAAAAGATGAAGATGATTTGCTTAATTATCTCAAGAAAGTTCAGATATTTCTTAGCCATTCTAAACATGATGAAGATGGAGAGAGGATTGCTCGTTTGATACGTGAGCAATTACATAGTGGACATGGGTTAAGTTCATTCTTTGATGTCCATGATATCCCTGCTGGGCTTCGGTTTCATCAGGTGCTATTGAAACAGCTGGCGCAAAGCGCAGTTGTTGCCATACATACCGACTCTTATTCCTCGCGTGAGTGGTGTCGCAGAGAGATTATAGAAGCTAAACGTAATAGTGTACCTTTAGTTGTTGCCAACTGTATTAGCGAATTGGATGAAAGGGGATTTCCTTATATGGGAAATGTCCCCATAGTGAGAATGGATCCCCAGCAGGCTGAACGAATTAATATCATTATTGCACGCCTGCTTGATGAGGTTCTGAAAGATTTTCTGTGGCGTTGTCGTATACAATTGGTTAATACTAAACAAAGTGCAGTGCAGTTTGTTCCACGTGCGCCGGAGTTAATTTCACTTGCTGGTTTAAAGTTCCCCGGTATTGGGCAACCTACAATTGTATATCCTGACCCACCCTTAAGTTCGGAAGAAGAGCGATTATTTGAAGAAGTTAAACCCGGTATCAGGCTTAGAAGTTTTACCGAATGGCTGGCAGAGGGAACATCATGACTTATCGTGAAATGCTTAGTCAGCATATTATTGCAATATCTACATCAGATAGCCCAGATATGCCTGTATTGGGGTTAAGTAAACAGCATTTATATGACGCGATGACAGAAATTGCGCGTCATTTATTAGCCTTGGGAGCCAGGATTGTTTATGGCGGAGATCTACGTGCTAATGGTTTTACTGAACTGTTATTTGAGTTAGTAGCACGCCATAGAAGAGATGCCGATGAGGGGGATGAACGTTCCAGTATATTGAACTATCTTGCATGGCCGGTGCATATGCAAAAAGATGCCAGTGACTTGGAAAGGCTCAGTGCGGACCTGAAAGGAATGGCAAGACTTGTTTTGTTCAATCGCGATGGCGAGCCGTTACCAATGGCAGAACGAGCCCATTACATAGCAACTATTCCTTCTGATGAAGATTGGGCAATAGGTTTGACAGCAATGCGACATGCTATGTTACAAGACACACATGCCCGTATTATTCTTGGCGGGCAGGTTGATAAGTATAAGGGGGCAATGCCCGGTATAGCAGAAGAGGCTGTATTATCACTTCGTGCTAAACAACCCCTTTTTATTATGGGAGGCTTTGGTGGATGTGCAAAAGATATCACGGAGTCTCTGAATATTGTGGCATCTGACGGAATGCAGCAACGCAACTGGAGAGGGCGGGAAGAATTTGCCGGTTTTTCTTACAAGGATCTGAACAATGGACTTACTGAGTTGGAAAATGTTGTGCTAGCACAGACTCCTCATGTAGATCAGGCTATCGCTATGATTTTGAGAGGGCTTTTTCGATTAGTAAAACGTGGCTGAAAAAAATCTATCGTCCATTTTATGTATCAGCTTAGACTTAATTTGGAACTCTAATGGCGCAGAGCTAAATCTAATCTTACAGACAGTTCTGTGCCGAGAGCGGACGTGTCTATCAGAACGGCTTGCACTATTGTTCGGATATATCAAACCCTCAATTAATCTTCCGACTTTTTCTGTAGTCTTCTGCCATTTTTTTTTGTGCAATCAAGATTTTCCTTTCCTTTTCAGGAAAGAAACTATAATCTAAAAAGTTATCAATTCTTTCTTTAGTGCAAATTCTAATGATGTCAGGTGTGTAATATTCATATATAGGATCGAAATCTCCGTTGACCTTCATCATTATTTCAGCATCTAGTATTCTACGATCTAACTCATTCAAACTTAAATTCAACCAATGCATTAACTCATGAAAACTGTTAATTGGATCTATTTGTTTCCCTGTGTAGTGAGAAACATCAAATGGATAGGTAATCTCTTCATCGATAATTAAGTCGGTAACAATAATGAGAATTACAGCGCATGAAAGGATTTCTCTATCATCAAACATTTCATATCTAAGTTCATATTTTATCCTTGTTTTCTTTGTATGCCCCCAGTATCTAGTGCTAGTTAAAATAGCACGATTCAAAAAAGATTTTAATATATTAGATTGCACAAGATGGTTTGTTTTTTTCTTAAATTCGTCAAGTGTATACAAACTTATATTTGTATGCTTCGTGGCTTCTATTGCACCTGATTGAAAACCTTTTTTTGAAATGATGAAACCTCTATCGGCACCGGTATTTTGAAGCACTGTAAAAAAAGCATGAACAATTTCTTTTGTGACATTACTATTCCAATACTTAGCCTCT
Source organism: Klebsiella sp. JN_Kp121 (assembly GCF_040062145.1). Lineage (NCBI taxonomy): Bacteria > Pseudomonadati > Pseudomonadota > Gammaproteobacteria > Enterobacterales > Enterobacteriaceae > Klebsiella > Klebsiella sp. JN_Kp121. The sequence continues at coordinate 102,789 of NZ_JBEAHX010000002.1, forward strand.
ACGAACCATTTGAAATCAGTCCCAAGATATTTGGATTCCACTACCACATCTATATTCGAAATTCCTCTTACACCTTCTACTGTAACATTCGTCTTAGCGTTGGCACCTAAATTTTTAAAATGTTCACAAATCTCTTCTTGGAAATTATACCAATCTGTATCGATATTTTTCTTATGGTTGCTCATTTAAACTTCCTCTTAATGTCTGGTGCATAGTGGGCATGATAGAAGAATGATATCTGTCGAATATTCTGGCGATGTCATACAAGGAATCATCATGCTTATATCTGTCCCAGATAATCGCTTTCTGTTCTGGCTTGTAGTTAATAGACGTTCTTCGTTTCATGGTAACACCCCCCTTGATTAAGGATGGCATTGCATCGATACGTTGAACTCACAGCTCAAAACTGACGATCAGATTTGATTGTACGCTGCCAGAGAAAAGAGTCAGTTCAATTTTGAGCTAATAAATTTTATATGTAACAATTTGTTAAATCAGGCAGGTGTCACTTACATAAATAAACCGTTTATCTTACTGATTATACACCACACTCAATCGAATGTCTTTTTACTGGGCATAACGGTGGAAGCTTTGGGCTTTATTTTTTTTAGAATATTTAATGATGTCTGAGGTACTATTTAACGCCTATCTAAAGAATATAACAGCAAGCTATTTCATGAGTTTTTGTCTAGACTCCCTCCGGGAGAGTAACAGCGATGGTTGAAAAAATGATAGACTAAAAATATATGGAACACAAAATATGTGCACCTATCAATAAAGTTCTCCAGTTCGCTGATCTACACGTTTATAGAAATCAGAAAAATTGCATGGGTCAGATATAACTGAATTTTTATCACTTCTAAAATCAAATTCAATTCTTTTTATAAGGTTAATGGCTGGTATTGTAGAATTTAAAGGAATCTTTTTATAGTTTCTAATTCTATGATATTCAAGAGAGTCTAAGTCTACTTCAATCGCTTTATTACCGAAATAATAAAAATGATCAGAAATCAACACGTTATTAGAACTAGTATCTCGTTCAAGATTTGTCATGTTAAATGAACCATCAGGATTGCTATGATGAGAATCTTCTTGTATCCATTCATTTTTTTCATTTTGATGGTAGATGTTATCGCCCAGAATTTGTACATGACTACCATTTCTAGCAGGCTTTTTGATAGAAAACCTGGTATCCTCCCAATAAGCATTGAAACTAATTTTTTCTGAAACTTTCATTAATAGGATACATTTTTTTTTAGCTGATTTTAAATTAGCTCCACCAACTCCGAGTATCCAATCACCCACTTTAGCAGACTTTCTAATTCCAGGTTTGCATGTTGCCAAGGTACAACTTCCATGAAATGGATTGGGTGCAAAACCAAAGTCTCTCGTTATTGCATAGACATAAAGGTAAGAGTTAGGCTCAATTAGCATACGACATTCCCACCTTGAACTTTATCACGATCCGTACCATCAGGTTTTTCAAATGAAGTTTTACCTTCTAGTGCGTTGATAATGGCGTCACTTCTCCAGGCCACTATAGAGGTTGCATACTTTTCGAGATTCTCTGGTAGTTTTACATCGCCTTTTAAACCATTTTCATATACACCTATGATTGGTTTTCCAAGTTGATGAGCTACTTGAATTTCCCAGTTTACCCAAGGTCTGGTATGCGTTTCTTTCCCGATAACAACTATAACTTGACTAGCCCACCTCATTTTCATTCTAAGTAAACGTGCAATCGTTCTATCACTAAGTTTTTTTTCCTCAACTCGTTGCTGGTTTTCAGGTTTCATTCTGATAGAACTATTACGTAAATGATAACCTTTTGCTGCAGCTAAACGAGAAATCCCATCAACACTAGCGTCATCTTTATGATGATGGCTAACAAAAACATTTTTCTTAATTTCTTTAACCATTTTAAAATCCTTTGTAATTTTCTAATTATAAAATAATTCTATATTATTACTTTGATAATGATACTTTTGTTTCGGTCTTTTATTGTTAAATTTAGTTCGGCATCTTTTATCTATCTCGCATGCACCACTATTTTCCATATCCATTAATGTGTAAACTCTTTCTTCTTTAGGCAGGAAATGGAATATTTCATCCATGTTCCAGTGTTCATTATATTTTTCTGCGATGTTTTTTTGGTTAATAGTGAACCAGAACAAACACTCTTCGCTATTCATTCCATCTCTATTAGAAAAAATCCAATTAATTCCTCTTTCACAACCAGGACCTGAAATAACAAAATTCAACTCTGTAAACGGAAAACTGGCTAAGTATGTCAGATCTATGAAAATTTGATATGCTAGAAAATTCCCAATCCCTGAAAATGATTTTAAATGTTCAAAAACTTCAAGCTGATTTCTTGATGATTTTACACCATTAACGATTTTATCTTGGTTATAATAAACAAATTTGATCATTCTAATTACCATGTCATTTTCCGTTGTGCCCTCTATATTTTCTAAGTATTTCCCGAAATTAAACTTCGGACCTCCTAAAATATAGGCTGCACTAAAAAATACATAGCCTGGTTTTTTTATGGATATATTGAGAGTCTTCTCCCTGATTTTTTCATTAATATCACGAATCGTCATATTTGTGAAATCAAAGGGCGCATCAATTTCATTGAATGTATCGCTTTTATTTACCACTCTAAATAGAAATGAATTGAGTATTTTATTATCATAACTCAATTTATCATTGTTTGTTATATTTGTTAATAACCACTTGGTTTCTTTGTCCCATGTTCTTTTAGTATTTACAAATTTATAGTTTCTCAATATCTTGTCTTCTGTCCAATATGGCGGAAGGTTAAGTATCTCTTTCTTGTAATATATAGAGGTTCTCTCTCGTTGATGATAAAACCATTCCCTGATAACAGCTTCATTTAAGATGGGTTTAGCGGTTTTAATTTTCATTTCTCTGACATTACAAAAAAGTTGATCGTTTTTACTGTTCACTAAATAATACCCTTTCGAAAAAGTTTTTAAAACTATCAATTCCGTTCACACTATTGTTAAAATGATAGTCTGATTTTGTTTTGTTCTCATTTACATACTTGTCAATTTCGTATCTTTTATAATTATTATTTTCCCGTTCTATATGAACTATTGTGAATTGATTGTTCTTACACCATGCGAATTCTTCATTTGATCTTATGTCAGTAATTATTATGTTTTTATTCGTCCCTTCATTTTCCTCTAAAACTTTCAACTCTTCTGATAGCATTCTAATAAATATTTTTTCTTCAATTTCCCTTAGTTTGTCTAAGCTGAGCCATATATCTCTTGGTGAATGGTTGATAAAGTCGCCTGTAGGTAAGGTTATATTGAGTGATAACGTTTTCTTTTCAGGGCTATAATCCTTTTCCATCCAAGGGTAAATATGATTGGCCAATTTTTTGAGTTGATCGCTAAATGATAATCTAACAAATTCATAGTTGGATATTAGATAATTAGCAAGGAAATCTTTTCCACTACCCGATATTCCCATGAATGCAATTTTCATAGGCGCTCCTTATTAGAATTATTGAAGTGATTGGAAGTTACGCTTAGATTGAAATCATCGCTTAACTTAGCTGTTAACACTATTGGTTGTTTAAACCTTTCCTGAAAAATATATGATAAAGCTGCTTCTGCATATCCCCAGAGTAAATTTCTTTCAGTTTCTACAAAATGTTCAATAAATATTTTTTTTAGTTTTTCAGTTTCCTTCTCTATTGTGTCTATTTTATATGCATTTTCTGTTATTATTCTTTCAAGGAATAAGACTATATCACAGAATAATGATTTTATAACTGGTAGTGATGGAGGAAATGATATTTCATCATCGTTTATCAAATCTGTCATTTGTTCTTCTTTTCTTTTGTGTATTTCATTGGCTTGTTCTATTCTATCATCATATATATGAAGATTAGTTACTGAATGATGTAAGTATCCTAGTTTAATCTCGCTATCAACTTCCCTCTGTAACATTGAAAGTACTATCTCTTGAAGTAAACTAAACTCGAAAATGTTTATATTGCTTACTCCAAATATTAGATCGCCACTTCTTTGGACTATTTTAATATTTAAATTTTTTTCAGGAGTGATAAAAAAATGAATTAAGTTATTACAAGGTATATCGACACTATGTTCTATGTTGTATAATTTTATGAGGCTTTCACTTGTATCTCTGTCAGGCATGTATAGGCTAATGACCGCTCTTCTTGTAAATATTCCTTCGTTTTTGAATTGTTGCACGACATTTTCAAGTTGCCCGTGAGCGTATAGTCTTTCTCCATAAGCTGCTCGCCAAGTGACACCATCATCTGAGTATTTAGGCGCTCTTGGTAAAAAAAAAGTTAGATATGGTTTAATTCGGTTATCGCCTGCAAATACCCATATAGCTTCAGCAAATGTGGAGAATATGTTGTTTTTTCGACCCGCTAAACTTAAATGTCTTGATCTAGGGTTTCGCAAGATCATACTAACATCATAAATAGTTATAGCATCCCCATTCCTTGTCGAAACACGAACTCCTTCATTAAGCACTTTTTCCAAGAGTTTCATTATTACATCGTTAATAGTTTCTCCGTAAATGACGTGCATAAACAAAACCTCATGCTATTAAAAATATTTTTCTAGTTGATATAGTTTATTGGACCTAATCCAGAATTTGGTCCAGCCATAGTCTGGACTAACCGGATAGCACGTATCAATCTCTTGCTGCTAAGAACAGGCTCGAACGTGATAGCCAATTGGCTTCCAATGTAGAAAGTGAGACCTCGACCCACGCTACCGCCCTCAGTTGCCTAGGCACTGCACTTGTATGAATATTTACAAATGTTACTCATGTTATGGGTTTGGTCAATCTGGCAATCAGATAATTACGAAACTTTAGACTTATTACTTAAGTGGGGGGGGCGAGTAGCTAGCTAGTAAGATCGCCTCTTATATGTACTAGAAGCACAACTGACAATGTTGGTTACTACCAAAACCATAGTCACACCTGCGTAGCAAGCTGGGGCCGCTCGTTACGCCCGGCTGCCCCGGTTAAGGCGCTGTGGCCTGTTTCAATAAATCTCTAACCCCGGGTCCGGGAGGTGTTAGATAGACTCTATGCCGCGTTCAATACGTAGACAGCCCAGAACAGGTAGTGATTGATGCCGGAACGAGACAATTTAACAACAAACCGCCCCCAGTTAGCAGAACCGTCTCGTCCGGCAGGAAAGCATGCTAACACCTACATGAAGTTCCTGTCAGTGCCAGTCTCCGGCTCAACATCACCAAATCTGCTTTTCACCACTGCGGAGTAAGGGGTGCTACGCCCGGCTATGCAGGGGCAATTTTTTTCTCCTGTGTGCTTTCCGTTCCCCGTATTCGCTTCCGGTTAATCGTTTCCCAACACAACCCGTCCCGCAAGGGTAAATGGCACGCATTCTGCGCCCTTGCAGGACAGAACGATGCCGGGAAAGCGAACCGTCAGGCGATACGAAGACGAAAATCACACACTGGCGGAGAAAAAACCATGACGAATTCCCTGCATACCTCCCTGACAAGAGCCCCTAACGCCGCAGCGGCGACCAGCGTATCCCCGCTGGACCCGTCAGGCTCCTCAAAAACGAAATTTTCTAAAACCAGAACCGACATTTATCAGACCGTCACCGACAACATCATTGCAGCGCTGGAAGCCGGTGTTAAACCCTGGTCCTGCCCGTGGCAGCGTGTATCCGGCATGTCTGGATTGCCATCTAATTACGCCACCGGCGTAGCCTACAGTGGCATGAATATCATGTTGCTGTGGAGCAGTGCATCAAAACAGGGGTTCAGTGATTCACGCTGGTTGACCTATAAACAGGCGCAGATGGCAGGTGGACAGGTTCGCACGCGTGAACGTGGCACAACAGCCATTTTCTATACCACCCTGGAGAAGGAAAACAACGCCGGAGACATTGAGCATATCCCGATGCTTAAAACTTTCACCGTGTTTAACGTTCAGCAAATCGATGGCTTGCCCCTGACGACTGAAACGGTCAGTCCGGAAGCAACCTTTGACCCGTTGCCGCAGGCTGAAAACCTGTTCAGGAAGAGCAGCGCAAACATCATCGAGAAAGGACAAAATGCTTTTTTCAGCCCATCAACAGATGAAGTCTGGCTACCAGAGCGCCATCTGTTTTCGGATGCGGCCAATTTCTACGCTACCGGCCTGCATGAGCTTGTCCACTGGAGTGGGGATAAAAAACGCCTGAACCGTGAAATGAAAGGGAAGTTTGGCAGTGCGGATTATGCAGAGGAAGAACTGGTGGCGGAGCTGGGAAGTGCTTTTCTGATGGCGGACCTGGGGATTGAGGGAGAGGTACAACATGAAAGCTACATTGCTTCCTGGCTGAAAGCACTGAAAAACGACAAGCGCTATATTTTCAAAGCGGCCAGCGCCGCCTCTAAAGCGCATCGTTATCTGATGGATAAGCTCTGAGGCCGGAGCCGGACAACCGCAAGGGAATGCGGTTACAGGGTTTTTAACCGGCAACGCTGCAAGGCGCAGACTGAGGCGGAACGCAGCACAGCGAGTACCGGAAAGTCTGTGTCTGGCAGTGGGATAAAAAAATGCCCGGCCTGGCGAGTATCGCCGCCAGGCCGATGAGGCCATCACGATGGCCTGAGTAAAAGCTTACGTATAGCTGCCTAGTGACAGGTATTTCAGTTCATCAAAGGTATAAATGCGAAACACCCGGCGGTGGCGTTCTTCCAGCGGGACGTGCTGATGGTTGATGATGACATGCCTGATGCTGTCAAACAGCAGTTCAAGCGCACGCTTCTTCTGTGGATCGGGCACAACATAAAAAACATAAATCCAGTGCCTGCTGGTACGGGCCAGCAGGTGGCTGGCAATGATCGACTGATAACGGGCTCGGGTTTTCAGGCGGCGCTCGGTTTCAATGGCAATAACGTTACCGTCAGGCAGGGTCAGTAACCCGTCCGGGCGATGTTTCACCTGATACTGGCTGAGAAAGGTGGTCCGGTCGCCGTTAACCCATCCCGAAGCGCCTTTTTTCTCCAGAATAAGCCTGGCGGCCTGATTATCAAGATGATGCTCCAGCGTCCAGCCGGTAATTCTGGACGGTTCAAACCTCGCGGGAAAGATTTTATCATTCGGGGTTAGCACCACCGCCAGCCCGTCGCTGGTGATCCCCCATAATGAAATCCTGATTGTCCGTGATTCAAGTACATGCTTCTGGATTAACCCCATTCGCTCCGTTTTTGCCAGCAGCGAATAAAGCGATTTATGATCCCTGAAACCAAATAACTGCATCAGCGTTTTAAAATCACTGTAGGTTTCTTCTTTCAGGAAGTTCAGCAGTTGTTTTATTTTTTCGTTGTTACGCGTCTGGCGCTCGTGAAAGGACGAAATCAGCATAACCGCTCCTTAAAAATCCAGCGGGGACAGGTGTTCTTCATCATCAGGTTTCGGCTTTACCGGTTTTACTTCGATTTCGTCGAAGAAAAGAGCCGGATGCGTTGTCATCACATCCGGCATGGCTGGTCTATCATCCTCGCCAAAATCCAGCACGATCTTCACCGGGGCTGCCACTGCGGCAATATCGGGGGAAACCGAAAAGATTTTTAGCTGTCGTTTTCTGACCTTTATCGGCGAGATCAGTGAAGCAGAAGGTAGCGTTTTTGTCGTAAAGATAAAGCTGACAAAATCGGGCAGGTTCAGGATCATATTGCTGTCAATAAAGAAACGTTCGGCCTGGCGGATTGTGCGCTCACTGTCGATGGTTTCCGTCAGCATATTATCCGTCTTGGCCTTACGGAGTTCGTCATCCACCAGGATCGTGCCTGACATTCTCGCCACCCAGTCCGCTGTATCCGGGTCCATAACCCGGTAAACCAGTTTGAATTTGGCATTTTCCACGACCGCACCGACAACGGCGTCACCTTTCAAATCTGCCGGGCAGTCTTTTAAATCGGCGATGGACTGGTGGTCCATAATAATGTGTACGCCTTTATCCCGCGCCGCGCCTAAACCTTCCAGCGCTGGCCTGGATAAATGGTATTTCAGTTCGGAAAGATAAATAGCAATGGGGCGGGGGACGTCTGTTACTCGATCGCGCCTTTCTGCCAACTGGTAAAGGCGAACCAGCAGCATGCGCTGGGCGGTAATAATTTTGCTGTTTCGCATGGAGCCGATAACATAACAGCAGCCACCTTCATCAAATATTTTTTTGAGTGAAAAACCCTCCGGTGAATTAATGGCATTGAGTAAGGCCAGTTCCTCAATCTTACCGAAAAAGGCTTTGATTTTTTCGGCAATGCTCTGAACGTAGTCACCGTTATAAACATCACGGATTGTTGCCGATGTGTTATCACTGACAAATTGCGCGGCCATACGCGCGGCTTTTCGGTCATCTATACGATAGAAGTCCGATTCCTGTCCTTTTTCCGCCAGACTGAACCCTGCAACAAACAGTTCTTCCAGTTCATCTGGCGTAATATCTTCAATCAGGTTTAACTGGTATTGCTGTTTCCGCAGGTCAATTAAGGCAAAGTGTTTTCCTGCATCCTCGCAGGCTTTGCGGTAAAGGTGGGGTGCCCATTCATCATCCTTGGGGTCCATAACAAACACACCTTCACCGGCCAGAATACTTTGATAAAGCAATATCCCGGTGGCAACCCCTTTACCGGCTCCGGTGGTGCCGATAATATCCGCGTGCTGTTTCTGCCAGTCTTTTAACGGGAGATACATTGGTTCGTTCTCCCTGTCCATGCCGATAAATAGCCCTTTACTCAGGTCGATATAATGCAGCGGGTCATAATGCAGTGTTTCCGGTAGCAGGGATTTTACGGTGCGGACATCAGTACGTAATTCCCGTTCAAGGGTGGTCTTTTTAACAAGGCGTTTCTTTATTTTGTCCAGTTCCGGCGTGAATACCCGGCGAAGCATAATATGAAAAATAATCCCGGTTACAGTGAAAGCAATCCGTACTGACCACGCCAGTGCTGAGTTATCACTGGTGAGTCTGATTTTATACAGCCACTGAAAGGATCCGATAACTATCGGAGCCAGTGTGCCGGAGAGAAAACACAGCAGGGAAAAAGCAATAATCAGCTTTTTCCAGAGTGGAGCTTTCTGCCGTTCATCGCTTTTCATTGATGCAAAAAACGGCATCGTCAGCCCCGCTAATAACGCCAGCATCAGTTGTTGCTGTTGCACAAAAGCGAGCAGCACCAGCATCTCGTTCACTATCGGGGACAGTGAAGCGGCAAGCTTATTTAAAATCATGATGCCTCCTTCGTCAGCTATTCGCCCCATGACATCGCCCCGTCAATTCGCCCCGTGGTGTCGGGCGAAAAGGCGGGGCGAGCGTATGGGGTAAAGAAGGTGGCCGCTGCGCGGCCATGTGCCGGAAAGCATGCTTCCCTGCACGAAACGGCGTGCGCCAGTACATGCGGGCTGGACGCCCTTATTGCCTGTCACATGGGGGTAATGTCGTGGCTGGACGCCCGGCCAAAACCCCCAGGGTCAACGGCGGCACACCGTCGCCCGCTACGCGCGACCACCCCCTTTAAGACGGTCGCTTTCGCCTTTTTCTTCCCTTTACTCGTTCCTCGCAGCGGGAATAAAAGGGAAGCTGACCTTTAAAGAGGGTGGTCGCGCCACGCTACCGGCTTTGGGCCGGAGACTTAGCCGCGACGGTGTGCGGGGCTGTGCCCCCCGGGTAAACCGCTGTCGTGGGCGACAGCTTTTCGCTCGCTGGGGCGGCGAAATTTATCCGGCTCCCCCCGGCCTGCAAAATCCGCGTGGGCGCGGCTGTTTGCAGGTGAGGCGCGGTGCCTGAATTATTTTCGCTCCTTAACCCGCGAAAATATTTCTGTCCGCTGCCTCATTTTTACGGCCCCTGTTTCTTCGCTCCTTATTCCGCGAAAAACAGAAGCCGTAAAAACCTGAAAACCGTCATGCTCTGTGCCGTCTCGCCAGTATTAACCACGAACGCGGCCATATTTACTGATGATTTGACCGATAGCCGCCGGGTCTGCCAAATAACATTCACTTAAAAATAATTGTCTGGCATCGGCCGTATGGTCAGGAAGAAAGCCGTGTTTATTCTTTTTCACGATATTAAAGAACGCACGTTCAGCGGAATGACATTCACTGCCGCCGCCATTTCCGGTTGCTTTACCGTACATACATAACACCACTTCGCAGGCATCAGCAGCCATTACAGATGTTGAACATAACGCCATAACGCAGAGCAATAAGACGGAGGATATTGCTTTTTTCATTTCAGTCACCGTTATGATTAATGAAAGGTTGCGTATTTTGATAATGTTATTTATCGGATTTATTTTCTGAATGTCTCTTTCATGCTATTTAAATGAACTGGCTTAAAGTAAATATCATGCATCCGGCGAACATCGCCGTGTATATCAATACTGACGATGACATCAATGCTTTTAAGTACCTTGCGTAACAACACATCAAAAGGAATGTTCCGGCAGTCAGGGTTTTCATAGCAGCGGTCAATGATCCCTTCAATGCATTCTTCCGGGCTGCCCGCATGCAGGGAGGTGATTAACCCCTCATGCCCGGAGCCGACAATTTTCAGCGCGTCCCACGCTTCCTGCCCACGAATTTCCGCCAGTAATATCCGGTCAGGGTTCATACGATAATTAGCCCGGATCAGTCTGCCAGGGGTGATAATGGCGTTATCCCCGGCATCCGCCGGGTAAAAAAGATGCACATAATTGGCATGGTGATAAAAACGGATTTCGGGATTATCCTCAATCGTTACCAGCCGGAGATGCAGCGGAATATAATGCAGCAGCGTTTTCATATAGGTGGTTTTGCCGGAGCCGGTTTCACCCACAATAAAAATCGTTTTGCCGTATTCCACCGCCTTTTCCATAAAGCGGGGAATATTCCCGCTGTGATATAACCGGACCAGTGCATTATCCTGGCTTTTCGTTTTTTCCTGACCGGCCACGCGCTGATAAAATCCCGCATCAATCCATGACTGATGTGTTTTCTGCTCAAACGAGGGTTTGCGCAGCGTAATGGACACCGTATTACGTTCGCAGGCCGGGGGAATAATCGCCTGAACACGTTCGCCGGATCCTAATGTTGCAGAAAGGATGGGTGATGTATCGTCAATATTATCGTCATGCCAGGACGCCAGCGCTCTGGCAAAAGCATGACACTGACGCAACGTGATGGGGGATGCCTGTTTTTGCCATTTTCCCCGAATTTTTGTATGCAGCTCACCCGGTCGGTTAACCGCAATTTCTGTCAGGCCATCCTGAGCAAGAAAATCACCAAACAGACGGTTTTTCATAAAATCCAGTGACAGGTTTTCAGCGCTCATACCATTTCTTTTTCAGCCGTAGTTGATAAACAGAGGAAAAATCAATATCCGTGCCGGTCATGATGCCGATCACATCGCCCTGGTTCAGGTACATCGTGGGCGGGATACTGATGCTGTTTTCCAGTGTCGTTTTCGCCATTTCCGCCGTGGCGGCGCGGGTGTTTTCGGTATAGTCAGTATTGCGGTCTTTACCCGGCGCGGCATCTGATGCCGCTGCCGCCACGTCCTGCACGGTACTGAGCATCAGGGCGTTGCCGAAACGCTCCCAGAAATGGCTGTCGATCCAGCCCGCGATCCCCGCCTCACCGAGGGGGCCGGTGGCCTGCGTATCGGTGAGCGGGATTTGCAGGCTGCCGGGCTCCGGCGTGCGCAGCTCCGTCCACAGCACAAACATCCGGCTGCGCCCATGTTGCAGTGCGCCGGTGCGGTAGACGCCACGGGCGACCGTTCCTGCCGGGATCAGCTTCACATGGTTACTGGCGCTCCAGACATTCTCACCGATCAGGCAGGAGATATGACCGCCAACATCGGATACGAAGCGCCGCATCATCGAACACGGAATATAACGATCCACGGGGATATAGAGATCAGGATCGAGGCCCAGCCGCCTGACACCAGTGACACGGGCAACGCCTGGATTGCCATTGTTATTGCTGTCTCCCGGTGCTGTCGTATCCGGGCAGCGCAGACGTCCATTTTCGCCACTGACCAGTACAGACTGACAGGATGTGTACGCCGTGGAGGCAGACGGGCTGCCCGACGTTCCCGCGTTGCTGCGCGATCCGCTTCGGAACGTGCGTGTATCGTCGCCTGACCCTGTGCTGCCGCTGTTCAGCCCGTTTGCCAGTGCTGCCGCCTTGTTCAGGGCGGGCGGCCCGGGCGGCAGAGCTGGTGTGGCCGGGGCGCTCTGACTGGCAGGGCCTGCGCTTTCCTGCCTCCCTGGCCCGAACAGGCCAAACGGGTTACTGTCCATGCCCAGATTCTTACGCTCCTGCTGCACCGCCCCGGAGGAGGGCGGCGGTGCGGTGTCAGATTCTTTCTCATCACCCCTTTTCAGGGCGCTGAGAAGACGATCGCCACCGGATGCCAGGGCGATGACCAGGACCAGACTCAGCAGGCTGACTATCAGTGTACGGTGACCGGACGTCTTACGGAAACGGGTCACTTCCGGCTGGCCGGGCGGCGTTTTCTGCTCCGGCTCCTGATATGCCATTGCCGCGCGGGCGCGTTCGCGGGCTTCTGCTTCCCGTTCTGCGGTGGTTTTTTTCGGTTCGTCCGGGAAAGATTTGTCGGTCATTTTGCCTCCAGCGTAACGGAGGGTGAAACAGTGTCACTGTTGGTCAGCGGGATACGCCCGGATCCGTCGTTTTCGACCCCCACCACCGAGGTGCCGTAACGCAGAACCAGCTGCGTCGATGCCGGAACCACCACCACGGTGTAACTGCCCCGTTTAACCGTTCCGGGCGTGACCGCCTGCTCCTGGCCGTTAACCACCCGGAAAACGGAAGGCAGGGTCTTCGTGGGGGAAAAACCGATATACGCGAAACGACCGTCATCCCAGGTAAAGTCCGGGGCGATGAAGGCTGAGCCTGCTGCCACCCGTTTTGTATAGCGCCAGTTGCGCGGCGTGGTGGCCTGCCCGAATGCCGCCGCTATCCGCTGCCGGTCCAGTGCTTCCTGCTGATGTTGCTGACGGGCGGCGCTGGCGGCGGCAGTCTTTTTTCGCAGTTCGTCGGGATAGCGGTAGCGGATAACAAAGGCCTGAGCGGGCGAGTCGCGGTCCAGCACGTTCAGCTCCAGGCTGTAATCGCGCTTCGAGGTCACCACGAACAGATTGGTTTTCCAGTCTTTTGCCGTCGGCAGAAACACCTGGTTGACGTTGTTGCCGCTGGCATCCGTGACCGGCTGGGTAATCGGGTTCGGGCTGACGCCCACCCGGTTATCGCTTTTCGTCACGGTCCAGCCTCTGGGAAAACCCGCCTGCGCATCAATAACGGTTTCATCGTCGTCAAACATCAGCATGGTGACGTAACCGGGGCGGGTACTGACGACCGTGGCGTTCTGGCTGTTGTATGTGATGTTCTGCATCCGGCTGTCATACGCGCTGCCGCGCGGTGTCGCTGCGCTCCATGCCACGCATGACGCCAGTAAGCCAGAGAGGAGCAGGGTATGTTTCAGCATCATTCCCCCCTCAGCTCTTTATCGCGCTGGTAGCTGGTGACGATAAAGCCCAGCGGGTTGACTTCGCGCTGGCTGTCGGTCAGTTGCCGGTGCGGGACGTAGCGGTAAGTGAGACGGATATTCCACACATCCGTTTTCATAGAATTATCAGCAATACGACGAATTGTGCGCTTGATACGCAGTGTTGCCAGATTATCCGGCCCGGTGGCAGGCGCATGCACATTGGAAATAATGTCGATATAAACGACATATTCCGCCTTGTTAAAAATCACGTCCGGTGCCTGGTCGCCGTTAAACCCGTCCAGATAGTCCCGGTTCATGCTGTCGCTGTTAAATAACTGCACGTCGTCATAATCACGCTGGAGGGAGAAATAATTATATCCCTCGCGGAGTCTGACATAGTGTGCTGCCAGTGAATGCGCCAGTGCCTTTTCAGACGAAATATCCCGTTCCTTCACGCGGGTCATATATTCATAGCGCCCGGTCTGTTTATCCACTGACCATAATTCAGTGTCGGTGGTTTTCAGTGGCAGCAGAATAATAATGGCCGCAATCGCCATTGCGGCCAGAATCAGTCCGGTAGCGGCCACCCGCCAGGCGGTTTTTCGGGAACGCTCTTCCTTTTCCAGCTGGATGGATTCAAAAGAGCGGGAAGCATTAAGAATGTTCTGAATATCAGGCATGGTGAGTCAGCTCCTGAATGATGGTGGGGGAATTCACCGGCTCGGGTTCGCCGGATACCGGCGGAAGGTCGCCCTGATGCCGTGCGCAGCCCGTCAGCGCGCACAGCATCAGAAGGATGATGCTGAATTTCATGGAAGCCCCTTATCGTATGGATGCAGAAATGCCGCACCGGTGGCGCTGGCCACGGCGTGACGGGGAAAAGGAAATTAACGGTCGGAAGGATTAACGGTAACGCTGCCGGTTCAGGCGTTTCATGCTTTCGATGGCGGCGGCGCGTTTCTGCCAGGCGCTCACGGTTTTACCCGCGCCTGCGCCGGCGAGCCTGCCGGCCGCCGCGGCGGCGGCCATGCCGCCTTTCGCAGCCAGGCGGGCTCCGCCCTTTACCCCCGGCCCGGCGAGGTCGGCGGATTTGTTCGCCAGTCCGCTCAGGCCACTCATGGCGGCACCCTGCAGCACTGCCTGTACGGCGGCCCCGCTGAGTGCGCTCGCGAGCTTCGCGGAGAACCAGACCACCACACCCGCTGCAATCCCGGCCAGCAGGCACTGCGCCGCCAGTGTTACCATATTGGTTTCAGCGGATGTTTTTGTTGCAGCATCCAGTATCTTATGCAGGTAATTAATGGCGATACGGATGGATAAAGCAGAAAACATGATCGTTAATATTGCCGCGAAAATTGTTCTCAGCCAGTTATCAAACATCGGCTTAAGAAAACCGTACAGCAGGCAGAAAATAAAGAGCGGCGCGGTGGTCGTCATTAACAGGATGGTGATTTCGGCGAGCAGATTGACAAAGGTGGCTGCCATCAGCAGGACAATAGAGCCGCCCCATACCAGGACTTCGGCAAGGCCACCATTCAGTTTGACGTAAGTTGAGGTGTCCATATTAAATAACTTTTGCCCCAGCGCCTGTGCCTTTTCCCAGACGGTATCGAGCAGCGCCCAGACGTTATCATCGCCGCTGATACCGTCTTTGAGTCCCTGGATAGCCGCTACCGCCATATCCAGCCAGCCATCAAGGTTTAACGCAAAGGTGGTGATCAGCAACATGCGGCCCACATCCCAGGCGACATCTTCAACCGGGGTCCGGAGTTTGCCAGCCAGCGTCTGATAACCGCGAAACAGTATAAACAGGGTAAAAGAGCTGACGATGATGACGCTGATCATCGTGCCGTAAGTGGAAGACTGACCTTCCAGTACGGCATTCAGTCCATCCATGATGTTTTTGTCCATACCAACAAAAATACCACCGGACATGGTGCCTCACCTGATATATAAAGAAAGGATATAGAAAACAGGGAGGATTCCCTGTTTTGCTGGAGGAGAAATTACTGTGTCACTGCATTTCGTTTTTCAGCTTCCTGCTGAAATATCGCCTCGAATTTCTCCTTAACCCCGGGCTGGCCTTCCTGTGCAAACATAAGTGCTGCCCGGTGGGCAAATTCGCAGTTATCGCTTGCCTCACCATCCTTCAGGCATTGCGTATAAACCACATAAGTTTCGTCAGGATGCTGCTTATACCAGGCTTCGGATTTGGTTTCCTTGCAGCCGGACAGTAATATCACGCCTGAGAGTGTGCATAAGGTGAATAAGGATCTGAGCATGGATAACCTCCTTATAAATTATTAAGGTCAGCAACAGGTGCTGTTAGTTGCTGCTGTTCAAAGGCTTTCTGTCTTTGCTGTTCCAGCAATGTCGTTCGCTGTTCAGCCTGTCTGACAGACATCTCCCACTGATTCGTCAGCGCATTTAACTGTACGCTTTTCGCCGCGATGGCGTTAGCCAGATCCTGAGACTCTTTCGAGTCCTGCGCATTTGATATACGGTCAGATAAGTCTGATATGTCGCTGAGTGTGCTGTTAATCCTGTTTTCAACGTCAGTGGTATTCTCAATCGCCATTGCCTGATTGAGGATCATCTGTTTACAACTGTCGGCCAGGGCCTGAGACTTTATTCCTTCCTGTTCCTCGCTGCATACGCTGAACGATTTGTATTTATTGTAAAGGTTTTGCAGTTCAGCAGAATATGAACTGTTCTGCGTGGTCAGCAGATCATGCAGTGAAATACCGTTCTTACGGAGATTATCAATATCGGTTTTCAGGCTTCTGGCATCACTGAGAAAACCCTGAATATCCCGCACGCCGGTTGCGGTAGCCAGTTGCTTCTTATATGCATCAAGTTCACTTTTATAATGGGTAACTGTATCCTCCCATTGCTGTAGTTTCTGCATCCACTGGTTAATGGATTCGGTATTCTGCACGGCGTCAAAAACCGGTATTCCGGCGCTGAACGCCTGTGCTGAGAAAAATAACGATAATGCCAGAAGGTGATTCCTGGAACGCATTGATATTACCTCCGGTTGGCTTTCAGATTGCCCGGTCAAGAAACGTATCTTTCCATTCATCAGGTCGCATACCGTCCTGATAAATGGCATCGAATATTTTCAGGTTGTCTTCACTGGCGCTGAGAAGTCGGGTGAGTTTACCCAGTCCGGACAGATCCATTTTCGCCATTGCCACAAACGGGCGGGTTTCTCCGGCCCGCAGCGGTGTTTTCAGGATGACCATATAATGCTCGCCCGGATCCAGGTTCCTGACCGTCTCATAAACGCTGTCCGGCACTTTCATTTTCTCCACGTAATCTGTATAGCTGGCTTTCGGATTGGCGAGGAAAATCTGGGTACCGCACTGCTCAATAATCGCCGGGGCGATGGGATGTCTGACGATTTCATCCGGTGACTGTGTTGCCGGGACGAAGATACCGTTCAGCTTACGGATAACTTTCAGCATATTGAGCGAGAAACGGGAAAATTCGACATCGGCCAGCCAGCGCCAGAACTCATCCATAAACATCACCAGGCGGCGACCGTCCAGAAGACTGGTCACACGGTACAGCAGGTAAAAGGTCACGGGACCGCGAATATCGTCATCATCCAGAAATTCGGTGCCGTCGATACCAACGTTATCGACATCGCTGATGGTGAAAGTATCAGCCTCGTTATCAAACACCCAGCCGAACTCGCCCCCCTGCGCCCACTGTTTCAGGCGAATACGCAGCCCGTTGGTGCGGGCGTCTGTGGTCGGCGGCTCCGGCAGCACTTCCAGCAGCCGGGTGATCCCGTACCGACGGTACTCCGGCGGGTAGTCCAGCATGATGGTGTCCACGGCGGCACTGATCCGCTCCTCATCGCGCGGATCGAGCGGCTTACCGTTGCGGCGGCACAGCATGCGCACCAGCCGTTTGATGAAACTGATGTTCCGGCGGGTTGGCTCCAGCGCAAACGGGTTGAAGCCGGTGGACTCGCCGGTACGGATGCGGAAATAACGCCCGCCCGCCTGGCGGATCGCCATTTCCGCCGCCCGATCCTTATCGAAATACACCGTGGTCAGCCGTTTGTTGGTGGCAGAAGGCGCAAATGTCGCCGGGTTGCGGTACTTCTGCATCAGTTGTTGCATGACAGTCATCAGCAGGGTTTTGCCTGAACCGGTTTTCCCGATAATCGCCGTATTCCCCGGCGTTTTCTCACCGGTGTCATCTCGCCTGGCCTGGCTGTCGTGCAGGTTCAGGTAATACCCGCCACCACCGGGAGATGTGAGGATGGCGATGGCTTCCCCCCATGGATTGCCGCTGCGTTTGTGGGGATGGAAGTTATGCAGGCAGGCCATATCGGCAAAATTCTGGCTGCTGACGGCCACCAGTCGGGGGCGCAGCGTATAGACACCCGGCAGTTGTGCCAGATATGCAGCGGGCAGTGACATGGAGGAAAGCGTCGTCATAATGCCGAGATCGGCGAAAGGCTGCGCCAGCATGTTGGTATCTTTCACCACCTGAGTGGCGTTGTCCGACGACACCAGCAGGGAAAAGTGGAATTTCCCGCAGGACACATGCCCGGACTGGAGCAGGTCGCGCAGTACTGTCAGCTCTTCACGTTGCGACAGCGCGTCATCGTCTGCCGAATTCAGTCGTTTTTCCGCCAGCCGGATATGATTCTGCGCCTCATCCCGTGCCATACAGGTAAAGGACTGCGTCAGAACATACTCGCTTTCGGCGTACAGCAGCGCATCCAGCATACCGGTATGGGTTTCCGGGGAATAATCCTTAATCTCCAGGCTACGGAAGAAGCGGGAGCCGCCGACCGTCCGGCATTCACCGGTGTCGGTGGTGAAAAAGACGTCTGGCGTACTGAGCGTTTCATAAAATGGTGAGCGCGTTACGGCCACCTTCTGCCACCGACCGGTAAGCAGACGATGGAAGAACGCCAGTTGTGAGGAATACACGCGACCATTTTCTTCATATATCCCCAGCGGCGTTGCCATATAGCGGGATAATGAAGATTCCAGTGCTTCACGGTATTCCTGCATGATTTTGAGCGCGTCATCCAGTGCTGGCTGGCGTTTACCGTGCGACTGCGCTTTCATGGTTTTCTTCTCAATCTGAGAGAACGGTGCGTAGCAGACGGAGAAAAACAGCCGGTGCCGCCAGAACGGTTTTTCTTTTACCGGCTGGTAATACCGACGTGTTATCTCATCGGAAAAGGGAATGCCCGAACAGGCTTCAAAAGCATCATGATATTTTTCACGGAGCCGGTGAATATATAATGTTACCGGCAGACCCTCATACGAACGAATAACGTTATTCAGATGCGTGGCCATCAGGGTCAGGTGATGTTCATCTTCACATTCAAAGACCGTGCCGCCCAGCTCCCAGGTGGCAACAAAATCACGGTGACGATTTCTGATGACGTAAGGGTGAATATGGGAGGAATACGGAATATACTTATCCAGCGTGATACGCTCGTTTAATTTCATTTTCTGAATAAACTCCGATACATCAACGTTATCGTACTGGTTTGCCAGAAGGGCATTTGCACCAAAATAGTTATTGGTGAAAAGCCGCCCACGGGTTTTAAATGCCAGCCAGAGCAGCCCAAAATAATGGATATCCTTACGGGCTTTATTTTTCATTTCCGCCCAGGCCGGGATCAGCAACAGTACCAGGTAATAGCTGACATAGACCGCCAGCAGGACGATGGCCCCGCTGACAAGAACGAACGGCACCAGAGGAATGCCCATAATGGCGGCTGGCCGCGTAAGTGCTTTATTCAGCGTAGCCATCGTTGCCTCCCTTATGATGCCCAGTAGGCACCGAAGCCGGACGCGCCAACAATCAGGATCGCGCCGATGATGACGTTACGCATGTCATGCAGGCTCTTGCCATCGAACAGCACCTTGTAGCCCACCCACATGGTTGCCAGCGTGATGGTGACGGCGGCCAGTCCCAGCAGACCGGTTGAGGTGTTGCTCAGTGTTTCATTCGCCTTGTTAAATCCGCCATCTACCGCCAGCGCCGGAGTGGACAGCAGGAGTGAAGCAGCAACTATATTGCATTGACGCATGATCATTTCTCCTCGTGAATGACAACAGGAACGGTGCCGCGAATGACGGCGTTGGGATAATGGAGGGAAGTCAGGACCGGCGCAGTGGCACCGACAGGCTCGCCGCTCAGTACAACGGCGGGATAACGGACAGAGGGCTGTACGTTCCGGTCAGGGGTACGCTGCCGGTCTTCCCGCGTGGACGGGACGACATAGCCAATGCGCTGTACGTAGCTGGTCTGGTTAAAGGCGGATTCTGGTCGCAGGCCGGTTTCAAAGTTGCCGGAGTAGTAACAACTGAGCGCCCGTTTCAGGGTGCCGCCGCGCCGGTAACAGTCATCGAGAATGCGCTCAAATACCGACAGATTGACGCAAGGGTTAAGCAGGTCGCTGGCCGTGACGCCGTAATGGCGGAAATTGGTGCTGGTGATTTGCATCAGGCCGACCGAATAGCGTCTGCCCCGTGCTGCCAGCCGTCCGGTGAGGCGGATCGCCTCCGACAGGCTCGTGGGGAAATGTGAAATCACGCCCCGGCTGTCTGGCAGAATTTCAGCAATGGCGTAAGGGTGGAAACCGGATTCGACCCGCGCCACGTCAAGCGACGTGGACGGGTGAATACTGGCGGCGCACTGCACCGCCAGTGCCAGAAAGGCAGTGGTGGAAAGCATGCTGGCCTCGTAACAGAGAGACTGGCGGCTTACAGAAAAGTACGCCGCCGGAGGAGAGGAAGAGAAAATGGATTAAGCGGCAGAGGCATCCTGCGAAATGTCGCTGTCTTCTCTGGGTTCGAGCAGCACCAGCCTGCCGGAAACAGCAATACCGGGTATCAGCACGATATTCAGGCCGGGCTTGCCGTTATGCGCGAAGGCCACGCCAACTTTTGTCCAGTACGTGTTTTTTTCACCCTGTGCATTGGGCTGGCTTTCCTGAGTGACAAAGACGTGATAAACGGGTTTCCTCATGGAATTTCCTTTAATCAAAACAACAGTGAATGAAATAAACCGATCACATCCCGATTCTGCATTCCGGTTTTAACGGGTCAGCGAGAACATTCAGCGGCACCCTGAATTGTGGTTACGTGACAGCCTGATCCCGGTTGTTAAAGAGCGATACCTGGCCCGGACGAATTAACGTCCATCAAGGCAACCATGCAGTAATGGCATTTTCAGATTCATATATTTTGCCAGGGATATAAATGATAAAGTCAAAATGAAAATAAGAGAGATATCCTGACAAGGATTATCATATGCGGAAGGAAAGCGAAATATACGTAGCAGACAATAAATAGGTATTTATATTTTCATAGAACCAGAAAGACATGCAGGGAAATAATATCCCCGCACGTCTTTATCGCTATTATCAGCGTCTGCAACGCTCAAGTTGTTCCTGACATTCGGTACAAGTTGCTATGCCAGGCAGTGTCTGCCGTCGTTTTTCAGGAATGGGTTTACCACATACACGACAGCAGAATAATGATGGCGTTGGTCCCGGTTTAAAGCGATTCTGCTCAATCATCTCCTCCAGTCGCTGTTCATTAAATTCCTGATCGCGATCGATCTCATCCGGCATATGACGTCCTCCTGTCAGCGGCAACTTCCTGTTCGCAAAGTGCAATACGCTTCCAGACCGTAGTGAGTAAAAGTCCTTCGGTCTTCGGCAGTAGGGCTTCCGTCACCTGCATCATAGCCATCAGAGCATCAGGCGATTCAAGGTTTTCCACCCGGCACTGTTGCCATTGCAGCCAGATAGCCGCATCCGTCTTTTCATCCGGTTCAGGTGTCCGGCCATACGGCACGCTGACACCCAGCAACCTACGGCGAAGGCAGACTTCATTTGATGTCAGGCCAAAATAGTGGTTGAGCAACGCGATAGAGCCACCCAGGCGGATAGCCCGGTTAATCTCCTGTTGATGCCGGTATTCTTGGCGGGCCTGCGCCAGTAAATGATGCAGAACATCATGGCGGACAATGATCGAAACAAAGGGTGCCGCCGCCCGGCTGACAGTAAACAGTTCATCAAGGGATAACTGATCAAGAGCATTTATTTCGTCGATAGTAAATCCCAGAGATTCACAGTGGCGAATATTGCCTTCTTTCAGTGCATGCAATGCATTGGCTATGATGGAGTAATTAATTGATGGGATCATCCGGTTATCGCCTCATGCTATTTCTGGAGAAGTTCAGAAAATAAAAAATAGATGGACATTTTCAACTGCCCTCGCGTCCGGATAATTTCAGGTTGATCCACTCATCAATTTCGGATTCAAGCCATGCCACACTGGATGGGCCTATCTTGATTGAACGAGGAAAGGTTCCGTTTTTCATATACAGGTAAATCTGAGAGCGTTTAAGACCGGTTTTTTCTTCAACCTGTTTCAGACGTAATAACTGATGTGCTGTCATCGTTTTCTCCTGTGGTGGAAATAAACGGGGTAAGCCCGGAGACAACAAAAAAACACGGTGAAAGGTGAAGGAAAAGCTAATGAACCCGTATTAAGCGCGGGTAACCTCTTAATACGGGTTATGTATCGAGACGGATAAATATCTGATCAGTTAGATAAGGATGTAGAAGAAGGAGAACCCCGTTCCAGCGCATTTTTCAGCGTATCGCCACTCAGATGGTCTGTAATACCATCATGAAAGGCCCACTGTTCAAAAATGGACAGAAGTTTATAGGGCTGCCGGATTAGTGGGCTGATCGTCTCATTATGTTTGCAGGCCAGCCAGAAAAGACGAGATAATGGTGTTGATATTCGTGTTGAAGATAATGGTTTCATTTTGTTCTTAATCTCTATGTTAATGAATTTATCAAGTTCAGCGTGTCGAATGACAAACCAGGCATCCCGAGGTAGAACATGAGCCGGGAAATACTCTTTTTCCAGGTAATCGTGTATCCTCTGAGAGAATATTTCTTCATGTACATCTTGTGAAATATTTTTAGGGAGTTGCATGATTTTTTGTTTTATTCTTTTTTTCCACGTTACCCTGTCGAATAGTTGATATATTTCCCCCTGTAAGCTGACTGTTATGCCATGATTAAAATCAATGGCTCCTGTTACAGGTAAGGGGATTTTAAGGGAATGGGCAAGTAATCTCTGTATTAGAACATATTCATATCCAATCAATGGAGTATCAATAACTCTCTGTGTGGGCATGATATATTTGCCAGCAGTGCTAATAATAAAGTTATGCCCGTTAAGAAAGGTTTTTTTGTCAAGAAGGCATAAACGATTTATTAATGACATTTCAGATGTTCTAAGCCTTACTTTGTAGCCTGACCTTTGAATTTTCCGTAATGTAAATGGCGACTGAAAGTAAATGGAGAGACGAATGCTACCATGTAGTGCATGCCTGTAAATGTCACTTTTTTTTTAATTTCCAACCTTTTTTATTTATTATCTCGACTGCTTCACTTATAGTCAGCCAGTCAGGCGAACTATGTTTTGTATTTGATAATGGTTGTTTTTTTGACATGATAATTCTCCTCTGTTTTTATTGGTTTTTTCAAAAAAAATTCATAAAATTTCTCAGTGGAATTTATTTCAGGGTGCGGTATCTATTATGTTGTGAGGTCTGGATTATTTTGAAACGGAGGCTGCTTAGCGCTTCAGGCCCCCGTGTTCGGCCCAATGTTTAGCAGTAGACAAAAAGAAGAACGAATACCAGATTAAGAGCCTATCTCAATAGGATCTTATTCCAGACAATAAGACCACAGGCAAAATGCAGCATGGCCTTGTAACTTTCGGTCTCCTTTTCCCATCGGGTCAGGGCCCGGCGAAAGTGATTCATCCAGCTATGAGTCCCCTCAACGACCCAACAATGGGCCTTGCAGTCATATTTTTACTGGCATCAGACTCCTCTTTACGGGACTGGATATGCGGCTCGTAACGACCGCTCAGCAGATACGTTTTTCAATCACTCCGCTTCGTAACCATCGCTCCTGTCCTGCTAAAATGCGTCGTGGATGCTGCAGAAATAAAATTTAATGATGCGCTTAATCATCCGGCCCCGTAGTCACGGGGGCCACGCTTTTTACGGCGTACAGGGTTCAATAAAGTATCCGGCCCGCTGCCGAACTTTACGCGGAATCGGGCCAGATTCTGTACTTAATTATCGGCATCGATCCCGATATTAACCATCTCGCGCGTCTCCATTACTCTTTGCTTATTGGCAGCATGCAGAATACGGCTAAGCAGCAGCCCAATCGCCAGCAGGGAAATCACGGAGAGCGCCAGCCCGTTCCATCCCGCTTTGGCAAAAACGAAACCGTTGAGGTAGCCCAGCACCGCCCCGCCCGCGTAATAGCAGAAGAGATAAAATGCCGTTGCCTGTCCTTTAGCATGAGAGGCGTGCCTGCTCACCCAGGAGAGAATGGTTGAGTGTGAGGTAAAGAAGGCCACCGAGAGGACAACCACCCCGAAAATAAATACCGCCGCGGTGGTGGCAAAAATGCTGATGGCGGCGCCGACAATCATCACCATCAGCAGCATGCTAAGCATATTCATGGCGCCAAACCGCACGGCCAGCCTGGCGGTCGTCGGCGCGGAGAAGAAGGTTAGCGCAAAGCTCACGGGGATCAGCCCGATATGGGTAAATGAGAGATTGAACGGTTCGCGGTGAAGATAGAAGGCGACGAAGTTAAAAATAGAGGTAAAGGAGCCGAAGAGAATAAAGCCGATAACGTAGGCCAGAGAGATATTTCTGTTTTTAAAATGTTCAATACCGCCTTTTAACATCTGCGTCAGGTTTAGCGCGGTGCTCGGGGTAAAGTTTTTCGACGCCGGAAGGAAATAGAGAACGTAAAACGCCATAAAGATCAGCAGACCGCCAAACAGCATGAAAATAACGTTCAGCGAAACGTGTTCCATCATCAGCGTGGCGAAAACCCTGCCCGACATGCTACCCAGCGAGTTACCAAAAATAAAATAGCCGGTGACTACGCCCGCCAGAACGGGAGATACCTCTTCGCAGATATAAACGGTGACCGCCGCCGTGATGCCGCTGACGGCAAGGCCAAGCAGAGCGCGATAAAGCACCAGCTCCGGCCAGGCGCTGACGGTCGTGCACATCAGCGTCAAAATGCCGCCTAGCAGCAGTGAAACGACGATAGTTTGCTTGCGTCCAAAGCGGTCGGAAAGGCTGCCGGTAAACAGCATGGCCAGGGCCAAACAGCCGACTTCGGCAGACAGGATCAGGCCAACCTGATTAAGCGGAATATGGTAAACCTCCGCCAGCTTTGGCAGCAGCGCCTGAATAGAGTATAGAGAGGCAAGCTCCGCCAGTCCGGCCAGCGGCAGCGTGAGCAGTATGGGTAAATAATTCCTGAGTCCGATGTTATTCGCTGCTGGCTTCATTTTTATTCCTCACAATTTCTTTAGATAATTTTGGTGGTACGCGCGATATGCCCAAAAAGCGTTAGCGCATCATCAGGTTGTCTGTTCAAATAACCATAGGATTTATACATTAATTATTGCCACGCGATACTCACCAGGCGTAATAGATTGAATTATGAATCGTGCATCTTATTTATTTCCAATGATCTTACGCTCAGCCAGCGTGCAGCGAGCTGAGAATTAACTCTTGCATTATTATTTTTTTCACTTTTCAAGCTATTGCGATCACACTTTTATTAGTAGATCGCCAGATCATCGCTCATGGATAAAAAAATTAATAATATCATTGTGTTACATAAAACACGATCCGTGTTCTTTGGCCTCATGGCTGTATGTCATGCTTTTACTTAAGCTTTTTCGCTGCGGTTGCTAATATTCTGGTGACGTGAGCAATGCCTTTTGTTATTGCAGTATATAAGCAAGGTGATCCAACCATGAAACCTAAAACGTTGTACGATAAAATAATCGATGCACATATTATTCGACAATTAGACCAACAGGGTAATGTGCTGCTGTATATCGATCGCTCTATTTTGAATGAGTATACCAGCCCGCAGGCGTTCAGCGGATTACGCGAAGCGAAACGTCAGGTCTGGCAGCCAAAAAGTATTTTACTCAACGTCGATCACGTTAACCCAACGCGCCCCGAGCGCACTAAAGAGATGACCGATCCGGGCGGTGAACTCCAGGTTCGCTATTTTGAATCGAACAGCCGGGATTTTGGCCTCGAGCTTTTTGGCGTGATGGATGAGCGTCAGGGTATCGAACACGTTGTCGCCCACGAACAGGGGATGGTGCTGCCGGGCATGGTGATTGCTGCCGGTGACAGCCACACCACCACCTACGGCGCTTTTGGCGCATTCGGCTTCGGCATTGGCACCTCTGAAATTGAGCATATGCTGGCGACGCAGACGCTGGCCTATAAAAAACTGAAAACGCTGCGCGTCCGGGTGGATGGCGAGCTGCCGTTTGCCGCGACGGCAAAAGATATTGTCATGCTGCTTATCGCCCAAATCGGCGCGGATGGCGCGACGGGCTACGCAATTGAGTTTTGCGGCGAAGCGATCGCTGCGCTGAGCGTCGAAGGGCGCATGACCGTCTGCAATATGGCGGTTGAAGCAGGGGCGCGCGGCGCGTTCATGGCGCCCGACGACAAGGTATTTGCCTATATCAAATCCGCGCCGCGCGTCCCTAAGGGCGGAATGTGGCAGCAGGCTCTCGCCCACTGGCGCACTCTGCACAGCGATGAGGGCGCGGTCTTTGATAAAGAAGTGGTGCTTGACTGCGCAAACCTGACGCCGCGCGTCACCTGGGGAACCAGCCCCGATCAAGGCGGCAGCATCACCGATATCGTTCCCAACCCTGCCGATGAGCAGGACCCATCCAGGCGGCGCGACATGCAACACGCGCTGGCCTACATGGGGCTTGAACCCGGCATGCCGCTCAGCGGCATCCCTATCTCCCACGCCTTTATCGGCTCCTGCACCAACGGGCGTATTGAAGATCTACGCGCCGTCGCACAGGTGCTGCGCGATAGAAAAATCGCGCCGGGGGTCAGGGGAATCATCGTACCAGGCTCAACCCAGGTACGCGCCCGCGCCGAACGAGAAGGGCTGGCGAAAATCTTTATTGCCGCGGGATTTGAATGGCGCCAGTCCGGATGCTCGATGTGCCTTGCGATGAACGAGGACGTACTGATGCCGGGCGATCGCTGTGCGTCGAGCACCAACCGCAACTTTGCCGGTCGCCAGGGCGCGGGAGCAAGAACCCATCTGATGAGCCCGGCAATGGTGGCCGCCGCCGCGGTAGCCGGTCACCTGGTCGATGTACGCCAGTTTTTGCAGCAGGAACAATAGACAAAATGGAACCTTTCAACAGCGTTACCGGCATTGCCGCACCGATGATGGCGGCCAACATTGATACCGACGTCATCATGCCCAAACAGTTCCTTAAGGGCATCGATCGCAGCGGACTGGATAAGGGTGCTTTTTACGACCAGCGTTGGTTAGCCAGCGGCGAGCCCAACCCCGATTTTATTCTCAACCGCCCCGAGTGGCGCGGCGCGACGTTTCTGATCGTTGGCCCTAACTTTGGCTGCGGCTCCAGCCGCGAACACGCGGTTTGGGGGCTACGCCAGCTCGGTATTCGGGCGCTTATCGGCACCAGCTTCGCCGGTATTTTTAACGACAACTGCCAGCGCAACGGCGTGCTAACCCTGACGCTTTCAGCAGTGGATATCGACCTGCTGTCCCAGGTGGCAGGTAATCCGACGAGTAATCACATCACCGTTGATTTACAGCAACAACGCATTCAGGCAGGGGAAACAGCCTTCTCCTTTGCCGTGGATGAACTGAAAAAGCAGATGCTGCTGCAAGGGCACGATGCGATTAGCTACACATTGCAATATCAGCAGGAAATACGTGATTTTGAGGAGCGCCACTTTACCACGCACCCGTGGCTTGTGGCGTAGAACGTAAGAACGACTCTGAGGAGTGAGCAGAACATTATGAAACTGGTCAGTTTTATGCATCAGGGCGGCAAAAATAGCCGCGATAAAAGTTACGGCATATGGACCGAAAACGGCGTTATCGATCTGGGGACGCGGATAGGCGCACGTTATCCGACTATCAAATCACTGCTGGCTGGTGACGCTTTGGTCGAAGCTGCCGCTTACGGACAGCAGCAGCCGGACTACGCACTGGAGGATATTAGCTATCTTCCGGTTATCGAAGATCCGAACAAAATCATCTGCGTGGGCATGAACTACGCCGACAAGCGCCTTGAGTTTGACGAAAAGAATAACGAACCCACGCTGTTTATTCGCTTTGCCGATTCGCAGACCGGTCACAACGGCACACTGCTCAAACCGGAAGCCAGCGCTGAATTTGATTATGAGGGCGAGCTTGCCGTCATTATTGGTAAAAGCTGCTTTCACGCTAGCGCCGAACGGGCCCTGGAGTACGTGGGAGGCTACAGCTGCTACATGGATGGCTCCGTGCGCGACTGGCAGCATACCTGGTATACCGCCGGTAAAAACTGGCCGCAGACCGGCTCGTTTGGACCCTACTTAACCACTCAGGATGAGATTGTCGATCCACAGGCGCTGGCTATCCACACCTGGCTGAACGGGCGGATGGTACAGGACGATAACACCAGCAATATGGTACATAAGATCGCCGAGCTTATTAGCTATATCAGCACTTTTACTCGCCTGATGCCTGGAGATGTGATCATTACCGGATCGCCGGGTGGTGTGGGTAAAAAGCGCGTTCCCCCGTTATTCTTACGCCAGGGTGACCGCATTGAGGTGGAGATTGAGGGGCTTGGCCGCCTGAGCAACACGGTCAGCGAGGCGCGTCAGGTGGTTGAGATACCAGCCTGAGCGGAGAAAACATAAGGAGTTTGATGATGATAGTTACCACTGAAGGCATTAAAGATAAAGGTGAGTCTGCCTTTATTCCTGGCTTCCGGCTACTGGACGTTGAACTGGGCAATGGCATCCGCCTGCGCGCTGCGGTTGGCGGTCAGGGTGAGCCGCTGCTGATGCTGCACGGGCACCCGCAAAACCATGTAACCTGGCGCAAGATTGCCCCCACGCTTGCTCAACGCTTTACCGTCATCATGCCCGATATTCGGGGATACGGTGACAGCAGCAAGCCGCCGAGCGACCCCGAGCACCGCACCTATTCCAAGCGCGAGATGGCAAAGGATATCGTTTTGCTGATGGCGCGGTTGGGCTTTAACGACGGGTTTGCCTTTATCGGGCACGACCGCGGCGCTCGCGTCGGGCATCGCCTGGCGCTGGACTATCCGCAGCAGGTTAAGCGCAGCGTCTTTATTGATATCGCGCCAACGGCCACGATGTATGAACGTACGGATAAGGCTTTTGCCACGCGCTATTTTTGGTGGTTCTTCCTGATTCAGCCCGCGCCGCTACCGGAGAAGCTGATAGCCTCCGACCCGACCTTCTTCCTGCAAAAGCACATTAGCGGACAGTTGAAAACGCCAGGAGCGACGGAGCCGGAGGTATTTGCCGAATATCTGCGCTGCTATCAGAACCCGGAAACGCTGCACGCGGTTTGCGAAGATTACCGGGCGGCGGCCACGATAGACTTGGCTGACGATGAAGCCGATAAGCATCTGCGTATCGGAAGCCCGCTTTTGGCCCTGTGGGGTGCAAAAGGCACCGTAGGCCAACTTTATGATGTAATATCAACGTGGCAGGAAAAGGCGTTGAACGTGAGCGGCGTGCCAATGCCTTGCGGACACAGCCCTCAGGAGGAGTGCCCGGAGGAGATGCTCAGGGTCATCATGCCCTTCCTTTCCTGAAGGTTCTGCGCCGCCAACGAGGCTCGAGAACGGGCCTCATTTTTTATTCTCCGGATGGCATGCACATGAGCACTCATGACAAGCAGCGGGCGCAGTGGCCGCTTATCGAAGATCTGAACGTTTTTCTGACCGTGGTGCGCAAGGAGAGCTTTGCCAACGCGGCGGCTGAGCTTGGGCTATCGCCCTCCTATGTTAGCAAGCGTATCGGCCTGCTTGAAAAAAGTCTTGGCATGCGCCTGTTTTATCGCAGCGCCCGCACTATCCGGCTCACCGCCGACGGGCATAAGGCGCTGAGCGGAGCGATCTCCGTCCTGGACAGCATGGACGAGTTCGTGTCGGGGCTTGCCGCCTGGCGCGACGCCATCGAGGGAAATATCCACATTAGCTGCTCGTTTGGGTTCGGTTCAACGTACATGGCAAACGCGCTCTCCGCGCTGGCGGAACGCTACCCGGCGCTAAACGTTAAGCTCACCCTGACCGACCAGGTGGTTGACCTTATCGAAGAGGGCGTGGATCTCGAGATCCACGTCGGCGACGATATTAAAGATCTCTACATTACCCGCAGGCTCTCGCTCAATCGACGGGTGCTGTGCGCCGCGCCGCAGTATCTTGCCAGGCACGGCACACCAGCTCAGATAAGCGATCTCAAGCAGCACAAGTGTCTGGTCATCCAGGAGCGTAGCGCGCAGTTCGGTGTCTGGCCGCTCACCAACGGGCTCGACAGCACGCAACTGCATATCGGCAGCCAGCTTTCCTCCAACAGTGGCAGAGTGGTGCTGAACTGGGCGCTTAACGGCCACGGGATTATTCTTCGCTCCCTGTGGGAGGTTCAGCGCTATCTGACGAGCGGTGAACTGGTGCAAATTCTTCCGTCGT
This sequence comes from Klebsiella sp. JN_Kp121, assembly GCF_040062145.1. Classification (NCBI taxonomy): domain Bacteria; kingdom Pseudomonadati; phylum Pseudomonadota; class Gammaproteobacteria; order Enterobacterales; family Enterobacteriaceae; genus Klebsiella; species Klebsiella sp. JN_Kp121. The sequence continues at coordinate 132,981 of NZ_JBEAHX010000002.1, forward strand.
GGCATCAGAGCGCCAACATCTGGGCTGTTTACTCCAACCGCACTTCAGGTTCGGCAAAGCTGAAGGTATGCATCGATTTCCTGATGGACTATTTTCAGCAAACTCCTCCCGTCAGCGACGCGCTGTGGGGAAAAATAACGTCTGAGGATGGGAAGAGCCAGCTTTGTTAACGAAGGGCCTGCTGGCGCGCTATCGGGACTGGTAAGCGGTCCTTACCACGCCGGGTTGCAGCCTGGAGCCGTTAGCTCCGTCGGCAAGTCTCCCACATCCTCCCAAGTTACTCCATCGTGGTATTTGTATCTTTCCTCATACAGTAGGGGCTGAACGATAGACCCATAAAATAAAGCCGTACCAGCATGGGCTGATACGGCTTTATTTTAGCTAAAATGTCTCGTGGGTATTTTTTCGTACTCGAATAAAAGGTGGTACATATGCTTCCTGGCATGTATCCAGATAATCCGACCACCACTGCATCATGGCCTTGCGGGCTTCAAGATGCTCTGCTTTGTGTATATAAGCCAGGCGAACGGTGTTTCGTTCCTGGTGACTCATCTGGCGTTCAACGGCGTCCTGAAGCCAAAGTCCGGATTCCATCAGAGCGCTACATGCCATTGCCCGGAATCCATGTCCGCAGACATCTACTTTCGTATCATAGCCCATCAGTTGTAGTGCCTTGTTGACCGTATTTTCACACATTGGCTTGTAAGGGCTATGGTCACCGGGGAATACTATTTCCAGATGACCTGAGATTTCCTTTATTTGTTTCAGTATACAGATGGCCTGTCGGGACAACGGCACGATATGCGGTGTGCGCATTTTGGCACCACGTCCGGAATAACGCACTCCTGTAATGGTCTCGCGTGTGGCGGGTATGGTCCAGATCCGGTTTCTGAAATCAATCTCGTTCCAGCGTGCAAAACGCAGTTCACTGGAGCGAATGAACAGATGCAGCGTCAGCATGACCGCCAGTCTGGTCAACTCACGGCCCTGATGATATCCCTCAATGCGTTCAATCAGCTCAGGCAGCCGTTCAAGCGGCAGGGCGGGATAATGCCGTCTGACGGGCGGAGCCGTTACACCATCAAGATTTGCCGCCGGGTTGGTGTCGATCAACCCCTGATGGACCGCATGGCGCATGATGCTGCAAAGGTGTTGCCGCGTGCGGGACGCGACTTCCAACAAGCCTTTTTCTTCAATGCCTTTCAGCAGGTCAATGAAATTCCGGGGTTTAAGTTCTGACACTGACAGATGTCCGATAATCGGAAAGATATGATTGTTCATGCTGGCAAGCAGACGGTCAGCAGTGTTCTGTGACCATTTCCTGTTACTTTTATGCCATGACAACGCCACGGTTTTAAACACTTTTTCCGGTGTGCCTGCAATGCGTTCAGCGGCCCGCTGCTTTGCCGGGTTGATGTTCAGCGCCAGCATCTTACGGATACCTTCACGTTGTTGTCGTGCATCAGAGAGGGAAACAGCAGGATAAGCACCCAACGCAATACGGGATTCCTTACCACTGATACGATACTTGAGATACCAGTGACGTGAGCCGCCGGGTTTGATAAGAAGATACAGACCGTGAGAATCGGAAACTTTGAAGGGTTTTGCGGATGGTTTTAAGTTGCGGATTTTTGAGTCGTTAAGAGACATTTGGGGGTCACTCCGTCATCGAACCAACTTGACCCCAAATCTGACCACCAAATTCTCCCGATGCGGAGGGTAAACTGAAAATACATCGGGAAGACTTTTCACGCTAACTTATTGAATCTGAATCACACAGGGATTTGCAAAGCGGCATGAAAACAAGAATCTGGCTCCTCTGACTGGACTCGAACCAGTGACATACGGATTAACAGTCCGCCGTTCTACCGACTGAACTACAGAGGAATCGTGTGAACGGGGCGCATGTTAGCGAGTGTGTTACGGGATGTCAAAGGAGAATACGTCTTTTGCGATCGTTCGCTGGTAAATTCAGCAGTAGCGGTGATTTTATTACTTTTTAAACGAAAATTTGAGCGAATTCAGAGGGATGAAAAGCTAAAGTTGTGGAAATAAAAAAGCCTGCTCGTAAGCAGGCTTTTTTGAATCTGGCTCCTCTGACTGGACTCGAACCAGTGACATACGGATTAACAGTCCGCCGTTCTACCGACTGAACTACAGAGGAATCGTGTGGAGTGGTATCTTAGCGGCGAAAAAATTTTTGTCAAACATCAATTCAACTGCAGCGTCACGCCTGCCGCATCTATCAACAATTTGTCGTATTTGCCGACAATTTACCAGGAAAAATACTTTGCAGGATTAGCATTTCTCAATCATCATTTGAAATGTTGTTTCAACTCTTCTCACTAAGGTCTCCCTTGAACGTCACTTCAGCAGTACGCCAGGCCGTAGCGCGCACGTCCTGGTTTAAAAAGCGCAAGAGCTATCGTGTGCTCTACTGGCGTGAAATCAGTCCCCTTGCCGTACCGATCCTGCTGGAAAACGCCTGCGTATTATTGATGGGCGTGCTGAGTACTTTCCTTGTAAGCTGGCTCGGCAAAGAAGCGATGGCCGGGGTGGGCCTGGCCGATAGCTTTAATATGGTCATCATGTCGTTCTTTGCCGCGATTGATCTTGGCACCACCGTGGTAGTGGCCTTCAGCCTCGGCAAGCGCGACAGAAAACGGGCGAGGGCGGCTGCGCGGCAATCGCTGGCGATCATGACCTTGTTCTCGATCGTGCTGGCGGCGGTTATTCACGCCTTTGGCCAGCAGATTATCGATATCGTTGCCGGCGACGCCACGGTTCAGGTTAAAGCGCTGGCCCTAACCTATCTCGAACTGACCGTGCTGAGCTATCCGGCGGCGGCCATTGCCTTAATTGGTAGCGGCGCGCTTCGCGGCGCGGGGACCACCAAAATACCGCTGTTAATTAACGGCGGGATGAATATTCTCAATATTATTATCAGCAGTATCCTGATTTACGGCATCTTCTCCTGGCCGGGGCTCGGTTTTGTCGGCGCCGGGTTGGGGCTGACTATTGCCCGCTATATTGGCGCGTTGGCAACCATTTGGGTATTGATGACAGGTTTTAACCCGGCGCTGCGTATTTCGCTGAAGAGTTACTTTAAGCCGTTTAACTTTGCCATTATCTGGGAGGTGATGGGTATTGGTATCCCGGCGAGCATCGAATCGGTACTGTTTAACGGCGGCAAGCTGCTGACGCAGATGTTTGTTGCCGGTATGGGGACCAACGTCATCGCCGGGAACTTTATTGCCTTCTCGGTGGCTTCGTTAATTAACCTGCCGGGTAACGCGCTGGGATCGGCTTCTACCATTATTACCGGTAAACGGCTGGGGAAAGGGCAGGTTGGTCAGGCGGAACGTCAGGCCTGGTTCGTGTTCTGGCTGTCGACTATTATTCTGACGCTTATTGCCTGGGGCACCGCACCGTTCGCTGGCCTGATCGCTTCGTTCTACACCAGCGAAGAAGACGTAAAAGTGGTGGTTAAAGAGTTATTGTGGCTCAATGCCCTGTTTATGCCAATTTGGTCGCTCTCCTGGACCTTGCCCTGCGCCTTTAAAGGCGCGCGCGACGTGCGTTACACCATGTGGGTGTCGATGCTGGGTATGTGGGGCTGCCGGGTGGTAGCTGGCTATACGCTGGGGATCATGCTGGGCATGGGCGTCATCGGCGTCTGGCTGGGTATGGTGCTCGACTGGGCGGTGCGTGGCCTGTTGTTCTATCGCCGGATGATCACCGGGCGTTGGTTGTGGAAGTACCCGCGATTAAAGGCTCGGCTGGAAGAAAAGTCATGAATATACTGGATAAGTGTTACTTTTTAGACGAAGTGAAGAATAAATCGGCAAACGATCGCCATTATAAAAAACATCTTTGACATGGCTGAGCGTGGTCGTTAATATTCGCCCCGTTCACACGATTCCTCTGTAGTTCAGTCGGTAGAACGGCGGACTGTTAATCCGTATGTCACTGGTTCGAGTCCAGTCAGAGGAGCCAAATTCAGTACTTCATGAAGTCACGCTTCGTGAAGTTATCAAAAAGCCTGATGATGCTAATGTATCATCAGGCTTTTTTGTTTTACTGGTCAGATGGGGTCAGTCTAAGGTATTGAGACAAACCACATAGTCAGGTTTGTCTCAGCAAGGGATTAGGGTTTTAGTAACCGGGTAACCAGCGCGGCAACTTTATCATTGTGGCTATGGGCGATATTAAAGCGCATATAGCGTAGCCCTTCTGCTTTTTGACAAAACAGCGTACCTGGCGCCAGAGCCAGACCCTGCGCTAATGCTCTTTCAGCCAGCGTTTCACTATCGATATGTTCAGGCAATTCAGCCCATAAAAACAACCCGTAAGAATGGACGACCGGGAAACGACAACCTGCTTCCTGAAGCCAGCTTTTTACCCGCGAGGAGACGTCACTCAAATTACCAATAAGCCGGCGCTGATGGCGATTATAGCTACCGTCACGGAAGAATTGATGTAATGTCTGCTCGGTAAATTCACAGGTGACGCCGCCAGTCTGCTGTTTTAGCTGTACTAATTTTTCAGCCAGCAATGGGTTCGTTGCAATATAGGCAACCCGCATATTGGCGCTCAGCAATTTTGAGAAGCCGGATATATAACTGGCATTAGTGAGCCCGGCAAGCGCCGACATTGGCTTGGTTGCCGGTTCCATCAGGTCATGATACAGGTCATCTTCAATGAGATGACAATCGTAGCGGTTTAATACGGTGATTAAAGCAAACATCTCTTCCAGACTATAACTTTGCCCGGTGGGGTTATGCATTAGTCCGGAGGTGAGATAAGCCCTGGGCCTGGACTCTTTTAATAAGGTTTCAAGCTCATCAATATCAACCCCTGTATGACCGCGAGGGATAAAAACAACATTGGCCTGATGCTGACTCAGGCTGGCGCGAAAATTGAAATAGCAAGGGTCGTCAATCAGCACGGTATCGCCAGGTTTGATCAGAATACGGAACAGCATGTCGATGGCATTCATGGTGCTATTCGCCATAATAATCTGCTCAACCGGTACGCTAATTCCCGCCTCATTCATTTTCATCTGCAGTGTTTTTCTCAATGGCAGGTATCCTCGTGGATTACCGTACTCAGAGAATTTTAGCTGCGGTTTGCGAATAATTTGGCGTAGCGCTTTACGGAAAAACTCAGTATCCAACCACTCTTCAGGCAAAAAACCGCATCCAGGACGAAGAATATCGCTACTTTTTGCAAAAGCGTGTTTCAGTCTTGAATGCAGATCGGGGCTGACTAACGAAAGAGGCTTGTCGGCGTCAATCTCAGTCGTTTGCCGTGCGTGGCTGACAAAATATCCTCTTCCCTGAATAGAGGTGATCAGTCCTCTGGCACGCAAACGTTCCAGTGCTTCCACAACGGTAAATTTACTGGTTTCAACCTGGTCGCAGAATTCCCTCAGGGAAGGTAAACGACTGCCCGGTAATAATTGGCCGCCGATGATTGCCGCGCTGATAAAATCAACAATCTGGGTGACTTTGGCAGTGCCATTCACCAGTTGTAGTTGGGATAAGCTAAAAATGGGGCTACCTCTGATACTTGCCTTGACTCTTCGAACTGTACCGGAGATTTTACCTGTAAGGAAAGCGAATATTTCGCTAAACATTCTATGAACAGTACTACTCTAACGCGATATATCTTTAGCCCATCAATTGTGGTTCTGAAGATGAGTGTATGACAGCGGCAAAAAATAACTTTTATTTATTATTTATCAAAAGGTTGGGAACGTCTTCCGCCCAGCTATTGTTACTACGGATGGTCTCTGCAATTGCCCTGTTTTCCCTGCTCGGGCAGGCCAATGTTTGGTTAGACACGACCAGTAATGCCTTACTGGCTTTTGGTTATCGGTTTCTGTTGATATTGACCCCATTGACGCTAGGTCTGTTTGGTCAACGTGCATTAATAGTTACTCTGTCGGTGTCGCTGCTGGGAATAGTATTATTAGCACTAAATGTTGCAACGGGCGTCAATTGGCTGGCGGTGGTCCTCTTTAGCTATGGTGTCGCCGTGCTGGGTTATATCGTGAAGAATGATGCGGCCAGAACCCCGGCAGGAGCGGCTAATAATAAAATTATGCTTAATCTCGGCAGTCTGTGTGCCGGGTTATTATTACTCTATCCGCACTGGAGTCCATTATTATTTTATATTGTAATTGCTGCTTTATTGCTCGTTTGTTTACCAACCGCACGCCATTTTAGTTTATCAAGTGACCTGACGGCGCAGACGCTACTGACGAAGAACTTTGCCAAATCTGGAAAGTTGAAATGGGTATTAGCAGGGATTGTTACTGGGGTTAAATTATTTGCGGTATTCTCTATCCTGCCGCAGGAAATTCTGGTTCATCGACAGACTCTACCAGCCTGGTATGGCATGATGATCATCTTTAACAGCGCAATTGTTGCATTAATACAGATACCATTAATGGCGCTTATTAATCGCAGTGGCGATAAAGCAATGCTGATGTCGATAGTGATTATACTTCTTGGTTTGATCGTTTTGGCAGTACCTGGCATTTTCCATGTTTATACTTTTTGGGGAGCAGCGGTATGGCTAACAATACTATCAATTGCTGAATGTGCATTGAGTTATATTGACTATTGTGCAGCGCAAGAAAATTCTCTGTTAATAAAAGAGTTGTCCGTCAGTCTTGGCGCAGGATTAACGGTTCTGGTTATGCGTTATTTTCCGGTGGCGATTAACACAGAAGTGCTTTCTTTAATTTCTATTGTCGCGTTATTACTTTGGCTGTGGAAATATAAGTACTCATCAAATAAATTCTATAAGGAAAATATAGATGCCGTCAGTGATGTTTGTGAAAAGTGAAACTGAATTCACTTTCAGGGATGTGGTGAGCCTTTTAGAATGCAGGGAGAACATGAGGTTTGGTTGTAAAACTGGAAACTGTGGGTTGTGTCGAGTCAAGGTATTATCAGGGATGGAGAATATCACGGGCAAGACTTTAAAAGAGAAACGTTTATTCAAATTGCTTGGTATAGAAGATCAAACGGTGCGGCTGGCGTGCCAGTGCAAAATTAGCGGTGATGTCACTTTAATTGAAAACTATCTGGAGTAATGTATGAAAAATCGTATTAAAGACACGTCTATTGTACGTAATGAACCTTTTCTGAATGCAGAAAAAAGCGCGCAGGTAAAACGTGAAATCGACGACTTTCTTGATACCAAGATCATCGAGTGGGAAAATACGGTTCCTTCGGCAAAACATCTTGAAGGCAAAGAAATTAACAAAGCGTACTATCAGCAGACGTTGATTGAACATGCATGGCGTATTCGCCTGATGCGTAGCGCCCAGGCTAATGCGTTACATAAAATCACCCAGTTTAATGCTGAAGCCGCACAGCTCTACGCCGCTTATCAGGATGAAGAGATGCTTCATGACACCTTGTTCATTCAGGATGCTGAGAGCCAGGGTATTAGTAAAGAGACTATCTATAGCACTGAACCTAGCTTCTATACACGTCTTCTCAGTGGATTCCTGTACTTTGTCGCCGAGCACGAAAAACCACTGGGCGTGGTTTGCTATAGCTACCTTGTCGAATACACTACTCAAAAACTGACGCCCAAACAGATTAAGGCACTCGGTGAATCTCTGGGTAAAGATAAGATTATCGGCCAGGCCGCACATTTGAATACTGACCTTGTTGAGGATCATACCCAGGATATGTGGAATATTTTGAGTCTGCTGGTGGAGTCTGATGACGATATTCAGGATCTTAAACGCTATTTCTCTGAAATTCAGGAGTTGTTGAAGTTATTCTTTGTTGAATTACATAATAAAACAATCAACGCATAAAAACTAATAAAAATAGTCACAATGCAATTAAGGTTGCAGGGATTACTGCAACCTGATTATTAAACGACAGAGTTGGTGGGGCAGTGATGAACAAAGCAATTCTTATTTTATCACATCAATTATTATCGATGGTGGCGCCTATAAAAAAGATAGTTGAGGATAATGGCTATGCTTGCTACGTCCTCTCATCTACTTCAAGTAAGGCGACAGCACCGCAGTGGGAAATTGATGAAAAACAATTTAGCATTACTTCTTCATTATATTTAGAAAAAGCAGATATCGATCTTTTTTTGCAAACGACGGGTAAGAATGTCGATTTTGCCGGATGTCTTAGCGTATGGGATGGTTATCGCCACTTGATGTCTTATGCCAACCACATTTTTGGTGCCAGGGATATTAGCGAAGAGGTGGTAGCCAGGCTGCGCGATAAGCTAGTTATGCGCCAGGTATTACAGGCCGCAGGGCTAACGGCCGTCACAAGCCAGGTTTTAAATGAAGCATTATTTGAATCCATAAGTCACCCTGAACAGTATTTTATTAAACCACGTATTGGTTTAGCGTCAATGGGAACGTTTCCTGCAAAATCATTGACGGAGTATGCTCAACTCGAACACCTGTGGATGCGTGCAGCGGAAGACAAAAATTATGAAGGCATTTTTTCTCGCGATAATGGCTTTATTCTTGAAGGCTTTATTTCCGGCGTAGAGTGCAGCTTTGAGATCGCTATTGATAACGGCGTAATGGATGTTCTGGCTGTTCATGAGAAACTTGACGTGACCCAGGAAACCTATTCTGTACTGGAGGGAGCCTGTATCTGCCCGCCGCGATCGTTAACGACGGCGCAGGTGGAAGCGGGAAAAGTACGTCTGGATGAAATAATGAAAGCGCTCGGTGCCGATACCGGCGTTTATCATGTCGAGATGAAATTCGATCCACAACTGCAATGGGAAGTCGTAGAGATTAATCCCCGGATTGGTGGGGCCTATATTGTTGATAGCACTAAAATTCATTCCGGAGCGTGCTTACTGGAAACCTGGCTGATGTTAATCCTGGGGAGGAGCCCTGTGCGTAGTGCTGCGCCGGCTCGAACGACATTTTTCCGCGTGTTCTTCGGCCAGTCAGGGAAAACGCTGCTGCGTATTCAACGCAGTACTCTCGAATTACCCGCAGTGCAAGAAAAAGTGCTTTATAAAGCCCTGGATAAATTACCTTCGGTGGAACGCGAAATATTTTTAGGTATGGCGTTGTGGGATATTACCGATATGGCGATATCTGAACACCCTATATTTTTTAAGCAAACCAACGATTATCTGATTACGGAGTATCAGTAATGAAAATAGTCATCCTGCATCGTATTCCATTTGACAAGATCCGCTACGATCAGATTATCGACCACCAACTGCATGAGGTTTATTATATTTGCCTGCAGGGGAACTCTGATGATTTCCCCTCCGAGGCGAAGGTGATCATGCTGGAGAGTCAGCATTTCGAGCCAGCTGAGTTAATTAATTTTTATGCGCCGGTGTTTGAGTATGCCGATCGTATTATTTCTCGCTCCGAATACGATCTGCTTGCCGCGGCGACCCTGCGGGAGCATTTTTCGATTAGCGGCGATAAACTGGCTGAGATTCTTCCTTTGCGCAATAAATGGATTATGCGCAGTCGCTGTAAACAGCAGGGGATTCCTCAGCCTGAGTTCTGGCATCCGCTGGAATTTATTCAACTAGCGCCTCGTGCGGGTAAATTCGTGCTTAAACCACGAACTGAGGCTTCCAGCAATGGGATTGTGGTGGGGGATTTCGCGACTATCAAACAGGCATCGTTAGCTCTTAAGGATGATGAAACGATGCTGGTTGAAGAATTTATTGATGGCGTTATTTACCATTTTGATGGTTGGATGCATAAAGGAATACCGCTGGCTTTCGTGAGTAGTCACTATATTCGAGACTGTTTGAGCTTTGCCGATGGCGTGCCGCTGGGATCGGTACAAACCGCTACTGAAGCCGCGCATATCGATTTAGTCGTTAACGCCCTAAGTGTATTAGGACACCAGAACGGCAGTTTCCATTTTGAGGCTATTCGAGATGCGGAAGGTAATTTCTGGTTTCTGGAAGTTGCCGCACGGGTTGGCGGGGCCGCAGTGGCTGAAACATTCCAGTTACGTACAGGCCTTAATCTTTATCACGCTGATTTACGTTACCAGTCGTTTGGTAATCCGCCAGTGTGTATCGATCTTATTAATGCTGTCTACTATGGCTGGTTCGTCTATCCAGCTCACCAGCTTAACTCTGCTTATACGCTCAACTTTTCGGCTGAGGAGTGGCAGGAAAATCTACTGCATTATCAATCCAATCAGGATGTCTCCTCGCGCGGCACAATTTCTTACTCACCGACAACCTCACCATTGAGTGGTGTGGTCTTTGGCGAGCAAACGAAAATCGCAAGAGTCATTGAGTCAATTTTTAATACCTGCACAGTGGAAGCCTTATCATGAATACGCCATGCTTTATTGTCGTTGGATATAATAACGTCAGAATTTATGATGTTGCTAAAATTCGCGTTGAGGCACAAAAATATTTTGACGCCAAAGTTGTATTAATTACTGAGAAAAAAACAGCAAGCGATGAGCAATTTGCTGATCTGGTGATTGAAACAACGCTTGAAGTTACACAACTCCCGGCCTCAGCGGATGTCGTTCATCAATATCTGGCAACCGAATCACTCTCTCCCATCGGTATTTTACCATTTTCCGATCGAGGTGTTCCTTTGGGGGCGCTGCTGGCGCAAAAAAACGCACTACCCGGCGCGCTGCCAGAACAAGCAAAAGCAGGGCTGGATAAGCAAATATTCCGTCAACTGGATGCCAGGGCTTCATTCCATCCCGCCGGTTATCGGACGGTAACCAGCCAGCCGGTAACATCATTGAATGAACTTAAAGATCTGGTCGATTCGTTAGGCGGTAAGGCGTTTATCAAGCCAGCGAAGGAGGGCAATAGCCGCGGGTGCCAGGTGATTGAGTGTATTGAGCAATGCGAGTCTATCTGGGCTTCACTGGCGCCTTATCGCGAAGCAGGGATCCTGGTGGAATCTCTTATCGAAAATGCGAAAGAATTTAGTTGGGATAGTGTGGCGGGTAAGCAGTGGATCACGGAAAAGCATACTACTGAAGGCCACTACCGTGCGGAGTATCAACAGGTGGTGCCTGCCTGTTTGACCCCGGCGGATGAAATACTGCTGCGTTCTGCAGGCGAACATATGCGTGAACTGGTGTCGCCGTCGAATGGCGCCTGGCATAACGAAATATTTTTACTTCCCGGCGCGACGGCCGCTGTTGAAACCAATATGCGCCCTGCCGGTATGCATATTTGGGATCTGGCGATGTTGAGCTTTGAAAATTTCAATCCATGGCTGCTGTGGCTACGTTGGGCTGCGGAGGGTAAATATACGGCTGAGCCGCTCAAACAGAACTATTACTCTGGTATCCGCATGCTTCGGGCCCGCGTATCAGGAACCTTGCAGGCATTACCAGATGTTGAGCAATTGGCATTGCAGGCGGGTATTACGCTTCATGAAGCCAGCTTTTCAGCCAAAATCGGCGACATCCTTAATGGCGAAATTAAGACGAATGCCGATTTTATTGGCCATATCATTTTGCGCGACAGTAGCCATGAGCAGTTACTCAATTCATTAGAGACGCTGGCGGCGGCTATTGAGTCTGCCACTGAAATTAGCTAAGCGCGTGGAGTACAAATGAAATCCTCTTTTATCTGGCACGATAAACGTAGTCTGAACTATTTGCTGTCGTTGTTCATATTCAGCCTCGGCAGTTTTATTATCAATCCCTACTATGCCATTTATGTGTCAGATAATTTAGGTTATGGCGTGGCATTTGCCGGTGTTTTGGTCTCAATTAAAGTCATTTCACAGCGCGTTTTCGCTTTATTTGGCGGCGGCATGGCTGATATTTTTCCTGCCGTTTATGCCGCCCTGGCCGGGGTGGGGGTGCGCGCGCTGTCGTTTGCGCTTCTGGCTCTGAATGCGAATCATGAGATCCTGCTCGTTTCTGCGGTGATGAATGGTATTGGCGGGGCATTGTTTAACCCCGCCATTCGTAAGTTATTGTTTACACGCTATAAAGAAGATGATGTAAAGTTAAAACAGGTTATCGCCTGGCGTAATGCTGCATTTAATCTGGGGGCGGCGATAGGGCCACTTATTGGCGTATACTTGATTAATCTGGATTTTAAAGGCGCTTGCGTTGCGATTACGCTGATTCATATCGTCGTAGGGCTGATGCTGTCTGGCGCAAAGCAGGCGTGTCAATTACGGCCGACTGAGGCGGGGCGCCGGTCGCTGATAGTCGAGCTCTCGGCTAGCCTGTTTAATCCAGCGTTATTCCCCGTTTTTGCCCTGCAATTTTTCTTTATGTATTTTTACTCTCATATTGAGTACCTGTTGCCAATATTTATCACCCACCAGTATAGCGAGTATTTTGTTAGCGTGGTTTTCTTCGTTAATACCTTGTTCGTTATTTTCGCACAGACGATATTTAGCCGTATTTTTAATGAATTACGTGCCGGTATTGCATGGGGCGCGATGGTGCTATTTTTTATCTCGCTGGCGATACTGTCAATTTTCCCAGGCGCTAATCCGATGATCTATGGGTTATTGATAGTGCTGGGCGTTATCGCCTTTTCAACCGGGGAGGTGATTCTGTCTATACAGGTGGATTATATTGCCACTCATGTTGGCGGACACCTTAACTCCGGAACGATTTTTGGCGCTATTTCACTGGTGGCGGCTGGCGGGTTATTTGCGGCCAACGCCATCAACAGCGTCATACTCGAGTACTTTGACTTTGCAGTTGTCTGGCTGGTGAATTCGTTAATTGCCGCAGGCCTGGGAGGCTTTTCATTGTATCGATATTATTTATCCCGAACGCTGGCTTATTCTCGTTAGATTTGCGGTATACCCGCTTTGCATGATGCCATACAAAGCGGGTGGATGAATTAACGGAACGGCGGTTCGTTGAAGGTACGCAGCTTGCGGGAATGCATGTGGTCGCCCTCGGCGCGCAGCAGATCGATGGCGCGGATCCCTATCTGCAGATGCTCGGAAATCGCCCCTTCGTAGAAGCGGTTCGCTTGTCCCGGCAGTTTGATTTCACCGTGTAGTGGTTTATCGGAGACACACAACAGCGTGCCGTAAGGCACGCGGAAACGGTAGCCCTGTGCGGCAATAGTGGCGCTTTCCATATCGATGGCTACCGCCCGGCTGAGGTTAAATCGCAGCGCCGAGGCGGAATAACGCAATTCCCAGTTGCGGTCATCGGTCGTCACCACTGTACCGGTACGCAGACGCTGTTTGACCTCTTCGCCCGGCATGCCGCTAACCTGTTTAGTAGCGTCATACAGCGCGCGCTGTACTTCGGCGATACTCGGGATGGGAATATCCGGCGGTAGCACCGCATCCAGTACGTGGTCGTCACGTAAATAGGCATGCGCCAGTACATAGTCGCCTATCGACTGGCTCTCACGCAGACCGCCACAGTGACCAATCATCAGCCAGACATCAGGGCGCAGCACCGCGAGGTGATCGCAAATATTTTTGGCATTTGCCGGGCCGACGCCGATGTTGATCAATGTAATGCCCTGACCGTCGTTAGTGATTAGGTGCCAGGCCGGCATCTGGTGTTTTTTCCATGCCAGATCGGAAATCGCCTCTTCCGGCGCCTCCGTGTCGGCGGTGATCCAAATTCCGCCCGCACAGGAGAGGGCAATGTACGGGCTATCCGGATCGAGGATCTGGCTACAGCCCCAACTGACGAATTCATCGACGTAACGCGTGTAGTTGGTAAACAAGACATACGGCTGGAAGTGCTCAACCGGCGTGCCGGTGTAGTGCTTCAGGCGTGCCAGTGAAAAATCGACGCGGCGGGCGTCAAAATGCGACAGCGGATAATACTCGGTGGCGTGGAACAGACCATCGGCGGTTTCATCGCCAATTTGCGACAGTTCGGTGGTCGGAAAATAACGCGTTAATCCGGCGCTCATCGAGCGATCCAGCGTCAGCGCAGAGCCATCAATCACGTAAGGGAAGGGAATTTCGTGCTGCGAATTGCCGACGCTAATATGCGCGCCGTAATCCTGATACAGAAGAGTTAATTGTTCCAGCAGATAAGCGCGAAAGAGTTTTGGATTAGTAATGGTGGTGGTGTAGCAGCCTGAATGGGTGAATCGCCCCCAGGCTCGGGTTTTTAAGGCTTTGTGCTCGGCGCCATCCCACGAGACAGACAATTGAGGATAGACGAATAAGCCTTCAGCACGGGCTATTTCATCAGGAAGAATATTGTGGTGAATGTACTCGCCAATGGCCTTACGCAACGCGTTAACCGCTCTTTCATACTGCGCTTCCAACTGGGAAAGCGCCTGCTCCGGGGTCAGACTGACGGCCTTCTGGTTCATCATTCGCTCCTTGTTTCAGGTCTGCTGATACTGACGATAGTATGCTACAGCGTGAAAATGACGAAGGAAAATTACTGTCCCGGATAAATATTCAAACTCGTTGATAATAAAAGCTTAGCCACCCAGGATCAGGCTGTCTGTGCCCAACGTTCGGCGCTAAAATTACTTGCGCTTATCACTCTTAATGTCGCCGCGCCGTTATTGTTGATGTAATAAAGCGCATTAGGGCCAGGCGTTAACTTATCGCCTTCCTGTAGTCTGCATCGGCTTTCGATTTCAGCGATCACCACGATCTTACCGCTTTGTAGAACCACGCAAGTCGTTGCTGTAGAGGAATTTTTCCGTACTTTCTTTACCCACCACTCCATGTTTTCACCCAGGCTTGTTACACTCAGAATGATAATTGCCGTGTTATCGTTTTAAAGACAACTGAAACTACCCAATGGTTTAATTTACGTTTAGCTGACGTTGTTAAATCTTAACTCGGCGATGCAGCGGGACAGGCAAATAACACCTATGGCTTTGATGCGATTTAACAAGCTTCTGAATCAATCTGGATTAAGGATAGTCTCGCTGGCGAAAAAAGCGCTGGTCGCCGCCGCTATTGTTGTGGTGGTGTTTTTCATCGGACGAATCTATGAATCGGAGCGCGGCCCCGCGTTGCAGCGCTGGCATACCTGGTCTGGCGATGAGATGACCGCTGATGAAATCGACCGCGCCAGTTTTGCCAGCTATCTCAAACGGGAAGATGAGATATTTGCCGATTTGCGGCGTGAGGTGAGCGATCGCCTGTCAGCCGCTGACAAAACGCCGATAAACCGCTTTTATCGCGACAGCCTGGTCTATCCACAACGCTTTACGCCAGACTGGAATCGCTCCTTTATCCTACTGCCATCCGGCAAACCGCGTGGGGCGGTGGTGTTGCTGCATGGATTAACCGACTCTCCCTACAGCGTGCGCTATCTGGCGGAAGAGTATCAACGGCAAGGTTTTGTCGCGGTGGCGCCGCGCTTACCCGGCCACGGTACCGCGCCTGGCGCATTAACCCACGTTGATTGGCAACAGTGGCTGGCGACAACTCGCCTGGCGGTACGAGAAGCGACGCGACTTGCCGGTGGGGATGTGCCGCTGCATCTGGTGGGATATTCTAACGGCGGCGCGCTGGCGTTGAAGTATGCGCTTGATGAACTGACCGATAAATCGCTGGTCAGGCCGCAGCAGATTATTCTACTTTCGCCGATGATTGGCGTCACCGCTTTCGCCCGTTTCGCCGGGCTGGCTGGCCTGCCTTCGGTGTTTCCCGCCTTTGCGCGCGCGGCGTGGCTAAACGTCATTCCGGAGTTTAACCCTTATAAGTACAATTCATTTCCGGTAAAGGCAGCGCGCCAGTCGTGGCTGCTGACCCAGGCCTTACAAAAACAGATTATCCAGGCGGCGCAGAGCCAGCGGCTAACTTCTATTGCGCCGGTGTTAACCTTTCAGTCGGTGATTGATTCTACGGTCAGTACTCGGGCAGTGGTTGATTCGTTATACCGCTATTTGCCGGACAACGGCAGCGAACTGGTGATTTTCGATATTAATCAGGCGGCGAACCTGCGGGCGCTGTTTCGTCCGGCGACTTATTCGGCGGTGAATACCTTGTTACCTCCGGCGCCGCGTCCGTACTCCACGACGATCGTGACGAATGCGACTCAGCACACCCTCGATACCGTCGCGCGCCTGACGCTGGCGGGGCAAACCGCCGAGAGAACCCAGGCGCTGCATTTGTCCTGGCCGCAGGATATGTACTCGCTTTCGCATATCGCGGTGCCGTTCCCCATCACCGATTCGCTGTATGGCCGCGAGCCGACGGAGAAAAACCTTAGCGGTATTAGTCTTGGCACCATTTCGCTACGCGGCGAGACCGCGACGCTGAGCGTCGGTCTTGATACGTTAATGCGCGCCACCTCTAACCCGTTTTTCCCCTACCTGCTGCAGCGGATTAATCAGCGTCTACCGTTGGGCTCAGAACACCAGGATGTGCAATACCGTCCGCAGCGCAATACCGATGAGGGCGGCAGGGGCGACGAAGCGGAAAAGACGCACAAATCTTGAGCTGACGCCAAGGAAAATGCCGATGCCGGGTAGGTCGAAGGTCTGGATGAGCAGCCCCGCGGAGGCGTTAATCTGGCTGAGCGTCACTTTTCCCTGCTGCGCCAGCTCGGAGATAACCCCAAAATAGGCGGTACCGCCCGCCACACATTTCACCAGCGCGGGCAGAACGAAGTTTTCCGGGATATGTAGCCATTGCAGCAGCGGCATCAGCACGCGCTGCAGCATTTCGATGACGCCAGCCGCCTGCATCAGGCCGACGATGGTCAAAGATAAAATCAGCATCGGCACGGCGCCAAGCGCCAGGCGGATAGCGTCGGCGCCGGCGCTATTGATCACCGCAATCAGCCCGTGATTATTTTGTTCGCTTTCCGGGAGTACTTCTGCCCGGCTGCTCTCGACAATGGATAACTTACGCCCGGTGGCGTACCAGCAGACCGCTGCGGCGCAGAGTCCACCGACAATAGAAATGGTGATTGCGGCCAGCCAGTGCAGGCCGAACGGCGTTAAGGGGTAGAAAACGTTGCCCTGGCCCATGGCGAACACCATCGCCAGGGTGGCGGCCATTTGTCGGTCGGAAACACCACGTTTATCCATAATCGCCAGCGTGGCGAGCGGGGCGGCAAAACTCACAAAATTTATCTGAATCAGCGCGAAGGCGCTCATGCCGGTCAACCCAAAGGGTTTTAGCAGCGGCGCCAGCCAGCGCACGATGATGTCGAGAATTCCGCGGACTTCGAGATATTTCATTATGATCAGCATGACGACCATAATGGGTAATAAGGTATAAAGCGCTACGTCGACGGAGGATTTCCCCGCTGACATAATGATGCCGATGACATCCATTTATCTATCACTGTATGCAGGTCAAATAGTTAGCGCCATCATAATCCCGAAGGGGCGAAATGAACAGCTAGCACAGGCAGGTAAGAACGGTGCCTTCACTGAAGTGATATTCGCCGCTGAACGGGCTACCTGCGGGAAAGGCGTCGCTGAGCGTTTTATTGAGGCGTAACGTGAAACGCTGTTTTGCCGGGTCGACTGCGACTATGGCGGCGGCATCAAAATCAAACATCTGCTGTACACGCGGATATAGCGCTTTGAACAGGCTCTCTTTGGCTGAGAAAGCCAGCAGCAGTGCCCACTCCATATCCAGCCCACAACAGGAAAGCAGCGTCTGTTCCGTTCTCGAGACAAACATATCGGCGCTTTCCAGCATGACCCCCGGTTGCAGATGCTCGATATCGACCCCGGGATACCGGCCGTCGGCCTCTGCGGCAACCACCGCGATGGCGATATCTTCGCTATGCGAGACGCTTCCTCGCCAGCCTGCCGGCCAAACTGGCGCGCGATCGGCGGCGCTTAACACCGGCTCTAAGCAGCCGGCTTGTCGCAGTAAATAGTGCGCACAGTAGCGCCCGGCCAGATATTCGGCTTTACGTTTTACGACGGCGCCCGCAAGAGCAGAAGGGAACGGGACGGCGTATTGGTTGAAAAGTGCGTCCTGTAATTGTGTCCTGGCGAAACGTACCCGACAAAATTTTAACGCCGGGTCAGCGCGAAGATAGCCGCACTCGGCATACTGAATAAAAGGTAAATCGCGGAAGGTGTCGGTAACGATAAACATGCAGGATCATCTGGTGAAACGAACGATGACGCTACCTTAACGCAAGTGATAATCAAAGCAGAAGGTGTATAAAGCAAATAAAAGCAAAAAGCCTGCTCGAAAGCAGGCTTTTCTAAATTTGGCTCCTCTGACTGGACTCGAACCAGTGACATACGGATTAACAGTCCGCCGTTCTACCGACTGAACTACAGAGGAATCGTGTGAACGGGGCGCATATTATCGATGACTTAGGGTGTTGTCAAAGGCTGAATCGCCATAAAGCGTTCGACTGCTGACAATTTCAACAATCAAAAGCCTTTTAGGGTAAACCCCGGCGGGAATGCACCGATATGGTGCATTTATACCCCTAATGGGGCATATCATGCGCTCATGGAAGCCAGCAGTATTATCACTAACCCTTATTTTACCGCGCCAGCAGGGCGGTGAGCGGCTACGTAAAACCTGGCAAGCATCTTGCAAAATCCTTGTAACTTAATGGCCAGTAGTGGCATTCCCTTACAGGAGGCAAAATGAACTTAAGACGACTGAAGTATTTTGTGAAAATCGTCGATATCGGCAGTCTGACCCAGGCCGCTGAAGTCTTGCATATCGCACAACCGGCGCTGAGTCAGCAGGTAGCGACCCTGGAAGGTGAACTGGAGCAGAAACTGCTGATCCGCACCAAACGAGGCGTTACGCCAACCGAAGCGGGGAAAATTCTCTATACCCACGCGCGAACCATTTTGCGTCAGTGTGAACAGGCGCATCTGGCGGTACATAATGTGGGCCAGACGCTGAGCGGGCAGGTGGCGATTGGCCTTGCGCCGGGAACGGCGGCTTCGGCGATCACCATGCCGTTGCTGCAAACCGTGCGTAATGAACTTCCCGAGGTCAACGTCTATCTGCAGGAATGTAGCGGTAGCGTTTTAAATGACAAGCTGCTTGGCGGCCAACTGGATATGGCGGTGTTATACGAACGTTCGCCGGTAGCGGGAGTGGTCAGCCAGCCGTTGCTGAAAGAGGATCTGTATCTGGTCGGCACGCAAAACTGTCCGGGACAAAGCGTTGATCTCTCGGCGGTGGCGGAGATGAGCCTGTTTTTACCACGCGACTATAGCGCTGTCTGCGCCAGGGTGACGGAAGCCTTTACCTTACGCCGCCTGTCGGCAAAAGTGATCGGCGAGATCGAATCCATCACTACATTAACTGCCGCTATCGCCAGTGGAATGGGCGTTACCGTACTGCCGGAATCGGCGGCGCGCTCGCTGTGTGCTACGGCAAATGGCTGGATGGCCCGCATCAGCACGCCGTCGATGAGCCTGTCGCTCTCACTGAATACCTCGGCGCGCGGCGGCTTATCTCCTCAGGCCCAGGCGGTCAAAGATATCCTGCTGTCGCTGGTCAGCCGTCCTTCGTTGGAGAATCGTGAATTACAGCTGGTCAGTTAGGTTATATTCTTTTAAGGAATAAGTTGCTGGTTTTTATTATTTGTTTGCCGGGTAAACAGACTTTAACAATAGACATCATGTTATGTCTGAAGACCTGGGGGAAAGGGTGAATTTCCAGCAACTAAAAATTATTCGCGAGGCGGCCCGTCGGGATTACAACCTGACGGAAGTCGCTAATATGCTGTACACCTCGCAATCTGGCGTCAGCCGCCATATACGTGAGCTGGAAGAAGAGCTGGGGATAGAAATCTTTATCCGCCGCGGTAAGCGTCTTCTGGGGATGACCGAACCCGGTAAAGCGCTGCTTTCCATTGCCGAAAGGATCCTCAACGAGGCCAGCAATGTTCGCCGGCTGGCCGATCTTTTTACCAATGACGCTTCAGGCGTATTAACTATTGCCACCACGCATACTCAGGCGCGTTATAGCCTACCGCCGGTAATTAAAGCTTTTCGCGAACTTTTCCCCGAGGTACGGTTGGAACTGGTGCAAGGGACGCCGCAGGAAATCGAGGCGTTGTTGCACAACGGCGGGGCGGATATTGGTATCGCCAGCGAGCGCTTAAGTAACGACCCGACGCTGGTGGCATTCCCCTGGTTTCGCTGGCACCACAGTCTGTTAGTGCCAAAAGATCATCCACTGATTGAGGTTACGCCGCTCACGCTCGAGGCTATTGCGCGCTGGCCGTTAATTACCTACCGTCAGGGGATCACCGGGCGCTCGCGTATTGATGAAGCTTTCACCCGTAAAGGGCTGATGCCGGATATCGTCCTCAGCGCCCAGGATTCGGATGTGATCAAAACTTACGTGGAGCTGGGCTTGGGCGTGGGGCTGGTGGCGGAGCAATCCGGCGATGCTCGCGAAGCGGATACCTTTACCCGGCTGGAAACACGCCATCTCTTTGATGCCAATACCGTTTGGTTGGGGCTCAAACGCGGTCAGTTACAACGTAACTACGTCTGGCGTTTCATTGAACTGTGCAATGCTGGACTATCGCTGGATGAGATTAAGCGCCAGGCGATGGAGCCGGAGGAAGTGGCGATCGATTATCAAATCTGAGTACGGCCAGCGGGCAAGCGGGAGGCGACAAAGCAGCTATAATTCATTCACGTGAGTCGCGACTGAGGAAGGGAAAATGATGGTGCGGCGTATGAAGTTGCTTTGCTCTCTGGTGATGATGTTGGCCAGCCACAGCGCATTGGCGGTAAGTTATCCGTTGCCGCCGGAAGGGAGTCGTCTGGTTGGCAGCCCGATGAAAATTAACGTGCCCGAGCGTAATACCCAGCCGCTGGAAACCTTTGCCGCGCAGTACGGGCAGGGGCTGAGCAATATGCTGGAGGCTAACCCCGGCGTCGATGTCTATCTGCCCAAATCGGGAAGCTCGTTGATTATCCCACAGCAATTGATCCTGCCTGCTACTGTACGTAGCGGTATCGTGATAAACGTCGCCGAGATGCGGCTTTATTATTATCCGCCTGAGGGCACTACCGTCGAGGTGTTACCGATCGGTATCGGTCAGGCGGGGCGCGAGACGCCGCGTAATTGGGTGACGGCGGTGGAACGTAAGCAAGAAGGGCCTACCTGGGTGCCGACGGCGAATACCCGTCGCGAGTATGCCAAAGAAGGTAAAACCCTGCCGGCGATGGTGCCCGCCGGGCCAGATAATCCGATGGGGCTGTATGCTATCTATATTGGCAGGTTGTATGCCATTCATGGAACGAATGCCAATTTTGGCATTGGCCTGCGGGTGAGCCAGGGCTGTATTCGCCTGCGCAACGATGACATCAAATACCTGTTCGATAATGTGCCCGTTGGTACGCGAGTACAGATTATCGATCAGCCGGTAAAATACACGACTGAACCGGACGGTAGCCGCTGGCTGGAAGTGCATGAACCGTTATCGCGTAATCGCGCTGAATTTCAGTCAGACCGTAAAGTACCGCTGCCATATACCCCGGCAATCCGTGAGTTTGTTCAGGGCGCGGGCGTGAATGTCGGGCGCGCGGATTCAGCGTTACAGAGGCGCTCCGGAATGCCGGTGAATATTAGTCGTTCAGCGGTGGAAAGCAGTTTTTAACTGGCGTGGATGTTAAAAAGCAAAAAGCCTGCTCGAAAGCAGGCTTTTAAAATTTGGCTCCTCTGACTGGACTCGAACCAGTGACATACGGATTAACAGTCCGCCGTTCTACCGACTGAACTACAGAGGAATCGTGTGAACGAGGCGCATAGTAATGGCCTCGCATTTTAGTGTCAACACTAAATTTAACCAGCTGATTCAATTGGCGATATTTAGTTCAAAGCGGGCTTTTAATGAACAACGCGCGCGTCGTCTTCATCCAGTAGATCGTTTTCCCGTAAACGCTGTAGCGGATCCTGACGATAGAACTGGCAGAATCGCTGCCATAGCGCCGGGAAGCGAGGAGCGAATAGCTCCGGTGCGCTAAAGAAATATTCTGAGAGCACCGCAAAGCACTCAGCCGGATCGGTTGCCGCATAGGCATCAATGCTGGCGGCGCTTTCGCCGACCAGATCGATTTCATCCTGAATGTTGTTCATCGCTGCATGCAGGTCGTGTTCCCAACCAGCGACTTCACGCAAGGGAATAAAAGGGACGCCGCTGGCGCGATCGCCGTTACGTGAATCCAGTTTGTGCGCGACCTCGTGCACCACCAGGTTAAAACCTGAAGCATCGAAAGAGTCCTGAATATCTAACCAGTTAAGGATAATGGGACCCTGCTGCCAGCTTTGCCCGGATTGCACAACGCGTTGATTATGCACCAGGCCGATGTCATCTTCCCATTCGTCATCGACGACGAAGGGCGCTGGGTAGA
This sequence comes from Klebsiella sp. JN_Kp121, assembly GCF_040062145.1. Taxonomy (NCBI): domain Bacteria; kingdom Pseudomonadati; phylum Pseudomonadota; class Gammaproteobacteria; order Enterobacterales; family Enterobacteriaceae; genus Klebsiella; species Klebsiella sp. JN_Kp121. Next base: position 155,262 of record NZ_JBEAHX010000002.1, read on the forward strand.
TCAGGACTTCATGGAAGCCATCTAACCACTCAAGGCCAAGCTCCAGCACCGGCAGACAAAAGAGTAGGGCGATACGCGCGCTATGTAATGGGGTTAACTCAAATCCCTGTAACGGCACCAGACGTTTTTGCTGTAAAAAACGTGCTGCCATTTGACACAGCTGTTGCTGTTCCTGATGAGTGAGGTTTGCTAAAACCGGAATGGCAACCGCTTGTTCCCACGAGATTTCGCCATTGCCTGTCTGTTCTTCTGCTTTCCACGGCCATTTAAACATCATATCGCTCGCAAAGTCGTCACTTGAACTCAATTTAAGGGACTGGAGCTATTAAAATGCCAAAGAACCTGGCATTATAGCAACCTCAACAGCGGAGAGATGCCGGAGCGGCTGAACGGACCGGTCTCGAAAACCGGAGTAGGGGCAACTCTACCGGGGGTTCAAATCCCCCTCTCTCCGCCACTATTCAATCACTTACGCCAATTCCCTTCAACGACATCCATCACACTTGGTATAGTGTTGGTATATTCCGTTGGTATATTTTTATCAATCATCATCTTCCGAATCCTCGATAATCGGTAGATCCAGTGTAGGCGAAACGGTCAATTTTCGATCGTAAACCAGCACCTGACTCTCTGTCTTATGACCGGAGAAAAGTTGCTTATCTCTGCTCGAACCTTCGTAGTCTGAAATGCCTTTTGCCTTCAAATCGTGAAAGGTTACTTTGAGTTTACCCCCTAACTGGGGCTTTGCAGGAGTTCATCACATGTATATTTGCGTTGTAAATATCACATAGTCTGGATGCCAAAGTATCGCTTCAGGATCCTGAAAGATAAGTTGGGTAAGGAGCTTTACAGGACAATCTACATTCTCTGCGGAATAAAAAATTGTGAGGTTTTGGAGCTAAATATACAGCCAGACAATGTACATCTTGTTGTAATTGTCCCACCTAAAATCTCGATATCAACTCTGATGGGGCATCTGAAAGGCCGCAGTGCTATCAGGCTCTACAATCGTTTTCCACATATCCGAAAGAAGCTATGGGGCAACCACTTTTGGTCACGTGGCTACTTTGTCGATACGGTAGGGGAAATGAAGAAATTATCAGACGATATGTGAGGCATCAGGAGAAAACGGAACAAACGCATGAACAGCAGATGGAATTGTTAGAGTAGAAAGTGGAAAGTGACAATCGCCCCCTTACTGCGGGCATTCTCAAAAGCCACCTTCTAAGAAGGTGGTCTTTTACTATCAGATTTAAAAGGGAGTGAACCCCTTTAAATCTGGGACATATATAACCAGATTAATAATGTAATATATTGCTTTTCAGCAGAGTATATATCATTGTCTTTGCGTATATATCTTATAATCTTTTTTGTCAATGGTTAGCACCCATTCTGAGTGATTATAAGGGAATTTATCCCAAATGCCGTCTCCAGGCAAAACGACTAACTTAGTGCATTTCAGCTTTTTCATCTTTGTTAGATCTTCATTCGAGGCATGGCCGGCATAAAATTCTTTTAATGCATTCCAGTAATAACCAATGGACTCACCCCACTGGTTAGAAAAAGCATATGCATAAGACAGATTCGTAAAGCAACTATTCCTATCTATTATTATGGATGGAAGAACGTTCCCATCAAAAACCTCACGTCCTTCAAATTTTCTAGGGTTTATCAGTATTCGATCAGTAGGCTCTGTATTATTAGTTATATCCAATAAGCTTGAAATAATCTCAACATTGTCATTGCGGAAATCACCTTGCAATAAATTTTTAGAAAAATCTATTGCGGATGGTAAACTAATGGCTACAACAATGAGGCTTATGCATGTGATAGCTTCCCTTTTCAATTTTTCAATTGATATTGCTATTAGTGAAGACGAAACAAGAACAGCGGGAAGAATTGCTCTCCATCCCAAGTCGTTATTAGCAATCTGACTTTTCAATAACATAGATGTAAGGATTGAGCATATAGCAATGATAAATAATATAAATATTTGACTACCATTGGATGACTTCTTTGGGATACATGTAAGAATGAGGCCGAGCGCAACCATTGGTAAATAAAGAGGTATAAATAGGGTCAGGAATGTCAAAATGTTTGAGAGCAAATTTCCAGATGGCGACGCATTATAAGAATGGAGACCAATGGGGAATACACCAGTTGGTTTTGCTGCGGAAATCTGATTTATAAGCAAGGGCAAGGATATGATTATAGCCATGCTTGCGATAAAGGCCCATTTTGATAAAGTAAACTTCCATTCTGATTTGTTTGTAATTAAATTGAATATGAATAAAAAAAAGGAAATAACTGCAAAAGTAACACCGCCAACCCAAGTTGATGAACCAACGCCAGTAGAAATTAGAATTGATATAACAAGTGAACTAATCCATCTACTATTTTTGTTAATCGAAAAAATGAAATAACAACTCGTAATTACTACAGAAGCTGCCATCAAATGTTGTGGAACCCAACTAGCTTGAATTAACCACGACTCAACAGAGTGTTCGCGTGAAATATATTCAAAAATTTGGCCTTGTGTAATCCTGTCTACATATGTGACAATTTGAGAACCAAAAAGTGAAAAGATGCCAATGAGATAAGTGCTTAATTTCCCTGAGCTATTTTCTTTGATAAGACCACATACTACGAATAAGGAAGTTAAAGCAGTTATAAAAGTCAAAACAATATCAGCTGCCCAGCCAGAAATGTTTGTGAGTAGAGATATGTTCGCAGCAGAAAGGAACCAAAGATAATAGTAATGAATTTCTTCGTTGTTCGGAGAGGTTAACATGAATGGGTTTTTGATTGGCAATCCATCCCTTTTTATTGAATTTATTATAGCAATCTTCATATGGTCAAAAATAGGTGCTGAATATAAAAAGTCATTGCCATTCATTTTCAGATAGACCGTAGAAGAAACTACAAATGAAAGTATTATGCATAAAGTTAATATAACTATTTTCCTAAAGTTTATTCTGATAAGAGCAAACTCAAACTTTCTTACACCGAATAGGAACGAAATAATAGGGCATGTGACTGCGATCGCGATGGATTGTGTTACACCCACATTAAAAATCAAGCTAAACAATATACCTACGCAGGAAAAAAGAGCGAATCCTACTGGCAGAGCGAAGAAATGATTTGAGCGCTTACTTAACAATGAGGATAGCGGGAGGCCTATAATCCAAAAAAATATACTCAGTAATATGGATAGTGCTGTAAAAGCACCTACGGATGGAAAATACATGAAATCAATTCCTTAGTCCCTGAATGCACGGTCGCTGGTACCATAAGCATTATTTGAATAGGATTATAAAGTTTAATCCTGCCGAGATTGTTGCTTGTAAATGATATGGACAATACGTAATAAATTATTCGTTATGTTTTTTTTGTGAATGAGGATATTGCTTTAAAATATATCTTGGTCTTTTTTTGGCTTCAATGTATATTCTTCCAATATACTCGCCAAGAATACCTATTCCAATTAACTGAACCCCACCTAAAAATAAAATTGATACTAAAATAGATGGGTATCCATGAACTTCATTTCCGAAAATTAATGTGTTTAATATCATATAAACGCCGTAGATGAATGCCATTCCGGCAACAAATGCTCCGATATAAGTCCACATACGCAACGGAAACGTTGAAAAAGAAGTTATTCCCTCAAGAGCAAGGTTCCATAATTTCCAACCATTGAATTTTGTTTGGCCGATAACACGTTCGGCGCGCACATATTCAACGATTTCTGTTTTTCCTCCTACCCATGAAAGGACCCCCTTCATAAATAGATTTTTTTCGGGAAGTTTTTTGATATTTTCAACTATTTCCCGAGACATTAATCTAAAGTCTCCGACATTTTCTTCTATTTTAGGTGAGCTAATAATATTATGTAGTTTATAAAACCATTCGGCTGTTTTACGTTTCAATCTCCCGTCGGAGGATCTATCTATGCGTTTGGCTAGGACGACATCGGCGCCATTGAGCCATTTTTCAATCATTTCCGGTATGATGTTGATGGGATCCTGTAAATCTACATCTATCGGAATAATGGCATCTCCAGAAGCAAATTCTAGTCCGGCAAATAATGCAGATTCCTTACCAAAATTTCTAATAAAGCATATGTTTTTAACATTGCTATCCTTAGCCTCAAGATCTTTAAGTAAAAATTCTGTATTATCAGTGCTTCCATCATTTATGAAAACTATTTCTACTTCATGCTGCTTGAATTGAGCGAATTCTCTTACAGAAGAATAAAAAATAGGTATTGCTTCTTCTTCATTGAAAACTGGAACAATAAGAGAGATTTTCATTACCATTTCCTAAATATAAAAAACTTAGAATAAATAAAGCCTATAACAAGACTTAAAAATGAGAATGAGATTATTGTGACTATTGGAGGGGATTTTAATTTGTCAGCAATCATACCTGAAATTATCGCGACTGCTCCTAAAAAAGAAACATAGAGTATATACTTTATTCCGGTAGCATTACTTTTGAATGTCCATTTGGCATTGGCTACAAATGAAAATGATACTGCAACTAAAAAAGCGACTAAATTGGATATTGCTTGAGAAATTCCTTGTGATATGAGAATGGCAAAGATCGTCCAGTGGATTAATGTGTTAACGATACCTATCGAAACGTATTTTGAGAATATTTTTAACATTCATTTTCTCAGCTTATATTAATATAGAAACAATACATATTAAATTATAATTTAGCCACGCTACCGCCCTTGGCTATCGCAACCAAATGGCGAAGTTGAACAAATTTTAACTCCCATACAGTAATGAGGGGATTGATTTTGCCGTTTTTGCGTGTGTATTGCAACTTAAAGGAAGCTATAGATGGCTCATGAATATGAAGTCCACTAACTGATGAAATGTGGCCGTGTCTTTGATTAGTTTGAAATCACTACTTATCCATTCCAGTCATATTGTAGGGCAACTCTTCTCGAAATATGACTATCGGTCATTTCTATGTACTGGCCGTTACCATGACTCATAACATATGATCATGTAACTATCCTAAGGATGATGTAAGGACGTTTATAGCTGATATGGGGGAACTCACCCGGTAACTGTATGCAAAAGTTACCGGGTGAACAAATTTTTTAAGTGGTAAGGTAACGTACAGGAAAGATGTATTGGTATATTAAATGGAAGGATGTTCGTAACTACATGAAATTGCTGGATGTGAAATTAATGTTATATACCAACATCGAAATCTAAATGATTGATTTTTATATTGTTAGAATCGGTCTCGAAAACCGGAGTAGGGGCAACTCTACCGGGGGTTCAAATCCCCCTCACTCCGCCACTATTCAATGACTTACGCTTATCCTTTTTAGTGATGCATATCCCGCTGAGACAATCCCTTTACAAAAAAGCATAGCGCTGAAGCAGACAAGGGCGCCAAAGAATCTTCTCATTTTCTGACTCAGACCAGGACTAAATTTCAGCGTTTCCGCTTTCGTGCGCTAGCAAGTATCCCTTCCGCTGCTGAAGTGCTATTGAGCCACTTCCCTGGCGAAATTTAAATGAATTCAGTGAATTGATGCCGACGTCGCGCGAGGCAGTATTGGCTGACCGTTAAAATAAAAAAAGCCTGCGCGTGGCAGGCTTTGGTCATGAGGGGATCTTAGAACTGGTAGACCAGACCCAGCGCGACAACGTCATCGGTGGCGATGCCGTTTGCGCGGTAGAAGTAGTCATCTTCGTCCAGCAGGTTGATTTTGTAATCAACATAGGTAGACATGTTTTTGTTGAAGTAGTAAGTCATACCCACATCAACGTATTTAACCAGGTCTTTGTCGCCGCTGTTGTACAGGTCTTTACCTTTAGACTGCAGATATGCAACGGATGGGCGCAGCGGTAAACCGTAATCATCGAACTGATACTGGGCAACGACTTCGAAGTTCTGCGTCTTGTTGGCAATACCGCCGCCGAGATAGCTGGTGGATTTACCGAAGGAGGTCATGTTGCGGGTTTCCGCGTACATCGCTGCCAGGTAGATGTTGTTAGCATCGTATTTCGCGCCCACGGTCCAGGCATCGGCTTTATCGCCGCCGGCGTATGCGCTGTCTGCGGATGCGGCCACCTGATTATTGGTACGATCGGAAGAAGCATATGCTGCGCCGAAGCTGATGCCCATGCCAAAATCGTAGGAAGTAGAGATACCGAAACCGTCGCCATTTTCACGCGCCAGTTCACGATCGCCACCGTTATTGGTGCCTTCGCCAGAACCCGCGTTTTCGTTATTACCCTGATACTGCAGGGCAAAGTTCAGACCATCTACTAGGCCGAAGAAATCGCTGTTGCGGTAGGTCGCCACGCCGTTGGTACGGCCGAGCATGAAGACGTCAGTTTGGGTGTAGGTATCGCCGCCGAATTCCGGCAGCACATCGGTCCAGGCTTCAACATCATAAATAACGCCGTAGTTGCGGCCGTAGTCCAGTGAACCGTAATCAGCAAATTTCAGACCCGCGAAACCCAGACGGGTCCAGGAGTTAGCGCCTTCACCTTCAGTGGTGTTAGCCTGAATATTGTATTCCCACTGGCCGTAGCCGGTCAGCTGATCGTTGATCTGTGTTTCGCCTTTCAGGCCGAAACGCACGTAGGTTTGGTCGCCATCTTCAGAAGCATCGTCAGTGAAATAGTGCAGGCCGTCAACTTTTCCGTAGAGGTCCAGTTTATTGCCGTTTTTATTATAAATTTCCGCAGAGTGCGCCGCGCCTGCTGCTAATAACGCTGGCAGCATAATAGCCAATACTTTTCTTTTCATTATGTATTCCCTTTAATCATAATTAATATGAATTGTCTAATTCCCTGTGGAATGACAAATTGATACTAGCCGCTTAAGTTCATTTTTAATTAAATAAAAAATGTAATAAAAGTATATTAAAATATTTCAAAATATTTATTTTATATTCAATATATGTATTTTCTATTCTTAGGGTAATGAATATTTCTGGGGGTTATTGGTGTTTTATTTTTCCTGTTGATATTAAAGTGTTTTTAATTTTTGATAATAATGATATGTGTATTGTAAATAACATAACAACATCATTGCTTATAAAGTAATAAGTCATCTTTTGAAATAATTTTGTTTGATAACGAACATCGCTGAATTTCAGCAAATCGTCTTATTTAAAAGCATGAACACAGCCGTAATATATAGGGGAGTACCGCTCCTGCGTTCACGGATGACCAAAAGCGCTCAGTACTACACTCATGCTTCCAGATAAGCATGATAATTGTATAATGTGATTTGCGTCACAAATGTGTGGTTGACGATGATGCGTTGTGGTTGATGTATGGAGAAGGATTTAATGGACACGAAAGCGAAACGAGGGCCCGTTGGAAAGCTGGCGTTATGGGCTTTTTACGCTTTTTGCGCTTACTTTGTGTGGGCGATGGTACGGTACTGGTGGATAGTGGGGCGGATTCAAAGCGTTCCCGGCGCCAGCATTGATGGTGAATGGGGATCAACGGCGGGCAAATGGATTGGCGCGCTGCTGGGTTTTTTGGTGCTGGGGGCAGTGGGGTTAATCCTTGGGGCGATAGCCTGGTACACGCGTCCCCCTATTCAGGTACATGAACAACGCGATTAAAGTTGCTATGCTCGTGGCTAGTCCCAGGCATCAGGAAACGCTCATGTTATTAGCTGAATGGCAACAACGATTTGAAAACTGGTTAAATACGCATCATGCACAAGAAGATGCGGCTCATGACATTTCGCACTTTCGCCGCGTCTGGAGTACCGCGCAGCAACTGGTCGGCGAGAGCGGCGCTGACGAGTTGGTTATCCTGACGGCCTGCTACTTTCACGATATTGTCAGCCTGGCTAAAAACCATCCTCAACGTCATCACTCTTCACGGATGGCGGCGCAGAAAACGCGGTCTATCCTGCAAAGCGCTTTCCCCGACTTTCCAGTCGACCGTTATCCTGCTGTTATGCATGCCATTGAAGCGCATAGCTTTAGTGCGGCTATACTGCCGCAAAGCGTAGAGGCAAAAATTGTCCAGGATGCAGATCGTCTGGAAGCTTTAGGCGCAATTGGCCTGGCGCGTGTCTTTGCTGTTTCCGGCGCGCTAAACACGATTTTGTTTGATGCTAACGACCCCTTTGCTGACCAGCGCGATCTTGATGACAAGAAATATGCTCTCGACCATTTCCAGAGCAAATTGCTCCGTCTGCCTGAGACCATGCAAACGGAGCAGGGAAGAGCTTTGGCGTCGCATAACGCTCAATTTCTGGTGCAATTTATGGCGAAGCTGAGCGCCGAACTGCGTGGCGACCCGTTGTCGTTGGATGAAGCGGTTTTGCGCCGCTTTGCGCCTGCGGTTTAAATCCGTTGCGACTATTTGTGGTACTCTCTGCAAAAATTGTCCGTGCTGGTTGAGGTTATGCCGCAAAATTTATCCCAAGAAAACCTCCTGTCTTTACCGTCAGGGGAACACGCGCAGGCGTTATTGCGCCAGCTGATGACGATATATGATGTCAAAACCCTGGTCGCACAGCTGGTCGCGGTTGGCGACCAGCACTGGAGCCCGGCGATACTCAAACGGGTGGCGACGGTGAGCCGTGCGGCAAGTAGATTGACTAACGCGGAGTGCGCTCATCTGGCGAGCCTGTTACCGGCTCCGCCGCGCCATCATCCAGACTATGCCTTTCGTTTTATCGATCTCTTCGCCGGCATCGGCGGCATTCGTCACGGCTTTGAAGCTATTGGTGGGCAGTGCGTATTTACCAGCGAGTGGAATAAACACGCCGTACGTACCTATAAAGCTAACTGGTATTGCGATCCGCAAGAGCACAGCTTTAACGCCGATATCCGCGAAATCACTCTCAGCCAGCGCGCCGATATCAGTGATGAAGAGGCGGCAAAGTCTATCCGTGAGGCGATCCCGCAACATGATGTACTGCTCGCGGGCTTCCCCTGCCAGCCTTTTTCCCTCGCCGGAGTATCCAAGAAAAATGCCATGGGGCGCGCTCATGGTTTTGCCTGTGAAACTCAGGGAACGCTGTTTTTTGATGTCGTCAGAATTATTGCCGCCCGCCGTCCGCCGATCTTTGTGCTGGAAAACGTCAAGAATCTGAAGAGCCACGATCAAGGAAGAACCTTCCGTATTATCATGCAGACGCTGGATGAGCTAGGCTATGAGGTGGCGGATGCCGATCATGCGGGCGTCGATGATCCAAAAGTTATCGATGGGCGTCATTTCTTACCCCAACACCGTGAGCGTATCGTGCTGGTGGGTTTCCGTCGCGATTTACAATTGCATGAAGGATTTACGCTGCGCGATATCGCCAGCCTGTACCCGCCGCAGCGGCCGACCTTTGGCGAGTTATTGGATCCCACCGTCGATGCTAAATTCATCCTGACGCCGGTTTTATGGAAGTACCTCTACCGTTACGCGCGTAAACACCAGGCGCGTGGCAACGGTTTTGGCTACGGTCTGGTCGACCCGACCAATCCAGGCAGCGTTGCGCGAACGCTTTCGGCGCGCTACTACAAAGATGGCGCTGAGATCCTGGTCGATCGAGGTTGGGATAAGCCATTGGGCGAAAAGCACTTTGACGATCCACAAAATCAACAGCGCCGCCCGCGGCGTTTAACGCCGCGTGAATGCGCACGGTTGATGGGGTTCGAAGCCCCGGGAGAATACCGTTTTCGTATTCCGGTTTCCGATACCCAGGCCTATCGCCAGTTCGGCAACTCGGTGATTGTTCCGGTGTTTGCCGCGGTAGCGAAGCTGCTGGCACCGCGAATTTCCGAGGCAGTAAAGCGGCGCGTTGCAGGAGATAGCGATGGCGGAAGTTCATGATAAGGCCACACGTAGTAAAAATATGCGCGCTATCGCGACCCGCGATACGGCAATTGAGAAGCGGCTGGCGGCGCTGCTAACGCAGGCCGGATTCACTTTTCGCGTTCAGGAGGCATCGCTACCGGGGCGGCCTGATTTTCTGCTGTCTGACTACCGCTGCGTTATTTTCACCCATGGCTGCTTTTGGCATCATCATCACTGTTATCTGTTTAAAGTACCGGCGACCCGTACCGATTTCTGGCTGAAAAAGATTGGCGCTAACGTGCAGCGCGATCGCCGCGACCTGGCGATGTTGTTAGCACAAGGTTGGCGGGTGCTTATTGTCTGGGAGTGCGCGCTCCGCGGGCGGCAGAAATTAAGCGATGATGCTTTATGCGATCGTCTGGAGGAGTGGATCTGCGGCGGTGGAAATTGCGCGCAGATCGACACTCAGGGCATTGGTTTTATCGATCCGATTGACAAGGCGTAACGGTGGAGCGGGCAGGGAAGAGATATTTACCCAGCGTCACCAACACGACCGCGAAAATAATCACCGCCAGTGCCAGCCATTCGATAAATGAGAGACTTTCGCCGCCAAATCCGGTCCCCAGCAGCACGGCGACAACCGGATTGACATAGGCATAGCTGGTAGCAACCGCCGGCGTTACGTTACGTATCAGATACATATAGGCATTGATGGCGATAAGCGAGCCAAAAATAGCCAGATACGCAACGGCAAATATTCCAGACCAGGAGGGCATTTGGGTGAGTTTTTCGCCTGAGAACCAGGATGCCGCGGAAAGCACTATCCCTGCCGCCAGCATTTCAATCGCGCCCGCCATCATCCCGGTTGGTAATTCAATACGGGAACCGTAAACCGAGCCAAACGCCCAGCTCAGGGAACCAATCAGAATCAGCAATGCGCCCCAGGGATTGCCGCTGAGGTTGCCGCCGCTATTGAGCATCACTATTCCCGCCAGACCGATCGCAATACCGAACCATTCCAGCTTGCGCGTAGCAATGCCAAAAAAACGGCTGAAGCAGAGCGTAAACAGCGGTACGGTGGCGACCATCACCGCTGCGATGCCTGATGGTACATGCTGATGTTCTGCAAGAGTGACGAAGCCATTACCGACGGCAAGCAACAGAATGCCTATCAGTGCCGCATTAAGTAGCGGCCGGCGGGCCGGGAGTTTATGGCCGGTGGCCAGCAAATAGATGAGCAACACGCCGCCGGCAGAGAGAAAGCGGATCCCGGCCATCATCAACGGCGGCCAGCTGGCAACGCCAATAGCGATAGCAAAATAGGTTGAACCCCAAATGATATACAGCGCAAACAGCGCGCCGATAAGGGGTAACAGCTGACGGGTAGACATACTTCCTCGCGACGAAAAGAGATAGAAAGGGAACATATAGTTAACGTGAAAACTAACGTGCTGGCGAGCGCTTTCAATGTGCTTTTTTTGTTATATTTTTGTTGACTAATGACATCTCTGGGCGAGAGGGCACTTTTGCCTCATACTCTATGTTTCATAAACAGAAATTGAAGGAAGCACATTTTGGCGGGAAGTAGTCTTTTAACCTTATTGGACGATATTGCCACGCTGCTGGACGATATCTCCGTCATGGGAAAACTGGCGGCCAAGAAAACGGCTGGCGTACTGGGCGATGATCTTTCTCTCAATGCGCAGCAGGTCACAGGCGTAAGAGCCAACCGCGAGCTCCCGGTAGTATGGGGAGTGGCAAAAGGCTCGTTCCTGAATAAAGTGATTCTGGTGCCGCTGGCGTTACTCATCAGCGCCTTTATTCCCTGGGCCATTACACCGCTATTGATGCTGGGCGGCGCATTTCTCTGCTTTGAAGGCTTTGAAAAAGTGCTGCATAACCTGCATGCGCGCAAGAATAAGGAAGATCCGAAATTGCGCCAGCAGCGGCTGGAAACGCTTGCAGCTCAGGATCCGCAGGCCTTTGAACGCGATAAAGTAAAAGGGGCGATCCGTACCGACTTTATCTTATCAGCCGAAATCGTCGCGATTACCCTGGGTATTGTAGCTGATGCGCCATTGCTTAATCAGATCCTGATTTTATCCGGCATCGCCATTCTCGTGACCGTTGGGGTTTACGGCCTGGTGGGCGTCATTGTGAAGCTCGATGACATGGGATATTGGCTGGCGGAGAAGAAAAGCGCACTGGCGCAGTGGGTTGGAAAAGCGCTCCTGGCCATCGCGCCGCGATTGATGAAAATTCTGACTTTCGTCGGTACCCTGGCGATGTTTCTGGTTGGCGGCGGTATCGTGGTTCACGGCGTAGCGCCGCTGCATCATTTCATCGAGAATTTTGCCCATGGGCTAAGCGGAATGCTGGCATCCACATTGCCTGTGGCCGCTAATCTGGTGCTAGGATTTATCATTGGCGCTATCGTCTTTGGCGTCGTTAAAGCTATCACCGCGTTACGCGGTAAAGCGAAATAAATCCCTGCGCCGGCTACGCAAAATGGGCCGGGGTCGTCTAAGGTGAAACAGTTTCTTCCTGATACCGGAGGCAAAAATGGTCTTGTTGGTCAGTGATGAAGTCAGACGAAAAAACGGCGGGCCGCGGATGGTCGTCACCGGCATTGCCGACGATATGGTCGAGTGCCGGTGGTATGACGGACAGGTCGTACAGCGTGAAGCCTTCCGTGAAGATGAGTTGGTCCGCGGCGAAGGGCAACATTCGCAGCATAATTAGATGTGCAGCGCCCGCTGGTGCGGGCGCTTTTAATATTGATTACGTTCGGACAAGGAGCGTTGATGTTGTTGGTTTCTTTGACCGTACTGCGAGTAAATAATGGATAAGCCGCTCTGGCCAAAAAAGTTTCATCGCCTCTTCAATCCGGGGCGAGTGGTCAATATCTGTTTCATCGTGGTGCTGTTCTTTTCAACGTTGCTCATCTGGCGAGAAATCCGCGTACTGGAAGAAGCCTATGTCGCCAACCAACGTAATAATCTTGAGAACGTGGCCCATGAAATGGATGGGCTGTTGCAATTTAATCTCAATCGGCTGCTCTTTTTCCGCAACAGCATGCAATCAGCACTGGAGAATCCGCTGGATTTCGCGATTCTGCGCCGGGCCGAACAGGAGTACATCAGTAAACGTCATGATCCCATCTGGTCAGTCGAGCTAAACAACCGGCGTACTCTGACGGTATACGGGGTTTCAGATTCTTTTGTCGACGCTGATGATCTGTTATCGCGTAATAATCCTCAGGCCAGCAATGAACTGATGGCTACCCTTGAGCTGGGCTATCTTCTGCGTTTGACCAATAACAACAGAATTTTCAGCGAGCGCATGTCCTACGTTTCTCGCAGCGGGTTTTATACCACAACCGATGCCCCGCGCAGTTCCAGCCAGGTGCTGGCGCAGTTCTCGCGAGATACGGGGTCAGCATGGTTTATGCGGCAAACCCAGCGTGATAATCCAGGGCGAGGGATCCTCTGGCAAACGACTCAACAAGAAGACGGGTATACGCAACCGCAGGTGGTTACGGCCTCGATTCCTCTTGATTATGAGCACTACTGGCTGGGGGTGCTGGCGATGGATTTTTCCATCCGCGACCTGCAGAATTTTCTGGTCAGTGCGGTAAAAGGAGGGCAAATGGGCGAGTATCAACTGTATGACAAGCAGCTCAATTTGCTCGCCTCTTCGGCGCCGGATGATGTCCTGACGCCGCTCTCGCCAAAGGAACAAGAACAACTTCGTTATGCGTTGACCAATGATAACCATGGCGGCATACGTCAGTTAACTCGCTATATCAGTTGGGAAAAGATCCGCAACTTTGACGGCGTACTGTTGCATATTCATACTTTGAAGGAAGGAGTGCGTGGTGATTTCGGGACGATTTCCATCGCACTGACCCTGATGTGGTTAATGTTTACCCTCATGTTGATTGTGTCGTGGGGGGTTATTCGCCGTATGGTCATCAACATGAGCGTGTTGCAGGCGTCCCTTGAGTGGTAGGCCTGGCATGACGCATTAACGCGGCTGCTAAATCGCGGCGCTCTGTTTGAACGGGCGATCGCGGCGGCCCGAAGCTGCCGGCGGAATAATCAACCGATATCCGTCATACAGCTGGATCTGGATTATTTTAAAGGCATCAATGATAAACATGGTCACCAGGCAGGGGACCGTGTTTTGACGTTGGTTGGCAGTACTATTATGGGACAGATTCGCGAGCAGGATATTGCCGGACGCGTTGGTGGTGAAGAGTTCTGTATCGTTCTACCCAATACCCAACTGCCGCAAGCGCGTGCGATTGCTGAGCGTATTCGTCTGCGTATCCATAGCCGGGAGATATTGTTGCACAATAGCGTTAGTTTGCGGATCAGCGCCTCACTGGGGATAAGTAGTAGCGAGACATCAGATGAGTTTAACTTTGAGGAGCTGCAGTCGATTGCCGATCATCGCCTGTATCTGGCAAAGCAGAATGGACGTAATCGGGTTTGTTCGGCTGGGTAGGGCCTGGTAATGTGAGGATGCTCACCTTTATTGCCGCGTTGTTGCTCTTCGGTATGGGAAAATTCTTAAAAAATGCATGGCGCAAGCATACCGTTCGTAAAAGAACGATAACAGGCAAGCCTTGTCGCGCCTGGGTTATTAAATAAGTTGTACATATAAGCCGCATTTCTCAATAATTCTCATCATGAATACTTCTTGTCATGCAAAATAATTGAGGATAATGTCTTCCATGCATCGGATTTCCCGGTGTAACGAATTTTCAAGTGCTTCTTGCATTAGCAAGTTTGATCCCGACTCCTGCGAGCCGGGATTTTTTTCACCTGAGCTTAGCGATTGACTTCAGTAACGCTAAAGTCATGAATATCAAGCTCAAAGGCTTCGGCCAGCTCGCGCCATGTGTGTTCATCACGGCCATCGATACTGACATGATGCGGATCATCTTCACTACGATGTACTTCGCTTTCGCTAATCTCATTGATCGCCGCCAGCAGGGCATCGACATTAACGTCAATCCCGTCGGTATTCATCACACCGTGGTCTTTAGCGGATTTCATCATCACTACCTCGCTCGGCTCTGAAAGGGCCTCTTTAAGTATAGACGGTCTATAAAAACGCCAATTGCGCTGGCTGAACGCTGCGTGAAGTCAGCTTTTGTTCTACACTGGCTCAAAACGAGAGGAGGCGAGTTATGCAGGTAAACGATCGTGTCACGGTAAAGACCGACGGTGGCCCACGTCGATCGGGGGTAGTACTGGCAATTGAGTCGTTTAGTGAAGGAACCATGTATCTTGTGGCGCTGGAAGATTACCCGCTGGGGATCTGGTTTTTCAATGAAGTGGGGCACCCGGACGGCATCTTTGTTGAGAAAGCAGAGTAGGGCCCCATTCAGAAACTGGCGGTAATCGCCGCCAGTTTGCCATCAGCGCATATTGACGTAAATCCCGGAAGTGATGTTTTCAGCCAACCGAACAATATGGTAAATCACCTGTTTATTGTGTGTCTGGATTTTTTTCTTAATATTACCTTTATGTGACGAAACGGTTTTTGCTTTGATATTCATCTGCCTGGAAATATGTGAAGTAGCGTGGCCGGCCATCCACATTTGCAGCATATTCGATTCGGCCTGACTGAGCGATAGAGTGGGAATGCGGATGCGTAATTGGTTTAGATTATTGGCGCTATCGGTCTGTAGATAATTACCCAGTATGTTATCAAGGTCTTTCGGCGTAAGGGATTTTGAGCTGATAAGTAAATTCTTGCGTACAAGTAAATAGTGATCAAAATGGATGTTGGCCAGCGACATAAAAATAACAAATAGAGTATCGGGGTAGGTGGTAATGATGTCGCGGATAAGTTGATTGCTCTCTTCGTGATGTATAAAACAGTCTTCGTTGAGAAACACAACCGCCGGACGCAGCGATTCGCAGCGCTCTTTCAAACTCTGTGCGCTACGCACCTCAATGATATCGCGCTTCTTTATTCCCCGGCTTGCCAGATATCCGGTTAAACCTAGCCGGGTATAGCTGCACAAATCCATGATAATCGTTGACATGACCCATCCTCAATCAACACGTAACGATAATTCATCTGGCCCAGGCCGTGTGATGAAGTCCATTTTTGTAACACCTGACTTTATGCGGAAAGCATTAGCCAAGCTAAACTATTCGCTAATAATACTCATAATTTGCCAGGAATATTCTCAAAGTAAAGCCATAGAAAAAGAATAAGCAGACCCTGACAGTAATAATGCCCGGTGTCGCGGCATATCGTCGCCAGAATTGTAATTTATTTTCGGATTATCCTTATGGAGGGGCAGCCTATTAAATTGGCGCTGGCTATATTCTATTCAAAAAATGCATTTGTCATTCAGGTTTCATACAACTAATAATAATCGGTAAGAATAAACGCTGAGATTGAAGGCGAGGCTAAGCAACGGGAGCATCGCGCAGGGGTGGCGGCCTTAACGCTTTAATGCCACAATACTTTTTTATCGGTTTGTGGGATGGATGATGAAAAAGATTGTTATGGCTGGCACGCTGCTTACCCTGGCCGGATGCGTTCAGGTTGATACCTATGAGGCGGTGGTCAAAGCGCCGGCGCCTGCAGGGCTGGAAGGGTTCTGGCAATCGAAGGGACCGCAGAGCGCAATGGTAAGTCCTGAGGCGATAGCGACGTTTATCGTTACCAAAGACGGAGATACTCTCGATTGCCGTCAGTGGCAGCGGGTAATTGCTGAGCCGGGAAAATTAATGAACCGCGACAATCAGGTTTATAATGTGACCAGCAGCCTCGATATTTATCCTATTGAACGTACTGGAAACACGCTGGAATACGATCGAATGACGTTAACCCGTGTTGAACGCTTAACGCCGGAATGCGAGCAGGCCTGGAAAAAGAACCAGACGGCGAGTACGACCGCGCAGTAATCGATGTTGGCGGGCCGGCTATAAAGCCAGCCCGCTGACCTCAAAGCACCTCTTCAATCACCCACACGCTTACGCTGCCTGCATTACAGGTGAATACGGCATTGCCCTCGTCATCAGTCTCAATAACCTCTTGTCGATTATTGAGAAAATCCTTCCAGCGTTTATTGGCATAATTCTCGCCAAGCGGTAACGTTTTCTCGCCATCGTCGCCGTTGGAGAGCACCACTACGCAGCCAGGATGTTCATCGGTGCCGCTGCGGCTGAAGGCGATACAGTTAGGATGATCGAACCACAGTGTTTGTACGCCGTGGGCGAAACGCTGACGCGCATCGATGAGTTCGTGAAGCTGCTCGATAACCGGCATCTCGATGGAGTATGTCTGGCCATCTCCGCCGGTATCTTCATAACTTGCGCCGAACAGGTCGGCGTAAAATACCGAGGGAACACCGTTTTCACGCAGTAAAATCAGCGCATAGGCTAACGGCTTAAACCAGGCCTCGACCGGCGCTTCCAGCGCCTGAAGCGGTTGGGTGTCATGATTTGTGACCAACGTGACCGCATGGAATGGGTCGGCTTCCACCAGCGTCCCGGTGAAGATTTGACTCATGTCGTAATCGCGGCCCTGACGCGAGGCTTCATGGAATTTCATCTGCAGCGGCGCATCAAACAGCATGGTATTACCGTCAACAAGGTCGATGTACTGCTGTAGCTTATCCACCTCGTGTGACCAGTATTCGGCAACAATGAATAGCGGTTTATCGGTGGACCCCTGCACATGCTCAATCCACTCTTTATAAAACCATGCCGGAATATGTTTGACGGCATCAAGGCGGAAACCATCGCAGCCGGTCTGTTCAATGACCCAGCGGGCCCAATATTTTATCTCTTCGGTCACGGCATGGTTACGGAAATCGATATTTTCGCCCATGAGATAATCGAAGTTGCCCATTTCATCGTCGACCTGATCGTTCCAGCCATCGCCGGTGTAGTCATTAACAACTTTGAATACGCCATCTTCATCGGGATTTTCGATATGGTCGATACCGCTAAAACATTTATAGTCCCAGATAAATTGTGAATATTTGCCACCGCGGCCCGGAAAGGTATAGCGGGTCCAGGCTTCACATTCGATGATTTCTTCCGCGATTTGCGTGCGGTCCTGTTCATCAACGCGTTGTACGCGGATGCGTTCTTTCTCATCGGCGCCCATCTTGTGGTTTACGACGACATCAAGAAGTACGGCAATTTGATGCTCTTTTAGCGCATTAATCGCCGCTAACAGCTGAGCTTTATCGCCGTATTTGGTGGCAACCGATCCTTTCTGATCGAATTCACCGAGGTCGAAAAGATCGTAACTATCGTAGCCAACTGAATAACCGCCGGAAGCGCCCTTATAGGCGGGCGGCAACCAAATCATATTAATGCCAATTTCATTGAGATTTGGCGCAAGGGCTTCTACTTCCCGCCATAACTCGCCACCTTCCGGGTAATACCAGTGAAAACATTGCAACAACGTGGGATTTTTCATCTTCCATGCTCCTGGCGTCATCAAGCTGACCTTTGCAGTATGGGAGATAACTGGCAAATATGAATAATTTCGTTGCTTTTTCGCTATACCCTAAATAGCCGCATATATAATAAATTGGCATAAGATGTAGCGGATAGATGTTGGTAGGCTGCTGCTAAACGCCTTACACTACACGAAAATCTCATTATATTCGGGGTATCTATGAAATTAGCACTTCTGGGTCGTCAGGCGCTGATGGGCGCAATGGCCGTAGCATTGATGGCTGGTGTAAGCGTGAAAACCTTCGCCGCTGAAAATCTGCTTAATCAGGTCAAAGAGCGCGGCACGCTACGCGTTGGCCTGGAAGGTACATACCCGCCGTTTAGTTATCAAGGCGATGATGGCAAATTGACCGGTTTTGAAGTTGAGTTTGCCAATGAACTGGCGAAACACATCGGGGTGAAAGCCGATCTCAAACCCACCAAATGGGACGGCATGCTGGCTTCTCTCGATTCTAAACGTATTGATGTGGTGATTAACCAGGTCACTATTTCCGACCAGCGCAAGAAAAAATACGACTTCTCCACCCCTTATACTATTTCTGGTGTTCAGGCGCTGGTGAAAAAGGGTAACGAAGGCGTGATTAAAACCGCGGCGGACCTGAAAGGTAAAAAAGTCGGCGTTGGCCTGGGTACCAATTATGAAGAGTGGTTGCGCCAGAACGTACAGGGCGTTGATATCCGCACCTATGATGATGACCCGACAAAATATCAGGACCTGCGCGTAGGCCGTATTGACGCCATTTTGGTTGACCGTCTGGCAGCGTTGGATTTGGTCAAGAAAACGAACAACACTCTGGCTGTAACCGGTGAAGCATTCTCCCGTCAGGAGTCCGGGGTGGCGTTACGTAAAGGAAATGAAGATCTGCTGAAAGCGGTGGACACCGCTATTGCAGATATGCAGAAAGATGGCAGCCTGAAGGCGCTTTCAGAAAAATGGTTTGGTGCTGACGTCACTAAGTAACGTCTGAAGATGAAAAAAGGCGCTGATAACGGCGCCTTTTTTTATTTCGCCAGCAACTGCGTGCATAATAAGGATAACTGAGTCTGGAGGTGCCATGTCACTACAAAATTTAACGCGTTTTCCGCGCCTGGAGTTTATTGGCGCGCCGACGCCGCTGGAATATCTACCACGCCTGTCCGATCATCTCGGACGGGATATTTTTATAAAACGCGATGATGTCACCCCCATGGCGATGGGAGGAAATAAACTGCGTAAGCTGGAGTTCCTCGCCGCCGATGCGCTGCGTGAGGGCGCTGATACGCTGATCACCGCAGGGGCGATTCAATCGAACCATGTGCGCCAGACGGCAGCCGTGGCTGCGAAACTGGGGCTGCACTGCGTCGCGTTGTTGGAAAATCCGATAGGCACGCGTGCTGAAAATTATCTGACTAACGGTAACCGCCTGCTGCTGGATCTGTTCAATACTCATGTTGAGATGTGTGATGCATTGACCGATCCCAACGCGCAGCTTGAAGAGCTGGCGACACGTATTGAAGCTCAGGGATACCGTCCTTATGTCATTCCGGTCGGCGGATCTAACGCCCTGGGCGCGTTAGGTTATGTCGAAAGCGCACTGGAAATCGCCCAGCAATGTGAAGGCGCGGTGGAGATCTCTTCGGTAGTGGTCGCCTCCGGTAGCGCGGGTACTCATGCCGGGCTGGCGGTAGGCCTGGAACAGCTGATGCCGAACGCAGAGTTAATCGGGGTGACCGTGTCACGTAGCGTTGCCGACCAGTTGCCTAAGGTGGTGACGCTGCAGCAGGCCGTTGCCAACAGTCTTGAGCTGCAGGCCAAAGCGGAGATTACCTTGTGGGATGATTATTTTGCTCCCGGATACGGTACGCCCAATGAAGAAGGCATGGAAGCGGTGAAACTGCTGGCGCAGCTGGAAGGTATCCTGCTGGATCCGGTTTATACCGGAAAGGCCATGGCCGGGCTGATTGACGGCATTAATCAGAACCGCTTTAAGGATGAGGGGCCGATTCTGTTTATCCATACCGGTGGCGCGCCCGCGCTGTTTGCTTATCATCCGCACGTCTAATGCAGAATAAATCGAATGCAAGAAAGTATCCAACTGGTCATTGACTCCGCGCCTTACCTTTTAAAAGGCGCGGTTTTTACGTTACAACTGAGCATCGGCGGTATGTTCTTCGGCCTGCTGCTGGGATTTATCCTCGCACTGATGCGCATGTCGTCAATCTGGCCGGTCAGATGGCTGGCGCGGATGTATATCTCTATTTTCCGCGGCACCCCGCTGATTGCCCAACTGTTCATGATCTATTACGGTTTGCCGCAGTTCGGCATTGAGCTGGATCCGATTCCGGCGGCGATGATTGGCTTGTCATTGAATACAGCGGCCTATGCGGCGGAAACGCTGCGCGCGGCGATTGCCTCTATAGACAAAGGGCAGTGGGAGGCCGCCGCCAGTATCGGCATGACGCCGTGGCAGACTTTGCGTCGGGCTATTTTACCGCAGGCTGCCCGCGTGGCGCTGCCGCCGCTCTCTAACAGCTTTATCAGCCTTGTCAAAGATACTTCGCTGGCGGCGACGATTCAGGTACCGGAACTGTTCCGCCAGGCACAGTTAATTACCTCACGTACGCTGGAAGTATTTACGATGTATCTGGCCGCCTCGCTGATCTATTGGGTGATGGCGACCGTACTATCCACCTTGCAGAATTATTTTGAAAATCAGCTGAATCGCCAGGAGCGTGATCCAAAATGAGTGCGATTGAAGTCAAAAAACTGGTGAAAAAATTCCACGGGCAGACCGTGCTGCACGGTATCGATCTCGAGGTTCAGGAAGGGGAGGTCGTGGCGATTATCGGCCCGAGCGGCTCTGGTAAAACCACGCTGTTGCGCAGCATTAACCTGCTTGAACACCCCGAAAGCGGTACCATTCGCGTAGGCGATGTGACTATCGATACTTCGCGTAGTATTGGCCAGCAAAAAGGGTTGATCCGCCGTCTGCGACAGCATGTTGGCTTTGTGTTCCAGAACTTCAATCTTTTCCCGCATCGTACGGTGCTGGAAAATATTATTGAAGGGCCGGTTATCGTAAAAGGCGAAGATAAGAACGAGGCCATTTCTCTGGCGCGTGAACTGCTGGCAAAGGTAGGGCTGTCGGGAAAAGAGAATAGCTATCCGCGTCGTTTATCCGGCGGGCAGCAGCAGCGTGTGGCGATTGCCCGCGCGTTAGCAATGCGCCCGGATGTTATTCTTTTTGATGAGCCAACTTCTGCATTGGATCCAGAGTTAGTGGGCGAGGTACTCAACACCATCCGTCAACTGGCGCAGGAAAAGCGCACCATGGTTATTGTCACCCATGAGATGAGTTTCGCTCGCGATGTCGCCGACCGCGCCATTTTCATGGATCAGGGGCGTATCGTCGAACAAGGTAAGGCCAGAGAGCTATTTGCTAACCCGCAGCAACCGCGTACTCGTCAGTTCCTCGAAAAATTTCTCATGCAATAACACTTCTCTCTCATCGTGGTCCTCACATTTGGCTGGGGGCCGCGATCGGACAACCTGCCAATCACCGCCGTTGCTGGCGTGGCAGAACATATTTTCTTCCTTAGTTCGATAAATAATCGTCAGCGAAAATCGAATAATGCGATGGCTACGTTATTTTATACATATAAATAAGATTTATGTGTTAGTTTTATGTATTTATAATAATGATTATCAATCAGGGGTTATTTGGTAGGCTATGAGGGACATTGATTTTTTCAGCTGGCGGCGGGAAATGCTGCAACAATTCCAGTCAACTCATGATGGGGATTCGGTTTATAACCTTCTCCAACAGCAAACAGAAGAACTGGAATACGACTACTACGCACTCTGTGTGCGCCATCCGGTGCCTTTTACACGCCCGAAACTGACGTTGCAATCAACTTATCCTCAGGCCTGGATGTCACATTATCAGGCGGAGAATTATTTTGCTATTGATCCGGTATTACGCAGAGAAAATTTTCTTCGTGGACATCTACCATGGAATGACCAGCTTTTTTGCGAGACCCCAGAATTGTGGAATGGCGCGCGCGATCATGGTTTAAATAAAGGCGTGACGCAGTGTCTGACCTTGCCAAATCATGCGTTGGGCTTCTTATCGGTTTCTGCTAAAAATGCGCAGCCGGGTCCGTATCACGAGGACGAATTAGAGTTACGTCTAAGAACGCTGACCGAGCTTAGCCTGCTGGCGTTGCTGCGGCTGGAGGATGAAATGGTGATGCCGCCGGAGATGAAGTTTAGCCGGCGCGAGCTGGAGATCCTAAAATGGACCGCAGAAGGAAAGACCTCGGCAGAGGTGGCGATGATATTGTCTATTTCAGAAAATACGGTCAATTTTCATCAGAAGAATATGCAGCGGAAATTTAACGCCCCCAACAAAACGCAAATTGCCTGTTATGCCGTCGCAACAGGATTAATTTGAGCGAATCGCTCGTTCTGCGTGTCAGACGTGAAACCGGCTGTCAGCGATCGCTTTCAGCCGGTCCTTTCTTACTGACGGTAAGCTTGTTTAATTTGCTTAACGGTGCTGGAGAATACGGCAGCCTGAGCCTCATCTTCCATCTGCGCGATTTGCTTTTCCATTTTAATAATCACGCGGCCAGCATCTGCCTGACCCATAGCCTGAAGCATTAGCGTCAGCAGGGCTTTCAGGCAGGAGACTTCCTGCGCCAACTGTTGATTATTTTCTGCAGTGGAAAAATCTGGTGTGCTCATCGATATCCTCGTTTGCTATCAGCGCTGTCGCGCAATACTAAATGTTAAGGCGGCGCAGTATACCACAAGCGGTAGAAAAAAAAGGAGCGCGTGATTTGTGTTGCTGATGTTGCGCGCTGAGCGGTTAAATTTACTGAATAATATCTGTTCATCTAAGTGCTCATCGTTAATATTTTCCGCCGCTTTTGGCGGAAGTTAATTATTGTTACATCTTTCGAATCCTATTAATCCGCAACCCGTTCTGTTGCTTTTTTTGCGCCTTCTGTAGGGTGAATGTTAAAAAAGAAACATAATCCAACTATATGTTCTGTATAGGTTTCCACCTGGTGTGGAGACAAATTGCCATAAATGGGAGGGAAATCTTCTTCAGGACACTTTTTGGGCTTTTAAAGTTACGATAAAACCCGGTAATATATGGGAGATAAACTATCAGTAGCGTTATCCCTAATTCTGGAGATTATTCCTTTGATCAACGTACTTCTTGTTGATGACCACGAACTAGTGCGCGCAGGGATACGACGCATTCTGGAAGATATAAAAGGGATTAAAGTTGTCGGTGAGGCCTGCTGCGGCGAGGATGCCGTTAAGTGGTGCCGTGCGAATCCTGTGGACGTCGTCCTGATGGATATGAACATGCCTGGTATTGGGGGGCTTGAAGCGACACGAAAAATCGCGCGCTCCATTGTCGATACCAAAGTGATCATGTTGACCGTGCATACTGAAAATCCGCTGCCTGCGAAGGTCATGCAGGCTGGCGCCGCCGGTTACTTAAGTAAAGGCGCTGCCCCGCAGGAAGTGGTAAATGCGATTCGTTGTGTTGCTTCGGGTCAACGTTATATCGCTTCCGATATCGCCCAACAGATGGCGCTCAGTCAGATTGAACCGGAAAAAACGGAATCACCGTTTGCCAGTTTGTCTGAACGTGAGTTGCAGATTATGCTGATGATCACTAAGGGCCAAAAGGTCAATGAGATCTCAGAACAATTAAATCTGAGTCCCAAGACGGTGAATAGCTATCGTTATCGAATGTTCAGCAAATTAAACATTCATGGCGATGTGGAGCTAACTCACCTGGCAATTCGCCATGGCCTGTGCAATGCGGAGTCGTTAGCAAGTCAGTGAGTGATGTTTTTGACGCAAAAGCTTTCCTCAAGACGGTGACCAGCCAACCGGGCGTCTATCGTATGTATGATGCTGGTGGTACCGTCATTTATGTTGGCAAAGCAAAAGATCTGAAAAAGCGCCTTAGCAGCTATTTTCGCAGCAACCTGGCTTCGCGTAAAACCGAGGCTCTGGTGGCGTTGATCGCGCAAATTGACGTGACCGTTACCCATACCGAAACGGAAGCGCTGCTGCTTGAGCATAACTACATCAAGCTGTATCAACCGCGTTATAACGTGCTGCTGCGTGACGATAAATCCTATCCCTTTATTTTCCTCAGCGGCGATACCCATCCACGACTGGCGATGCACCGTGGCGCTAAACACGCCAAAGGCGAATATTTTGGCCCATTCCCTAACGGCTATGCCGTTCGCGAAACGCTCGCGCTGCTGCAAAAAATTTTCCCCATTCGCCAATGTGAAAATAGCGTCTACCGCAATCGCTCTCGTCCCTGTCTGCAATATCAAATTGGCCGTTGTTTAGGACCGTGCGTCGCCGGACTTGTAAGTGAAGAAGAGTACCAGCAGCAGGTAGAATACGTGCGGCTGTTTCTCGCCGGGAAAGACGATCAGGTATTGACGCAACTGATTGCCCGGATGGAAAAGGCCAGCCAGGCGCTTGAATTTGAAGAAGCCGCCCGCATCCGCGATCAGATCCAGGCGGTACGTCGGGTGACGGAGAAACAGTTCGTTTCCAATAATGGTGACGATCTGGATGTTATCGGCGTGGCTTTTGATGCCGGAATGGCCTGTGTGCATGTGCTGTTTATTCGCCAGGGTAAGGTTCTCGGTAGCCGCAGTTATTTCCCGAAAGTTCCGGGTGGCACTGAGTTGGGTGAGGTAGTGGAAACCTTTGTGGGGCAGTTCTATCTACAGGGCAGCCAGATGCGAACCTTACCGGGGGAAATTTTACTCGATTTCAACTTGAGCGATAAAACCCTGCTTGCGGATTCGTTGTCCGAGCTGGCCGGTCGTCGGGTGAATGTGCAGACTAAACCCCGCGGCGATCGCGCGCGTTATCTGAAGCTGGCGCGCACCAACGCCGCCGTTGCGCTTACTACCAAACTGTCGCAACAATCAACGGTCAGCCAACGTCTGCAGGCTCTGGCGACACTACTTAAGCTGCCGGCGGTGACGCGGATGGAGTGCTTTGATATCAGCCATACCATGGGGGAGCAAACCGTCGCATCCTGCGTGGTGTTCGATAGCAATGGTCCGCTACGGGCGGAATACCGTCGCTACAATATTACCGGTATTACCCCTGGTGATGATTACGCGGCCATGAATCAGGTATTACGACGCCGGTACGGTAAAGCAATTGAAGAGAATAAAATCCCGGACGTTATCCTGATAGACGGCGGTAAGGGCCAGCTTGGTCAGGCCAAAGCCGTGTTTGCCGAACTGGATGTGCCATGGGATAAAAATCATCCGCTACTGCTGGGGGTGGCGAAGGGGAGCGATCGTAAAGCCGGGTTGGAGACGTTATTCTTTGAGCCAGAAGGTGAGGGCTTTAGTCTGCCGCCGGATTCTCCTGCTCTGCATGTTATCCAGCACATTCGCGACGAATCACACGATCACGCTATCTCAGGGCATCGTAAAAAACGGGCGAAGGTGAAAAGTACCAGTACACTTGAGACGATTGAAGGTGTTGGCCCGAAACGCCGACAAATGTTGTTGAAATATATGGGCGGCCTGCAGGGGTTGCAGAAAGCTAGCGTAGAGGAAATTGCGCAAGTACCGGGTATATCTCACGGACTGGCAGAAAAGATCTACTACTCGTTGAAACATTAGGGGCTCTGTAGCACCATAGGGCTAATTAACACTTACAACATACAGTTACCCGTTACCATGCGATTTAATATTCCGACGTTGCTCACTCTGTTTCGCGTTATTCTGATACCGTTTTTTGTGCTGGCGTTCTATCTGCCTTTTAGCTGGGCGCCTTTTGTCTGCGCATTGATTTTCTTTGTTGCCGCTGTTACCGATTGGTTTGATGGCTATCTGGCGCGTCGCTGGAACCAGAGCACTCGCTTTGGCGCCTTCCTTGATCCGGTTGCGGATAAAGTGATGGTGGCTATTGCCATGGTGTTGGTCGCAGAACACTATCATACCTGGTGGGTGACTTTGCCGGCAGCGACAATGATCGCGCGTGAAATTATTATTTCTGCTCTGCGCGAGTGGATGGCTGAGCTGGGTAAACGCAGCAGCGTAGCCGTATCATGGATTGGTAAAGTGAAAACGACGGCCCAGATGGCGGCGCTGGTCTGGATGCTGTGGCGGCCTAATGTGTGGGTGGAGTGGGCTGGTATCGTTCTGTTCATGGTTGCTGCGGTGTTGACGCTGTGGTCAATGTTACAATATTTGAACGCTGCGCGCGGCGATTTGCTTGAACAGTGATCGTTTCGACGCAAATTTCAGCAAACGACACGAAGTAGCGAAAAATACCGTTGACTCACCGCGTGAGATAAGTAGAATGCAACGCATCGAACGGCGGCACAGTCTTCCAGACGATAACAAAATCAAGTGATTAGCTAATCTACTTGATGATGCGGGAATAGCTCAGTTGGTAGAGCACGACCTTGCCAAGGTCGGGGTCGCGAGTTCGAGTCTCGTTTCCCGCTCCAAATTAAAAGCATCGGCAGTAGCGGGTGTTCAGGTATTAAAGGCGCGTTAGCAAAGCGGTTATGTAGCGGATTGCAAATCCGTCTAGTCCGGTTCGACTCCGGAACGCGCCTCCACTTTATATCCCGAGCCCGGATGGTGGAATCGGTAGACACAAGGGATTTAAAATCCCTCGGCGTTCGCGCTGTGTGGGTTCAAGTCCCACTCCGGGTACCATTGGGATAAAGTAGAATAATCAAAGCAATAAGCAGTGTCGTGAAACCACCTCCGGGTGGTTTTTTCATTTTCGAAGCGTCATTTCCGAAGATGCGTCCGAAGATGTTTTTTCTACGAACGCATAGCGATTCATTTTTTCTGACCGCCAACAACCGGCACAATTTTAGTTTTCCTGTCATAAATCGCCGTTTGTCTCGAATTCTTATGGCCAGAAATCGCCTGCTTCTCTTCGAGGCTTCCTTCCAGATCAGAAACACCTTTAGCCTTCAGATCGTGAAATGTGAAATCAATCTGCAGGTGTGGATATTTCTCCTGTGCTGCAATTTTGGCTTCGCGCCAGCGTGAATTAAAACCGTCGCGAGTGTATTTACTGCCGCTGGTCTGGTGAATGACAAACAGGCTACGGATACCAGGCTTTAACGGCAGGGAACGGGCGAGGGCGACGGCAGCGCGGAGGCGTGGCGACCATGCCTTGATTTGCTTCACTCCTGTTTTCCCCTGGCGGATAAATATCCCGGTTTCCCGAATCTGGTCTTCAGTTAAAGCCAGCACATCGCTTTGTCGGGCCAGACACAAATAAGCTATTTCCATGGTGGCGCGCACTACGTCCGGAGCAACATCGTAAACCGCTTTGTATTCTTCGTCGGTGATGTAACGCTCTCGGGCTGTCTCTTTGAACTTCTTAACGCCCTGGCAGGGATTGTGCTGGACGTAACCCCGCTCGTAACCCCAGCGGAATACCCGCGAAAGAAAACTCTTTTCCCGGTTGGCCTGCGTTTTACTGGCAATACCACGTTGATCCATATATCGCCGGATGTGTTCAGGTTTAATTTTATCAGGGTTAACTTTCCCGAATACTGGCAATACTTTTCCTGCGTATTTCGTATAGTCTTTTCTGGTTTCTGCCGCTAAATCCTGCCAGTCCGGGGACGCCATAAACTGTTCTGTGAGCGCCTGGAACGTTTTTCTGTCCGTCACTTCACCTACAGCTTTTTCATATGCCAGCCATACAGCGGATTGTGGTTCATTTAACCCACACAGGCGGATCCCTTTGTTGTCTTTCGTACGGAATTCAAATGCAGCCTTGCCCCGGTATACTCGCGGGGGCATCCAGCTATCGGCAGGATTCTTTCGCTTTCCGGCCATCGAATATAGCTCCAAAATCAGGTTCGTCATTTTCGTGTGTTATATCTTCCTTCTGGCCGCGGTACTTGATCGGGTTCAGGAAGTGGCCCCATGTGGTTTTAGGGTGGCCATCTGCTCTTTCCATAAAGAAGATGCCGGCCCGGCCCAGCGCCTCACATTGTTTTGATTTAAGTGACGTCCCCGTCAGCTCGATCATTTCCTCTCTGGTTATGATGTCGTGATCGTGTCTCATGGTCTTTCCTCAGCATGTCGGCTATAGCGTTGTCTGCTGCATCGCAAGCGCGCTGGATATCGGACTGGGTCAGAGTCCTCTTTCTAACGCTGGCTGATAGCCTGCCAATTTTGATATCGAATTCTGAAAGTAAAACTACACCTGGTTGCCAACGTAGCATTGTGATCTCCGGTTTATTGGTAGACCACAATGCTATCGGTAGTGATGGGTTATTTCTGATTACGCTTAATCAGGTTTTGTTTTGGTCGGAATGCACCATCTTCACGCGTTATCTTAATATTGCGGGGGAAGTGCATGCCGAGTTCGCAACGGGCCCGCGCTTCGATAATTGCGTTGGTTCCATCTGGTAAAACGACATGAACCGCATCACCTTTCTTCAGGGATAGTCTCAGCATATCAGCGCACCTGCAGTGAACGTTCGCCGATTTCAATATGGGCGCCCGGAACCGGGTTTAAGAGTTCTTCCGGGATTTCCCCACCATCTGCGGCAATCTGAGCTGCGGCCGCTTCTGCTGACTCGATAGCCTCTTTGATTGCCTTTTTGTCAGGCGCAACTACTGTCTGAACGGTCACCAATTCATCCGGGAGTAAATCAACGTTATCGATCACCACGTTGATTGCACCTTTACGGGCGGTGAAGGTGTTTTTTGCCGTTTTTACGGTATCCTGTCCGGCGGCCAGAAGGCACTGGAGAACATATTTCTTCAGGTTGGTGATCTTACCTTCGAAAGACTTTTTACGGGCGGCCAGGCGTTTGGCTTCTTCGTCGCAGGTTTTCGCCAGACCTTCAAGGTTGCGAACGTGGACGAATACCGCGTCCAGTTTGTCGCCGAGCTGCAGCTCGAGCCCCTCCATTGTATCGGCGATCATTTCAGCTGACAGACCAGAACCGTTTTCGTTTTCCAGAAGCGCCTGGAGTTTAGACATATCAGCAGCGATAGCAATTGCGGTTGTGGAAGTCATTATGCTTTCTCCTCGGCTTTATTCAGTTCTTTGATGCGGCCGTCTTTAATCGTAATGAGTCGGCGCAAGCGGCCAGACAGATAGCGTTCATGTTGCGCGTCACCGTTGGCCTGTGCGGCCTTAATGTGAACATCGATTTCACGTGCGATAGGGGAGAACACGCCGTTTATTTCGTTCACTGTCACGCCATGTGCCAGGGTGTTAGCAACACGGCTAAGTTTGTCGTCAAACTCCTGGCGAAGACGTACTGCGTCCTCTGCGGTTTCGCTGGCATTCTTCAGATCAAACTCTGCCTTGTTTCTCTGGCGGTATTCCAGATTGTCGTAAAGGCCCATGAAGATATCGCCACTGAATCCGAGTCCAGATAAAGCCTTTTTGGTTGCATCAGTCAGCGATTTTTTTGTTGCCTCACCATCGCAGGTAATACCGTACTTACTGCCGTAAATGTATGGCGTGCAACCGTAGGCCGTTTCCTCGCCGCGCACACCATTCAGGATGTACCAGAGTCGCACGGTAACGACGTGATGCTGCTCGTTGACGGTATTTCCATTCCCGTCGAGCACTAACTCCCATGACGCATTGTTATCTTTCCCTTTCACCTGGCGTGTAATGGGGGCGCCGATATCGAAACGTTCCTCGAGGATGTCCACACCCCAGCCGATTCCCTTTGGCCCAAACTCGCGAGTGGCAAGCATGGTTAAATAGGTACCGTTGATCGAGGTACCGCCGCCGTTCTGCGTAAAGGCTTTAGTAAACCGTTCATCAGTTTTGAATACACGTTTCCACAGTTCTAAATTATCCTGTCCGATACTCTGCGCGCCGGCAGACTTCATTACTTCTTCAGCGTCAGGCAGTCTTTCAGCATGAATAATTTGCTTTGCCAGCACCTCGGCGTTATCAGCTATTGTTTCCGCTTTAGTGCTTAACTTCTCTACTGGCTGTTCTGCATCACCAGAGGCATATACGCCATAGCCCATATCGTTGAGCGTCTCACGCGCCTGTTTGGCCTGGGTATCGGTTACCACCGGCTGTGGTACTTCCGCTTTTTCGACCACGTTTGAGGCGGTATTTTGCGTTGCCTCTGGTTGTTTAACGGATCCTGTCTCTGTTTCTTCAAAGCGGCCATTTGCGTCGAGCCATGAATCAATGTGGCGGCGTAGGCTGTCAGGGAAATGGTAGGTATCTTTTGCCGGTACGTTCTGCACTACGCCAAAAATACTGTCTCGGTCATATTTGAGAATGTGCTCCGTGGTGCGAAGCGCCATTGACCAACGTTTAAAATCTTCGCGCTCGTCTGCAATGATTTTCTCAGCATCGCGAAGGTTGCCTGATAATACTGGCGCGTCGGGAGAAATAGGGAGTAGGGCGACTGCGATCTCCTGATCCAGTGTTGCATAGGTATGTTTATAACCACGTTTTGGCGCGATTTTAACGTTGGTATCAGTGCTGGCGGCGCCGAGTGAGGAATTTTGGCCTGGTACCATTTCATCACGTTTGCCGGGGTTCTCCAGCCAGCGTCTTACAAATTGGGAAATGGCAGATCTGCCAGGTGTCTGATTCTCAAAATGGGAGAAAATCCCCTGAATAAGATTATTCAGGCCTTCAACATGCATGTGTTTAACTGGTTCGTTATTGTGCAGAGCACACAGAACGTTAAGGTTAAAACGATCTTCTTCTTCCAGTTCTGTATCACGGTTATTCAGGTTATCCAGATAATCCACAACCTGAGAATAAAGATGGCCATCAATTGCCGCGGCACTAAACAGCAGGACGGCAGCAAAGCGTTCGCTAGGAGAAACAGTCATCAGATCGATAACATCATCACCAGCGGGTAAATTTGATTCCCCACCGGCGGTACCGTTCGAGGCAATGGAAACCCATTTTTCACCGTCGAAAGTATGTTGCTGGGCGAATAGCTCGTCGAACTGGCCAACGGTCGGCAGCGGCTGGCCTTCTTCGTGTTCCCACAGCTTCGGTTTGAAATAGTTGTCACCGTTCGCCGGGTAAGATTCCCAGAGTTTGCCGGTGATAATGCTTTCGGCGATTTTCTTGTTTGGTGCTTCGACGGCGATCGCCAGCTGCACGGCGCCGCAGTCTTTGATGGCCGATTTTTTTGGCTCGAATAAGCCGTTGTAGATGGTCATTGGTCTTTCCTCTTGGTTGCAGGCGCAGGTCAAGCGCCAGTTAATTAAAACGGTACGTCGCTTTCTTCAATCGGAGAGTGGTCGATGCACAGCAGCTGCTGGATCTGGTCTTCAATAACGCTTAACTGTTTGTTGGCATCAGCAGATATTTGCTCTTTCTTCGCGCGAAGGGCATTAACCTGCATCCCGATAATATCGATTGGCTCTAAAGCAGGAATGGCAATCTCTACCGTTTTGGTAGTAACAAGCACGTACGAATCAGGATATTTCTGTGACATGTCACAGGTGAATGAGTGATAAGACGTTGGTAGATATGGATTGGTTGTTGCCATAACGTAGATAGTTACGGGGATGGTAAGCGCTTCCATAGCGACTCCTTGGTGATGTATACTCAGAGCCGATCGGCGACTCTGTCGTTGGTCTTTCCTCGCTACAGGGTTGGTCCCCTGTAGCACTCCTGGCGGATTGGTCTCCGCTGGGGTAAATCAGCCCACTCCGGTGGGCTTTTTTACGCCTGAAGGTTGCCGGTCTTTCCCGGCTGTCAGGATGGTCAGTCCCATTGGTCTTTCCTCGTTACCGTGTGAAAAAAATGCCCCGGGCGCCGGGGCCAAGACTACACACAGCAATTCGCATTCGTTGCGGTCTTTCCCGCATGTCATCGTACTGTCGGCGACCCGAAGAATTCTTGCCCGTCTTTCCGGACTGTCAGAACTGTTTCTGAACAACTGCCGCGTGGTTAGTGCGTCGTTGATGTGATGGAGCTTAACCAAAGGTAAGTTATTGGTCAATGCAATTTACTTAAAAAATGTTAAGTTTGAAGGGGTGCGATTATAACTAAATGAATTGTATGGTTATTTTTTTTGTGATTTTTTTCTTGTTGCTAAGAGCTCTTCAAATAGCTTGTTAAAGCCTTCAACGCGAGACTCCAATTCAGTCAAATGTCTATCTTTTTCAGATTCGGGAAGTGAATCAAATAGATCCAGAAGTTTTAACTGGCGAGCATCTAATTCTTTTGGCAATTCTTCAACGGGAAGGGGGGATTGATCTTCGTCGCCGTATAAGAGCCAGGTAGGGGAACACTTGAGAGCTTTACTCAATTTGAACAGGTTTTGCCCTCTAGGTTCTGTCTCACCGTTTTCCCATTTGAAAATTGTGACGTGCGAAACCTTCACAGCATCAGCCAGCTTTTGCTGTGACATATCGAGTTCTGTTCTTCTGCGACGAATACGGTCGTTTAGCTCTGCGTTTTTCATGGGGTTAATGTAAATTAATTTGACTTAGCTTTTGTTAAGTTATAATTTCCAAACAAACGTTAACGAAGGAGGTACCCAGTGCTAACCGAAGATGCAGTTAAGTATTTTGGCAGTAAGGCCAAATTGGCGAAGGCACTCGATGTCTCGCAACCAGCTGTTTCACGTTGGGGAACGATGATCCCTGAAAAGAGGGTTGCTCGTTTGTCACTGATGACTGATGGTGTTCTGGTCTATGACCCGAAGGCCTACCAACTGCCAGCTAAATCAGCTTAACAACCCGCGTGATCTAAATCTGATTACGCTTAATCAATTTTCAGCGACAGGAGACGCGAAGTGGAGAACCTCGAGGAACTGAAACGAGAGATATTTAGCTGGGCAGCTGAAAGCGGGCAGGAGCTGGTTGCTATCGAGATAAGCCGTATGTGGTTTCGTCTCGGTGGTAACACTGGCGTGCTGAAGCTGCACCAGATTGAAGATGCAGACGGAAATGCAGACTGGCGGGCCATCAACAATAACCGCCAACAGATTTTTCGCTGGCTGCGTGGTGAGACGAAAGCGGCCAGAACTAAAACCCAGACGCTGGCTAAAGCGATGGAAGCGGCACTGCCGGCAGAACGCTACGCGCGCCTGGACATGTCCACCCAGTATTTGATCTGCGTGGCCATACGCGAATTTGCGGCGGCCATTATCGCGTTATTGCTCGAGGCCAGAGACGGCCCGCAGCAAGTAGCGAAGGCATTGCAAGCGATGCGAGAAACACAGCGCCTGACCAGCGTTTAACCTGTACCGAGGAAAGACCAACATGCAGACAACTACAGACCGTATCACCTGGCGGAACGGCTTCCGCCTGAATGGTGAGCCTGCCTTCATGTGTGACGTGCAGGAGATTTTCGAAGAACGTCTCACTGCCAAAAAATGGGAACTCTACGAACTGCGCAAAGCCGAGCTGCGGGAAGAGAACCTCACGCCAAAAGAATACGAAAACGCCTGCCGCCAGCTGGCTGATATGCTGGGGATCTGATTATGAGTATGACGCTTATGGCCAAAGCTATGGCTATCAAGACCGGTAATCCGATTAGAAAACTGGTGCTGATCAAACTGGCCGATAATGCCAATGATTACGGCGAATGCTGGCCGTCTTACAAACATATTGCGGATCACTGCGAGTGCAGCAAAAGCGCAGTGCGCGATCACATCGATGCGTTGATTTCTATGGGCCTCCTGGTGAAAGAAAACCGCCCTGGCGTAAAAAACGGGAAGGGTAACGCGTCGAATCTGTACTGTATGAAACTTGATAACCCTATGCCGCCAAAAAGCATAGCCCCTATGCCGTCAGAAAGCACAGGTATGCCGCCAGAAAGCATACCCCCTATGCCGTGTGGCGGCACCAGAACCAGTCACTCTTTTGAACCAGTCATAGAACCTAAAGATCCCCCTAACCCCCAAACGGGGGAAAGCGGCGAGCGTATTTTTTCTGATGCTCAAAAAGCGCTTGAGTTTTACAACGAAAAAACCGGTACCCGCTGCCGTGACCTTAAGCCGTTTGTGATGATGCTGACGCCGACCACTACCCGGGACGGGTATACCCTGGCAGAAATCCAACTGGTGATCCGCTGGGTGCTTGCTACATGGCGCCGCCGCGGCGAAAGCCTGCCGAAGCCCGCGAACATCTGCCGGGTAAATCGCTTTGATGGTTATCTCGCTGACGCTGAAGCATGGGCGGTGACCGAAACCGATATTGACCCGGAAGCCGTCATGAGCGGCTACAACGAAATTTTTTCTGATACGTTGCCAGCGGCAGAACTGGACGACGATCGCCGCCGGATGATTACCAGACTGGCCGCCCACATGAAAAACAAAACTACAGGCGCATTCCTGGGCTACTTCGAAAAATTCCGTGCTGATGCGTCAGATTTTTATTTCGGCCTCAGCGGAGGATGGCGCGCCAGCTTTGACTACCTGATGAAACCTGAAACGTTACGTAAAACCCGGGAAGGTTCGCTATGACTCCGCAGGAACTGGAAGCTTGTGTGCTGGCCGGACTGCTGAACGGCGGCGCAAGCCCGGACGCATTCGACGTGATTGCTTCAACGCCTGAAGAATCTTTCAGCATCGGATTTCACCGTCGCGCGTTCTCCGAAATTAAAAAACAGGCGCTGGCGAACGGCCTTATCGACATGCTGTTTATCAGCGAAGCGCTGGGCGGTAGCAGCCTGGCAGATTTATCAGAAATTACGCGCATGCCGGCCACGGTACCGAACCTGAAAGGGTACGCCGGGAAAATGGTTAAGGCATGGCGCAGCCGCCGCATGGCAGAGCTACTACAGCAGGGTGCCGACGGCATCCGACAGGCCAATAACCAGGAGCAGCGCGATCAGGTTGTCGAAAGTGCGGTGGCGCAGCTGCTGGACATGACCGGCGATACTGGCGACGTGCAGCCGGTTCACATCAGCGATTTGCTGCCAACCTACATGGAGACGATACAGAAACGCATGGACGGCGAAGCCGGTACCCGAAACCTGAAGACTGGCATCGACGAACTGGATGATGCCACCGGTGGCATTAACCTGCAGGATCTGATTGTTGTCGCTGGCCGCCCGGGCATGGGTAAAACCGAATTCGCGTTGAAGATTGTCGATGGTGTTACCGCTGCCGGCGGCGGGGCGCTGATATTCAGTATGGAAATGGCCGCTGCGCAAATCGTAGAACGCTCTCTGGCAGGCTCTGGCAACATGTCGGTGTCACGCCTGCGTAATCCTCTAGATATGCAGGACGAGGACTGGGCGCGCTTTACAGCGGCCATGGAGACCATGAACGGGCGCGATATCTGGATCGTTGACGCTACCGATCTCACGATTGAGCAAATCCGCGCCGTTGCTGAGACACATAAGCGCCGTTATCCGCATCTGGCGATGATCGTAGTCGATTACCTCGGCCTGATTAAAAAGCCGAAGGCAGAGCGTAACGACCTGGCGATCGCCCACATTTCCCGAAACCTTAAAACTATGGCTATGCGCCTGCATACGCCGACGTTTGCACTCAGTCAGCTTTCGCGCGCGGTGGACTCCCGCCAGGCAGGCCAGCGCCGCCCGGTTATGTCAGACCTTCGTGACTCAGGTTCTATTGAGCAGGATGCCGACAGCATCATGTTTCTGTACCGCGATGAAGTCTACAACCCGGAAAGCCCTGCAGCAGGCATCGCCGAAATTATCCTGGGGAAAAGCCGATTCAGTGCCGCCGGCGCGGTTATCTACCAGGAGTTTAAAAACGGCCATTTCCTTCACGTCGATCAGCATGTCGGCAAAGAGAAAACCCGTATTCAACTGGAGGCAGCAAAACCACGAAAACAACCGCGTAAATACGCAGAGAAATATAACACCGATGCATTTTAACCGCGCCTGACCAGCGCGATATAACCGAGGAAAGACCAATGACCACGAATTTAAATTACCCAAAACCAGTTAATCCGGATGATGGTTGCAACTGGTTACCCGTTATTTTATGGCGCATGAACGCCGGCGCCCGCGCGCGTAGTCGTTCTGTATTTGTTGCCGCACCGCGACCAGAACCAGTGCCGGGGATTACTCCGCAAAAGCCAATTAAACGCGAAGCGCCGCTGCCAGCAGTTTCAGGCCGTCGCCGTAAAACCCATCTCGGTACCGTGATTTATTCCAAAGGCGAAAAAACCGTGCGCCTGAGCGAAGGTGTCACCGTCTGGTCTGCCGGCGCTAATGAGCATTTCGACAAAAAGACCGGTCAGCGTGTCGGCGGTGCTGGCCGTCATCGCCTGGTACTCGACAGCGTTCGTCCACTGCTTGCCAGCGACGATCAACCGGGCGCCGGGAAAGTTACCGCGCAGCAGCTGGTTGCCGTGATGAAAGGTAAAACTCTTTCTTATCAGACCATTCTCGCCCAGCTACAGAAACACTATCCAGAATGCCAGGTAACGATTAAAGAAATTCAGGATCGTGTGTTCAGCATGTTCAATTCGAACTATGTCGGCATCACTCGCCATGACGATACGCCAGTGGTTCATTTCACGCTTAACAGCGTGGATCCCCGTTATTACATCGAGTCAGCGAAAAACAAGAGGGTGTAAGGCATGGCCGGGCAATCAGATTACCTGCCGCCCGGCCTACCGCTCAATCGCGCCAAATGGCCGCAGGAGTACCAGCTCAAAGAGCACTACGACATGCGCGCCTCGGCACTCATACGACAGCTGTTTGAGAAGAAAGTCACTCGGCAGTCTATCGTAGAGCAAATTGCAGCGACGCCGGAAAGCTACCGTGAGTTTTTTAGAGAACGATTAAATTTTTGGCTAATGAAGTAGTAATTAAAGTTAAACTTAAGTGTTTACAGGTTGTGCAAAAACTAAACAGCAGAACTGTATTCGTCTTTAATCATGTTCATTTTGCTATCTCTGGTATCTATAGACTTTTGGGCTGGCGATATGTTAAAAATATACGCAGTTGTTTCATGTGGCATTAGTTTAAATACTATTGTTTAAGGGCTTATTAATACTAGGTTTTGTTATGATAAAAATAGATGAGTTAGAAGAAGCAATTTCAACTTTTGATGATGTTTCTGATATTGATGTTAATAAAAAAGGTGTTACTTTTAAATATCAAGGCGTTCATACTATCGTTAATACATATGAGGGTGATAGAGTCTCGTCAAATAAAATAGTCGTCATGAACTCTTTTAAATCTCCAGAATCTATTGACAGTAAGGTTGCTGGTGAAAAACTCGCTGAGTTAGTTAATATGACATCTTTGTCACCAGCTAAAACTACTTATGTGCACTTCTCTGATGAGGGCGGGGCGTTCATATGTAGAAATATATTCTCAGACAAAATGAATACATTGAAATATGATGATGATTTTTCCAGGAAATTATTTATATCTAATTTGAAGGTGGTAATTCTTGGGATGATGCTGGAGAATTATAGCTGTTTTTATGATATTAAAGCTGAGGCTTCTAGATTAAGTGAGGGGCAGGGCGATGAAAGTAAATGATGCTCCGCGTATAATCATTCAACTAATTTTAAGTGCATTAGTTTTTTTTGTTTTCTCTTTTAAATATAAGTCCCAATTAATAGGGGTTCTTTCGGAACAGGTATATTATCAATTATTAATAATTACAGTTATATTAACTGGATATTTTTCCCGTTGGATTGATGAGTTGCGAATTTGTTTGTGTCATCATTTCATGATGTTTTTTAATAAGAAATATAAAGTAAAATATCTCAAGGATAATGCGACTGTTTTATTAAAGCAGGCTGAGAATGCTAATATTTCAGATGAAGCTAAAGCTATGGTTTCTGAAATGACTAGTTCTGATTTTGAGTTGGAAGGAAAAATTAAATCGTTAAGTGAAGAGATAAGTAGAATAAAAAAATAACGCAACGCCTTTAATTATATTTTAACATTTATTAATTCTTGTAAATTTAAACACATGATGGGAACTCCCCTTCATGTGTTATTTTTTATTGTTATCTTTTTTACTGTGCGCAGGATATTTTATGTTGATGTGATTATTTAATTAGGATTCTGTACAAAATCGCAGGAATTGCGCCGCACGGGTTAGCTGTATGAATTGGCAAAGTACCTTAAAATCACTAATCCATCAGAGGGGATATGAGTTTATTTATGGGTGACAAGGAACGAAGTTGACTGTGTGACGTTCAACCATACCAGACGTGTGGAGACCGCCAGAAATGGCGGTTTTCTTTTTAATACAGATAGATAAACAATCAGTTAACTAAAAATTTTAACGTTTTGTGCCTTTAAAGGTTTGCGATTAATAACGGATGGGAGTATATATACTGTGAATTTATACAGTATAGTTATTGGGGGGTTTAGGAGTTGTGGTTGATAAGAACGATGCAGGAGTCCTTCTCCCCGATGATGGTGACGTCCTGATAAGGTGCAAAAGTGGTAAGGCAAGAAAGCTCCGCAACGTAAAGCCCGACGAGCATGTTGCAACACTTAACGCGTTGTTTGAATTAGCTAAATTGTCTGGTTACACCATTATAAAACCAGACGGGACTGTGCTATAATTAACACGTTGGCTTGAACACCCAACACACTGTATTTCTGAGCAATTGCTGCGCTAAAGGGGAACCCAATGGCGCAGTATTCTTTTGTAAAAGCACCTGGCAATGTATTAATTCCGGCGACGCCTGACGCCCGCGAATTTTTAGAAAAAAAAGTCCGTATGGGCGGTATTTTGTATGCGGATTTTAAGCAGGCAAGAAACCCGGCATTCCACCGTAAATTTTTTGCCCTCCTGAATCTGGGCTTTGATTACTGGCAACCGTCCGGCGGAGCAATATCGCCAGCCGATAAAAAACTGGTACACGGCTATGTGCAGCTGGTGGCCCACTATGCCGGGCATGCTGACACTTTGCAGGAACTGGCGGATCAGTATCTCCGTGATGAAGCAGAAAAACGCGCCGGGAATATCAGCGCGGTAAAATCTTTTGAAGCGTTCCGTTCCTGGGTGACTATCGAAGCCGGTTTTTATACCGAATACCAGATGCCTGATGGCACTACCCGCAAAGAACCAAAATCCATATCGTTCGCAAAAATGGACGATGTAGAATTTTCCCAGCTGTATAAATCCGTGTTAGACGTCCTCTGGAATTTTATTTTATTCCGCACATTCCCCAATCAGCAGGCAGCAGAAAACGCAGCCTCGCAATTATTCAGCTATGCCGCCTGAGAAATATCGCCATGACCAAAGACGATAAGCGCTGGCTGGAAGACGTTGCATCACTGGGTTGCGTCGTATGCAGAAATCTTGGCTATGGCGCCACACCTGCAGAAGTTCACCATATCCGCAAAGGGCAGGGCATCGCCCAGCGCGCCGACCATAAAAAAACACTCCCGCTTTGCCCGCCACACCATAGAACCGGAGGACATGGCGTAGCTATCCACGCAGGGCAAAAAACATGGGAAGAAAACTACGGTACCGAATCTGAATTACTCAATCAGGTAACCGCTGAGGTGGGGGAATTACGTTTATGCAGAATTTAATTCCATCCTTAAGAGCAGCAGATAAATCTAGAAAGTGTGGTTGGCCAACGCGACGGGAAAGCATGAAATTCTGTCTGGCTCCTTTTTCCATTCTGGTGGGTGGCGATTTTGCCCCTCTCTATGCTCGCGCACGCGCGCGTTTAGGGGGCTGATTTATGCCGCTGGTTGCCACCTTCCGAACAGACTGGTTCCGCGTGATTACCGACCTGACCAGAAAAAACCTCACCACTCAGCAAATCGCCGATGAACTTGGCGTTTCGAAATCTGCCGTTCTCGGTTGGAAATCCGGATCAGAACCTCGCCACGGTCACGGTGAGGCGCTAATTGCTCTCTGGTGTCTGGCTACCAGCTCAGACCGTAAAAAACTCCCCACGGTGCTTTATCGGCAGTGGTGGACGTTCCGCCGCCCTGTTTTTGGTCGGGAAACTGACCAGAAGGGCAACACACAATGACGACTCACTAATTCAGGAGTGAAAAAAATGGCTCGACCGAAAAAAATCGTTGAGACGCCGGGGCAGGAAAAAACTGTGTCGGATGAAAATACGCTTGTGGCGGAATCGCAATTGCTGAATTCAGAAACTGCGCCGCTTCCGGTCGCTGTGGAGAAAAAAGCCTCAGCGCCAGAAATTCAACAGCGTGTAGCGCAGCTGCTTGATGGTACCGCTCTTGCCGAACGTAACGCGATCCTTGCCGCTCTCAATTCTCAGGGTGCAACGATCATCGCTCGTTTTGATGAACTGGATTTTATTTCCATCAATGGCCAGCGCCTTACCGACAACCTCGAATTTCTTACCCTCGTACGCAAAGCCACTGATGTAAGCACCGGCGGCGCGGGCGCAATGGTGACGAACGAAGAGGGCAAGCCGCAGCCGGTACGTGGCGCACCTGTATTAACCGAACACGGCTGGCATGTGCCGGGCTAAGGAGACTTGTTATGTGTGGGGGTGGTGGACCAAAAGTCGTACAGCAGGATCCGCAGGCTGAGGCAGATGCAGCAGCCGATGCAGCAGCGAAGGCCGCGAACGCCGACGCCGCAGCGCGTAAGAAGCGCAAGAAAGGTTCCTCGCTGCTGGCAAGCGGTGCCGAAGGCGCAACGGATACAGGTTCATCCCTGCTTTCCTCCGGCGCTCAGGCAGCAAAAAACACCTTAGGGGCATAATCGATGGATGAACTCGCCGTAAAGCTGGTTAAGCGTGCCGATACGCTGAAAGCCAACCGACAGGTGCACGAAAGCGTCTGGCGGGAATGCTATGACTACACCTATCCGCTGCGCGGCGCGGGGCTATCCGATGAGGTGCTGGACGCACAGAGCGCAAAATCGAAGGTGGCACGGCTGCTTGACGGCACGGCCACCGACAGCGCCCGCATGCTGGCGTCAGCTCTCATGTCCGGCATGACCCCGGCAAACGCGCAGTGGCTGAATCTCGACAGCGAATCATTGCCGGATGATGCCGCCGCATGGTTGTCCACCTGCGCAACGCTGGTATGGGAAAACATCCACGCCGCCAACTTCGACGCCGAAGGCTACGAGGCGAATCTCGATGTGGTATGCGCTGGCTGGTTTGCGCTGTACATCGACGAAGACCGCGAAGAGGGCGGATTCTCGTTCCAGCAATGGCCGCTGGCGCAGTGCTTTGTCACTTCCACCCGCCGCGATGGCATCGTGGACACGATTTATCGCCGATGGCCGGCCAGTAGTTAAAGGGATGAAGTTAACGCAGCGTCAGTGCGACCATTACAACGCTATTGAGCGTGATAAAGCGCTGGCG
Organism: Klebsiella sp. JN_Kp121; assembly: GCF_040062145.1. NCBI lineage: Bacteria > Pseudomonadati > Pseudomonadota > Gammaproteobacteria > Enterobacterales > Enterobacteriaceae > Klebsiella > Klebsiella sp. JN_Kp121. The sequence goes on from NZ_JBEAHX010000002.1 coordinate 196,831, forward strand.
TGGGTACAAAAGAATGTTCACGTTCCGCTAACTGAGCCGCAGAAAGTCGGCATTGCCAGCTTTTGCCCGTACAACATTGGGCCGGGTAAGTGTTTCCCTTCAACGTTTTATCGCAAGCTGAATGCCGGCGACCGCAAAGGTGCTTGCGCTGAGATACGGCGCTGGGTATTCGATGGCGGTCGCGATTGCCGGTTAACGAAAGGACAGGCCAACGGCTGTTACGGGCAGGTTGACCGCCGCGATCAGGAAAGTGCGCTGACGTGCTGGGGGCTTTACGAATGAATGGTAAAGCGAAGTTACTTATAGCGGGGGTATCGCTGGCGCTGGTCGCCGGTGTTTTCTACGCGGGATATCTGAAAGGCTGGTACGCACATTCAGAGCACGTTAATAGCCAGGCAAAGACGCGGGAAAAGAAGCAGGAAAAAGCGGTAGCGACTGGCGAACAGAAGGCGGCGACAGCGAACGCTGAAGCCAAAGTGATTTACCGTACTGTTTATCGTGATGTGGTGAAATATGTCAACGACCCGAATCATACTAAGTGCCAGTTTGATCCTGCTGCTGTGCAGCTGCGCCAGCGAGCAATCGACGCGGCCAACAATATCCCCGGATTTGATGAACCCGCCATGCAAACTAAGTAACGCAGGTTCCGATAGTGACGCCGATTTGCAGAATGATATTCAGACAGCAGAGTGCGGGCAGGAGCTTCGCACCAACATTTACCGTTGGCAGTCCTGGTACCGCGCGACTGAATAATTTTTGCTTATGCGACTGTTTTTCTGTCAGAAGATGGTGGCTTTGAGTGGCGCAACTACCTGATTGTTAAGTGCTCAAATAGTATTCTATGTTCGGAATAAAATTGTATGTGATTGATAATCATATATTTCACAACCAATTTAAAATCCCTCGGCGTTCGCGCTGTGTGGGTTCAAGTCCCACTCCGGGTACCATTGGGATAAAGTAGAATAATCAAAGCAATAAGCAGTGTCGTGAAACCACCTCCGGGTGGTTTTTTCATTTCCGAAGCGTCATTTCCTGACATCATTCCTAATATACTCCACCTGCAGAGATAGACTCTGAGTGCTATAAACGTTATTTGTCCTATGACAAAACCTGCGGTGCTTGCTACGCTTAACGGGATTTTCGAACCAGGCAACAGGAGTAGGGGAAATATGTTTACCGGATTGTGTGCTTTTCCGCTGACGCCGATGCGCAACAATGAAGTAGATAGTCGCGCGCTAATAAAAATCATCGAACGTCTGGTCTCGGCGCGAGTTGATTCGCTGGGCATTCTGGGCTCAACCGGCAGCTACGCCTATTTGAGCCGCGAGCAGCGCAAAATGGTGGTCCTGGCGGCAAAACAGCATGCGCAAGGGGTCCCGATGATGGTTGGGATAGGCGCGATGGCGACGGATATGATTCTACGTCTTGCTGAGGATGCTCAGCAGGCGGGGGCGAATGCTGTGCTGCTACCAGTGCTGAACTATCAGCCTCTGACGGATGATGAGGTGTTTACACTGTTCCAGACGGTTAACCGCCATGTGTCGGTACCTATTTGTATCTATGATAACCCGCGCACCACCCACAGAGCCTTTTCTGATGCGCTTGTTGAGCGTATTGCTTCGTTATCCAATATCGCATCAATCAAGATCCCCGGTTTGCCGGCCGACCAGGCTGGCGTCAGAGTGGCGACGCTTCGTCAGCGATTGCCGCAGCGAGTGAGTATTGGCGTCAGCGGCGACGCTTTTGCCGCAGCAGGGTTAAACGGCGGCTGTAATCTGTGGTATTCCGTTTGCGCCGGTCTGTTCCCGCAAATTGCCCAAAATATTACCGCAGCAGCGTTGAGCGGCGAGCGGCAGCAGGCATCGGCACTAAGCGAACGGCTGGAGCCATTATGGGCATTGTTCAGACAGCACGGTAGTCTCAAAGTGATTGCCGCTGCCGCCTCTATTCTTGAACTAGCCGAAGTAGAGTGTTTACCGCGACCGTTGGCCCCGCTCTCCGCGGAGGCCATTAACGATGTCAAATCGGTCATGGATAAGCTGGATCTACGCTGAAGTTTACCGCCTTTCCCTTACCTATGTTTATCAGGAAATCCGCAAGCCATTTAAGGTAATATATCACTGGCGTTAATGTTAACGCTGTATTGATATTCTTTGGGGATGTGATGCCTTTATGGCAATGATAACTATATATGAGGGATCTTATGGCCACGTTGCTTGAAAGCTACGGGAACTGTTTTCGAAAATATGCCACTTTCCGCGGCCGATCCGCGCGCCAGGAATATGTGGTTTTTACCATTGCTAACTTTATATTGTCCGCGATCCTGGGATTGATCCCCGTCGTTGGCGGTATCTTCGGGTTAATTATTATCATTCCGGGGATCGCGGTTGCGGTGCGTCGTTTGCACGATCTCAACAAATCCGGCTGGTGGTTGCTGGCGCCCTACGGCATTATGCTGATCGGTCTGATTGGTATTGCCGCTACCGTCGAAGAGGGTAGAGCCGCAGTATGGGTATGGGTGATCGCGCTGGGCGGCCTGGCCGCGTTGGTAATGTCGATTTGGATGATTTTTACCCGTGGTACCGTTGGCAGCAACCGCTTTGGTGATGAACAGAACGATGACAACAGCGGCGGTAATACGATGGGCAAGAGTTCTGCCGCGGATGATGTCAGAGAGCGCCTGGCACAGGCTAAGAAAATGCTTGATGACGGCGTTATTAGCGCAAGTGAATACGAAGTGATGCGTGCTAATATCATTAAAGATATGTAACCGATCCGCCGCCGGGCTTGCCCGGCGTTAATAAATTCACCTGTGTGAGCGAGAGCGGGTGGTTTTCTCCTCCCATTTTCGCTACTGTAAGCGCCATTTTTCTACCATCATGAGCCTGTAATGAAAACCGGACCCCTGAACGAAAGTGAACTTGAGTGGCTGGATGAGATCCTGTCGAAATATGCCACCGAGGGCGCCATCCTTGATGTCTCCGAACTTGATGGTCTGTTAACGGCTATCTTATCCGGGCCGAGCGAAATCGAACCAGCGCAGTGGCTGCTTGCTATCTGGGGCGGGGCGGATAATGTACCGCGCTGGGCTAACGATCGCGAGCGCGACCGTTTCGTTAACCTGACGCTGCAGCATATGAGCGACATCGCCGAACGCCTGGCTGACTATCCGGAGCAGTTTGATCCGCTGTTTGGCACCCGCGAGTTTGAAGGCCAGGAACTGACCATTGTTGAAGAGTGGTGCTTCGGCTATATGCGTGGCGTTGCCCTCTGCGACTGGTCGACGTTACCTGCGGAACTGCAGCCACAGCTTGATGCCATTGCGTTACACGGAACGGAAGAACGTTTCGAAGCGCTCGATACGCTGACCGCGGATGAATTTGTCGAAAGCGTTGATAGCATAAAGCCCGCCGCGCTGGCTTTATATAATTACTGGATGGAGAACGCTCAGCCGACGGCCGTGCAGCAACCGGTAAGAAATGAGACCAAGGTGGGGCGTAATGATCCTTGCCCCTGCGGTAGCGGCAAAAAGTATAAGCAGTGTTGTTTAGCTAAATAACAAAAGGGGCCAACCAGGCCCCTTTTGTTTACCCCACAGCGGGTAATAATCCTGCCACAATGCAGAATTGAATGGCCACTATTGCTACACCACAGCCCAATACCAGCCACAGTGTAATTGAGCCGCCCGGTACACGCCATGTCGCCTGTGTGTGCAGTTTACGGCTCTTCATCACCAGCAATGATGGCAGCATTAGCGCCAGTACGGCGAGCGCCACGCCGGCGTAGCCCAGCGCCATCACAAAACCTTGCGGATAAAACAGGGCGAAGGCCAGCGGCGGCAGGAAAGTGATGACGCCGCTCTGTATACGTCCGGCAGGGGTATTTTTACGTTGGAACAAATCTGCCAGGTAATCAAACAAACCCAATGCGACGCCGAGGAAAGACGTCGCCAGAGCGAAGTCGGCGAACAGATGTACCGCCACCTCTACATGCGGCGAGGCGACAACGTCGCGGATTGCTGCCAGCAGGCCGTTCAGGCCGGAATTCTGCGCCAGCACGGCGGTAAAGGCCGGAGAGTCGATGCTGCCAAGCGTGGCGAGTTGCCAGAAAATATAGGCGACCAGCGGAATAAAGCTACCGATGATAAAGACGCGGCGCAGCTTACGAATATCGCCATTCAGATAGCTAACGATGCTGGGAATACTACCGTGAAAACCAAACGAGGTGAAAATCACCGGAATAGCGGACAGCGCCAGGCCTTGCTGTAACGGCAGAGTCAGGAGATTTATCTGGTGAATATGCGGCAGCAGCAGCACCAGCATTACCGCAAGGAAGATAATTTTGGCGCTAAATAAAAAGCGATTAAACAGATCGACCAGAGAAGTCCCTATGCACACCACTGCGCCGCCAATGCCGGTAAAGAGCAATACGCCGGCAGAAGGCGGTAGGTTCCAGTTCAGCCACTGATTAAGGCTGGAGGCAAGCAGCTCCCCAGCACCGCTGATATAGGCCGCCGTAAGCGCATACATCAGAAATAGCATACAGAAACCGGTAATCCATTGGCCGTAGCGGCCGAGATAGCGCGCCGCCAGTGAGCCTAACCCCATATCCGCAGGGACATGCTGATAGACTTCCAGCAGCAGCAGGGCGGTATAGCACATCAGCGCCCACAGCGAGATCAGTAATACCAGGGTGACGCCAAAACCGACTCCCGCCGAAGCGAGCGGCATCGCCAACATACCGGCGCCAATGGTGGTGCCGGCAACGATTAAAATACTACCCAGAGTGCGGTTCTTCACGCTTTTCTCTATCTATGAAGGAAGGAACGAATAATTATGTCGCGCAGAGTATGTGAAATGAGTGATTTCGTCAAATGATGGTTACAAGTGGTGTAATTATATCTTTACGTCTCTGGAGGGCAGAAAAGACTGCGTTGGCGCAAAGCCGCCAGGCGCATGCTGATATATGCTGCCTGCTTTACAGGAGGAGTTATGTCATCTATTCACGGTCATGAAGTATTACAGATGATGATCGCATCGGGCGAGTCGTACAGCGTTGCCAGTCTCGAAGCGGCCATTAAGAGGCAATTTGGCGAAGATGCTCGCTTTCACACCTGTTCGGCGCAGGATCTGGACGCGGCGCAGCTGGTGACGTTTTTGCAGCAGAAAGGTAAATTCATTGCGGTGGAAGAGGGTTTCAATACCAGCGAGAGTAAAATTTGCCGTCATTGAGCGCGCGGCGGCCAGGGCGGCCGCCGCTGTGGGAATTAGTTTTGCGTGTCGAGGGTTGCCAGTTCTTTATCGATAAAGTACAGGCCTTCACCGCTTTTACCGGCAAGGGTCAGTTTATCAATAACAGATTTGAATAATTTCTCTTCTTCATGCTGTTCTGCTACGTACCATTGCAGGAAATTAAAGGTCGGGTAATCCTGATTAGTCATCGCGGCATGCGCCAGTTCATTAATTTTTTGCGTAATTAACTGTTCATGTTCATAGGTCTGGCGGAACAGTTCATCAAGTGAAGCATATTCGGCAAACGGCGAGCTAATGGCATTAATACGCGGCAGGCTGCCGGTATCGGTCAAATAGTCGAACAGGCGCTGCATGTGCGTCATTTCTTCCTGCGCGTGGCGGCGGAGAAAGGCGGCTGCACCTTCAAAGCTATGGTAGCTGCACCATGCGCTCATCTGCTGATAAAGCAAAGAAGAATAAAGCTCAAGATTCATTTGCTCATTAAGTTTTTCGATCATTTCTGCTTTCAGCATGGCGTCCACTCCGGAAATAAAGATTAAATCATAATGTGCCGTCACTATAATTTGTTAGTAATTTATTTGCAAAAAGTAAATTAAAAAATTAATTATTAAAAATGCAAATGGGAATAAAACGCATTGGCAATATAATAATAAATGAGAATGGTTTTAATTTGATATTTATTTCGTAAATTATCGCGTGAAGCGAAACGACGAATATTTAATGTTCTGAACCTGAAAGGGGAAAACTGGGCTGAGGGAGGCTCAAAATGTGACGCGCTAAGATTTTTGTAAAACAGCTTTTCATAAAGTTTGAAAACGCATTTATGAAGTAGTAGAGTCCTGTTAACGCTAACGAACTATCGGGCCGTGCCCGCAGAGCATTCAGGAGAGTGAAGCATGAAAATCGCACTGATGATGGAAAACAGCCAGGCCAGCAAAAATGCCATCATCCTCAACGAGTTAAACGCCGTTGCCGATGAAAAAGGCTTCCCGGTTTACAACGTAGGAATGAGCGATGAGCACGATCATCATCTCACCTATATCCATCTGGGAATCATGGCCAGCATCCTGCTGAATTCTAAAGCGGTCGATTTCGTGGTGACCGGTTGCGGCACTGGCCAGGGGGCGCTGATGTCATTGAATATCCATCCGGGAGTGGTCTGTGGTTATTGTATTGACCCTGCGGATGCCTTCCTGTTTGCCCAAATCAACAACGGTAACGCGTTGTCTCTGCCTTTTGCTAAAGGCTTTGGCTGGGGGGCGGAATTGAACGTGCGCTTTATTTTTGAGAAGGCGTTCACCGGCCGTAATGGGGAGGGGTATCCGCCGGAACGTAAAGAGCCGCAGGTCCGCAATGCCGGGATCCTGAATAAAGTGAAAGCGGCGGTGGTGAAAGAAAATTATCTTGATACCTTACGAGCTATCGATCCGGAACTGGTAAAAACCGCCGTTTCCGGGCCGCGGTTCCAGCAATGCTTCTTCGAAAACTGCCAGGATAAAGAAATCGAAGCTTTCGTACGCCAGATTATAGGCTAATAGGGCTTTTCAAACAGGCCTGCATCACTACGCGGGCCTGTTTGTTATGGTCGTGTTTTACTGGATACCGTGCTGCCGGCATCTCGCGTAAGATGTAGCGTATCAATCATCCCTACCAAACAAATCAGCGCAATAAAGACAAACGCCAAGCGGAAGCTAATTCCCGGTAGAGTCGTCAGATTCAACCACTCGCTCAACTGTTCACCGATGCGGATGCCGATGGCGCCGAGAGTGATACCGAGCCCAACCGCCAGCTGTGAAGCGGTGCTGAACAGCGTATTGGCATAACTCATCTGCGCGGAAGGAACGTCGGCAAAAGCGAGCGTACTGACGCCGGTAAATTGGATGGAACGGAACACCCCGCCAAGATAGAGGATCAACATTATCAGCCATACCGGCGTTTGCGGCGTTAACAGCGCGCAGGCAAGTAGCGAGGCGACATTCAGCGCACCGTTAATCAGCAATAAGCGGCGAAACCCCAACCAGCGGATGAGCGGCGTGGTTGCAGGCTTGATAGTGAGATTGCCGACAAAAACGGCCAGCACCAGCAGTCCAGAATGAAAAGGATCCATGCCGAAACCCACCTGGAATAGCAATGGAAGCAGGAATGGGACGGCGCTTATCGACGCGCGAAACAGTGAACCGCCGTACATGGTTACCCGGAATGTAGGAACCTGCAAAGCGTCCAACCGTACCATTGGCCAGGCGGCGCGGCGGAAATGGCGTAGAGCGAAAAACATACAGCCGATACCTGTCGCCATGAGCGCCAGCGTTTGCCAGCTCTGTGGCTGTCGGTCGCCGAGTCGTTCCATCGCTGCCACCAGGCTTATCATCGCCAGTGACGTCGTCAGAAAACCGGGTAGATCGAAGGGGCGGCGTTCTTCTTCACGGATATTGGGAATGATGCGTAGCGAGAGCGCCATCGCCAGTAGCCCGAGCGGCACGTTAATAAAAAAGATCCAGTGCCAGCTGGCGTAACTGGTAATGAAACCCCCGAGCGGCGGGCCGATTATCGGTGCGACCAATGCCGGCCAGGTCAGCGTGGCTATTGCCTTGATGAGCTGATCTTTGGGAGTGGTGCGCAATACCGCCAGGCGCCCGACGGGGACCATCAGCGCGCCGCCAACGCCCTGTAGAATGCGCATTGTCACAAAGCTTTCGATGTTGCGCGATAAACCGCAGAATACGGAGGCGAGGGTAAAAATGGCGAGGGCCAGAGTAAACACTTTCCGCGCGCCGAAGCGGTCGGCGATCCAGCCGCTGGCGGGGATCAGTACCGCGAGGGTGATCAGGTAGGCGCTGATGCCAATATTGAGCGCGACCGCCGCTACGCCAAAATCCTTCGCCATATCAGGCAGGGCGGTAGCGATGACCGTGCCATCGAGAAATTCCATAAAGAAAGCGCCAGCCACCAATAATGCCGGGGCGGAAAAAGCGCCTGTTTTTGGCGTAATTGTTGTTGTACCCATTGTGTCGTTGCCATAGCAAAATGAATAAGTATCTTTGCGGTACGTTTTCTTTTCGCCGCTCCCGCACATGTTTTTTTATCTGGTGCGATTTAGGTTACTATTACGCTCCTGAAAATAGGAGTAAAAAATGTCTCAACCTTTCACTGAACAAGATGAGTTGGTTTCCGATGTCGTCGCATGCCAGCTGGTCATCAAACAGATCCTTGATGTGATTGACGTTATCGCCCCGGTCGAAGTGCGCGAAAAAATGGCGACGCAGTTAAAAGCGATTGATTTTGCGAGTAACCCTGCTTCGGCGGATCCGGTGACGCTGCGCGCAGTACAAAAAGCAATTGCACTGATTGAACTGAAATTTACCCCGCAGGGTGAAGCGCACTAGCTCTAACTCTGAGAAGTTGATTGTCTGGCCGTTCCAGTCTGGAACGGCCAAATTCAGCTAGTGCTGTTGTGGCGAGATGAGATTAAGTAGTCGACGGTCTGTCTGCTCCATACCGAGCCCGGCTTTATCAGCAGTGCGTATTTCTTCAAGGACGGTTTGCAGTAACAGCCCATCTTGCTGCTGCTCTTTCTCCAGCAGGGTCAAAAAACGCCACGTCGTGTCATCGCGCTGCGCTTTTGCTTCCTGCGCCAGGCCGGACAGCATGCTGCTACGTTGCTGATACTCTTCGAGAGTTTTGGCAAACACTTCTTCAAGCGTTGTGCATTGCGGGGGATAGCTTTCGTCGGCTTTGACAATTGGCCAGGCGCCGGCCTTTTTCATATAGTCAAAAACCTGCATCATTAACGTCACGCTGGATTGCGCACGGGTGCGCAAGAAGGTTGCTGTGCCGTTGAGACGCTGCTGCGCGCACCATTCACCTAAATGTAGATAAACATTTGATGCGTGAAACTCAAGATTAATCTGGGTATTTAATTTCTGAACCATTCCTGGAACTGCCATAACAATATCCTTATTTATCCGCAAGGGAAGTATGACGCGCTACCATCGCCTCGCACAGGCGAGTTTTGCAAGCGCAACGCAATAGGCAGGAAATAAACACGGTGCAATCCATTTGCACGTGACTATTTATTTATATCTGCCAATACATCAAGAATACCCTTATGTGCCGAATAAGAAAACTCTCAACATGCGTTATTTACGATTTGTTACAACATCAGTTTTACTGCTTGTTTTAATTGTCTTTTTTGTGGATTTAAATCGTAATACATTGAATTTAAATGGTTATATTTAAGGATTCGTAGGGCTGGTAAATTTGTATTAATAAAGTTGATTTAACGGTAAATTCATATATCGATCATAGCTTATTCATTATTCGAAAATAGCGAGAGGATAATGAACTTGTGATAGATCATCTTTTGTTGGAAGTGGAAGAATAACATATATGCTGGCGGCAAATCGCAGGACAGAGTAGCCCGGGATGGCGTTAGCGAACCTACAAGGATAAGTCTGCTGGTGATATGGATTATTGTGCCACGCATAACGCTAATTGTCTGACAATTAGCGTTTTTTTTATGTCATTTTTTGCTGAATTTATGTACGCAACTACTGTAATTCTGCGGTGTGATGACGCTCTCGTATGGATAAATAATTTCCAGTTAAAACTATTTTAACAACGGCAATATTGATTGCGATTTTTCTAATGCCTTGTTTTAAGACCGATAAAAAATTTAAGTCCGATTTTCCCCTACAGAAAAGCGAATTAAAGCTGGAGTTTACCATGCACAAATTTACTAAAGCGCTGGCGGCCATTGGCCTCGCGGCGGTTATGTCACAATCAGCTATGGCTGAAAACCTCAAGCTCGGTTTCCTGGTGAAGCAACCGGAGGAGCCCTGGTTCCAGACCGAGTGGAAATTTGCTGATAAAGCCGGTAAGGATTTGGGCTTTGAGGTGATTAAAATCGCGGTGCCAGATGGTGAAAAGACGCTTAATGCGATCGACAGTCTCGCCGCCAGCGGCGCGAAGGGATTTGTCATCTGCACGCCGGACCCAAAACTGGGGTCGGCGATTGTTGCGAAGGCTCGCGGCTATGACATGAAAGTTATCACCGTTGACGATCAGTTTGTGAATGCCAAAGGTAAGCCGATGGAGAGCGTGCCGCTGGTCATGATGGCCGCCAGCGAAATCGGCGCTCGTCAGGGGCAGGAATTATATAAAGAGATGCAAAAACGCGGCTGGGATGTGAAAGATACCGGCGTGATGGCGATTACCGCCGATGAACTGGATACTGCCCGCCGCCGCACCACCGGCTCGATTGACGCACTGAAAGCAGCGGGTTTCCCGGAAAAACAGATCTATCGTGTACCGACCAAATCTAACGACATTCCAGGAGCGTTCGATGCCGGTAACTCCATGTTGGTGCAGCATCCGCAGGTTAAGCATTGGTTAATCGTGGGTATGAACGATAACACCGTGCTGGGCGGCGTAAGGGCAACTGAAGGCCAGGGCTTTAAAGCGCCGGATGTTATCGGCATCGGTATTAACGGTGTCGACGCGGTGAACGAGCTTTCGAAAGCCCAGCCGACGGGGTTCTATGGATCTCTGCTGCCAAGCCCGGATATCCATGGCTATAAAACCAGTGAGATGCTCTACAACTGGGTGACCAAAGGCACCGAGCCGCCGAAATTTACCGCCGTGACTGACGTGGTGCTGATTACCCGCGACAACTTTAAACAAGAGTTGGCGAAGAAAGGGCTGTAAGGCCGGGTTCATTCTGCCTCCCGCTCTGGCGGGAGGTTATGCGTAGAAGAGCGGAGTCGTTATGCAACAATCTATCCCTTATCTCTCATTTCGCGGTATCACCATGACGTTCCCGGGCGTTAAAGCACTGTCTGACATCAGCTTTGACTGCTATCGCGGGCAGATCCACGCGTTGATGGGTGAAAACGGCGCCGGGAAGTCCACCCTCTTAAAAATTCTCAGCGGTAACTACATTCCAACTGACGGGCATCTGCAAATTGATGGTCAGCAAATGGCATTTACGAATACTACCGCTGCGCTAAATGCTGGCGTAGCGATTATTTATCAGGAACTTCATCTGATCCCGGAAATGACCGTTGCCGAGAATATCTATCTTGGTCAGTTGCCGCATAAAGGCGGCATTGTGAATCGGTCTTTATTGAATTATGAAGCGCGGCTGCAGCTGGAACATCTGGGACTGGATATCGACCCGGAAACGCCGCTGAAGTATTTGTCGATCGGCCAGTGGCAGATGGTGGAGATCGCCAAGGCGCTGGCGCGTAACGCGAAGATTATTGCGTTTGATGAACCAACCAGCTCACTCTCTGCGCGCGAAATCGACAACCTTTTTCGCGTGATTCGCGAGCTGCGTGAAGAAGGGCGAGTGATTATTTACGTCTCGCACCGTATGGAGGAAATTTTCGCCCTCAGCGATGCCATTACCGTGTTTAAAGATGGCCGCTACGTGCGGACCTTTGACGACATGCGGCTGGTGGATCACGATGCCCTCGTGCAGGCGATGGTGGGGCGTAATCTTGGCGATATCTATGGCTGGAAAGCGCGTGAATATGGCAGCGAGCGGCTGCGACTGGATCAGGTTAAAGCGCCAGGTGTCAGAATGCCAATCAGTTTATCGGTACGCAGCGGTGAAATTGTCGGCCTGTTTGGTCTGGTCGGCGCCGGGCGCAGCGAACTAATGAAGGGGCTGTTTGGCGGCAGCAGAATTACCAGCGGTCAGGTCTATATTGATGGTCAGGCGATAAGTATTCGCAAACCGGCGCAGGCGATTCAGGCGGGCATGATGCTGTGTCCGGAGGATCGTAAAGCCGAGGGCATCATTCCGGTACATTCGGTGCGTGACAACATCAATATCAGCGCGCGGCGTAAGCATATTCATGCCGGCTGCCTGATTAACAATGCCTGGGAAGCGAGTAATGCCGAACAACATATCAAATCGCTCAATATCAAAACCCCGGGAGCTGAGCAGTTAATTATGAATCTCTCCGGTGGTAATCAGCAAAAAGCCATTCTGGGCCGCTGGTTGTCGGAAGAGATGAAGGTGATTCTGCTTGATGAACCGACCCGCGGCATTGATGTCGGCGCAAAGCATGAAATCTACAACGTTATCTATGCGCTGGCATCTTCTGGCGTGGCGGTTGTTTTTGCCTCCAGCGACCTGCCAGAGGTGCTCGGCGTCGCCGACCGCATCGTGGTGATGCGCGAAGGTGAAGTGGCCGGTGAATTGCTGCATGAAGATGCGAATGAACAGCAGGCGCTGAGCCTTGCGATGCCTAAAGTCAGCCAGGCCGTAGCCTGAGTAAGGAGTGAATGATGTCATCTGTAACTACGCCGAGCGCCGCACGATCCTCCTTCAGCTTCGGTCGAATCTGGGATCAGTTTGGTATGCTGGTGGTCTTCGCAGTGTTGTTCATCGGCTGTGTGATCTTTGTTCCCAACTTTGCCTCTTTCGTCAATATGAAAGGGCTGGGGCTGGCGATTTCCATGTCGGGAATGGTGGCCTGCGGCATGTTGTTCTGCCTGGCCTCCGGGGATTTTGATTTGTCAGTCGCTTCGGTCATTGCCTGCGCTGGTGTGACGACGGCGGTAGTGATTAACCTTACCGAAAGCTTATGGATTGGCATTGCCGCCGGGCTTTTGCTGGGTGCTGTCAGCGGGTTGGTAAATGGTTTTGTTATTGCGCGTTTGAAGATCAACGCGCTGATCACAACTCTGGCTACCATGCAAATCGTCCGTGGGCTGGCCTATATTATTTCCGATGGTAAAGCGGTTGGCATTGAGGATGAACGTTTCTTCACTCTGGGTTATGCCAACTGGTTGGGGCTGCCGGAGCCAATCTGGCTGACGGTTGCCTGCCTGATCGTCTTTGGACTGCTGCTGAATAAAACCACCTTTGGCCGCAACACGCTGGCCATAGGGGGCAATGAGGAGGCGGCGCGACTTGCAGGGGTGCCGGTTGTTCGTACCAAGATCATCATCTTTGTTCTTTCAGGTCTGGTATCGGCGGCGGCGGGGATTATCCTGGCTTCGCGCATGACCAGTGGCCAGCCTATGACCTCAATTGGTTATGAACTGATTGTGATCTCGGCATGTGTCCTGGGCGGCGTATCGCTAAAAGGCGGGATCGGTAAGATCTCTTATGTGGTGGCCGGGATCCTAATCCTGGGTACCGTGGAGAATGCGATGAACCTGCTGAATATTTCGCCATTCTCACAATATGTAGTCCGCGGGGTGATATTGCTGGCAGCGGTTATCTTCGACCGATACAAGCAAAAAGCGAAACGTGCGGTTTAATTGCGCGCAACTTTTAAGTCTACATCATAATGTGCCGCCGGCGCCCGCTGCGCTGGCGGTGACTATCAAAAATGGCGAGGCTGGTCACACTGTCTATACTTACATGGCTAACAATTAGTTAACAACCAGCGTAATGCTGGCCATGATAAGGAGGAACACAGGGTGGCTGACCAGATATCTGTACCGCCTGAGCTAACCGGAAACCACGCATTTTTTCTGGATCTTGACGGCACGCTTGCCGATATCAAACCTCATCCCGATCAGGTTGTTATCCCCGAAGACGTCCTTCAGATGTTGCGATTACTGGCACAGCGACAACATGATGCTGTGGCATTGATTTCAGGGCGCTCACTAACAGAGCTTGATGAACTAACCCGTCACTGGCGACTGCCGCTTGCCGGCGTCCACGGGGCTGAACGCCGCGATATCAATGGAAAAAGGCACGATGTATCACTGCCGCCGGCATTGAGCCGTGAGGTCGGCGAAGCATTAACTTCGGCGCTACAGGCGCTGCCTGGCAGCGAACTGGAGGATAAAGGCATCGCTTTTGCGCTGCATTACCGTCAGGCACCACAACACCAGAGCGCCATCCTGGCGCTGGCGCAGGATATCGTGCAGCGTTATCCGATTCTGGCCATTCAGCAAGGGAAGTGTGTCGTTGAGATCAAACCACGTGGCATTAACAAAGGTGAAGCAATCGCCGCGTTTATGCGGGAAGCGCCTTTTGCGGGACGAAAGCCGGTATTTATCGGCGATGACCTGACTGATGAGGCGGGTTTTACTATGGTTAATCAATTAGGCGGAGTATCGATTAAAGTTGGACAAGGCGACACACAGGCGCGCTGGCGGCTAGCGAATGTTGCCGCCGTACATCAGTGGTTACGCCATGTTGTCGGCAATATGCAAAGCCTGGATGTATTCACTAACGGGAGGGATGACCATGAGTCGTTTAGTCGTAGTATCTAACCGTATTGCAACGCCAAATGATAAAAAGGCCAGCGCAGGCGGCCTGGCGGTGGGTATTTTAGGTGCGCTGAAAGCGAGCGGCGGCACGTGGTTTGGTTGGAGTGGGGAAATCGGTGATGATAGCCAGCCGTTGAAGAAGGTGAGTAAAGGGGATATTTCGTGGGCCTCATTCAACCTTAGCGAAGAAGATCACGAGCTCTACTACAATCAGTTTTCCAATGCGGTGCTATGGCCCGCATTTCACTATCGTCTCGACTTAGTCAATTTTCAGCGTCCGGCGTGGGTGGGGTATCTGCGGGTTAATGCCGCCGTGGCGCAAAAGCTGCTGCCGCTGCTAGCCGATGACGATATGGTATGGGTTCATGATTATCATCTGTTGCCATTTGCCAGCGAATTACGCAAAAACGGTGTGAAGAACCGCATTGGTTTCTTCTTACATATTCCGTTTCCAACGCCTGAAATATTCAATGCGTTGCCCCCGCATGCCGAACTACTTGAGCAGCTGTGTGATTATGACCTTTTGGGCTTTCAAACCGAAAACGACCGGCAGGCGTTTGTTGATTGCGTCGCCCAACAAACTACCTTGTGCGAAGTGGGTCACCAGCAATACCGTGCCTGGGGTAAGACGTTCCGTACTGCGGTCTATCCAATAAGCATCGAACCTCAGGAAGTCGCGCGCAGCGCCAGCGGGCCGCTGCCGCCGAAGCTGGCTCAGTTGAAAGCTGAACTGAAAGGGGTGAAGAATATTTTTTCCGTTGAGCGCCTGGATTACTCCAAGGGGCTGCCGGAGCGTTTTCAGGCTTACGAAGCGCTGCTGGAAAACTACCCCCAGCATCGTGGGAAAATTCG
This sequence comes from Klebsiella sp. JN_Kp121, assembly GCF_040062145.1. Classification (NCBI taxonomy): domain Bacteria; kingdom Pseudomonadati; phylum Pseudomonadota; class Gammaproteobacteria; order Enterobacterales; family Enterobacteriaceae; genus Klebsiella; species Klebsiella sp. JN_Kp121. The sequence goes on from NZ_JBEAHX010000002.1 coordinate 212,172, forward strand.
CTATACCCAGATAGCTCCCACTTCGCGGGGTGATGTACAGGCTTATCAGGATATCCGCCACCAACTGGAAACCGCCGCGGGACGCATCAACGGCCACTATGGTCAATTGGGGTGGACGCCGCTGTATTATCTGAATCAGCACTTCGATCGCAAACTGCTCATGAAGGTATTTCGTTATTCCGACGTGGGCCTGGTCACACCGCTACGCGACGGCATGAACCTCGTGGCCAAGGAGTTTGTCGCCGCGCAGGACCCTGAAAACCCTGGGGTGTTGGTGCTATCGCAGTTCGCTGGCGCGGCTAATGAACTGACTTCCGCGCTCATCGTCAACCCCTACGATCGCGATGAAGTGGCGGCGGCGCTGGATCGCGCGCTAACGATGCCGCTTGCCGAGCGAATTATTCGCCATGGCAAAATGCTCAAGGCGATCGAGAGTAATGATATTGATAACTGGCAGGCACAGTTCGTTGCCGATCTAAAGCGGGTAAAGTCGCCTGAAGATAGCTGCCAGCAGCCAACCGTAGTTACTCCCTCCGCGTAGTCAAAACGGCTGATGCTTCGGCATCAGCTTATTCCAGGGATACCAACAGCACATCGACTCCGCTGCTGCCGACGATATTCTTCGCTGAACAGGTAGCGCGGGAAAACAGGCTCTGGTTATGGTTGCCGCAGATGACCAGGTCGACGTGATGCTGAAGGCAAAAATCCTTCACGTGGTGGCAAAGTTCGCCGCTGGTGATGGTCATTTTGCTGATAGGGTAGTCCGCCTGGGCGGCGAGTTCATTAAGAAAACTACGGGTCTCCTCCTGCATTATCTCTCGCAAATTTTCCATCATCGGCGCGGCGAACTGATTATACATTTCCGGATCTGTCGCCAGCGTAATCAGGCTGACCTGCGCATTGGACGGACGTGCGATAGACACCGCTTTATTGACCAACATGCGGCTTTCCGGCGTTGGGGCGACGGCGACTAACAGATGAGAGTAGGGCATCTAGCCTCCTTGAGATACGCAACGGGACCTTTCTTCCTTCTTTACTCCTAATTCCATTTTTCCACAAGGGTTATTCGCGCGGTTAAAAACGCCTTTCTCCGACCGTGTGGTATCAGATTCTGGCAGCCGACTCGCAAAAATGATTCTCTCTTTTGCTTTAAAAGAAACGCTGTTTTATAAATCGGTGACGCATGTTGCCCGCCCCTTTGTTTTTTTGCCACTGAATGATTGGTACTGGCAAAAACGCAAAGGTAAGCCGGTTTCCATGATCTTACTGTAGCCATGTATCCGCAAAACTTCGGTATAGCCCGTGGTAAGGCCGAAGTTATCTAATAAAAAGAGACAGGATTTACGGCGATGAAAACACGAAAAATCGGTTTGGCTAATTATCTCGCCTATGGTTCCGGCGATTTTCTCGGCGCGGGAACCACCGCGCTGACCGCAGCATGGCTACTCTATTTTTACACCACCTTCTGCGGGCTATCGCCCATTGAGGCGACGCTCATTTTCGCCACCGCGCGCGTGCTCGACGCGGTCGTCAGCCCGCTGATGGGCTTCTTAACCGATAACTTTGGCTCTACCTGGCTGGGTAAGCGGTTCGGCAGACGCAAATTTTTTATTTTGCTCGGTATTCCCTGCGTTTTTAGCTACTCAATGATGTGGGTAGGCGATATGGGGTTCTGGTACTACCTCGCAACTTATCTGCTGTTTGATATTGTCTATACCATGATTCTGGTGCCCTACGAGACGCTGGTGCCGGAGATGACCGATGATTTCAAACAGAAGACCAAATTTTCCGGCGCGCGCATTTCCATGGCGCAAATGTCGGCGATATTAGCCTCGTTTTTACCGGGGATCCTGCTCACCCAACTGGGTAAAGATAACGCCAGCTCATTTTTTTACGCGAGCCTGGTCTTTTCGGTCCTGTGCGCGCTAATGCTGACCTTCGTCTGGTTTTTCACCTGGGAACGTCCGCGGGAAGCGTGGTCTGAAGCAGCGTTACGCGCGGAAGAAGAAAAGCGCAACTTAACGCTCGCGCAGAGTCTTAATCGCCTGTTTATTGAGCTCAGCTCTACGCTGCGAATTAAAATCTTCCGTCAGCATCTTGGTATGTATCTGGGCGGTTATATCGCTCAGGACGTGTTCAACGCCGTGTTTACCTATTACGTGGTCTTTGTGCTGATGCAGGACGCTTCTGTCGCCTCTAACTTACTCGGCACGATGGCTATCTTCCAGTTCATCGCGGTTATCGCCATGATCCCGCTATGCATTCGCTTTGGCCCGGCGCCTTCATATCGCATGGTAGTGGTGCTGTTTGGTTTGAGCTCTCTCTCTTATGCGGTGCTCTATTACGCGGGGCTAAGCGACGTCTATTCATTATTACTGCTCATTTCCGCTATCGCGGGTCTGGGACGCGGCGGCATTAACTACGTGCCGTGGAATACTTACACCTATATTGCCGATGTCGACGAAGTCATTACCGGCCAGCGTCGGGAGGGCATTTTCGCCGGTATTATGACGCTGACCCGCAAAGCGTCGCAGGCGGGGGCGGTGATGCTGGTTGGCATTATCATGCAACTATCGGGCTTTGTCTCCGGGCAAAAAATTCAGCCGGCAGGCGTCAGTCATACCATTCTGTTGATCCTAAGCGTCGGTACTTTGGTGGTGCTGGCCTGCGGCTTCCTGGTCTCCCTGCGCTTTAAACTCAATCTGCATACGCACAGCGTGCTCCGCGCCGAGACGATGGTGATGCGTGATATCGGTTACGCACAGCCCGAGCAGACGACTGCCGAAAACCGCGCGGTGGTTGAGCTGCTGGCGGGGATGCCTTACGACTGCCTGTGGGGTAATAACAACATTGGCTACCTGAATCGCAATAAACCTGCCGCCCCGGCGCTGAATCAGGGCGGCACTTTGAATTCGACATATACCAGAGGTTAAGAACATGAAAGTTTGGCCGGTCAAACATAGCCCATTACTGCGTCAGCCTGAGCGCTTTATCGCTCGCAGCGAGCTTCAGGCATTGATCCGTAATGTGACGCAAAACCTGGTGAATATTAAGGATGACAACGGGCAGTTTTTACTGCGGCTGGACGATGGGCGAGTCATCGATACCAAAGGTTGGGCCGGTTGGGAGTGGACCCACGGCGTTGGGCTGTACGGCATCTACCAGTATTATCAACAAACCGGCGATACCGCGATGCGCGATATCATTGACGGCTGGTTCGCCGATCGCTTCGCCGAAGGTGCAACCACCAAAAACGTTAATACCATGGCGCCGTTTTTGACGCTGGCTTATCGCTATGAAGAGACCGGGCGCCAGGAGTATCTACCGTGGCTCGATAGCTGGGCCGAATGGGCGATGCATGAGATGCCGCGCACCGAGCAGGGAGGCATGCAGCACATTACCCTGGCGGAAGAGAACCATCAGCAGATGTGGGATGACACGCTAATGATGACGGTGCTGCCGCTAGCCAAAATCGGTAAATTACTAAATCGTCCGCAATACATTGAAGAAGCAACCTATCAGTTCTTGCTGCATGTACAGAACCTGATGGACAAAGAGACAGGCCTGTGGTTCCACGGCTGGAGTTATGACGGCCGACACAACTTTGCGCGTGCGCGCTGGGCGCGAGGTAACAGCTGGCTCACCATCGTGATCCCGGACTTCCTTGAGCTGGTGGATTTGCCAGAGGGGAGTGCGGTGCGCCGCTATCTGCTACAGGTACTGAATGCGCAAATTGCCGCGTTAGCGAAATGTCAGGATGAGAGTGGGCTCTGGCATACCCTGCTCGACGATCCGCATTCCTATCTTGAAGCGTCGGCGACGGCGGGCTTCGCTTACGGCATCCTGAAAGCGATACGTAAGCGTTATGTCGGGGCGGAGTACACCGAGGTTGCCGAAAAGGCGATACGCGGGATTGTGCGAAATATTTCACCAGAGGGGGAACTGCTGCAAACCTCGTTTGGTACCGGGATGGGCTCCGATCTCGATTTTTACCGGCAAATTCCGCTCACCTCTATGCCGTACGGCCAGGCGATGGCGATTCTTTGTCTGACGGAGTATCTGCGCAAATATTTCTGATAGCGGCATAGATTCCCCGGCCGCGTTGCGCGTACCGGGGCGACTAATAAAACAAACCCGGCTTTCACCGGGTTTGTTTTTTACATCCGCTCTACGGTCTCAATACCCAGAGTATCGAGGCCCAACTTCAGCGTCTTCGCCGTCAGCAGCGCCAGTTTCAGGCGGCTATTACGGGCCTCTTCGCTTTCGGCGCTGAGGATCGGGCAGTGTTCGTAGAAACCAGAGAACAGACCGGCCAGATCGTACAGGTAGGCGCACATTACGTGCGGAGTACCTTCACGGGCGACGACGGCCAGCGTTTCTTCGAACTGCAGCAGGCGGGCAGCCAACTGCGCTTCGCGATCTTCACTAATAACTACCGGCGCGGCAGCCAGCGCGCTTTCGTCGATACCGGCTTTACGGAACACCGACAGCACACGGGTATAGGCATACTGCATGTAAGGCGCGGTATTACCTTCGAACGCCAGCATGTTGTCCCAGTCGAAAATGTAATCGGTAGTGCGGTTTTTCGACAGATCGGCATATTTCACCGCGCCGATACCCACCGCATTGGCCAGTTTTTCCAGCTCATCGGCCGGCATATCCGGGTTCTTCTCGGCCACCAGGCGGCGTGCGCGCTCCAGCGCTTCGTCCAGCAGATCGGCCAGTTTGACGGTACCGCCGGCGCGTGTTTTGAATGGTTTACCGTCTTTACCTAGCATCATGCCGAACATGTGATGTTCCAGCGGTACGGATTCCGGTACATAGCCGGCTTTACGGACGATAGTCCATGCCTGCATCAGATGCTGATGCTGACGAGAGTCGATGTAGTAGAGCACGCGGTCGGCATGCAGCGTTTCATAACGGTATTTTGCGCAGGCGATATCGGTAGTCGTGTAGAGGTAGCCGCCATCCTTTTTCTGGATGATGACGCCCATCGGTTCGCCTTCTTTGTTTTTGTATTCATCAAGGAAGACCACGGTCGCGCCTTCGCTCTCGACGGCCATGCCTTTTGCTTTCAGATCGGCAACGATCCCCGGCAGCATCGGGTTGTACAGGCTTTCACCCATCACATCATCGCGGGTCAGGGTGACATTCAGGCGATCGTAGGTGATCTGGTTTTGCGACATGGTGATGTCGACCAGTTTGCGCCACATCTGCAGGAAGTACTCGTCGCCGCCCTGCAGCTTAACCACGTAGCTACGTGCGCGCTCGGCGAACGCTTCGTCTTCGTCATAGTGTTTTTTCGCTTCGCGGTAGAAACCTTCGAGGTCGGCCAGCGCCATTTCGCCGGCGTTTTCCTGCTGCTGCTTTTCCAGATAAGCGATCAGCATCCCGAACTGGGTACCCCAGTCACCGACGTGGTTGGCGCGGATAACGCGATGGCCGAGGAATTCCAGAGTACGTACCGAGGCATCGCCGATGATGGTTGAACGCAGATGGCCGACGTGCATCTCTTTCGCCACGTTCGGCGCGGAGTAGTCAACAACGATGGTCTGCGGCTGTGGTTTCGCCACGCCCAGGCGCTCGGACTGAAGCGCGAGATTGACGTTGTCCGCCAGGAAGGCTGGATCGAGGAAAATATTGATAAAGCCCGGTCCGGCGATTTCGACTTTATTGGCAATGCCGTTCAGATCGAGATGAGACAGTACCTGCTCTGCAAGTTGTCGCGGCGCCATGCCCAGTTTTTTGGCCACCGCCATCACGCCATTGGCCTGATAGTCGCCGAACTGAACTTTTGCTGACTGGCGGACCTGAGGTTCGCAATCGGCAGGCGCGCCTGCCGCGATCAGGGCCTGGCTGACTTTTTCTGAGAGAAGAGCCTGAATATTCACCGGAATACCTTACTTTTAAGGCGCGAGAACCCCTGTGGGGCGGCGCCGGAACATGGACAAATTAAGGCGGGAGTATACTGCATTTGCGCCCCGTCGTCAGCACCACACGCAAGTTGCCGGGCAGCACGCTTAATCAATAACCATTCGTTGTTTCGGCGCGCGGATTGGCGGTTGGTCGGGGCGGCGAAACAGGATAAATTAGCCTTTTTAGCGATCACCGAGGCGCAAGATGGCGAACTGGCAGCAAATTGATGAACTGAATGATATTTCGGCGGATTTACCGCGTTTTAACGATGCGCTGCAAGCGCTGGCCGAACGGTTGGGATTGGAGCTTGCGCCGCTGGACGCCGACCATATTTCGCTGCGTTGTCATCAAAATACGACGGCGGAGCGCTGGCGGCAGGGGCTGGAGCGTTGCGGCACGTTACTATCGGAAAATATCATTAATGGCCGCCCCATTTGCTTATTTAAGCTTGCCGAACCTATCTTTGTCGCCCACTGGCGCTTTACGGTTGTGGAGTTGCCCTGGCCGGGTGAAAAACGTTACCCGCACGAAGGCTGGGAACATATCGAAATCGTTCTGCCGGGTGACCCGGAAACCCTCAACGCTCGCGCCCTGGCCTTGCTTTCCGATGATGGACTCAGCCAGCCGGGGATTTTCGTGAAAACCAGTTCGCCGAAAGGGGAGCGTGAACGTTTGCCGAACCCGACGCTGGCGGTCACGGACGGCAAAGTGACCATTAAATTCCACCCCTGGTCGATCGAGCAAATCGTCGCCAGCGAGCGATCCGATACTTAACAGTGTGAAGCCGCGCGGCGTCTGCGGGGAAAAATCGTGACATGCTGTGTTGCCCGTGATGAAAATGGAGAAGGAATCGATGTTACTGGAAGTTTGCTGCTATAGCATGGAATGCGCGCTGGAGGCGCAGCGTTGCGGCGCCGATCGCATTGAACTTTGCGCCGCGCCGCAGGAGGGCGGGTTAACGCCGTCGTTGGGCGTGCTGCGTTCGGTGCGAAACAATATCTCGATTCCGGTTCATCCGATTATCCGTCCGCGCGGCGGCGATTTTTGTTACACCGACGGCGAGTTTGCCGCCATGCTGGATGATGTAGCGACGGTCAGAGATCTGGGTTTTGCAGGCCTGGTGATCGGCGTACTCGATGCTGACGGCCAGGTGGATATCCCCCGCATGCAAAAAATTATGGCGGCGGCGGGGCCGCTGGCGGTGACCTTCCACCGGGCCTTTGATATGTGCGCCGACCCGCGTCAGGCCTGGCATTCGCTTGCTGAACTGGGGGTTGCGCGTATCCTCACTTCTGGACAACGGCCAACGGCGGAGCAAGGTCTTGCAAAAATTATGGAACTAATTGCGCTGGGCGATACTCCAATCATTATGGCCGGAGCGGGAGTGCGGGCTGCCAATCTGCAAAAGTTTCTGCAGGCAGGCCTCAAAGAGGTGCATAGCTCAGCGGGGCAGTGGTTGCCATCGCCGATGCGCTTTCGTAATCCGGGGTTATCGATGTCCACCGACGCAGATGCCGATGAATATTGCCGCTATGCCGTTAACGGCGAGGCGGTGGCGGAAATGAAACAAATTATTTCTGCCGCGCGGGATTAGCCCGCGAAGCTAACCGTTTTTTGCTGCACATCATGTCGCCCAATATGATGATTGCCCGTACCAGGCCCCTGCAATTTCAACAGGGGCCTTTTTTTATCCCGCGAGCGTCAGTAGTCGCTCGAGGTCAATTACGCTCTGGCCGCGGCTGCTTTTTTCGCCAGTGACTGCTGCGTCTCTGGTTTAGTGGCGACGATCACCGCGCGCAGCGGCGCGGGATAACCTTCCAGCGTTTTGCTGCTGTCATGTGGATCGAGGAAGTCGGCGAGTGATTCCGTCGTCATCCATTCGGTGCGGCGCTGCTCTTCGCTGGTGGTGACGCAGGTATCAACAATGCGCACATCGATGAATCCGCACTTCTCCAGCCACTGTTTTAGCGCGGCGGCGGAAGGAATGAAATAAACGTTACGCATTTGCGCGTAGCGGTCGCCGGGCACCAGCACGGTGTTCTCATCACCTTCAATGACCAGCGTCTCCAGTACCAGCTCGCCGCCGGGGGCTAACTGATCTTTGAGCTGCCACAGATGATCCAGCGGGGAACGGCGGTGATAGAGCACACCCATCGAAAAGACGGTATCAAAGGCTTCCAGCGCCGGCAGTTGTTCGATGCCGAGCGGCAGCAGATGCGCGCGCTGATCGTTGCCGATGAGTTTGCGTACCGCTTCAAACTGGCATAAGAACAGCTGCGTTGGGTCGATACCGACCGCCAGATGCGCGCCGGCGCCAATCATCCGCCACATGTGATAACCACTGCCGCAGCCGACATCGAGGATAGTACGACCGGTGAGATCGGAAAGATGCGGCAGCACGCGTTCCCATTTCAGGTCGGAACGCCATTCGGTATCGATATTAATGCCATACAGCGAATAAGGGCCTTTACGCCACGGCATCAGGTTTCGCAGCAGATTCTCAATTCGCAGCTGGTGGCCTTCGCTGAGTGGCGTTTCGCTTTCCGCCGTGACGCTATGCAATAGATCGAGACGCCAGGGCGCCAGCTCGGGCAGAAACTCAACGGCGCGTTCCCATTCGCGAAACTTGCCGTGCAGCGCTTCGCGTTGCCAGGCCGCGACCTGAGCGGGCAGGGTTTCCAGCCAGTGGGAGAGCGGCCCTTTCGCGATCAACTGATAAAAATTACTGAAGTCGATCATGCCCGTTCCTCGGATTTAACCGCCACCAATGAACCAAAATTAAAGCACTGGAACCACAGTTCGGCATGTTCAAACCCCGCCTGGCGCAGTCGTGCTTTGTGGGTTTCCACTGAATCCGTCAGCATGACGTTTTCCAGCATGCTGCGCTTCTGGCTGATTTCCAGTTCGCTATAGCCATTGGCGCGTTTGAAGTCATGGTGCATGTTAAACAGCAGTTCGCCGACGTTGGCATCTTCAAAACTGAATTTTTCGGAAAGCACCAGCGCGCCGCCCGGATTGAGCCCTTGATAGACTTTATCCAGGATCGCCTGACGTTCGCTCGGCTCGAGGAACTGAATAGTGAAGTTCAGCACGACCATGGAGGCATTTTCAATGGCGATATGGCGAATATCGCCCTCAATAACCTCAACCGGCGTCGGCGCTTTATAGGCATCAATATGACGACGGCAGCGTTCTACCATCGCCGGGGAGTTATCAATGGCGATAATTTTGCATCCCGGATGCGCGATATTGCGACGCACGGAAAGCGTCGCGGCGCCGAGCGAGCAGCCGAGATCGTAAACCTGAGTGTTTGGCTGAACAAAACGCTCAGCCAGCATGCCGATCATCGAAATAATATTGGAGTAACCAGGAACAGAGCGCTGGATCATATCCGGGAAGACTTCGGCTACCCGTTCATCAAAGGTCCAGTCGCCGAGACTGGCGATCGGCGCGGAAAAAAGCGTGTCGCGGTGAGACATAACGTTAAACCCGAAAAAACGAAAACGGCGTATTGTGCGCTAACGCAGGGAGAAAACCAACTCCCAGGGCATATACCACAGGTTAGCCAGCACCATCAGCAACAGCGAGCACCAGGTGGCGCTCATTCCGGAACGCCGCCAGCGGAACAGGCGATGATGGAAACCGTACGAGTGCATCAGGCGTCCGGCAATCAGCAAAATACCGCAAACGTGCACCATCCAGGTTAGCGCGCCGTTCATTTCCATGAACAACAGCAGAATGAGCCCAATGGGGACGTATTCCACCGCATTGCCATGAACGCGAATAGCGACCTGTAGTTCGCTAAAACCACCGTCGCCATAGCCGACGCGATACTGCATGCGCAGACGTACCACGTCGAAGGAAAACTTGATTAACAATAACGCACCCAAAACCGCATACAGCGCGCTGACCATACCCAAAACTCCCTTTAATTATGTCAGGTGGCTCCGACTATCATAGCAGGATATCAGAAAAGCGAGGATTGCTGCGGAATTGACGGCGCGGCGCCGACGCCCGGCAGCACCGCACGTAAATCTTCCCATAGCGTATCCACCAGTTCAGGCGCCTGGGCGATATCCGGGGTATGTAGAAACAGCCATGGCGTGGCTGACTGATGCCACTTTGGCAGCGTCTGTAACCAGACGCGAAATAATTCGCGATTCTGCGCCATATCGTCGCTGCCGATAAAACGCACCATCGGCTGCTCCGCGGTCATGACCGCGTGAACCGGAACTTTGGGTTTCTTTTTTTGCGCGTCAATCATCGCCGGGTTGCGCGCGACGGCGCTATGTACCGGGCGGCTATCGAGGATCACGCGGTTGGCGTTGCGCTGGTGCAAGCCACGATTAAGCTGTTGTTCAGCATCGCCTTTGGCGAAAAACTCAGGATGGCGAACTTCAACGCCGTAGGTGAAGTTTTTCGGTAGCGTATCGAGAAACTGCCACAGGGCAGGGAGGTCTCGTGGCCCGAAGGTGGCGGGCAACTGAAGCCAGTACTGGCCGATGCGCGATTCCAGCGGCGCCAGACGAGTAAAAAATTCGTGGCTTAAGTCGTCGCAGTCGCGCAGCGCCGCCTGATGCGAAATCGTGGCCGGGAATTTAAAACAGAACCGAAAATCATCGTGAGTTTGTTGATACCAGCGATCGACAATCTCGGCCTTTGGTAAGGCATACAGGGTGGTATTACCCTCCACGCAGTTAAAATGGCGGGCATACTCTTCAAGGCCGGTGATGCCAAGGCGCACCCATTTAGGGTGCGACCATTGCGGGAGCCCGATATAAATCATAAGGCGGTGAGAATGTCCTCAGTGCTGCGCACGCGGGCGATGCGCGGGAAGATATGGGTCATACTGCCCTGATGCTGTTCGGCGGAGGCGGCGCTGCATGCATCCTCGGCGATGACCAGACTGAACCCCAGTTCCCAGACATTGCGGGCGGTGGATTCCACGCCGATATTGGTGGAGATACCGCAAAGAATAATGGTGTCGATACCGCGGCGGCGAAGCTGCAGTTCAAGATCGGTGCCGTAGAACGCGCCCCACTGGCGTTTCGTGACTTCGATATCGCTATCCTGTTTGCCGAGTGCCGGCGGATAGACCCACCAGTTTTCAGGTAATTTTACGGCGCCAGTCTGGGCATCTACCGGCTGTTTTAACGCTTCGGCGAAATCGGCGGACCAGCCCACTCGAACCATGATGACGGGCGAACCCTGTTGACGACATTTTTCAGCCAGCTTTGCCGCGCGCGTCACCACCTCGTCGGCGCGGTGCGGACCGCCGGCAAAAGGTAAAATGCCTTCTTGCAGGTCAATAATGACCAGCGCGGTCTTTTTCGCATTGAGTTCTAACATGGTATCCCCGTATCTTGTTCTCTTGTCAGGCCGCTACAATACCGTTGCTAATTCAGCTCAAGGGTAACAAATTTTGTTAATTTATGTGAGCACAAGCAATAAGCGCGCAGCAAAGCAGCGTACAAACTGCGTCGGGCTTATCGTCAGACAGAATTTCCAGTATAATAGCCGCCTTTTTTCATTCAGTAGTGACATTCAGCAAAGCTGCGACCTCGTCGCCTGCAAGGCAGGCAACATCCGCCTGCGGCTAAGTTAAGGGATATCTCATGCGTACAGAATATTGCGGACAGCTACGTCAGTCCCACGTGGGGCAGCAAGTGACCCTGTGTGGTTGGGTCAACCGTCGTCGTGATCTCGGTAGCCTTATCTTCATCGATATGCGCGACCGTGAAGGCATCGTGCAGGTGTTTTTCGATCCGGATCGTGCGGATGCATTAAAACTGGCTTCCGAACTGCGTAATGAGTTCTGCATCCAAATCACCGGCACCGTGCGCGCGCGTGAAGAGCGCAACGTTAACCGCGAGATGGCCACCGGCGAAATCGAAGTGCTGGCGTCTGACCTGACCATCATCAACCGCGCGGAAGCGCTGCCGCTGGACTCCAACCACGTCAACACCGAAGAAGCGCGCCTGAAATACCGCTATCTTGACCTGCGTCGTCCGGAAATGGCTCAGCGCCTGAAAACCCGCGCCAAAATCACCAGCTTCGTGCGCCGCTTCATGGACGATCACGGGTTCCTCGATATCGAAACCCCGATGCTGACCAAAGCTACGCCGGAAGGCGCGCGTGACTATCTGGTGCCGTCGCGCGTCCATAAAGGTAAATTCTACGCGCTGCCGCAGTCTCCGCAGCTGTTCAAACAGCTACTGATGATGTCCGGATTCGATCGTTACTATCAGATAGTCAAATGCTTCCGCGACGAAGACCTGCGTGCCGACCGTCAGCCTGAATTTACCCAGATTGATGTTGAAACTTCGTTCATGACCGCACCGCAGGTGCGTGAAGTGATGGAAGATCTGGTACGTAAGCTGTGGCAGGACGTGAAGGGCGTAGACCTCGGTCAATTCCCGGTGATGACCTTTGCCGAAGCGGAGCGTCGTTACGGTTCCGATAAACCGGACCTGCGTAACCCGATGGAACTGGTAGACGTAGCCGATCTGGTGAAAGCAGTAGAATTCGCCGTCTTCTCCGGCCCGGCTAACGACGCCAAAGGCCGCGTTGCTGCCTTACGCGTACCGGGCGGTGCGGCGCTGACCCGTAAACAGATTGATGAATACGGCAAATTCGTGCAGATCTACGGTGCGAAAGGGTTGGCCTATATTAAAGTGACCGAGCGTGCGAAGGGCCTTGAAGGCATCAATAGCCCGGTGGCGAAATTCCTCAACGCCGAAATCGTGGAAGCTATCCTTGAGCGCACCGGCGCGCAAGACGGCGACATGATCTTCTTCGGCGCTGACAACAAGAAAGTGGTTGCTGATGCCCTCGGCGCGCTGCGTCTGAAGCTGGGCAAAGACCTGAATCTCACCGACGAGAACAAATGGGCGCCGCTGTGGGTTATCGACTTCCCAATGTTCGAAGACGACGGTGAAGGCGGCCTGACCGCGATGCACCACCCGTTCACCTCGCCGAAAGATATGACCGCCGCTGAGCTGAAAGCCGCGCCGGAAGATGCTGTGGCTAACGCCTACGACATGGTCATCAATGGCTACGAAGTCGGTGGTGGTTCGGTGCGTATCCACAGCGGTGAAATGCAGCAAACCGTGTTTGGTATTCTGGGCATTAACGAACAAGAACAGCGTGAAAAATTCGGCTTCCTGCTGGATGCGCTGAAATACGGTACCCCGCCGCACGCCGGCCTGGCGTTTGGCCTCGATCGCCTGACCATGCTGCTGACCGGTACCGATAACATCCGTGACGTTATCGCCTTCCCGAAAACCACGGCTGCCGCGTGCCTGATGACCGAAGCGCCGAGCTTCGCGAATCCTGCCGCGTTAGGCGAACTGGGGATTCAGGTTGTGGCGAAAGAGGCAAAAGAGTCTCCGGAGAACAACTAAGATGTCATTCAAGCTGCCCGTCTCCGTTCTGGTGGTGATTTACGCCGAAGATACGAAGCGGGTGCTGATGTTGCAGCGACGCGACGATCCCGCTTTCTGGCAGTCGGTTACCGGCAGCCTGGAAGAGGGGGAAACCGCGTTGCAGGCCGCCGCGCGCGAAGTAAAGGAAGAGGTCGCCATTGACGTTGCTCGCGAGCAACTGGCCTTAATTGACTGTCAGCGTACGGTGGAGTTCGAGATATTTTCTCACTTACGTCATCGCTATGCGCCGGGCGTCGAGCGCAATACGGAATTCTGGTTCCGTCTTGCGCTGCCCCATGAGCGCCAGATTGTTTTCACTGAACATCTGGATTACCGCTGGGTTAGCGCGTCGGATGCCGCCGCGCTAACTAAATCGTGGAGCAACCGGCAGGCGATTGAAGAATTTGTAATTAACGCCGGGTAACTTCCCGCGGCGTTTGCCGCGGAAAGACGGCTTTTTTGGAGAGTTTTTTATGGCAGGTCATAGTAAATGGGCCAACACCAAACACCGCAAAGCGGCGCAAGATGCCAAGCGCGGTAAGATCTTTACTAAAATCATTCGCGAGCTGGTCACCGCTGCGCGTCTGGGCGGCGGCGATCCGGCATCCAACCCGCGTCTGCGCGCGGCGGTAGATAAAGCGCTGTCCAACAACATGACTCGCGACACCCTGAACCGCGCCATCGCGCGCGGCGTCGGCGGTGATGAAGACGCGAACATGGAAACCATCATTTATGAAGGTTACGGCCCGGGCGGCACCGCGGTAATGGTTGAATGTCTGAGCGACAACCGTAACCGTACCGTAGCCGAAGTGCGCCACGCCTTTACCAAAACCGGTGGTAACCTCGGAACCGACGGTTCTGTGGCCTATCTGTTCAGCAAAAAAGGCGTGATCTCCTTCGAGAAAGGCGACGAAGACACCATCATGGAAGCCGCGCTGGAAGCGGGTGCTGAAGACGTTGTCACCTATGATGACGGCGCCATTGACGTTTACACCGCCTGGGAAGAGATGGGCGCGGTACGTGATGCGCTGGAAGCCGCAGGCCTGAAAGCCGATGCTGCTGAAGTCTCAATGATCCCGTCGACTAAAGCGGATATGGATGCGGAAACCGCGCCGAAGCTGCTGCGTCTTATTGATATGCTGGAAGACTGCGACGACGTGCAGGAAGTGTATCATAACGGCGAAATCTCCGATGAGGTTGCCGCAACGCTGTGATGCCGGTAGCCGGTATTGCGGGTGAGTTATTACTGGAGGCGCGTGATGGCCATTATTCTCGGCATTGACCCGGGGTCACGCGTGACCGGTTATGGCGTGATTCGCCAGGTCGGACGGCAGTTGAGCTACCTTGGCAGCGGATGTATCCGCACCAAAGTAGACGATCTGCCGTCGCGGCTGAAGCTGATATACGCCGGCGTCACCGAAATTATTACCCAGTTCCAGCCCGACTATTTCGCTATCGAGCAGGTCTTTATGGCGAAAAATGCCGATTCGGCGTTGAAGCTTGGGCAGGCGCGCGGAGTGGCGATTGTCGCGGCGACGAACCAGGACCTGCCGGTTTTTGAGTACGCGGCTCGCCAGGTTAAGCAAACCGTCGTCGGTATCGGTAGCGCGGAAAAGAGCCAGGTACAGCATATGGTGCGTACTTTGCTGAAACTTCCGGCAAATCCGCAGGCGGATGCGGCGGATGCATTGGCCATCGCCATCACCCATTGCCACCTCAGTCAGAACCTGGCTCAGATTAGCGAGACCCGGCTCAATCTGGCGCGAGGGCGGTTACGATAATCACAAATCAGGCTGGATATTCATCCAGCCTTTTTTTATGATAACGCATTAGACTTTCGGCCCTTTATTCAGGAGCGCTACGTGATAGGCAGACTCAGAGGCATCATTCTCGAAAAGCAACCCCCGCTGGTATTACTGGAAACCGGGGGCGTAGGTTATGAAGTTCATATGCCGATGACCTGCTTCTACGAGCTACCGGAAGCCGGGCAGGAAGCCATCGTCTTCACCCATTTTGTGGTACGCGAAGACGCGCAGCTGCTGTACGGCTTTAACAACAAGCAGGAACGCACCCTGTTTAAAGAGCTTATCAAAACCAACGGCGTCGGGCCGAAGCTGGCGCTGGCTATCCTTTCCGGCATGTCGGCGCAGCAGTTTGTGAACGCCGTTGAGCGTGAAGAAGTCGCCTCGCTGGTGAAACTGCCGGGTATCGGCAAGAAAACCGCCGAGCGTTTAATCGTCGAGATGAAAGATCGCTTCAAAGGCCTGCATGGCGACCTGTTTACTCCGGCCGCCGATCTGGTGCTGACCACGCCTGCCGGCCCAACTGCCGACGACGCGGAGCAAGAAGCGGTTGCCGCGCTGGTGGCGCTGGGCTATAAACCACAAGAGGCCAGCCGGATGGTGAGCAAAATCGCCCGTCCGGATGCTAACAGTGAAACGCTAATCCGCGAAGCGCTGCGCGCGGCGTTGTGAGGTAAGGGATGATTGAAGCAGATCGGCTGGTATCAGGCGACAGCATTGGTTTCGAAGAGGCCGCTGACCGCGCTATCCGCCCCAAATTGCTCGCAGAGTACGTCGGCCAGCCGCAGGTGCGTTCGCAGATGGAGATCTTTATCCAGGCGGCGAAACTGCGTGGCGATGCGCTCGATCACCTGTTAATTTTTGGCCCGCCAGGGTTGGGGAAAACCACGCTTGCCAATATCGTTGCCAACGAAATGGGCGTGAATCTGCGTACCACCTCCGGCCCGGTGCTGGAAAAGGCTGGCGACCTGGCGGCAATGCTGACCAACCTTGAGCCGCATGATGTCCTGTTTATTGATGAAATCCACCGCCTTTCACCGGTAGTGGAAGAGGTGCTGTATCCGGCGATGGAAGATTACCAGCTGGATATCATGATTGGCGAAGGCCCGGCCGCGCGCTCGATTAAAATCGATCTGCCGCCGTTTACCCTGATTGGCGCCACCACCCGCGCCGGCTCATTGACTTCGCCGCTGCGCGACCGCTTTGGTATCGTACAGCGCCTCGAGTTTTATCAGGTGCCGGACCTGCAGCACATTGTTGGCCGTAGCGCCCGTCATATGGGGCTGGAGATGAGCGAAGAAGGGGCGCTGGAAGTCGCCCGTCGCGCGCGCGGTACGCCGCGTATCGCCAACCGCCTGCTGCGCCGGGTGCGCGACTTTGCCGAAGTGCGTCACGATGGCACTATCTCCGCTGAGATCGCCGCTCAGGCGCTGGATATGCTCAACGTGGATGCCGAAGGGTTTGATTATATGGATCGCAAGCTGCTATTGGCGGTGATCGATAAATTCTTCGGTGGTCCGGTCGGCCTCGATAACCTCGCGGCGGCTATCGGCGAGGAGCGGGAAACCATTGAAGACGTGCTGGAGCCGTACTTAATTCAGCAGGGGTTCCTGCAGCGCACGCCGCGTGGCCGAATGGCGACGGTGCGCGCCTGGAATCACTTCGGTATTACCCCGCCGGAAATGCCCTGATGAAACCCGGTAGCTTTGCGCTACCGGGTAGCCTCTCAATCAACTCGCCGTTTTCTTCATCATACTCAGAACAAACAGCGCCGCTGCGCACAGCACAACCGAAGGCCCTGCTGGGGTATCGTAGAACGCCGAGAAGGTTAATCCCCCGGTTACCGCCAGCATACCCACGCCAACGGCTACCGCGGCCATCTGTTCCGGCGTGCGGGCAAAGCGGCGGGCGGTAGCGGCCGGGATTATCAACAGCGAAGTGATGATCAGCGCACCGACGAATTTCATTGCCACGCCGATAGTCAATGCCGTCACCAGCATCAGCAGCAGCTTAACCCGCTGTAACTTCACGCCGTCAACAAACGCTAAATCAGGGCTGATGGTCATCGCCAGCAGGTTACGCCACTGCCAGAGCAATATCGCGACCACCACCACTACGCCTGATGCAATGGAGATTAAATCCTGTGGAGTAACGGCTAATAGATCGCCAAACAGATAGGCCATCAGGTCGACGCGCACGTTCGACATCAGGCTCACCACCACCAGACCGAGCGACAGCGCGCTGTGGGCCATAATACCCAGCAGGGTATCGACCGCCAGGTGAGGGCGTTTTTCCAGCCACACCAGGCCGCCCGCCAGCAGCAGCGTGACCACGATAACCGCATAAAACGGATTCACGTTGAGCAGCAGCCCAAACGCCACCCCAAGCAGCGAAGCATGCGCCAGCGTATCGCCAAAGTAGGACATTCTCCGCCAGACCACGAACGAACCCAGGGGGCCCGCCGCGCAGGCAAGCATCATGCCGGCTAACCAGCCGGGTAACAGTAATTCAATCATTAGCGGCCATTTCCCCGACGCAGTACAATCCGCCCCTGCAGGTCGTGGCGGTGATTATGTTGGTGACGATAAATCCCCAGCTGTTCCGCGCCGCGCGGGCCGAACATGGAGATAAATTCCGGGTGCATCGAGACCACTTCCGGAGTTCCGGAGCAGCAAATATGCTGGTTCAGGCACAGCACTTCATCGGTTTTGGCCATCACCAGGTGGAGATCGTGGGAAACCATTAAGACCGCGCAGTTCAGCTCCTGACGCAGTTGATTAATTAAATCATACAGCGCTACCTGCCCATTAACGTCGACGCCCTGGGTAGGTTCATCCAGCACCAGCAGTTGTGGCTGATTTAACAGGGCCCGCGCCAGCAACACGCGCTGGGTTTCGCCGCCGGAGAGTTTTTGCATTGGCGCATCGATAAGATGCCCGGCCTGCACGCGCTGCAGCGCCGGCATAATAACCTGCTTGCGCGTACCTGGACGCAGGCGCATAAAGCGGCTGACCGTCAGCGGCATAGTAGCATCAAGATGCAGTTTTTGTGGTACGTAGCCGATACGCAGATTTTTCTCGCGCTGGATAGCACCTTCGGTCGGCGTCACCAGGCCGAGCACTACGCGTACCAGCGTCGATTTCCCGGCGCCGTTCGGGCCAAGAAGCGTTAAAATTTTGCCTGGTTTTAGCGTTAGCGAAATGTCAGACAACACGCGCCGCTGGCCGTAGACGACCGCGACTTTTTCCAGCGTTACAAGATTCGTCATGTCAAATTAGGGGTTGCACTAGCGATTGAATGTTATAATATCACATCACTTTCGCTCATTACGATGATTAGTCGCATTATGTTACATAAAAATACGCTTCTTTGCGCTGGACTTAGCGCCGCTTTTTTGTTCGCTCATGCCCCGGTAGCTAATGCCGCCGTCGTCGCTTCCATGAAACCCCTTGGCTTTATCGCTTCCGCTATCGCCGATGGCGTGACGGATACTCAGGTGTTATTGCCTGACGGGGCTTCCGAGCATGATTATTCACTACGCCCGTCTGATGTAAAACGCTTACAGAACGCAGACTTAGTGGTATGGATTGGTCCAGAAATGGAAGCATTCATGGACAAGTCAACGCAAAGCATTGCGGAGCAGAAAAAGGTCACCATCGCCCAGTTGGATGGGGTGAAACCGTTGCTCATCAAAGGGACGGATGATGACGATGACGAACATGGTCACGAACATGCTAATGGCGAAAAAAGTGACGGCGATCACCATCACGGCATTTACAATATGCATCTGTGGCTCTCCCCAGAGATAGCGCGGCTCTCAGCGGTTGCAATCCACGATAAATTATTGGAACTTATGCCGCAGAGTCGAGCCAAACTTGACGCCAACCTGAAGGAATTTGAGGCAAAATTAGCCGCAACCGACAAACAGGTGAGTAACGAGCTGGCGCCGGTGAAAGGTAAGGGGTATTTCGTTTTTCATGATGCCTATGGCTACTACGAAAAACATTACGGTTTGACCTCATTGGGGCATTTTACCGTCAACCCTGAAATCCAGCCTGGTGCGCAGCGTTTACACGAAATAAGAACACAGTTGGTTGAGCAAAAAGCGACGTGCGTTTTTGCTGAGCCACAATTCAGGCCAGCGGTCATCGAAGCTGTTGCCAGGGGGACCTCCGTGCGCATGGGAACCCTGGATCCACTTGGAATCGGAATTAAGCTGGGTAAAGACAGTTACCCTCAGTTCCTGAGCCAGTTGGGGCATCAGTATTCAAGCTGCCTGAAAGGAGATTAACGAGGAAGTGAATACGTGCAACAGATAGCCCGCGCTGTCACTCAGGCATTCAACAATCTGCCACGACCCCATCGCGTTATGCTGGGGTCGTTGAGCGTTCTAACGTTAGCGGTCGCCGTCTGGCGGCCCTACATCTACCACCCGGAATCAGCCCCGATAGTCAGAACGATTGAGCTGGAAAAAAGCGAAATCCGCTCTCTGTTGCCGGAAGCTTCCGAACCCATCGATCAGGCGCCGCAGGAAGAAGAAGCTATCCCGCAGGATGAGCTCGATGACAAATCCGATAGCGACTCCGGCGGCCATGAATATGTGGTTTCTACCGGCGATACGCTGAGCAGTATTCTTAATCAGTACGGTATTGATATGGGCGATATCGCTCAACTCTCCTCTGCTGATAAAGAGCTGCGTAATCTTAAAATTGGTCAACAGCTCTCCTGGACGCTAACCGCTGATGGCGATCTACAAAGCTTGACGTGGGAGATGTCACGCCGTGAGACGCGTACTTATAACCGCGTCGCCAATGGTTTTAAAATGAGCAGCGAGCTGCAGAAAGGGGATTGGGTCAACAACGTCCTGAAAGGCACCGTTGGCGCCAGCTTCGTCTCCAGCGCCCGTGATGCTGGCCTTACCAGCTCGGAAATCAGCGCGGTCATCAAAGCGATGCAGTGGCAGATGGACTTCCGCAAGCTGAAAAAAGGCGATGAATTCTCTGTCCTGATGTCGCGTGAAATGCTTGATGGCAAGCGCGAGCAGAGCCAGCTGTTAGGCGTGCGTTTACGTTCCGATGGCAAAGACTATTACGCGATCCGCGCCGAAGATGGCAAATTCTACGATCGCAACGGTACGGGTCTGGCGAAGGGCTTCCTGCGCTTCCCGACCTCGCGTCAGTTCCGCGTGTCGTCTAACTTCAACCCGCGTCGCCTGAATCCAGTGACCGGGCGCGTCGCGCCGCACCGCGGCGTTGACTTCGCTATGCCGCAGGGCACGCCGGTGCTTTCTGTCGGCGATGGTGAAGTGGTGGTGGCGAAACGCAGCGGCGCGGCAGGCTACTATGTTGCCGTGCGTCATGGCCGAACCTATACCACCCGCTATATGCACCTGCGCAAGCTGCTGGTGAAACCGGGGCAGAAAGTGAAACGCGGCGATCGTATCGCGCTGTCGGGCAATACCGGGCGTTCTACTGGCCCGCACCTGCACTATGAAGTCTGGATTAACCAGCAGGCGGTTAATCCGCTGACGGCGAAACTGCCGCGTACCGAAGGCTTAACCGGTTCCGATCGTACCGATTATCTGGCGCAGGCCAAAGAGGTTATCCCGCAACTGCGCTTTGATTAGCCTGAATAATCATTACAGAAAGCCGGCGTCCGTAATGCGCCGGCTTTTTCTTTTGTGCGATGAGTGACGTATCGCTAAACTAAGCCATTATCTTTATTGATTGAGCAGACCTTCTGCGGACCGGGCATGGAAACGAAAAAAAATAACATTGAGTTTATCCCCAAATTTGAGAAATCTTTTTTACTGCCGCGCTATTGGGGCGCGTGGTTGGGCGTTTTCGCCTTCGCCGGTATTGCGCTGACCCCTCCCTCTTTCCGCGATCCTATTCTCGGCAAACTGGGGCGTTTCGTTGGGCGTCTGGCAAAGAGCTCGCGCCGTCGGGCGCAGATTAACCTGTTGTACTGCTTCCCGGAAAAAAGCGAGCAAGAGCGTGAAGCGATCATCGATGCAATGTATATGTCGGCTCCGCAGGCAATGGTGATGATGGCCGAACTCGGCATGCGCGATCCGCAGCGCGTGATGTCCCGCGTTGACTGGCAAGGGAAAGAGATCATCGACGAGCTGCAGCGTAATAATGAAAAGGTCATCTTTTTAGTGCCGCACGCCTGGGGCGTGGATATTCCGGCGATGCTGATGGCTTCGGGCGGGCAAAAAATGGCGGCGATGTTCCATAACCAGGGGAATCCGGTATTTGACTATGTCTGGAACACCGTGCGCCGTCGTTTCGGCGGGCGGATGCACGCGCGTAACGATGGTATCAAGCCATTTATTCAATCGGTTCGCCAGGGATACTGGGGCTATTATCTGCCCGACCAGGATCACGGCGCCGAGCATAGCGAATTTGTCGATTTCTTCGCGACTTATAAAGCGACTCTTCCGGCGATTGGTCGTTTGATGAAAGTCTGCCGCGCGCGTGTAGTACCGCTGTTCCCGGTGTATGACGGTAAAACGCATCGCCTGACGGTGCTGGTGCGCCCGCCGATGGACGATCTGCTGGAAGCTGATGATACGACGATTGCGCGCCGTATGAACGAAGAGGTTGAGATTTTCGTCAGGCCGCATCCTGAGCAGTATACCTGGATCCTGAAACTGCTGAAGACGCGTAAGCCGGGCGAAACCGAGCCTTACAAGCGCAACGAACTGTTTCCGAAGAAGTAAGCTGTATGCTGCGCTGAGCAGGGCTACGGCGCCTGCATTTACCAGACCGTAGGCCGGATAAGGCGCAGCCGCCATCCGGCGCAAAAGCAGCTTCTTATCCGCGGATATTGCCCGGCGGCGCCGCGCTTGCGCGGGCCTACAAAACATTTCCGTATGCTACCATCGCCGGCATGTTGTGATGCCTGCATTTACCAGGATAACAAGCATAAAAAAGCCTCCGTAAGGAGGCTTACCCATCACTGAAGGCGATTACTCAACGGTCAGGATACGGGTGGTGTTGGTGCTGCCGATGGTGCTCATCACGTCGCCCTGGGTGACGACCACCAGGTCGCCGGAGACCAGATAGCCTTTATCACGCAGCAGGTTAACCGCGTCGTGCGCGGCGGCAACGCCGTCGTTATGGCTGTCGAAATGAACCGGCGTCACGCCACGATAGAGCGCCGTCAGGTTCAGAGTACGCTCGTGACGGGAGAGGGCGAAAATTGGCAGGCCGGAGCTGATACGTGAAGTCATCAACGCGGTGCGGCCGGACTCGGTCATGGTGATAATCGCGGTAATACCTTTCAGGTGGTTGGCCGCATACATCGCCGACATGGCAATCGCTTCTTCGACATTGTCGAACTGGACGTCAAGACGGTGTTTGGAAACGTTGAGACTTGGGATCTTCTCTGCGCCCAGGCACACCCGCGCCATCGCGGCGACGGTTTCAGACGGATACTGGCCGGCAGCGGTTTCCGCGGAGAGCATCACGGCATCGGTACCGTCCAGTACGGCGTTCGCCACGTCCATGACTTCCGCGCGGGTCGGCATCGGATTGGTAATCATTGATTCCATCATCTGCGTGGCGGTGATGACCGAGCGATTAAGCTGGCGAGCGCGGCGGATCAGCGCCTTCTGGATACCCACCAATTCCGGATCGCCGATTTCCACACCGAGATCGCCGCGAGCTACCATCACCACATCGGAGGCGAGAATAACGTCGTCCATGGCATCCTGGTCGCAGACCGCTTCCGCACGCTCGACTTTAGCGACGATTTTCGCATCGCAACCAGCGTCACGGGCCAGACGGCGAGCGTAGTTCAGGTCTTCGCCGCAGCGCGGGAAGGAGACCGCCAGGTAATCAACGCCAATTTTTGCGGCGGTAACGATATCGGCTTTGTCTTTATCGGTTAACGCTTCTGCAGACAGCCCGCCGCCGAGTTTGTTGATACCTTTATTGTTAGATAGCGGGCCACCAACGGTAACTTCGGTGAAAACTTTCATCCCCTGTACTTCCAGGACCTTCAGCTGCACGCGTCCATCGTCGAGCAGCAGGATATCGCCTGGAACGACGTCCGCTGGCAGGCCTTTATAGTCGATGCCGACTTTTTCTTTATCGCCTTCGCCTTTGCCCAGGTTGGCGTCGAGCAGGAATTTGTCGCCAATGTTGAGGAAAATTTTGCCTTCTTTGAAGGTGGAGACGCGGATTTTCGGCCCCTGCAGGTCGCCGAGAATCGCAACGTGGCGGCCCAGTTTTGCTGCAATTTCACGGACTTTGTCTGCGCGGAGTTGGTGATCTTCCGGGGTACCGTGAGAGAAGTTCATGCGTACGACGTTAGCGCCCGCGGCGATAACTTTTTCGAGGTTGTTATCGCGGTCAGTTGCCGGGCCTAAGGTCGTTACGATTTTGGTTCTGCGAAGCCTTCTGGACATGTAATACTCCGTTGACTGAAACAACTTTGGTGTTGCGTGAACATGGATTCGGTAGCGCCAAATCCGCTAACGGGCGGAACTGCTACGCTACCGGGATATAATTGGTCTCTGACTTATAATGACTATTATTGTTTATCACTACTAATGAGTAGTTCTTTATCAAAGCGCGATTCCTTCAGCGCTTCCTTGACCCTCTTCAAGTTATCTCTGAATTTTGCTCCACGGCGCAGGGTAAAGCCGGTCGCCAGCACATCAATTACCGTGAGCTGGGCCAGGCGCGACACCATCGGCATATAAATATCGGTGTCTTCCGGAACATCCAGGGTAATGGCCAGCGTCGACTCCCGCGCCAGCGGGGTCCCGGCCGAAGTGATGGCAATGACCATGGCATCGTTTTCACGCGCTAACTGCGCCAGTTCAACCAGGCTTTTGGTGCGTCCGGTATGTGAAATGATGACCACCACGTCATCATCGTTACAATTCATACAGCTCATGCGCTGTAGGACAATATCGTCGGAGTAGATGACCGGGACGTTAAAACGGAAAAATTTATTCATCGCGTCATGCGCGACGGCTGCTGAAGACCCCAGGCCGAAGAAGGAAATTTTCTTCGCCTGGGTAAGCAGATCGACTGCCCGGTTGACCGCGGACATATCCAGCGCATGATGTACCTGATCGAGGCTGGCCATCGCCGATTCGAAAATTTTCGCCGTATAGGATTCGACGCTGTCGTCTTCATCGACATTACGGTTAACATAGAGGGTACCGTGTGCCAGACTTTGCGCCAGGTGCAGTTTAAAATCGGGGAACCCCCGGGTTTCCAGGCTGCGACAAAATCGGTTTACGGTCGGCTCGCTGACGCCGGCTTCCAGCGCGAGGGCCGCTATGCTTGAGTGAATGGCCTGCGCCGGTGTGGCAAGAATGACTTCCGCCACTTTGCGTTCAGATTTGCTAAGGTTTTCCAGTCGGGACTGGATTTTTTCCAGCATGTTCATTGTTTACAGGCGCTCATCAATGGAAACGATTTCATTAATGGGTGAAATCATCAGGCGTTTTAGCAAGAATATACCCCTCCGCAATCAGAAGCGGTGAGGAATGACGAGAAAAAATGTCGTTTTTTTTCATTACATGATCAGAGTCGTATTTTACTAACTGAAAACCAGACGAAACAACGAACATTCTTAGCCTGATGCCCAATTTGTCGGCGAACGCTTTTCCTCTATGTGCGGTAACGTCGGGAAAGCACCGCCAAGGGTTTCAGGAAATTCGTAAACACAGTACAGTGCAGCGTAAGAAAATTACAAATTTAGCCTGGCATAAGCACCAGACTATCAACTGAGGAGAATGACATGGCGGTAACGCAAACGGCCCAGGCATGCGATCTGGTCATTTTCGGCGCGAAAGGTGACCTCGCGCGCCGTAAACTGTTGCCTTCCCTGTATCAGCTTGAAAAAGCTGGCCAGATTAACCCTGAAACCCGCATCATCGGCGTCGGTCGCGCTGATTGGGATAAAGACGCTTACACCAAAGTTGTGCGTGAAGCGTTAGAAACCTTCATGAAAGAGAAAATCGACGAAGGTTTATGGGATACCCTGAGCGGTCGTCTGGACTTCTGTAATCTTGATGTCAACGATACCAGCGGTTTTACGCGTCTGGGCGATATGCTGGATCAGGAAAACCGCGTCACCATTAACTACTTCGCGATGCCGCCAAGCACGTTCGGCGCTATCTGCAAAGGCCTGGGCGAAGCGAAGCTGAATGCCAAGCCCGCGCGGGTGGTGATGGAAAAACCGCTCGGTACCTCGCTGGAAACCTCCCGGGAAATTAATGACCAGGTGGGCGAGTATTTCGAAGAGTGCCAGGTTTACCGCATCGACCATTATCTGGGTAAAGAGACGGTACTGAACCTGCTGGCGCTGCGCTTTGCTAACTCCCTGTTTGTGAATAACTGGGACTGCCGCACCATTGACCACGTTGAAATCACCGTGGCGGAAGAAGTGGGTATTGAAGGCCGCTGGGGTTATTTCGATCAAGCCGGGCAGATGCGCGACATGATCCAGAACCATTTGCTGCAGATCCTGTGCATGATCGCCATGTCGCCGCCGTCGGATCTGACTGCCGACAGCATCCGCGATGAAAAAGTGAAAGTGCTGAAATCGCTGCGCCGTATCGATCGCTCGAACGTGCGTGAGAAAACCGTCCGCGGTCAGTACACCGCCGGGTTCGCGCAAGGTAAAAAAGTACCGGGCTATCTGGAAGAAGAGGGCGCTAACAAATCCAGCAACACGGAGACCTTCGTAGCCATTCGCGTGGATATCGATAACTGGCGTTGGGCTGGGGTGCCGTTCTACCTGCGTACCGGTAAACGCCTGCCGACGAAATGCTCCGAAGTGGTGGTGTACTTCAAAACTCCGGAATTGAACCTGTTCAAAGAGACCTGGCAGGAGCTGCCGCAGAATAAATTGACCATTCGTCTGCAGCCGGATGAAGGTGTGGATATTCAGGTGCTTAACAAAGTTCCAGGCCTCGATCACAAGCATAATCTGCAGATCACCAAGCTGGATCTGAGCTACTCCGAAACCTTCAATCAGACGCACTTAGCGGATGCCTATGAACGCCTGCTGCTGGAAACCATGCGCGGTATTCAGGCGCTGTTCGTGCGTCGCGATGAAGTGGAAGAAGCGTGGAAGTGGGTTGACTCCATTACCGGCGCATGGGCGGCCGACGGCGATGCGCCGAAGCCTTACCAGGCTGGTACCTGGGGACCGGTGGCGTCGGTGGCGATGATCACCCGCGATGGCCGTTCCTGGAACGAATTCGAGTAAGACTAGCGTTAATCCGGGAGAGTTATTTTACCGGTAACATGATCTGGCGCAGTCTGGCGCATAATTTTTAATCTTTTAAGCCCCGGGAGGATTCACCCCCGGGGCTTTTTTTATTACACTGCCTGTAGACATTTTGCCCCTGAGCCCCAGTGGTGGTGCCATTTACACCATTTTTCGTCGTCATCGCGCGGTGGCCGGACAGATAAATTTTGAGGAGCCTCTATGAATTCGACAATGTTACGGGTAACAAATCGCATTATCGAACGGTCACGCGAAACCCGCTCAGCCTACCTCGCACGAATTAATCAAGCCAAAAGCGATACCGTCCATCGTTCGCAGTTGGCCTGCGGTAACCTGGCGCACGGTTTTGCCGCCTGTCAGGCAGATGATAAAGCGTCGCTGAAGAGCATGTTGCGCAACAACATCGCTATTATCACCTCCTATAACGATATGTTGTCCGCTCACCAGCCTTATGAACATTATCCGGATATCATCCGTAAAGCCTTGCACTCCGCCAATGCGGTAGGGCAAGTGGCTGGTGGCGTGCCGGCAATGTGTGACGGCGTGACGCAGGGCCAGGATGGCATGGAGCTGTCGCTGCTGAGCCGCGAAGTGATTGCCATGTCTGCCGCCATCGGTCTGTCGCACAATATGTTCGACGGCGCGTTGTATCTTGGCGTATGCGATAAAATTGTTCCCGGTCTGACCATGGCGGCGCTTTCCTTCGGCCATCTGCCGTCGGTGTTTATTCCGTCCGGCCCGATGGCCAGCGGCCTGCCGAATAAAGAAAAAGTGCGCATTCGTCAGCTGTACGCCGAAGGTAAAGTTGACCGTATGGCGCTGCTTGAATCCGAAGCTGCCTCTTATCATGCCCCGGGCACCTGTACCTTCTACGGTACCGCCAACACCAACCAGATGGTGGTTGAGTTTATGGGCATGCAGCTGCCAGGTTCCTCGTTTGTTCATCCGGACGCCCCGTTGCGCGAAGCGCTGACCAGCGCCGCAGCTCGTCAGGTGACGCGCATGACCGGCAACGGCAATGAGTGGATGCCGCTGGGTAAAATGATTGACGAAAAAGTGGTGGTCAACGGTATCGTTGCGCTGCTGGCGACCGGCGGCTCCACCAACCATACGATGCACCTGGTGGCGATGGCGCGCGCGGCGGGCATTATCATTAACTGGGATGATTTCTCCGATCTTTCTGATGTGGTGCCGCTGCTGGCGCGTCTGTATCCAAACGGTCCGGCGGACATTAACCACTTCCAGGCGGCAGGCGGCGTGCCGGTACTGGTGCGCGAGCTGCTGAAAGGCGGATTGCTGCATGAAGATGTCAATACCGTCGCCGGCTTCGGCTTGTCGCGTTACACCATGGAACCCTGGCTGAATAACGGTGAGCTGGACTGGCGTGAAGGGGCGACCGCGCCGCTTGACGATCAGGTCATCGCTACCTTCGAGAAACCATTCTCCCGCCATGGCGGTACCAAAGTGCTGAGCGGTAACCTCGGTCGTGCGGTCATGAAGACCTCCGCGGTGCCGGTTGAGAACCAGATTATCGAAGCGCCAGCGGTCGTCTTTGAGAGCCAGCACGACGTACTGCCGGCGTTTGAAGCGGGGCTGCTGGATAAAGATTGCGTAGTCGTTGTACGCCATCAGGGGCCGAAAGCGAACGGCATGCCAGAATTACATAAACTTATGCCGCCACTTGGTGTATTATTGGACCGCCGTTTCAAAATTGCGCTGGTCACCGATGGCCGACTTTCCGGCGCATCAGGCAAGGTACCGTCAGCCATCCATGTTACTCCTGAAGCCTACGATGGCGGGCTGCTGGCGAAAGTGCGCGATGGCGACATGATTCGCGTTAACGGGCAGACCGGCGAGTTGACCCTGCTGGTAGATGAAGCTGAACTGGCCGCACGCCAGCCGCATATTCCGGACCTGAGCAGCTCGCGGGTCGGAACCGGCCGCGAGATGTTCGGCGCGCTGCGTGAGAAGCTCTCCGGAGCCGAGCAGGGCGCAACCTGCATTACTTTTTAAGACGATTCGATTTGTAGATTTGGCGAGAGAAAACTCTGATGAAAAACTGGAAAACAACTGCAGAAGCAATCCTGACTAACGGCCCGGTCGTACCGGTTATCGTGGTGAAAAAGCTGGAACACGCGGTGCCGATGGCGAAAGCGCTGGTTGCCGGTGGTGTACGCGTTCTGGAAGTTACGCTGCGCACCGAATGCGCGCTGGAAGCTATCCGCGCTATCGCCAAAGAAGTGCCGGAGGCGATTGTCGGCGCCGGTACCGTGACCAACGTTGAGCAGCTGAAAGCCGTTACTGAAGCAGGCGCGCAGTTCGCTATCAGCCCGGGCCTGACCGAATCCCTGCTGAAAGCGGCGACCGGCGAAGGCACCATCCCGCTGATCCCGGGTATTAGCACCGTATCCGAGCTGATGCTGGGCATGCAGTATGGCCTGAAAGAGTTCAAATTCTTCCCGGCGGAAGCGAACGGTGGCGTGAAAGCGTTGCAGGCGATTGCCGGTCCATTCGGCCACATTCGTTTTTGCCCGACCGGCGGCATCTCTCCGGCGAATTACCGCGACTATCTGGCGCTGAACAGCGTGCTGTGCATCGGCGGCTCCTGGCTGGTTCCGGCCGACGCGCTGGAAAACGGCGACTACGATCGCATCACCAAACTGGCCCGCGAAGCGGTAGAAGGCGCGAAATAATTTCTGCGCCTGTAATGACAGAAGCCCGGCACGCGTGAGCGACCGGGCTTTTTTTATCCCTTCACAACGACCGCGGCGGCAGCGGTTTTGGCGCGGCCGATGGCTTCATCGACGTTGTCAGCAACCGCCAGGGTTATGCCCAGGCGACGCGCGCCGGCGATTTCCGGTTTACCGAACAGACGCAACTGCAGACCCGCGCCGACGGCGGCCTGTAGATTGCTAAAGGTCACGTTCTCACTGGTTAGCTGCGGTAAAATCACCGCCGATGCCGCTGGGCCATACTGGCGGATGGCGCCGATCGGCAGGCCGAGGAAGGCGCGAACGTGCAGGGCGAATTCCGAAAGATCCTGCGAGATCAGAGTGACCATACCGGTATCGTGCGGGCGAGGGGAGACTTCGCTGAAGATTACTTCATCGCCGCAAACGAACAATTCAACGCCGAACAGTCCATATCCACCCAGCGCCAGCACCACTTTGCGGGCGATCTCATGCGCGCGTTGCAGCGCGAGATCGCTCATCTGCTGCGGCTGCCAGGATTCACGGTAGTCGCCATCTTCCTGTCGATGACCTACCGGGGCGCAAAAGTGGACGCCGTCGACGGCGCTGACGGTGAGCAGCGTAATTTCAAAATCAAAATTTACCACCCCTTCGACGATGACGCGTCCGGCGCCTGCGCGCCCGCCTTGTTGGGCGTATTGCCAGGCGGCGCTGAGCTGGTCAGCCGAGCGGATAAAGCTCTGGCCTTTACCGGAGGAGCTCATCACCGGCTTAACGATACAAGGCAAACCAACTTCGTCGACGGCAGCGCGGAATCCCTCTTCACTGTCGGCAAAACGATAGGCAGAGGTGGGAATTTGCAGCTCTTCGGCCGCGAGGCGGCGAATGCCTTCGCGATTCATGGTGAGTTTTGCGGCTCTCGCCGTCGGCACTACTTTTTGCCCGGCCTGCTCCAGCTCAACAAGCGTGTCGGTGGCAATGGCTTCGATCTCCGGCACGATATAATCCGGCTTTTCTAAGGCGATCAGTTCACGCAGCGCGTCGCCGTGCAGCATATTGATGACGTGCGAACGATGGGCCACCTGCATCGCCGGCGCATCGGGATAGCGGTCGACGGCGATGGTTTCAATACCCAACCGCTGGCACTCAATGGCGACTTCTTTTCCGAGCTCGCCGGAACCTAACAACATTACCTTCGTGGCCGCGGGGCGCAGCGCGGTGCCTAATAAAGTCATAACCTACTCTCAGCGTAAACAGAACATGGCGCGCATTATAAACGAAAACGTTTGCGTCTGTCTTTACACGCGTAAGTTGAGAACAGCGGCGAAATTTGATATGCTGTATATAAATACAGTATAAAGAGGCTGCACAATGGCGGTTGAAATCAAATACGTCGTGATCCGTGAAGGTGAGGAAAAAATGTCTTTTGCCAGCAAAAAAGAGGCCGATGCTTACGACAAAATGCTCGATTTGGCAGAGGTGCTCAATGACTGGCTGGTCACGTGCCCGCTGGAATTGGATGAAGCTCAGCGTGACAATATGTCGATGTGGCTGGCCGAGCGCAAAGACGCCTTACACCACATTCTGAAGTCAGGGAAATTGCCGGAAGCAGAAGAGCATGCTGAGGCGGCGGCAGAAATGCCGGAGTCTGCGCCTACAGAGGATGAAGCTCAGCCTGGTGCCGCCGAAGAAGGCGCCGCGAAAAAGCCGCGCAAAGCAAAGGCCGCCTGATAACCGGCGAAGCGAAATTTTCGCATCTTTAGCCAGTCATAACATTTCCTGACGTCTCGTCGTTTAGGCTGATGGCATTGCATCTCGCGCTATGAGGAATGTTATGGCTAACTGGCTTAATCAACTCCAGTCCCTGCTGGGCCAGCAGGGCAATCCCGTCTCCGCTGAAAAATCTTCATCCGCTAAAAACCTGCTGCCCGGCGCCTTGGGCGGCCTTGCTGGCTTGTTGGTCGCCAGCAAATCATCGCGTAAGCTGCTGGCGAAATATGGCACCGGCGCGCTGCTGGTTGGCGGTGGCGCGGTGGCCGGCAGCGTGCTGTGGAATAAGTATCAGCAAAAAATGCGCGGCCAGCAGGCAGATATCGCGACACAGACATCAACAGCGTCTACCCAGGAACCGGTTGTGCTCGATGCGCGCAGCGAGCGGCTGATTACCGCGTTAGTCTTCGCCGCCAAAAGCGACGGTCATATTGACGAGCGTGAACGTCAGCATATAGAAGAGCAGTTGCGAGCGGCGAACATCGACGTGCAGGGCCGGGTGTTGATCGACAGGGTTTTAACCCAGCCGCTCGACCCGCAACGGCTGGCGCAAAGCGTGCGCGATGGGCAAGAAGCGCTGGAAATTTACTACCTCAGCTGCGCGGTAATTGATATCGACCATTTTATGGAGCGCAGCTACCTGGATGCGCTCGGTGACGCGCTTAAACTGCCTGAAGATGTCCGCGAAGAGATAGAACGCGATGTTCAGGCGCAAAAGCAGGCGCTTGATTCTTAAAAGAGAGCGTTCCGCTTGCATCGCTGGCCACTTTTGCCACCCTTATAGACACGACATCGTTCAGGGCGCACGATGCCCTGAGTGATTTTGTGATTCCATAATAAGACGCAGAAGAATAACGCATGCTACCGAAAGCTAAACGGATCCCCCACGCCATGACGCTACATGGCGACACTCGCATCGATAATTACTACTGGCTGCGCGATGACGAACGCGCGCGCCCGGAAGTGCTGGACTATCTCCATCAGGAAAATGACTACGGTAAAAAGGTGATGGACTCGCAAAGCAGCCTGCAGGAGCGGGTGCTGAAGGAAATCATCGATCGCATTCCGCAGCGGGAGGTCTCCGCTCCCTATAGCAAAAATGGCTACCGCTATCGCCAGGTTTATGAACCGGGCTGTGAATATGCGATCTACCAACGTCAGTCAGTGCTCAAAGAAGAGTGGGATGAATGGGAGATTTTGCTTGATGCCAACCAACGGGCGGCGAAAAGCGAATTTTACACCCTCGGCGGATTAGGCGTCGCGCCGAACAACCAACTGATGGCGGTGGCGGAAGATTACCTTTCACGACGTCAGTATGGCTTACGTTTTAAGGATCTGAGCAGCGGCGAATGGTCGGCGGAGATCCTGGAAAACGTCACGCCAGGATTCGCCTGGAGCAATGACTCGCGCTTCTTGTGGTACGTGCGCAAACACCCGACGACGCTGCTGCCGTATCAGGTCTGGCGACATGCCGTTGGTACCACCGCAGATAACGATGTCCTGGTCTACGAAGAGAAAGACGACACGTTTTATGTCAGCGTGCATAAGACCACCTCCCAGCAGTTTGTGGTGATTTACCTTGCCAGCGCCACTACCAGCGAAGTGTTATTACTTAACCCGGAGCTTCCCGATGCGGAGCCGGTGTGTTTTTTGCCACGACGCAAGGATCATGAATATAGCCTCGATCATTATCAGCACGCGTTTTATCTGCGTTCTAATCGCGATGGCAAAAACTTCGGGCTTTACCGCACCGTGCTCCGCGACGAAGACCAGTGGCAGACGCTGATCCCGGCGCGTCCCGATGTGATGCTCGAAGGTTTTACTCTATTCACCGACTGGCTGGTGGTCGAGGAGCGTCAGCGGGGCTTGACCAGCCTGCGGCAGATCAACCGTAAAACGCGGGAAGTGGTTGGCATTGCCTTTGACGATCCCGCTTACGTCACCTGGCTTGCCTATAATCCCGAACCGGAAACGTCAAGGCTGCGCTACGGTTATTCATCGATGACCACCCCGGATACGCTATTTGAGCTGGATATGGATACCGGCGAGCGGCGGGTTATCAAGCAACAGGAAGTGCAGGGCTTTGACGCCGCCTGTTATCGCAGCGAACACCTGTGGGTGAAAGCGCGTGACGGCGTGGAGGTGGCGGTATCGCTGGTTTATCACCGCGAACACTTTCGCAAAGGGGCCAACCCGTTACTGGTGTACGGCTATGGCTCTTACGGTGCCAGCATGGACGCTGATTTTAGCGCCAGCCGTTTGAGCCTGCTGGATCGAGGTTTTGTCTTTGCAATAGCCCATATTCGCGGCGGCGGCGAACTTGGACAGCAGTGGTATGAAGACGGCAAATTCCTCAACAAGAAGAATACCTTTAACGATTATCTGGACGTCTGCGATGCGCTGCTGGCGCAGGGATATGGCGACCCTAAATTATGTTATGGCATGGGCGGCAGCGCCGGCGGCATGTTGATGGGCGTGGCGATTAACCAACGACCGGATTTGTTCCACGGTGTGGTGGCGCAGGTGCCGTTTGTTGACGTACTGACCACCATGCTCGACGAATCTATTCCGCTCACGACCGGTGAGTTTGAGGAGTGGGGGAATCCGCAGGACGAAACCTATTATCACTATATGAAGAGCTATAGCCCCTATGATGGCGTCTCAGCCCAGGCTTATCCGCATATGTTAGTGACCACCGGGCTGCATGATTCGCAGGTGCAATATTGGGAGCCCGCGAAGTGGGTGGCGAAGCTACGCGAGCTGAAAACCGACGACAATCTGCTGCTGTTATGTACCGATATGGATTCCGGACATGGCGGTAAGTCGGGACGGTTTAAAAGCTACGAGGGCGTGGCATTGGAGTACGCCTTTTTAATCGCCCTCGCGCAAGGGACTTTGCCCGGCAAGGTGGAAGTGTAGCGTTATTCGCCGAGATAGTGTTTGAGGGTCAGACGCAGTTCCGGGCTCATCCGGTCCAGGTTATTGAACAGCCAACGTAAATAGCCTGGATCGTTTTCCGCTACTTCCGACACCGCTTTGCCGCGATATTTGCCGAAGGTAAAGGTAGTCAGCAGCGCCGGGCGGCCGGTTATGTCGGCCATTTCATCCGGCGACCAGCCGGAAACCTGCATGATATCCAACAGTAGGGCGGCGGTGATATAGCAGTCGTACAGCGCGCGGTGGTGATGCAAACCCGGCGGGGTGGCTACGCTCAGCTTGCGCGACTTATACAACCCCATATTGCTGTACTTAATCCCCGGCCACAGGCGGCGCGCCAGCTTCATAGTACAAATCCACTCGCCGTTCATTTCCGGTAATACCCGGCGATCAAAGCTGGCGTTATGGGCGACATACCATGGGCTGCCCTGGTAGTGCGGCACGATTTCTTCAATCCAGGGCTTATCGGCCACCATCTCTTCAGTGATGCGATGGATTGCCATTGCCTGCGGGCTGATTGGGCGGTCAGGGCGCACCAGATGACTCATGGGATTGGTTATCCGGCCGTCGATGATATCGACGGAGGCAATTTCAACAATGCCGCCCTGCAAACCGCAGGTTTCGGTATCGATTACGCGCAGCATGGCTTACTCCTCGCCAAAAAACCCAGCGTAATAGAATGTGCGGCGGTTGCCAATGGGGGGATCCTCAAGGAATGAGCAATCATTTCGCTTTCGGTTCATACGGCAGGCGGGAAAGTGACACGGATGCCAGACGGTGCGCGATCAATCGTTCACGAAACCAGTCGCGCAGGTGAGCCGGTTGCTCTCGCTCGACGAGATCGGCAACGACGGGGATATTGTAGCGTTCTTTAAAGGCGACGCCGGCCGCTGCGAGGTCAACGTTGACCTTGTCCATTTCATCTTGCGAAATTTTTGCCAGATTATTTGCCATCAGTACCTCCTTCATTACGGCGCAAAAGTTACTAAGCGTGACGCTGAAAGGCAAGTCCCGGATGCTTAGCTCGACTCTGCTATTATACAGGGTTATTCTCTGTCCAACATACATAACAAAAAGGAATGATGTTTATGCGAACCATCGCCGGACGCGCGCTAAGTGCCGCCGTATTTCTCAGCGCTATGTTAACCACCGCCAGCGCTTTTGCTCATGCTCATCTGCAACAACAAATCCCGGCGGCCGATTCGACGGTCTCCGTTTCGCCGCAGGCGCTCACGTTAACGTTTAGTGAAGGCGTCGAGCTCTCCTTCAGCGGCGTGACCCTCAGCGGCCCGCAGAATAAACCTGTCGCTACCGGCAAACTGGCCCGCAGCGACGGTAATAAAGCGCAATTAACGCTGCCGCTGAATGAACCGCTGGCGGCGGGCGAGTACACCGTAGAGTGGCATGTGGTCTCCGTTGACGGCCATAAGACCAAAGGGCAATACCACTTCAGCGTGAAGTAATCCATGCTGTCGGGAGTGTATGTCGGCCTGCGGTTTGTCCACTTCATCTCATTGATGACGGCCTTCGGTTGCGCGCTGTACGGCGCATGGTGGGCGCCAGTCTCGCTGCGTCGCCTGTTGATGCAGCGTTTTTATCCACTGCTGCGCTACCTGCTAATGATTAGCGCTATTTCAGCTACCTTGATGCTGATGGCGCAAGGCGGGTTGATGGGCGATGGCTGGAATGATGTCTGGCAACCCACAATCTGGCGCGCTGTTATCGGGACGCAGTTTGGCGGCGTTTGGCTGTGGCAGGTGGTGCTGGCGTGGATTGCGCTGGCGGTCGCGTGGATCAAACCCCGTCGCCCGGCGCGTCTATTGTTACTGCTATTTTGCGCGCAGCTGTTGTTGATGGCTGGCGTGGGGCATGCGGCGATGCATGATGGTTGGGTTGGCGCATTACAGCGCACCAATCACGCGTTACATCTGTTTTGCGTCTCGGCGTGGGCCGGCGGGCTGTTGCCATTTGTCTACTGCCTGCGACTGGCGCGCGGGCGCTGGCGTCAGGTAGCGATAACCGCCATGATGCGTTTTTCACGCTATGGGCATCTGGCCGTGGCTGGCGCGATTGCCAGCGGGATTGGCAATACGCTGTTGATACAGGGACAACTGATTGGCGACTCACCGTGGGGAACGGTGTTGTTGTTCAAATGTGCGTTGGTCGCCGGGATGGTAGCAATTGCGCTGGTGAACAGGTATGTTCTGGTACCGCGAATGTCAGGTAACGGCTCGTGGGCGGAACGAACTATTTTACGCACTACACAGCTGGAAATGGCGCTTGCCGCGCTGGCGATACTTGCCGTCAGCCTGTTCGCGACCTGGCAACCTAATTGAATTAACTGGCTAAATGATGAAAAAAATCGTTCTGACAATGTTGTTACTGGCAAGCTCAGGCGCCGCGCTGGCGGCGCCGCAGGTGATTACCGTGAGCCGTTTTGAAGTGGGTAAGGACAACTGGGCGTTCACCCGTGAAGAAGTGATGTTAACCTGCCGTCCGGGGAATGCGCTGTACGCCATTAACCCGAGCACCCTGGTGCAGTATCCGCTGAATGATGTCGCCGAGCAGGAAGTGAAGGCCGGCAAGACCAGCGCTCAGCCGATTTCTGTCATCCAGGCCGACGACCCGCAGCATCCGGGACAAAAAATGAGCCTGGCGCCATTTATCGAACGTGCGCAAAAGCTCTGCTGATAATTACCTATATCACTTTGTTTTAAAGATAAAAAAACCGCCGGCGTCCAGTAAGAAAACGCGGCGGTTTTTGTTGGCGCAACGGATTTTGTCAGCAATTTTTCAACCGCTTTTGTCGTGGACTGGAAAACCTGTCACAGTCAACTATTCTTATAAGGCAAGGCGACTTAGCCTGCATTAATGCCAACTTTTAGCGCACGGCTCTCTCCCAAGAGCCATTTCCCTGGACCGAATACAGGAATCGTGTTCGGTCTCTTTTTATCTATTATTCAGCGAGTTATACACATCCATTGTTAATGCTCATACGGCTGAACGCTGAGCTTTTTCCCTTATATCACAACAAAGTTATTCTTAACATTCCCTTTACAAAAAAACGTGACAATATAATCAATAGCTCACGGTAACCAATACCGTATCACTGTACACGCCAGCAGGTTGATTGCTCTGTGAGGCGTTCACCCGAGCTTTGAAGTTTGTTTGCTGTGCGTTGCCATTTCCCACCAGGCTGACATCTGCTGTTGGCGTCCAGGCGCTACCGTCGGTTTTATAAAGCTGATATTGCAGGTAATAATTTGTCGAATTAATCGTTTGGCTCATTTGCCGCCAACTGCCGTTAAGGGCGTTGATGCTGGAAAGATTAATGCTGTATGCCGCATTCTGCGTGCAGCGGATAGTTAACTGCCCGCTGACCTCGCTAAAAGCGGCTACCAGAGCCGCTGTGGAGAAGGCGACATCGGGCGCGTCATCAATATAGCAATAGTTAGTCACGTTCATAGTTATAAGAACTTGTGAAGTTAACGTGCCATCGTCCGGTACGCAGATCCCCAGCGCGCCTATCAGGCAATAGTGATATTTCCATTCAATGGTCAAGGTGTCGTTATAGGTTCCCGCAGGGATATTACTTCCTGTTATTGTCTGGAAATAAAGCGGAATGGTTCCGTCACTGGTATTAAATAAGCCTAATAGATCAACCAACGCGTTAATGGTCCAGGGGATTGCACCATCAATTTGATACGACGGGTTACAGCCGGCATCTTTACAAACTCGATAGGGGATCCAGGCGTTGTTAGCGCTGTTATAAAGTCGAGGGATTTTGCCACTTTTATTTGCCGAATCTTTGAGCGTTGCGGTAATGGTGCTGGTTGAAAAAAGCGATAGTATGTTGGTACAGCTAAAGCCTGCACCGGCGCTTACCCCTTGCGGAGTTGCCGCCACATCAAACGATCTCACTGAGCCAAAATTAGGCGAGCTAGGCTTAATCTTGCAATCTGCGTGTATCAAGCCGCTGTAGCCTGAAATAACGAGTAATGAACATAACCAAAGAATCGCTTTCAAAGTCATCTCCGTTCATTCTTAGCCACAGCTTAGTGGGCCGATACGTTGCGGCACCGGCGTAGATTCCGGCAGCGTGAATAAAGCCCGGCATTCGCCGTTAGCTGTGTGAATAACTAATTGGTTTTGCTGGTTTAGATGGGTAAACCACACCAGACCGTCATAACCGACCACGCCAGACTGCTGGCTGGTAAGTTCCTCAACGGCCGTTCCCAGCGGCAAAGGATGACCCGTTTTATCAACCAAAGTTATCGAGGCCGAACGCACGCGTGTAACCGGGAAATCAACCAGCGCGCCGCTGGCTTCCCGCACCGCAATGCGTTTCTCGACGACTTTAGCCTCAACGTCGGTTGGCAGCGGCAGAGTGTCGAGGGTCACTTTGCCCGGATACCAGGCGGCGGCCCACGGGATCAGCAGGTGCCCGCTATCGTCGGTAGTGCCGACTTTTCGATTTTCATAATTGACCGCGACGTCCGGATAGCCGGCGGTCGAGACGACGATAAATGAATCGCTGATTCGTCGCGCGAAGAACAGGCTGCTATCCATCATTACCACCGAGCCTGCTGCTTCAAACCAGCCCTGATTATCATGCTGCGAACCGTAATAACCGCCGCTCAAGGTTGAAACATCATTCACCCAGGTCAGATCCGCCTGGCTGTAGCGATCTCCACTGATGGAGTGGGCTAAATTCCAGCCGAAACCGCCTTCCGCAGGGGCGGAACGATTGTAGGCGACGTTTTGCCCCCACTCGCCGGAGCTGGCGCGCTGGCTGCTTAACTGCAGTGAACCGAAACTGTCGAAGGGAATGGTTATCTGCATCATGCTGGAGTAGGTGTCTGCCTGCAAATCGCGGTTGATGCTCAGGTTAAAGCTGCTGTTCCGCCAAAGGCTGCGGCTCCAGGAAAAGTTCATCAGCCGGGTGCGGCTGTTGTCCTGGGCCTGGATATCGAAATATCCGAGGCTAAATGCGCCAAGCACTTTTCCCCATGGGCTGAGACTTAATGTCGCCTGGTCTGACTGACGGCTGAGGGTTGTCGTTGAGCGATAGCTGGAGAGATTGGCGAAATTCTCGCTGCGTTGAATATGCTGATAGTTAATCCCCCAGATATTGCCGTAGTACGAATAGCCCGCGGAATACTGGTTGCCCTGCTTATCACCCTGGCTCGCACTGGCAGACAGGCTCAAGGTGCCAATCGTGCCAATAGTGATGTCGCTGCCGATACCGCCGTTGGTTAATCCTTGCCGGTCTTCAGTATGCGTTGACACCGTCAGCCAATTGGTCAAGCCATAGCGATAGATCGCGCTGACGGCGCCGGCACCGTAGTCGGCGTTTTTAGTGCCGTAATTATTACGCAACGCGCCGAGGGTAAAATCGAAATCGCTGAGTCCCTGGCGTAGCAGAGTGTTGGAGACATAAAAAGGCACGCTAGTGGAGACCTGGCGGCCAAGCGCATCGGTTGTGACGATAGTCGCTTCGCCGGCGCCGCTGATGTAGGGTACGTTGGTGAGAGTATAAGGGCCGCCGTTAATTTGCGTTGAGCTGGCTTTGTAGCCGTTGATAAAGAGATCGACACTGGAGGGGACCGCCGCGCTACCGGAAAGATTGAGCAAAGGGTAGGTGATCAGGTCAGGGCGTACCGCAAAGTTACGGCTGAGACGAATACCGCCAACACGTACTGAACTACTCCATGTTAAAGCATTACTTACCACATCCCCCGCCTGATAGCTGAGCAGACTTTCCGGGTCGCTATATTTCCACAGCGAATCGTAGCGAATATAGCCTTGTTGGCTATCGTCGTGACGAGATGACCAGTTCTGTCTGATCACTGCATTGTTTGAAAACACCCCGGCTGGGCCGAAAAGGCGAAATTCCGTCGAGGTGCTGGTGGTTCGCTCGCCGCCAGAAGAAGCCAGGCTATAGGAATCGTAGTTAAACAACAGCCCAGGGGTACTGATCGCCTGCAGATACTCCTGCTCGCGACTATTACCAATATGTTGCTCCGGCAGCCAATTATCCGGAACGGTTAATTTCAGCATTTGCCCGGGCTGGTCGTAAACGACCTTGACCTCCGCTATCTCTCCTACGTCAACCAGCGTTTTGCCGTCGGGAACAGGGATCCACATCTGCTTGAGTACCGCAGCAGAGATCCAATAACGATCATTAATCACTTTCACCGGCACGGTACCCACAGGCGTGTTGCCGTTGACGGAAATGCCGAGATACAGCACGTACTCCTGCTGTGTGCCTGGCGTGGCCGCAGGTGCGGGTAACGAATCATAGGTAGCCGCCCAGGCCGTTGCCGAAGCAATAGCCAGCAGACCACCGGTTCCGATGAGAAGCCTCATGGTTAACGCGCTGCCGGAATTTCCACCGCCTGACTATTATCAGTCAATTTCGCAAACAGGCGCATCCCGGATGCGTTCGCCGCGCGGCCTGATGTCGGGAAACAGACGCGACGTTTAGCCAGCACATACCCCAGTAAACCCTGAGTTTGTTCGACCTGCGGCTTTCCTGCTGATGTTGACCAGTAGACATTACTCAACCTGGCGTGTTGATTCCCGGCATTGTTAATACACAGATTCTGACCGCTAAGCGACCAGCTTAGCGCGGTTCGTATTGGTTCGACGCTGCTTTCCAGCTTCAGCGGTTGCGCGCCTTGCCCGTAGATAAACAAAGGCAGTACATAGCGCATGCGCATATTCAGGCCGGCGGAACTCTTGTCAGTCTGTTTTGTCGGCTGCGCCGCGGGAATTTCATCAATCACGATTCGATATGATTTTTCCTGGCCGCTGGCGACCGGAGACACACGCATCAGGCGAATAAGTTGACGTTGTCCTGGCTGAACATTGGCGAACGGGGGGCTGGAGACCACATCGTTTTGATCGGCATAAAGATCTTTAGATTCTTTTTGATCCCAACCGAAAATGCGTAGTTGTAAATTTACCGCCGTCGCGCCGCGGTTTTCCAGCCACAGTTCAGAGCCTTTATCGCTGGCGCTGATGGTTTGAAAAATAGGCCACACCAGCACCGAGCTGGCGGCCCAGGCGTTAAGACTTATTGATGAACCCAGCAAAACAACAATACAACGATGAATCATATTCAACCTGTCTTATTTTAATAGGTCAGCGTGACCGTAACGGTATCAGTGTATGAACCTTGCGCCGGGAAGCCATTCGTGGCAAAAAGGCGGCCATAAACCGTATAAGTTTGTGTCGTGTTGGGGAATGAGGCGACGCTGTAGGCTTGAGCGCCAGTCCCCCAAACGGTAGAGCGGTTAGCATCCTGAAAAAGCTGGTAAGCCAGCGTACTGCCGGTGGCGTTGGACATATAGCGTTGAGCCGCAGAGCCGCCGTTGACGCCATAGTCAAGCGCCAGCGAGATCGCCATCCCCGGCGTACACGCGACAACGATAGAGCCCGCGCCAGCGGAGCTGGCGACATCAACATTGCTATAAAGCGATGACATGGAGCCAAAATTTAAGGTGCCAAAATCAGCGCCAGGGGTCCCTGTTCCGTTGCCAAGCAGGCAGCCGGTCGTGATCTGCGCGGTCACTTTGAAGGTTTTCTGCGCACTGTCAGCCCAGACGGCTGTGGTCGAAAAAAAGAATATGAGTAGCCAAATTGCGCGCAACATGACATCCGTTTCTCCACAGCGTTACCAGGTTAATGTTGCAGTGACCACGTCCTGGTAGAAACCCTCAGCAGGGGCGGTTACGCCGCCTTGATCTGCCGGCAACACCCGGGCATAAATCGGGATTTCCTGAGCGCTACCCGTCCCCGTGATACCGATACCGGCACTGGTAAATTCAGCCTGACGGGTGCTATTTGAGTAAAGCCGGTAGGCAATTTGATCGCCGTCGGCGCTTTGCATTTGGCGCAGTCCGGTTGTCCCTACATGCTGACCGTTATTCAATGTCAGCGTTGCGGGAAGGTTATTGCTACAGATGATTGAGACCGCGCTGGCGCCGCCGCTGCCAATCAGATTGCTATCTATGGCGTTAACCAAATCGCTATAGGTGCCGAAATCAATGGTACCCCAGCTGTTTACCCCGCTTGCGCTGGAACCATTGGTGACGGTACAGCCCGAGCCGATAGTCAACTGCACCCCGACCTGACCCGTTAATGTACCGGTGGTTAGCCCAGCTGCAGCGACCCATGGCGCCTGAACGAGAAGCGCTGTTGTGATAAAGATACCAGGCAAAGTGCGCGAAAAAGTGTGGACGTTCATGATGAACCTCTGGATTGAAAGCCGCTAAGTAAAACCCTGTTTTTGTGAAGATGAGATTAATCCCATTAATCAACATATAATCGCTGTCTGGAAAAATGCTTATTTTTTTATATTTGTCTGTTTTATTGTTATTATTGGTGTTTTGAGCTGGTTTCTTGTTTTTGTATGGTTTTAACTTCTTGTTTATGATTGTTTTTCTGTGGTTTGTTCTGAATTTTATGAATAGCAGAAAGGAGGGCTTAGTATAATTTTTGCAATTGTCGTGTTAGCGCATATTTTTGGCGAAATGCCAGGGAAGAAGTTAGTAGGGGGGAGAGTAAAAAAACAACAGAAAGAAGACACCTGCACGCAACCAGACCCATAGTGCAGGTGAAAGGTGGGTCTACATCGGAAGCCGCTAGTATACATATTTGTATGATAAATAAAATAAGGCAATGATGGAATGCTATACTATTAATGCGGTTTACGTGTTGAGCGATGGAGTTATTCTGGGGTGATTAACGTTGGATAGAGTGAAGTTTCCAGATAGCTGACCAATACCCATATCTCGTCACTGAAAATAAACCACAGGGCACTGCCTAAAATAAGCAGGATAATCAGTAGCAGGAAAATTTCAGTTTTACTCATGGTGTCAATGGCCAACTTAAACCGATTATCAACAGGCCACGATATTAACCAAAGTATCTGCAAATGAAAACGCCGTTATTTAAAACGGCGAAATTTTTTCGTAATAAGAGATGAATATTTATTTTACGCGTAGCAGATTAGCCACCTGTACGGCCATATCATCCATTAACTGGAAACGGCGGCGATATTCGGCGCGTTTTTTGCTGGCGATACTTTCCAGCGATTTCCTTTCCAGCTTCAGCGGCAAGCGCCAGCGGTAACTATCGTTACGCACACCTTCAATTGATTGCCAGAACTCATCGTAGCTGGCATGGAAGTGCCGACCTTTGCTCAAACGATAGCGCAGAGCGCGGAATACGTGGCCATTATCGCTGACGGCGTAAATAGCCTGGATATTGCTTTGGCCGGCCAACAGCCAGATGAATTCCAGCAGCAGACGTTTGGGGAACAGGCCGTAGCAGGCGCGGGTCGCGTGTTTAATTGCGTCATGAGAGACATTGCGGCGCGGTCCCTGCAGGCCGCCGATGACCAGTTGCCACTCTCCTTGATGGTGAATCACACTAAACGTAGCGCTGGCTAACAGTTGCTGCTGGCTATCGCGAAGCCAAAGAGTCGTTTCACCTTCTCGTTCGGCTTTGCCGGCTGACGAGGCAAAGAGCGTGAAGGCCGCATCATCTTTCGCGGACAGGGTCAGTAACGGTCGTTCTGACGGCGATATCATGGCCGTTGCCAATCGGTTCTCGCCCAGCGAGTCGACGTACTGATAGTGGCTAATGATAGCCTGGGAACGCTGACGGGCGTTAAGGTCGCGCACTAAATACTGGCGATGTACTTTACCTGGCAGCGTAGCCTGCGCCGCCAGCAGTTGGCGGAAATCACCACGCGCAGAAAGGGTGTCCAGCATCTCGCGGGTCGGCTGATAGAACAGCGCCGTACGCAGCAAAAATTTAAGCCGATAGTTGCGCTTTTGCCAGATAGGCGCGGGCGTGATACGCCCCATTACCAGATCGGCAATCAAATTTGAGCGTTGCTGAAGTGTGCATGATGAATGCAGGCTATTGTCCGTCACGATGTCATACCTCGTCATTATTTTATCTTTATTCTACGGATGTCGCGGGACAAGCTTAATGGCTCGCCAGACTATATTTACGCCTTGTTTAACGTTGATTGACGTATGAATTAACGACCTCGCCTTCAGTAATATTTTGTATAATTAGCTGAGGGGGTGAAATATGTATCAGCGATTGGCAGGTAGCACCTGGCGTAATATTTGGCTGGTGGGCGATCTACATGGTTGTTTTGCTTTATTAATGTCTCACCTGCGCCAGCTAAAATTTGACCCCTGGCAGGATCTTCTTATTTCTGTTGGTGATTTGATTGACCGTGGGCCGCAAAGCGTGGAATGCCTGGGTCTGCTCGGTTACCGGTGGTTCAGAGCGGTGCGTGGTAACCATGAGCAGATGGCGCTTGATGCGCGGGCGAGCGGGGAGATGGCGCTGTGGACGTTGAACGGTGGCGACTGGTATCAAACGGCCTCACAAGAACAGAAACGGTTGGCTGATTTGTTGTTTATCCGCTGTCTGGAATTGCCGCTAATCATTGAACTGCGCTGCCAGGATGATACCACCCACGTGATTGCCCATGCCGACTATCCAGCCAGCGTCTACCGTTGGCAGTTGCCCGTGGCGGAGCATCAGGTACTCTGGAGCCGCCAGCGTTTGACCGATCA
The DNA here is from genome assembly GCF_040062145.1 of Klebsiella sp. JN_Kp121. Taxonomy (NCBI): domain Bacteria; kingdom Pseudomonadati; phylum Pseudomonadota; class Gammaproteobacteria; order Enterobacterales; family Enterobacteriaceae; genus Klebsiella; species Klebsiella sp. JN_Kp121. The sequence goes on from NZ_JBEAHX010000002.1 coordinate 256,580, forward strand.
TCTGGCGGGGCGGCACGGTGAGATCGCCGGGGCCGATCACTTTTGGTTTGGCCATACGCCGCTTAAACATCGTTACGATAGCGATAACCAACATTACATTGATACCGGCGCGGTATTTGGCGGCGAGTTAACGCTGGTGCAACTGCAGTCGGCTGTTTAAAAGTCGCTATATTCCGTCGCTGGACGCCAGAAGCCGTCGATAAAATCTTCTACCGGGAAACAGCCGCCCTGGCGAATTCGCTGATCGTCCATCGCGACGAGGCATTGTCGCTCGCTATTGTAAACATCAACCACGATGTCTTCGCACCCGCCGTCCAGATAGCAAATGAATAATACTAAGGCGAACATCCAGCCCTCATAAGCGAATAAACATAAGGTAAGTGTAGGGGAAGTTAGCGCAGCGGGGGAGGGATATAAATAACCCGTCTCAGGCGACGGGTTCATTTGAGTCAGGCAAGGCGCATGACCCAGGCATCGGATTGGCGATCGTAATGTTTACGGTAGAGTACAGAATGTTCGCCATTGAGAATGGCGGGAACGCTGGTCTCGGCATCCCAGGCGTCCAGTTGCATGCATAAGTCAGGATCGGATTTACAAGGAATGCTTAACGTTCGCTCACCCTGTGATTCGCCGTGCAGCTCGGCGTCGTCGATTTCAAACGCGCCGATTCGTACGTTAGTTTTACTCATCATTCACCCCGTTTGTCTGCTGAGTTGTGGTACGACCAGTTAGGCCGTCATTTTTCAGCGTAGACAACGGGGAGTAAATCGCCAGTCAAAAAGTGCGCTTTTTAGCGCGCGATCACGACTTTCCGGCGAAGAGTTTGCCGTCGCGCACCAGTTCGCGGGGATAACTATTTTTCAGACGTGACCCTATGCGTTTAGCGAGCCCTAATGGCATTCCCTGGAAAGTGACGATGACATCGTCCTGCTGCGGCGGCGCTTCGGGATAGACATCGCGTCCACGGTACCACTCCTCCGCTTCCGTTAAGGTGAGCTCAAAAGGAGCCTCTGGCGTGGCCAGTGAGATCACCGCTTCATGTTGCCAGCGGTAGCCTTTGTTATGTGTTTCAGCGAGACGAATCCCAATGCGAGAAAAACGAACCCTGCCGATTAACACTTCCAGTTCTTGCGGGAACAGCCAGATTTCTTTATCGCGTTGCCATAAACGAAGATGCTCTGGCCATTGCAGGCCAACAGCATTAGCGGCGGCGGCGACAGCGGCGGCTTCCCGGCCCTTCATCGGTGCGAAGGGGAACTTGCCTACTTTATAGCCAGGCGCAGGCAGCGGATCGATAGAGGCGGTTTTACGCAGGCGGGCAACGAAAAAACCCTCACAATCAAAAATCTGCGGGAATACGTGCAGGAAACCTTCGTCGGTGAGCGCTTCGCGAGCCTGCGGGAAGAGTGAATCCAGCGTCAGGACTTCAACCGCCTGCGGGTAGGTTTGCAGCAGCCAGTTAACCACTTCCTCGTTTTCTTCACGGTTCAGCGTACAGGTGGAGTAGACGAGGGTGCCGCCAGGACGCAGAGCATGAAAGGCGCTGTCAATGAGCTCACGTTGGGTGGCGGCAATCTCCTGATTACTTTCCGGCGACCAGTTTTTCAGCGCGTCGGGATCTTTACGCACTACTCCTTCGCCCGAGCAGGGGGCGTCGAGCAAAATGGCATCAAAGCATTCGGGCAGCGCGGCGCCGAAGACGCGCCCGTCGAAGTGGGTGAGGGCAACGTTATTAATGCCGCAGCGGCTGATATTGGCGTGCAGCACTTTCACCCGGCTGGCAGAAAATTCGTTGGCCAGGATCGCTCCGTGGTTGCCCATCCGGGCGGCTATCTGTGTGGTCTTGGAACCCGGCGCAGCGGCGACGTCCATCACTCGCTCGGGCATTTCACCATCGGCGAACAGCGCCGCCACCGGCAGCATCGAGCTCGCTTCCTGAATATAAAATAGTCCGCTCAGATGCTCGGCGGTGCTGCCCAGCGGTAGCACATCGTCATCATCACGCTCGATCCAGAAACCCTCGGCACACCACGGAACCGGCGTTAACTGCCAGCCGTAAGGGGCGACCAGTTGCAGAAAATCCGCGACCGTTATCTTCAACGTATTGACGCGAATGCTGCGGCGCAGCGGACGCTGGCAGGCGGCGATAAAGTCATCGAAAGAGAGATGCGTTGGCATAGCCGCACGCATTTGAGCGAGGAAGGGTTCCGGAAGATAGACAGCGTTTTGAGCCACGAGCAGCGCACCACAAGAAAAAAGGGTGCGCAGTTTATCATAAACGCCCCGGCGCGGGACACCGGGGCGTTTATGAGGCATTGGGAATTAATTAGGCAGTGCCGTTCCCCAATCGCGCCACTCTTTCGGCTCGCTTTCCAGCAGCAGGAAGTGTTTGCCATCCTGCGCTTTTGGCGCCAGTGGCGTTCCCGGCGGGGTGGCAAAGGCGATACCGCCGCGGATAAACTGGTTAAAGGTACCCGTCTTCACCACTCCGCCAATCAGGCCGAAGTCGAGGCTATAGCCGGAAGCCAGCCAGAACACCGAGTTATTGCGCACTAAGTACTGGTAGCGCTTACTGATACGCAGCTTAACCATTACGCGGTCGGACATCGAGCCCAGCGTCAGCCCGGTCACGGTACCCACTTCCAGGCCGCGGAACAGCACCGGCGTACCAATATCAAGCGAACCGGCTTCCGGCACTTCGACGATAATACTCAGGCCGTCGATGTAGCGCGAATCGGTGATGGTGGTGTCCTGAATCTCGAAGTCGCGGCGCGGCGAACCACGTCCAGGTTCAACGTTGATATATGACTGGAAGATCGTGTCCAGATGTTCAACGCCGGCGGCAGAGATCTGCGGCGTAATCACCGAGAAGCGGGTACCGGCACGGGCAAAGGTGCCGACATATTCCGGATAAAGCACCGCTTTCGCCTGAACTTCATTTTTTGCCGTAATCAACTCCAGCGACTGGATCTGGCCGATGTCGATACCGAGGTAGCGAATCGGCATGCCCGCCGCCATTTTACCGGCATCGAAAGCGTGCAGCGTGATCTGGCCACCCACCGCGCGGGCGGCGGTTTCGGAGGCGTACAGGACACGCTTATTGTTCAAGCGCGCGTTGGCGCTGCTGCCGTTGAGGTTATCAAAGCTGATCGCGCCTTTCAGCGCGCGCGCCAGTGGCGACGCCTGCACGGTTAGCCCATTACCGTCGAGTTTTACCTTCGCGCCGCCTTCGGCCCAGAAGACGCTGTTATTGGTCAGCAGGTGGCGATATTCCGGTTTGATATGCAGATCGATATCGAAAGCATTGCTACGAGGTTTCACCGAGATGATCTCGCCGACGGCGAATTTGCGATACAACACCACGGAGCCTGCCTGCACATCGGGCAGCGTTTCCGCGGAAAGGCTCAGCGTGGTGGTCGGGATTTCACTGAGGCTATTTTCCTGCGCTTTTTCCAGGTTGGCATACAGCGGATAGCGACTCTGCATTTCCCCTTTTTCGCCGGGGATGATGCGGATCCCGCCATCGACCCATTCGCTGGCGCTGGCGCCAAGCACCTGCACGCCATCCAGCCCAACTTTCACATCAAGGCGGCTGTTGACGACAAATTTGCTATCGCCGCGTACCAGATTGCGATACTCCGGCGCAATGGCGACCTGGAAAGTGACACCCTCTGCGGTTAGCTTGCGTTCCAGTACCTGGCCGACTTTAACGCCGTGCAGCATCAGCGGCTGGCCGGCGGAAACGCCATAGCTTTCCGGCGCCGATAAAGTAACGGTGGCGACGTTCGGCTCTTCCAGTAGCGCTTTATCGGCTGGCATCACCATAAAGTGATTGCGCGGCTCGCCGTCACCAGGGACCAGTTCAAAAGTATTGCCGGTGAGTAGGGCGCTAACGCTTGGGTTATCCAGTGAGATTTTCGGCTTCTTCATTTGAATCAGCGTTTTATCCCGAAGCAGGGTGACCACGCTCGGGTCGACGGTCATCTCACCGGTAACTTTACCGCCGGGATTGAGATTGAGTTTGGTTAACTGACCCACCTCCAGCCCCTGGTACATCAGCGGCGTAGAACCTGCTTTCAACCCATCGCCGTCGGGTAGCTCCAACGTCACCAGCACCCCGCGCTGGCTGTGCGCCAGATCTTCGTACAGATTGTACTCGTCGTTTTGCGCCGCCGCTTTGGAGTCGTCAGGCGAGTCAAAGGCGATGGCGCCGTTAACTAACGCTGAGAGGTTTTCCAACTGGACTTTGGCGCCGCTCAGGCTGACGTCGGCTTTAATCCCGGAGACGTTCCAGAACCGGCTGCCTTTTTTCACCAGATTGGTGAAGCGACGTTCGATTAATACATCAATCGTCACCCCCTGATTGTTGGCGTTGAGCGTGTAGTCATACACCCGGCCAACCGGGATTTTACGGAAATAGACCAGCGATCCGCTGTTCAGCGAACCAAGATCCGGCGCCTGCAGATGAATCATCAGTTCGCCGTTGTTGATGCGGTATTTCGGCTGAGTATCCAGGGCGACGAAATGATCTTCCGGTTCGCCTTTGCCCGGCATCATACCGATATAGTTACCGCCGACCAGCGCATCCAGCCCGGAAACGCCGGCCAGAGAGGCTTTTGGCGTCACCAGCCAGAACTGGGTATCTTTGCGCAGCGCGTCTTTCATATCGCTCTTCACGCTGGCGGAAACTTCAATCTTGCTGAGGTCCTTACTCAAAGAGATATCCTGTACCGTACCAACCTCTACCCCTTGATAGCGGATAGGGGTACGTCCCGGAACAATCCCGTTTGCGGACTGGAAATCGATGGTAATCGTCGTTCCCCGACCTTCAAAGCTGGTCCAGATGAGCCATCCGGCAATCATCAGCGCGATAACCGGCAACAGCCAGAATGGCGAGATACGGCGTTTGGTTTTTATTTTGGCTTCAGTCGGCGAAGCGGGCGTTTCCTGACTCATGAGCGTCCCAAAGTAAGCGGCTGTCCAGCCATTCAACTGCAAGGATAGTTAAAATCACCGCGCCGCCGAAATAGACCGCCGCCGGCCCCATGGTAAAGGCCAGGAGCTGATCGCGGTTTATCAACGACATGGTTAATGAGATAACAAACAGATCCAACATCGACCAGCGGCCGATCCAGGTAATCAGCCGCAGCAGCAGGATACGCGTACGTAGCCCCTGTTCGCACTTGAATTGTATGCTGACCAGCAGGGTAAATAACACTATAACTTTGGTGAATGGTACCAAAATACTGGCGATGAACACTACGCCGGCGATTGCGATGTTGCTGTTGGCAAGTGAAATGATCCCCGAAAGAATCGTATCTTCCTGGCGCGCGCCATTGACGTAGATAATCGAAATCGGCAGCAGGTTGGCCGGCAGCAGGAAAACCAGCGACGCAATCAAGGCCGCCCAACTGCGCTGCAGGCTTTGCGGCCGGCGATGATGCAGTGAGGTATGGCACCGGCGGCAGCGGCCGCGGGAGTCGCGATAACCGGTATAGTGACAGCCGGTGCAAACCTGAAGATTGGTGTCGTAGCGCATGGCCGGTCGTTCGGGATAAAAACGCTCCCACAACTCTTCAACGTTCATGTGGATGAGCGTCAGGATGCTGAGTAGGGTCAGCGCGATAAAGGCGATCAGGCCGATGCCGGGCTGCAGGAAAGCATAGTCCTGGACCTTAATGGAGGCGACGCCGATACCGACCAGATAAATATCCAGCATCACCCACTCTTTCAGTTTGCCGAGCATCAGCAGCACCGGACGTAGGTTCATCCCCAGCACGTTGCCAAGCCAAAGGTAGGCGATGGAGACCACCAGCAGGACGGGCGCAACCACCGCGCAGAAGAGCACCATCGCGGCGGTAATGGGATCGCCCTGGTTGGTCATCTGCCAGATCCCCTGCAGGACGTTGGCGTCAATACGCACGCCGAGCAGATGCAAACGCAGTAGCGGCTCGCTCCAGGCGAACGGCATCAGCAACATCATTGTAAACGCCATACTGGCGAGCCGGGAAAGGGACCAATCGCGGCCGTCGCGTACCTTCGCGTTGCACCGCGGACACCAGGCGCATTGATTTCTTTTCACAACCGGTATGCGGAACAGCATGTCGCACTGCGTACAGCGCTGATAGTGCGCATGCGGCGTTGGCGAACTGACCGAATGAACGGTAATCTTCTTCGTCGGCGTGATTGAGGGTGTTTTTATCAGCATTTATTACGTTCGGGAATGAATGTATCCCACTATATTAACCCAGGAATGAATTCATCTTGAGCCCGAAGGCATTTAATGCTTATTTTAGTAGGCATCTGCAGATGAGATAGTAAGACAACTAAGTGATTAAAAAATGAACAAAACAGAATTCTACGCGGATCTGAACCGCGATTTTCAGGCGCTTATGGCAGGCGAAACCAGTTTTTTGGCAATGATCTCAAATACCAGCGCGTTACTGTTTGAACGCCTGGAAGAGGTCAACTGGGCCGGTTTTTATCTCCTGGAAGGCGATACGCTGGTGCTGGGGCCGTTCCAGGGTAAGCTGGCCTGTGTACGTATTCCGGTCGGCCGCGGCGTGTGCGGTTCCGCCGTGGCGCAGAACCGCGTCCAGCGCGTGGAAGATGTCCATGCGTTTGATGGCCATATCGCCTGTGACGCCGCCAGCAATTCGGAAATCGTCTTTCCGTTGCAGGTGAATAATCAGATTATCGGCGTACTGGATATCGATAGCACGGCGTATTCCCGCTTCACCGCAGAAGACGAACAGGGGCTTGCAGAGCTGGTCTCGCGCCTCGAAACGCTGATTGCGGCGACCGATTATCAAAAAATCTTTGCCCACGTCGCAGGATAATCAACGGATAACGTAGCATTTAGCGATGACGTCATTATAATGACGCCTGTTCATGCCTGCGGCTTGTTGGCTACGTCCGTTGTAATCAGGAAATTTCATGGAAAATCAACCTAAGTTGAATAGCAGTAAAGAAGTAATCGCGTTTCTGGCCGAACGTTTTCCTCAGTGTTTCAGCGCTGAAGGCGAAGCGCGCCCCCTGAAAATCGGTATTTTTCAGGATCTTGTAGAGCGAGTTGGCGGTGAGATGAATCTCAGCAAAACCCAACTGCGCGCTGCCTTACGTCTTTATACTTCGAGCTGGCGTTATCTGTACGGCGTGAAAGCGGGAGCGATTCGCGTCGATCTCGACGGCAACCCGTGCGGTGAACTGGAAGAGCAACACGTTGCTCACGCCCGTCAGCAGCTCGAAGAAGCCAAAGCTCGCGTTCAGGCGCAGCGCGCCAGCCAGCAGGCTAAAAAGCGCGAAGCCGCTGCCGCGGCAGGCCAGCAGGAAGAAGGTGCACGCCGCGAGCGTAAACCGCGTCCTCAGCCGCAGGCTCGCCGTAAAGAAGGTAGTGAACAGCGTAAGCCGCGTCCTGCAGCTGCCAAAGCACCGCGTGAAGAGCAACGTCTTACCCCAGTGTCTGACGTCTCTGTATTGAGCGTCGGTCAGGCTCTGAAGGTGAAAGCAGGCAACAACGCAATGGACGCCACCGTTGTGGAAATCACCAAAGATGGCGTTCGTGTACAGCTGACTTCTGGTATGTCAATGATTGTACGCGCAGAACACCTGGTGTTCTGAAACGGAGGCCGGGCCAGGCATGAACAAACTTTTTAAGCTCACCGCGCTTGCGGGCCTGCTAGCAATAGCAGGCCATGCCTTCGCCGTGGACGATATCACCCGAGTCGATCAAATTCCCGTGCTGAAAGAAGAGCCGCAGCACGCGACGGTGAGCGAGCGCGTTACCTCGCGCTTTACCCGCTCCCATTATCGGCAGTTTGATCTCGACAACGCCTTTTCGGCAAAGATTTTCGACCGCTATCTGAATCTGCTGGATTACAGCCATAACGTGCTGTTGGCCAGCGATGTTTCTCAGTTTGCGGCGCAAAAAAATAAAATCGGCGATGAACTGCGCAGCGGCAAACTGGACGTTTTCTACGACCTGTACAACCTCGCGCAGAAGCGTCGCTTTGAGCGTTACCAGTACGCCCTGAAGGTACTGGATCGTCCGATGAATTTTACCGGCAACGACAACTTCAACCTCGACCGCAGCAAGGCGCCGTGGCCGAAGGATGAAGCCGAGCTTAACGCGTTGTGGGACGCCAAGGTGAAGTTCGATGAACTGAGCCTGAAGCTAGCGGGTAAAGACGATAAAGAAATTCGTGAAACCCTGACCCGGCGTTATAAGTTTGCGATTCGTCGCCTGGCCCAAACCAACAGCGAAGACGTCTTCTCGCTGGCGATGACCGCTTTCGCCCGCGAAATCGACCCGCATACCAACTATCTCTCCCCGCGTAACACCGAACAGTTTAATACTGAAATGAGCTTGTCTCTGGAAGGTATTGGCGCGGTGCTGCAGATGGACGACGACTACACGGTGATCAATTCACTGGTTGCCGGCGGCCCGGCGGCGAAGAGCAAAGCGATTAGCGTTGGCGACCGTATCGTCGGCGTTGGTCAGCCGGGTAAGAGCATGGTTGATGTTATCGGCTGGCGGCTGGACGATGTTGTCGCGCTGATCAAAGGGCCGAAGGGCAGTAAAGTTCGCCTGGAGGTTCTGCCAGCGGGCAAAGGGGCGAAAACCCGTATTGTTACTCTGACCCGCGAACGTATTCGTCTTGAAGATCGCGCGGTTAAGATGTCGGTCAAAACCGTCGGTAAAGAAAAAGTCGGCGTGCTGGATATCCCGGGTTTCTACGTTGGCCTGACTGATGATGTCAAAGTACAACTGCAGAAGCTGGAAAAACAGAACGTCAGCAGTATCGTCATCGATTTGCGCAGTAACGGCGGTGGGGCGCTGACGGAGGCTGTTTCGCTTTCTGGTCTGTTTATCCCATCCGGCCCGGTAGTACAGGTGCGTGATAACAACGGTAAGGTCCGCGAAGATAGCGATACCGACGGTGTGGTTTACTATAAAGGCCCGCTGGTGGTCTTAGTCGATCGCTTCAGCGCTTCAGCATCGGAAATTTTTGCTGCCGCGATGCAGGACTATGGCCGTGCGCTGATTGTCGGCGAGCAGACCTTCGGTAAAGGCACCGTTCAGCAGTATCGTTCGCTGAACCGTATCTACGATCAGATGCTGCGCCCGGAATGGCCGGCATTAGGTTCCGTGCAGTACACCATCCAGAAGTTCTACCGCATTAACGGCGGCAGCACTCAGCGTAAAGGGGTTACTCCGGACATCATGATGCCAACCGGTAAAGAAGATCGCGATACCGGCGAGCAGTATGAAGATAACGCGCTGCCGTGGGATAGCATCGATCCGGCGACCTACGTGAAGTCCGGGGATATGAAACCGTTCGAACCTGAACTGCTTAAGCGCCATGAAGACCGTATCGCAAAAGATCCGGAATTCCAGTACATCATGAAGGATATTGCGCGCTTTAACGCCATGAAAGATAAGCGCAATATCGTTTCTCTGAACTACGCGCAGCGTGAGAAAGAGAATGAAGAAGATGATGCGATTCGTCTGGCGCGGGTAAACGATCGCCTTAAGCGCGAAGGCAGGCCGCTTCTCAAAAAGATAGACGATCTGCCGAAGGATTATCAGGAACCGGATCCGTATCTTGATGAAACCGTGCATATCGCGATTGACCTGGCGCAACAGGAAAAAGCGCAGCCTCCGGTAGAACCACCGGTTAGCAAATAACTCCTCAACGGGCACAAGTGATTGTGCCCGTTTCTTTTTCTGTCCTCATCCGGCTGTCGACTTTATTCAACAAAATTGTCAACACTCGCCTGGGGTGTCAGCGATATGCTACAAAATGTAAAGTTGTGTCTTTCTCGTGACTTAGCGGGGTCTGATCGTTGAAAATTAGCATCTGACCCATACGATATGGGGTATCGCATAGTGCGTTTTGTTAAATCGAGGTAAAAAGAATATTATGATGCGAATCGCGCTTTTCCTGCTGACTAACCTGGCAGTCATGGTGGTGTTTGGCCTGGTGCTTAGCCTGACGGGGATCCAGTCGAGCAGCATGACCGGCCTGCTGATCATGGCGCTGCTGTTTGGTTTTGGCGGCTCGATCGTTTCGCTGTTGATGTCGAAATGGATGGCGCTGAAGTCGGTTGGTGGGGAAGTTATCGAACAGCCGCGTAACGAAACTGAGCGTTGGTTGATGAACACCGTCGCACAGCAGGCGCAGCAGGCAGGCATCGCCATGCCGCAGGTGGCGATTTATCACGCCCCTGACATCAACGCCTTCGCCACCGGCGCGCGCCGCGACGCTTCTCTGGTCGCCGTGAGTACCGGTCTGCTGCAGAATATGAGCCGTGACGAAGCGGAAGCCGTTATCGCTCACGAAATCAGCCATATTGCTAATGGCGACATGGTCACCATGACGCTGATTCAGGGTGTAGTGAACACCTTTGTTATCTTTATTTCCCGCGTTATCGCGCAGATTGCGGCCGGTTTCCTCGGCGGTAACCGTGAAGATGAAGGTGAAAGCAGCAACGGTAACCCGCTTATCTACTTTGCGGTCGCTACCGTACTGGAACTGGTATTCGGTATTCTCGCCAGCATCATCACCATGTGGTTCTCGCGCTATCGTGAATTCCATGCCGATGCAGGTTCCGCCAAACTGGTCGGTCGTGAGAAAATGATTGCTGCATTGCAGCGTTTGAAAACCAGCTATGAACCGCAGGAAGCCAGCAGCATGATGGCGTTCTGTATCAACGGTAAAGCGAAATCGATGAGCGAACTGTTCATGACCCACCCGCCGTTGGACAAACGTATTGAAGCGCTGCGTAGCGGAGAATACCTGAAATAATCTGCCGTGCAGACGCTGAAAATAAAAATCCGCAGCTTTCCGGCTGCGGATTTTTTTTGGCCGCTCGTTATCAGGCGGCGCGCGGTTGAGTTACACGTAGACCGCTGATGGCGGCGGCAATGACCGCCAGGGAACCGGCCAGCAGAAGCGCGGTGTGGGTGCCGCTATTGCCTGCCAGGTTAAACAGCAGGGCGACCAGCGCGGCGCCGCTACTTTGCCCCAGTAAGCGTGCGGTACCCAGCATACCGCTGGCGCCGCCGCTGCGATGGCCTGGCGCAGAGGAGACAATGGTATGGTTGTTTGGCGACTGAAACAGTCCGAAACCTGCGCCGCACAACGCCATCCGCCAGATAATATCGAGATCGGAAGGTGAAGAGGGTAATAGCGCAAGGCCAAACAGGCCGCAGGCCATGATCAGCAGTCCCATTGCCCCCAACAGCCCGGCATGAACCTTTTCGATCAAATAACCCGCCAGAGGGGCCATCACCATGGTCGCCAACGGCCACGGCGTTAACAGTAACCCGGTCTCTACTTCGCTGCGTCCGATAACGGTTTGCAGGAAAAAGGGCAGGGAAACCATCGCCAGCATCTGCGCGCAAAAAGAGCAGATCGAGGTGCAGATAGAGAGCGAAAAGATTGGAATGCGCAGTAAATCAACCGGCAGCAGTGGGACCGGCATGCGCAACTGCCGGCGAACAAAGAAGAAGCCGATAATCAGCATAGCAATGACCTCGGCCAATACCAGGTAACCGGATTGCCCCTGGGCAAAGCCGCCGAGCGCCGTGATGAGCAGCCCGAAGGTGAGGGCGTTCATCATCGCGCTCGGCAGATCGAAACGGGTAATCTTGCTGGCGCTGCTGTTGGGCGGTAAAAAGCGGATGGCGAGGAAGATGGAAATAATCCCCAGCGGTACGTTGATTAAAAACAGCCATTGCCAGGAAGCAAGCGAGAGGATAGCGGCGGCAATGGTAGGCCCCGCGGCGGAGGAGACGGCAACGACGAAAGAGTTGATGCCCATTCCGCGACCTAGCTGCCTCTTAGGATAGATAAGGCGAATCAGCGCCGTGTTGACGCTCATCAGCGCCGCGCCGCCCAGGCCCTGGGCCACACGCGCCAGCGTTAACATCTCGAGACTTCGGGAGAGAGCGCAAATCAGCGAGGTGATGGTAAACACTACCAGACCAATTTTATAGATTCGTCGATAGCCAACCATATCGCCAAGAAACGAGAGTGGCAGCAGGGCGATGACGATAGCGATTTGATAGGCGTTGACTATCCAGATTGAAGATGCCGGCGAGGCATTCAGGTCGGTGGCGATAGTCGGCAGGGCGACGTTGGCGATAGCGCCGTCGAGGACGGCCATCGTCAGGCCTAATACAATCGTCAGAATGGCGCCGTAACGTTGCGGAACCGGCAGGCCATCCAAAAGTTTTTTTTCCATGTGAAGTTTAAGTCTTAGAGGAAACTATTTTCTGATTAATGATTTTAGCATTGATTATTCAACCATAAGTCGCAGATTTGTAACCAACTCGCAGAACAACGATTGCGACGGTCATAATGTGAATTTATAATAAAAAACAGTTCTGAATTTTATAAAACAGTTACGATGAGGTGAACAATGGCAGCTGCTGATATGGATAAACAGCCAGATTCTGTCTCTTCAGTATTAAAAGTTTTTGGCATCCTGCAGGCTTTGGGCGAAGAGCGTGAGATTGGTATCACCGAATTGTCACAGCGTGTGATGATGTCTAAAAGCACGGTGTATCGTTTTTTACAGACTATGAAGTCACTGGGCTATGTCGCACAGGAAGGCGAGTCTGAGAAATATTCTTTAACGTTGAAGTTGTTCGAGCTTGGCGCGCGGGCGTTGCAGAACGTTGACCTGATCCGCAGCGCGGATATCCAGATGCGTGAAATTTCTCGCCTGACCAAAGAGACGATTCACCTCGGCGCGCTGGATGAAGACAGCATCGTTTACATCCACAAAATTGATTCCATGTACAACCTGCGGATGTATTCGCGTATCGGCCGACGTAATCCGCTGTACAGCACCGCCATTGGCAAAGTGCTGCTGGCGTGGCGCGACCGGGCTGAAGTCGAGCAAATCATGGACGGTGTCGAGTACAAACGTAGCACCGAGCGAACCATTACTGATACCAGCGCGCTATTGAAAGTGCTGGACCAGGTGCGCGAGCAGGGCTATGGCGAAGACAATGAGGAGCAGGAAGAAGGATTACGCTGTATTGCGGTGCCGGTCTTCGATCGCTTCGGCGTGGTGATTGCCGGCCTGAGTATCTCCTTCCCGACGCTGCGTTTCTCTGAAGAACGTTTGCACGAATATGTGGCGATGTTGCACGCTGCGGCGCGTAAGATTTCCGAGCAGATGGGTTATAACCGTTACCCGTTCTGATAGTGAATGATGAGCTACAGCGTAATACCTTACCCTGTAGCTCCTGTCATTTTAACCCTGGTCGATAACCTTCACGCTTTTGCGCAGAATAGGGCAGTTGGTAATACCGATAATACCGCTATCAGAATGAACATATTGTGCGGTGGTGATACCCTGCGCTGTCAGGTATTTGCATTGCAGTCCCAGCCCGCCAGCATTCTGATTGCTGCCAATTAACACGCCATAACCGCTTAATAATACGCCAATCCAGACAATCGCCAGTATGACAATAGAGCGAATGATCAATCGCATTTTTGCCTCGTTATTTGTATGATCCTGCCGTGTATTCTGGCACGAACACTATTTGATACAAGTCTATGATTCCTAAACTTGCCTTTCGTATTACAGTTAGCCGCGGTTTAAGAAGGTCGTGTTATCCTGGCAACATCTGATTATGGTACGGAGTGTGGAGTGAAAAAATTACGCTGGGTTTTGCTGATCGTTGTCATAGCGGGTTGTTTGCTGCTGTGGACTCAGATGCTTAACGTAATGTGCGATCAGGATGTGCAATTTTTCAGCGGTATTTGCGCTATTAACAAGTTCATCCCCTGGTAAGACATTTTTGTGCCGACGGATTTTCTTCTGCCGCGCGGGTGGTAGAATGAACGCCTTCTCTTTGAGGTGGTGAAATGAGTGAGTTACTGAATCCTGGGATTGTAAGTCTGGCGTCTCTGGCGCTTTCCGTTGTACTGCTGTTGGTGGGGCTGCTGTTATGGTTCTTTGTGAATCGCGCCAGTTCACGTAGCAATGAGCAAATCGAACTGCTGCAGTCGCTGCTGGATCAACAAAAGCGGCAAAATGCGCTGCTGCGCCGTCTCTGTGAAGCCAATGCGCCGCACAAAGAAGAGGTTGCTGAACCTTCAGCGGATGAGAAGGAGAAAAACGACGACGATTTCATTCGTCTCGTTGCCGAACGTTAAGTTTGAAGAACAGGTGTGCACATCGCGTGCGCGCCTGTGAGTGCTACAAAATTTTGCTATAACTTATTCTTATGTAATTCCCCATTTCGCGGCCGGTCGTTACCGTTTAATGAATTAAACATCCACGCTCTGTTTCACATATTGAATAATCTTTTGAGCTAATCAAAAAAAGTAATAACGAAACGTTTCTATTGCCTGACGGCAATACTTTGTCATTAATATTTCATTATTAAGGGCTATTTTAGCGGATATTTGGGCTGTAACGAGTTAGGGGTTTAATTAACACTACTACGCGGCGAGTTAAGGCGATTTCCTCTTGTTCTTTAAAGTTATTTGCGCATCATTATGCAGATGATGCCGCAACACCCCCTCAAATATGGCAGTTCGTATACGTACGTACCTGGACGAACAGAAGTTGTTGAGCTATGGTAAAAAAGTTGCATTTATCAGGCATACGTTATTGTGTGTTTGGTAACGATGCAAAGATAAGCCAGGCGCGGCAAAGACGCATAAATGTGCAGGCGATCAAATGATTTCCTGATAATTTGTGCGAACGATCGTGACACGTTTAAAAATGGCTTGCCATTATTTACGTTGTGTGTGATAACACGTTTCGGGTTAAACGAGGTACAGTTCTGTTTATGTGTGGCATTTTCAGTAAAGAAGTCCTGAGTAAACACGTTGTCGTTGAATACCGCTTCTCTGCCGAACCTTATATTAGTGCCTCATGCAGTTATGTGTCAGTTTTATCTATGTAAGCACCTGCGGGTGAAGAAAACAGTTTAAGGAATTTTGCAAATGGCAAAGATTAAAGGTCAAGTTAAGTGGTTCAACGAGTCTAAAGGTTTTGGCTTCATTACTCCGGCTGATGGCAGCAAAGACGTGTTCGTACACTTCTCTGCAATCCAGGGTAACGGCTTCAAAACTCTGGCTGAAGGCCAGAACGTTGAGTTCGAAATTCAGGACGGCCAGAAAGGTCCGGCTGCAGTTAACGTAACTGCTATCTGATTCAAGACCACTCATCTTGTAAGAAAGCCTCGCTATAGCGGGGCTTTTTAGCATCTGTTGCAAAGTATTTCCAATATTTCCCCTCCGACGCGCTTTGTTGCAAAACATCACCCTTATTAGCACTGTTTAGCAGTCTGTTTTGCCAATTTTCTGTTAAATCAGGTGGTTGCAAAATAATGCTGGAGCTACGGTGCAAAAGAATAAAAGTAAGTCCGCCACAAATTTTCTCCCTATCCGTTTTGGGTTGCTGTGTGTGGCGATTTTGGGATGTCTTGGATTTCTGCTGGCGAGGGTAGGTTGGCTGCAAATCGTCTCTCCGGATAATCTGGTTAAACAAGAGGATATGCGTTCGCTGCGCGAAGAACCCATTGCCGTAATGCGCGGAACTATCAGCGATCGTGAAGGACGCCCGCTGGCGGTGAGCGTGCCGGTAAGCGCAATCTGGATAGATCCACAGACCATGCTGGAGAAGGGCGGCGTCGGCTATGGCCCGCGCTGGCAGGCAATGGCGGAAGCGTTGCATATTGATCTTATTGACCTCTCTCATCGGGTGCAGTCACATCCGCATGCCCGATTCCTCTATCTCGCGCGTCAGGTTAATCCGGAACAGGCGGAGTGGATCGATAAATTACACCTGCCGGGCGTTTATCTGCGCGATGAATCACGCCGCTTCTATCCCGCCGGGCACGTCGCGGCGAACCTGCTGGGTTTTACCAACGTGGATAATCAGGGGATCGAGGGGGTTGAAAAAAGCTTTAACAAACAGCTCATGGGAACGCCGGGGCGTCGGCTGGTGCGTAAGGACCGCCATGGCCACGTGATTGAGAATATTACCGAGCAGGCCGCTGTGCCGGCGCATAACCTGCAGCTCAGTATTGACGAGCGCCTGCAGACGGTGACGGAAGATGCGTTGGATAATGCCGTACGGTGGAATAAGGCGGAATCCGGCGCGGCGGTATTAATCAAGATTGATACCGGCGAAATCCTGTCGATGGCCAGTTACCCGGACTTCAACCCTAATAACCGCGACAGCGCCCAGCTCGATGATTTTCGAAATCGCGCTATCAGCGATACCTTTGAGCCGGGTTCAACGGTCAAACCGCTGGTGATTATGACCGCGCTGCAGCAGGGGATTGTGCAGCCGGATAGCGTGGTTGATACCCATCCCTTTACCCTTGATGGTCATCGCATTCGCGATGTGGGTTATTATCCTGAGTTGACGCTCACCGGTATTTTGCAGAAATCGAGCGATACCGGGGTTTCGCACCTCTCACTGGCAATGCCGGTGCAACACTTGATCGACACTTATAAGGCCTTTGGCTTTGGCGACCCGACCGGGCTTGGCTTGACCGGCGAAAGCTCCGGGTTAATGCCGCATCGCCGTTATTGGGGTGAGCTGGATCGCGCCACCTTCGCCTTTGGCTATGGACTGATGGTAACCCCGCTGCAGCTGGCGCATGTCTATGCGACGATCGGCGGCTACGGCATTGAACGCCCACTGTCGATAACCCGTATCGATCCGCCGGTTATCGGTACGCGAGTTATGCCGCAGGAGATCGTGCATGAAGTGGAACATATGATGGAGAGCGTGGCGCTGCCGGGTGGGGGCGGGACGAAAGCGGCGGTACGCGATTATCGTATCGCGGTGAAAACCGGCACGGCGAAGAAAATTGGCCCCGACGGGAAATACATCGATAAATACGTCGCCTACACCGCCGGCGTGGCGCCGGCCAGTCAGCCGAAGTTTGCGCTGGTGGTGGTGATAAACGACCCCAGCAACGGTAAATACTATGGCGGGGCGGTATCCGCGCCGGTGTTCAGCCAGATCATGGGCGATGTGTTGCGTCTGGAAAACGTAATGCCCGACGGTATGCCGCAGGGCTCTGAGAATCTTATCGTCATGCATAACCGCGAGGATTCGGTTCCCGCGCTGTAACAGTGGTCTGCGAGGGCGAATAGCGCTACACTTTCGCCCTTTCAGCGCCACCGGAGTTATCATGTCTTATACCTGTCCACTATGCCACGCGCCGCTTAGCCGCAGCGAAAATAGCTATATTTGCCCGCAGCGGCACCAGTTCGATCTGGCAAAGGAAGGGTATGTCAATTTACTGCCGGTGCAGTTCAAACGTTCGCGCGATCCGGGCGATAGCGCCGAGATGATGCAGGCGCGCCGCGCCTTCCTCGATGGCGGATATTATCAGCCGTTGCGTGAGGCGATTTGCAGCTATCTGCGGGCTTTCGCGCCGGGCGAGTTGCTGGATATCGGCTGCGGAGAGGGATACTACACGCATGCTTTCGCCGCCATTGCCGCACGCAGTTTCGGCCTCGACGTCTCAAAATCGGCGATCCGCGCCGCCGCTAAACGTTACCCGCAGGTCGAATTCTGCGTTGCTTCCAGCCAACGGTTGCCTTTTGCCGATCGGTCTCTGGACGCGGTGGTGCGTATTTATGCGCCCTGTAACGCGGACGAATTAGCGCGTGTAGTGAAAGGCGGCGGTTGGGTGATTACCGCTACGCCGGGACCGCGCCATCTGATGGAGCTGAAAGGGCTGATCTACGATGAAGTTCGTTTGCATGAACTGAACCGGGAAGCGATGCCGGGCTTTACGCTGCGTCATGAGCAGCAGTTAGCCTATCCGATGCAGTTGAGCGGCAAGCAGGCGGAAGCGTTACTGCAGATGACGCCGTTTGCCTGGCGAGCGAAACCGGAGGTACGAGAATTACTGCGCCAGCAGGAGACCTTTGGCTGCCAGACCGATTTCATGATTCACTGCTGGCAGCGCGAGGCGTAAGGGCTACGGCGCGAAATGGCCCCACAGAATCTGCGCGCCGATACCGATTAGCACGATACCGCCGAGAATTTCGGCCCGTTTGCCGAGCAGCGGGCCGATAAAGCGGCCAACCATAATTCCTAGCGTTGACATGGTAAAGGTGGCGCAGCCGATAGCCAGCGCGGTGGCGATAATATTGACCTGCAGGAAAGCAAGCCCCACGCCAACGGCCATCGCGTCAAGACTGGTAGCGAATGCGGTAGTCACCAGCAACCAGAAGCCGTGGCGACGCGGCGCTTCACATTCATCGTCATCGCCGCCGCGAAAACCTTCAATCACCATACGCCCGCCGAGAAACACCAGCAGCACGAACGCGATCCAGTGGTTCCATTCCAGTACAAACTGGCTGGCCAACATGCCCAGCCCCCAGCCGACCAGCGGCGTCAGGGTTTCGATCGCGCCGAATATAAGACCGGTGCGCAGCGCTTCAGAAAATTTAGGTTTATGCAGGGTGGCGCCTTTACCGATAGAAGCGGCAAACGCGTCCATCGACATACCAAAGGCAAGAAGGATAGTGGCAGAAATATTCATGAGCGTGTCCTGACCGGGGAATATCCATATGACACATCGCTGCCCCCAGTAAATATACGCGGAGCCTGAGCATAACGTACAGCAGTGATGTATCTATGGTCTCGCCTGACTGAACGACCGCTCAACCCGTACGTGCCACGTTTTGCAACGAGTATGTTGACACGTACATTTTCCACCTGCGGAAAATCGGCTACTCCCCAACGACGGGCGCAACCTTAACATATTTTGAGAAGGTAAAACAATCACAGAAAAATAATATTAGCCACAATAAATGATAACGATTTTCATTTAAAATCTTAAGTGAAGGATTGGTTAAATAATATAACGAGGTGAGGCGGGTAAATATAGCCATGGCTATATATTCCCACAGTAATGAAAGGCGGGAATATAGCACAGGCTATATCTGTAACCTATTGACTGGTAACGAGTAGTTTGTATATTTTTTCCAGATCGTCGATATTTCGTACGCGAATAAGCAGGCGCCGCTGCTCTAATTGCATCACCAGTACGCCATCTTCCGACAAATTCATCGCTTTAATCCGCGGATATTCAATCCACACGTTGGCAAAGAAAAAACCGCTCTTTTTAAACAGAATTCGCGGCGTACGGATCCAGAACAGATATAACCCCATTAATGCCAGCGCAGATAATAACCATGTGGTGATTATTTCGCCATGGCTGGCAATATTGTTGTAAATGAGAATCGCCGTCAGGCCGACGAAAATCATCCCGTCGACGCGTCCACGACGCAGCAGGGGGATTGACAGCAGGGTGGGGCCATTGCGGCGCGGCATGATAAATTGGTCGTAGATAGCGAAAGCCACCAGGGCGACGATAAACAGAATGAGCACCAGCTCCGTGATTGCCATTGATCCTCCAGCCAGCGTGGACCTGCATACAGGTACACGTTTTAACGCTAAAAAAAAGCCGGGGACAAAGCTGTCCCCGGCCTACAACGTGATGATTATTGACCCAGCAGGCCGACCGCGTAGCCGGCGATACCGATGACGAAGAAGCCAACGATGATCCACAGCGGGTTGACTTTCTTACGCAGCAGCCACATACAGGCGAAGGTCAGCAGCAGCGGCACCAGTCCCGGCATCAGCTGGTCAAGGATGGTCTGCACGGTGGTCACGCGAGTCTGGCCATCCTGACCGGTGATCGTGGAAACCACCAGCGGGATATTAACGTGCGTCCATTTGTTAACCAGGGCCCCCATGACAAACAGGCCGAGGATTGACGCCCCCTCGGTCAGTTTCTGCAGGAAGCCGCCGCCCATATCCTTAACGATGTCCACGCCTTTACGATAGCCGTATGCTACGCCGTAGTAGCGGGTCAGCAGACGCACGGCATTGAACAGGATGAAGAACAGTAGCGGACCAAGCAGGCTACCGCTCATCGCGATACCGGCGCCGAGCGCGGCGAATACCGGACGCACGGTACCCCAGAAGATCGGGTCGCCGACACCTGCCAGCGGCCCCATCAAACCGACTTTGATACCGTTGATTGCGCCATCGTCGATTTCCGCGCCGTTAGCACGCTGCTCTTCCATCGCCAGCGTTACGCCGAGTACCGGCGCCGCGACGTACGGATGGGTGTTGAAGAACTCAAGGTGACGCTTAATAGCCTGCTTACGCGCATCGTTGTTCTCCGGGTACAGGCGACGGATTGCCGGAACCATAGAGAAGCAGAAGCCCAGCGCCTGCATACGTTCGAAGTTCCATGAACCCTGGAACAGGTTAGAACGAATGAACACGCCACGAATATCACTCTGAGTGAGTTTTTTCTCGGTGGTATTTTTAGTCATATCAACCATTTCGCTCACCTGTTAGTCCAGTTCGTTATCGAGATCGTTGTTACCAGCCGCCTGAGCCGGGGCACCCGCTACGCGGTTATATTTCGGGCTCAGCTGAATGTAGAGAATGGCCATAACTGCACCAATCACACCCAGCGCAACCAGGTTGAAATTGGTGAAGGCCGCGGTGACGAAACCGAGATAGAAGAACGGCATCAGATAGCCCGCGCGCATCATGTTGATGACCATCGCGTAACCGACGACGACGATCATGCCGCCCGCGATATTCAGACCGCCAGTCACGACTTCCGGAATGGCATTCAGCAGACCCTGAACTTCGCTGGTACCGACAGAGATGGCTACGATAACCGCCGGGATGGCGATACGCATTGCCTGCAGGAACAGCGAGGAAACGTGCAGCCAGGAGATGGCCGTCAGGTTACCGTTTTCAGCGGCTTTATCCGCCGCGTGCTGGAAGGCAACGGTGATGGTACGAACGATAATGGTCAGAACCTGGCCTGCCGCCGCCAGCGGGATAGCCAGAGCGATACCGGCGCCAATGCTTTGGTGACCGGCGATAACCAGTACGGTAGAAATAATGGATGCCAGCGCGGCATCAGGCGCAACTGCCGCACCGATGTTCATCCAGCCCAGAGCGATCATTTCCAGCGTACCGCCGATGATGATACCGGTTTTCATGTCACCGAGAACGGCGCCAATTAACGTACAGGCGACCAGAGGACGGTGGAACTGAAATTCATCAAGTACCGACTCCATACCCGCAATACACGCGACGATGAACACCAGCACAATCTGAAGAAGGGTAATCTCCATTGTACTTCTCCTGTTGATTAAGTCTTAAAGTGAAGGTTGGCTCGCGAGCGCCGGGTTAATTACCCACCTTGGCGATCAAATCCATCATTTTCAGTTTCTGGTCGGTGGAAACTTTACGCGCTTCCAGTTCAATACCGCGGGCATTCAACTTCTTGAATGCTTCGATATCTGTCGCATCGACCGAAATAGCGTTATTGACCTGCGTTTTACCCTGGCGGAAAGCCATACCGCCGATGTTGACGCTGGTAATTTTCACGCCGCCTTCAACAATACGTTCAACGTCCGTTGGGTTAGTGAACAGCAGCATGACGCGCTCGCCGGCGTATTTCGGGTTGTTATAGACGCGAATCATCTTCGCGACATCAACAACGTGAGCGGTCACGCCCGGAGGAGCCACCTGGGTCAGCAGCGTCTTGCGCACCGTGTCGGCGGCAACTTCATCGCTGACCACGATAATGCGGGTGACGTTGGTCTCTTTGGTCCAGCGGGTCGCAACCTGGCCGTGGATAAGACGGTCATCGATACGCGCCAGGCCAATCACCATGTAATCATTTGGACCCATCGGTTTAGCGGGCGTTGCCGCTTTCGGCGCGGCAGCCTGAACCGGCGCCGCTTTTTCAACCGGTTTGGCTTTCAGCGCTTTCACGCCTTCGCTACCGGTTTCCACCGCCAGCGCCACCAGCTCATCAAACGACGGATCGTCATCGCGGGCCATGAAGGTTTCAACCAGCATCGGGACGTTGACGCCAGCGATCACTTCATAGTTTTCTTTATCAACAACAATGCGGCTTGCCGCGTTAAATGGACTACCGCCCCACGTATCAACGAGGAACAGCACGCCTTTTGTGGTATCCAGTTTTGCCAGCTGTGCATTGTACTTTTCGATCAGCGTTTCGGCATTTTCGCCAGGAACGAAATCGATCCAGCCAACGTTTTCCTGCTCGCCCAACAGCATTTCTGCGGTTTTCAGCAGTTGTTCTGCAGCCCAACCATGTGTGCCTATTACAATAGCAATCGTCACTTGCTACCTCCGTTATTATGGTGAATGCATCATCTGGTCTGATACATCCTGAATCACTCTTGTGGAAAAATCGATTCAGTAAGGGTGTAAGATCTAAATTAATTACTACCGGGAATTATTTTAGATAGTGAAAAAATAATTAATGTGATGGAGCTCCGTAAATTACGCTTCAATAATCAATAATTTCGCAGCGCAAAAAATAGCCTTAGCTATTGCAAAGACAGGTAAATTTTTGCCAATTCTGCGCTATATTTTGCTATGTTTAGCTTCCGTTTAATTACTCAGGAGTATAGGGCATAGCCCGCCGTATGGACCGTCATCGACGTCTTTTCACCCTCAGGCACTCGTCTGCCGCCTCAACCACACACGCTTTTTTACCAGCAACCATTGTTTCGCCGGTGCATGACATCGCGATGACTACCGCTGTCGTTAACAGGAGCCGCTCATGGAATTCTTAATGGATCCCACCATCTGGGCTGGCCTGCTGACGCTGGTAGTCCTCGAAATTGTTCTGGGTATCGATAACCTGGTCTTTATTGCCATCCTTGCCGATAAACTGCCGCCAAAACAGCGTGATAAGGCACGTATCATCGGCCTGTCGCTGGCGCTGATTATGCGCCTGGGGCTGCTCTCGGTTATCTCGTGGATGGTCACGTTGACCAAGCCTTTGATAAGCATAGGCGATTTTTCGTTCTCCGGGCGCGATCTGATCATGCTGGTCGGCGGTATCTTCCTGCTATTCAAGGCGACGACAGAGCTTCATGAACGACTGGAAAACCGCCAGCATGATGCCGGTCACGGCAAAGGCTATGCCAGCTTCTGGGTCGTCGTGCTACAAATTGTGGTGCTGGATGCCGTCTTCTCGCTTGATGCGGTGATTACCGCCGTCGGCATGGTAAACCATTTACCGGTGATGATGGCTGCGGTCGTTATTGCGATGATCCTGATGCTGCTGGCCTCGAAGCCGTTAACCCGCTTCGTGAACCAACATCCGACGGTTGTCGTGCTGTGTCTGAGCTTCCTGCTGATGATTGGTCTGAGTCTGGTGGCAGAAGGCTTTGGCTTCCATATTCCGAAGGGTTACCTGTACGCGGCGATTGGCTTCTCGATTACCATTGAATTCTTTAACCAGGTGGCGCGGCGTAACTTTATCCGCCACCAGTCGACGTTGCCGCTGCGCGCGCGTACCGCTGATGCGATTCTGCGCTTGATGGGCGGTCGCAAACAGGCGACCGTGGCGCACGATAGCGATAGCCCGGCGGCAGTGCCGGTGCCGGAAGGGGCGTTTGCTGAAGAAGAACGCTATATGATTAACGGCGTGCTGACCCTGGCGCAGCGCTCATTGCGCAGTATCATGACTCCGCGAGGCGAAATTAGCTGGGTGGATGCTGAGCAGAGCGAAGACGAAATTCGTCGCCAGCTGCTTTCTTCCCCGCACAGCATGTTCCCGGTTTGCCGCGGCGAACTTGATGAAATCATCGGTATTGTACGCGCCAAAGAGATGCTGGTGGCGCTGGAGGCGGGCGAGAACGTTGCCGCGATGGCATCCGCTTCCCCGGCGATTGTGGTGCCGGAAACGCTGGATCCGATCAATCTGCTGGGCGTGCTGCGCCGGGCGCGCGGCAGTTTTGTCATCGTCACCAACGAATTTGGCGTGGTGCAGGGTCTGGTGACGCCGCTGGACGTCCTGGAAGCCATCGCTGGTGAGTTCCCGGACGCCGACGAAACGCCGGAAATTGTGCTGGATGGCGAGGGTTGGCTAATCAAAGGGTCAACCGACCTTCATGCGCTGCAGCAGGCGCTGGGGCTGGACGACCTGGTCAACGAAGACGATGATATCGCGACCGTTGCCGGGCTGGTTATCTCCGCGAACGGTCATATCCCGCGGATAGGCGATGTTGTCGAACTGCCGCCGCTGCAGTTCACCATCGTTGAAGCCAATGATTATCGCGTCGATCTGGTACGGGTCATTAAAACCGTCCACGATAACGACGAAGAAGAGTAATGCCGAACCCGCCGGGCTAAACTTGCCCGGCGGGTTGTTTTTTACCCCCAGTCGCCGCCAGACGGTGCTTCTCTTCCGCCAGCCAGCGCGGAAAATCCTCCACCGGCAACGGGCGGGCATAATAATATCCCTGTAGTAAATCCACGCCGTGGCTACGCATGTAAATCTTCTGTTCCTGAGTTTCGACGCCTTCGGCAATGGTGACGATTTTGAGCCGGTGCGCCAGGGCGATAATCATATCGGTCACCGTCGCGTTGACCCCATCAATGCCAATGGCGCCGGTATAAGATTTATCAATTTTCAGTACATCCGGGCGAAGTTTTTCCAGCCAGGATAGCGAACTATTACCGGTGCCAAAGTCATCAATGGCAAGCTGGACGCCTTTAAAATGCAGGTGCTCCGCCATGTGATGATCGCCTTCACGCAGGACATCACGTTCGGTCAGCTCGACCACCAACTGCTGTACCGGATGAGCGCTGAACCAATAGGTGTGCAGATCGCGCAGCAGCTCGCCGTTGCTGAAATGACGCGCCGCCACGTTAATACCAATATGAAAATTGGCATCCTGCGGGAAATAATGCAGCCGGCGGGCGGTTTCAGCGATGACGTAGCGGGTGAGGGGGACTATCAGGTTGTAGCCTTCAGCAATTGGGATAAAAACATCCGGCGAGATATTTCCGCGGCGCGGATTGTTCCAGCGCAGCAATATTTCCACGCCACAACACTCCTGAGTACGTAAATCCTGCAGCGGCTGGCACCACAGCTCGAATTCATGGGCGGCGATGCCCAGGGTTATTTCGCGCGAGAAAGTCATTCGTCCTGCGGTCGTCAACCAGGCGATACCGGTCATCAACAGGCTGAACATCAGCGCCAGCGGTAATTCGGCGGGCAGCTCTTCTAAGGCTACCGCGGAGGCTCCCGGGCCGCTGATGTTGATGGTAAAGGGAAACTGGCTGGAGCTTTGCCGGTAAATTATCGGCAGACCCGGCAACCGATCGCTTGCAACGACGCCAACATCGCTGAGAAAACTCTTGTTGCCTACCGTGAGGCTGATGTCGCTTATCAACGATGATTTTTCTTTGAGAATCAATTCGCCAAGCAGCTCAATATTGATAATTAACAACGCGCCGTCGGCGCCGCTTACGGAGGAGGGATACCACTGAATCAGTACCGGTGTGCCTTTGAGCAGCGAGTTATCGGTTGAAAAGGCCAACAGCGGGTTGACTGCCGGCAACGTTGGCTGCAGCTGATGAATGGCCACATGGCGCGGGCCAAAAATGCTGGAGCAGTAGGCCATCCCGGATTGAACAAGGATGATTGAGCGTACGGTCTGCAGTGTGGCCGCGGTTTTACGCAGCTCAAGATGCACATCCTGACAGGGTTTGCCCACCATACTCAGCAGGGTAGCGTGTTTTGCCGCCAGCGGCTGCAGGATATTGTCCATCGCGATCACCATATTGCGGGTCACCGTCTGGATGCGCTGTTGATTTTGGCTACGCTGTGAAATAAATCGGATTGTCAGGGTGACGGCAAGCGTCAGAAATGCAACGGCCAGGCACACCAGAATGCGCTTGCGGCGGTATGTCGAAATGACCTTCTGTGCATTTTGCATGCGAGGCGCCCTGTCGGCTAAATAGAGGAATAAGAGTAACAGCCGGCTTAAAGCAAGTGTAGTGGGTAAGATAAGTTGGTGGGAGAAAAAGAAAAATGCGCCCGGAAAGGGCGCATTTCACAGACGTGTTTTAGTCACACTGGACTTTGATCGCCAGGCCGCCGCGAGAGGTTTCGCGATATTTGGCGTTCATGTCTTTACCCGTTTCGTACATGGTCTCGATAACTTTATCGAGAGAGACGCGCGGTTCACTGGTGCGGCGCATCGCCATACGCGCGGCGTTAATCGCCTTCACGGAGGCGATAGCGTTTCGCTCGATGCACGGCACCTGAACCTGGCCGGCGACCGGGTCGCAGGTCAGGCCGAGGTTATGTTCCATGCCGATTTCCGCCGCCACGCAAACCTGCTCCGGGCTGGCGCCAAGCAGTTCAGCCAGGCCCGCCGCCGCCATTGAACAGGCGACGCCGACTTCGCCCTGACAGCCGACTTCCGCGCCGGAAATGGACGCGTTCATCTTGTACAGCGCGCCAATCGCGCCGGACGCCATAAAGTAGCGAATATAGATATCCGGGCTGACGGACTCGATAAAGTGATCGTAGTAGGCGAGCACTGCCGGAACGATACCACAGGCGCCGTTGGTCGGCGCGGTAACAACGCGGCCGCCGGCGGCGTTCTCTTCGTTGACCGCCAGCGCGAACATGTTCACCCAGTCGACAACATTCATCGGGTCGTTAGACAGCTTATCGCTGGCGACCAGCAGACGACGCAGCGCTGAAGCGCGACGCGGCACGCGCAGCGGCCCCGGCAGCACACCTTCGGTGTTCATGCCGCGATCGATACAGGCGCGCATGGTTTGCCAGACGTTTTCAAAATAGGCCTCGATCTCTTGCTTGCTGTGCAGCGCCAGTTCGTTTTGCATCACCATGCCGGAGAGCGACAGACCGGTTTCTTTGCAGTAGCCCAGCATTTCCTGTGCCGATTTAAACGGATACGGAACCTGCAGTTCGCTCGCGTCTTCTTTGCCGAAATGCTCTTCGTCGACGATAAAACCGCCGCCGATTGAATAGTAAGTCTTGCTGTAGATTTCTTTCTCGCCGGCCCACGCATGGATAGTCATGCCGTTTTCGTGCAGCGGCAGGTTGTCGCTACGAAAACGCATGCCGTCATCCGCCGGGAAGTCGACTTCGTGTTGCCCGTTTGCCAGCAGCAGACGGCCGCGGGTTTCTACGTCGCGGATAAATGCCGGGATCGCGTCAATATCGACCGTCGCAGGCAGATTGCCCGCCAGTCCCATGATAATGGCGATGTCCGTGTGGTGGCCTTTGCCGGTTAATGAAAGCGACCCATAGACGTCAACGGCGACGCGCGTCACTTCATTAAGCAATCCCTTTTCGACCAGGTCATCGACGAACTGTTTACCGGCCTTCATCGGCCCTACAGTATGGGAAGATGAGGGACCAATCCCCACCTTGAACATGTCGAATATACTAATCACGATAACACTCCTGACAGGGTTACCGCGGTTGCGGTAACGATGTAATAACTGCGCATAGTGTAAGAGGGAACCGGGTTGTCAGCTTAACTATTCACATGAATTAAACTAATGGATAACCTTGGTTTTACTAATAGTGAGAGCGGCTTCTCATTACTTATTATAGCTAAGGGCGAGTGCCGATTTGCAGCGCCAGCTCGCGAATAATGCCGGCGGTCATTCCCCAGACAAAATAATGTTGGTACCACGATAGCCAGACGCGATGTGAATTACCGCGCCGATGGATGTCCAGCGGGTGGTAACGACCCAGGCGCAGCGCCTCTTCCAGCGGCATTTCAAACACCGCAGACACCTCGTCCTGACTGGCATGATAGTGCAGGTCCGGGGGGATTATGCCAACAACCGGCGTTACCTGAAAGCCGGTGACGCTGTCGACAGGCGGCAGCACGCCGATCACTTCAACGGCTTCCGGCGGGATCGCCACTTCTTCCTGCGCCTCGCGCAGCGCGGCGGCAATCAATGTAGCGTCGGTGTTATCTACTGCGCCGCCGGGGAAGGCGACCTGGCCCGCGTGCTTGCGCAGCAGCGGCGAACGCTGGGTCAGCAACAGTCCCGGCTGCGGCCGACGGACGATCGGCACCAGTACCGCCGCCTGGCGCTGGTTCAGCGCCTGCGGCGAGGGCTGCGGGCGCAGCAGTTGAAAACGGGATAGAAAGTCGTCCAGATCGAGGGCGTTAGCCGCCATGTTCTAGCTCTCCAGTTGATGCAGGATACGGTTAACTTTATCAAAAGTTTCCTGATATTCCGCGGCTTCTTCGCTGTCCGCCACGATACCGCCGCCCGCTGAGCAGTACAGTTGGCCCTGCCAGGCGGTGATCGTACGAATAGTAATGCTGGTATCCATATTGCCGCACAGGCTGAGATAACCAATGCTGCCGCACCATGCGTTGCGTCGCTGCGGTTCCAGTTCATCGATAATCTCCATGGCGCGAACTTTCGGCGCTCCGGTAATGGAGCCGCCAGGGAAGGCCGCGCGCAGCAGATCGCTGGCATCAAGCGTAGCAGGCAATCGTGCGGTGATGGTGCTCACCAGGTGATGCACCGCCGGGAACGGTTCGACCACAAACAGTTCCGGTACGCGAACGCTGCCCGGCACGGCGACGCGGCCGATATCATTGCGCATCAGATCGACAATCATTAAATTTTCGGCGCGGTCTTTCGGCGAGTGGGCAAGCGTTGCCGCCTGGCGAGCGTCTTCCTGCGGGGAATCGAGTCGCGGCAGCGTGCCTTTAATGGGGCGCGTCTGGATGTCACCCTGATGCAGTTGAATAAAACGCTCCGGAGACAGGCTTAAAATCGCCCCTTCCGGCAGGCGAATGAAGGCGCTGAACGGCGCGCGGTTGGCGGCATTAAGCTTACGAAATGCCTGCCATTCATCGCCGCGGTAGCGGGCCTGAAAACGCTGCGCCAGGTTGACCTGATAACAGTCGCCGCTGCGCAGGTACGCCTGTACCTGGCGGAATTTTTCGCCGTACTGCTGGCGGCTCATATTCGATTGCCAGCAGGAGGTCAGGGAGAAAGCTTCAGCCGGCTGGCGCGTTTGCGATTCCAGCCACTGCAGGCGCCGTTGCGGATCGTCATAGCTCAGCAGCGACACCTGCTGGCGTTGATGATCGACGATCAGCGCCCAGTCATAAATGCCTACCGCCATCTCCGGCAGGGCAATATCAGCCTGCGCTTGCGTCGGAAGACGTTCAAAGCGGCGGCCAAGATCGTAGCCGAATAGCCCCAGCGCGCCGCCGAGAAACGGCAGGTTATCATCGGCCTGCGGCGTTAACTGACAGCGATCCAACTGCTGTTGCAGTAGCTGCAGCGGATCGTCCTGCGAGACAAATTTGCCTTCATCGTCGTTGACCCAGGTTTGCTCGCCGCGGGTAACCAACGTCGCGCGCGGTTCGGCGACGATAATATCGAAACGGCTATACGGATGGTCGGCGAAGCCGGAGTGCAGCAGCATCGCCCACGGCGTGGCGCTTAACGGCGCGAAATAGCGTTCGGCGGCATCCGGGCGCCAGGGCAGGGTGATAATAGCGGGGGACAACATTAACCTCGATCCTAATGTGCCGCCCACTGGCGAAATGGCGGACGGCGTGAAATAATTACGCCCCACAATGTAGCAGGAGTGAGTGATGTTTGCAGGTTTACCTTCGCTGAGCCATGAGCAACAGCAAAAAGCGGTCGAACGTATTCAGGAATTGATGGCGCAGGGAATGAGCAGCGGCCAGGCAATCGCCCTGGTGGCCGATGAACTGCGCGCCACGCACACCGGCGACCGGATCGTAGCGCGCTTCGAAGATGACGACGAAGACGAGTAATTACGCCGCGGCGATGATTTTAATCTCAACTTTATACTGCGGCTTCATCAGGGTCGCCTGTACGGTGCAGCGCACCGGCGCGTGACCGGCGACTACCCAGGCGTCCCAGGCTTTATTCATCGCCGCAAAATCATCTTTATTGGCGAGGAAAATGGTGGCATCAAGAATACGTGACTTATTGCTGCCCTGTTTTTCCAGCACCGCGTCAATTTGCGCCAGGGTGTTGGCAGTCTGCTCAAACGCGTCGGCGTCGAGATTTTCCGGCACCCCAGTGTAGTAGATGGTCTGGTTGTGAATTACCACATCAGACCAGCGGGCTTCGGCATCAATACGCGTAATTGTCATTTATCTTTCCTCTTTGTTCTATCCATTTGGCTGCGGCAAGACTGCCACAATGTTCCGCCCGCGTCACTACCCGGGCTGGCGAAACGCCGTCCTCCCTGACATAATCACTGTCCAAATAACCAGGGGGCAACGTGATCGACGATTTTGCAGCAGACGGCCAGCTGGCCATGGCGATACCGGGATTTAAGCCGCGCGAACCGCAGCGCCAGATGGCGATAGCGGTGAGTGAAGCCATTGACGCCTCCCGGCCGCTGGTGGTGGAAGCAGGGACTGGCACCGGTAAAACCTACGCCTATCTGGCGCCCGCGCTGCGCGCGAAGAAAAAGGTGATCATCTCCACGGGTTCGAAAGCGCTGCAGGATCAGCTCTACAGCCGCGACCTGCCGACCGTCGCTAAAGCACTTAAATTCACCGGCAAACTGGCGCTGTTAAAGGGGCGCTCAAACTACCTGTGCCTTGAACGCCTTGAACAGCAGGCGCTGGCGGGCGGCGATCTGCCGGTACAAACGTTAAGTGACGTAATTCTTCTGCGCTCCTGGTCTAATCAGACGCAGGATGGCGATATCAGCACCTGCGCCAGCGTCGCCGAAGATTCTCAGGCCTGGCCGCTGGTGACCAGCACTAACGATAACTGTCTCGGCAGCGACTGCCCGTTATATAAAGATTGCTTTGTAGTGAAAGCGCGTAAGAAGGCGATGGATGCTGACGTGGTGGTGGTCAACCATCACCTGTTCCTGGCCGATATGGTGGTGAAAGAGAGCGGCTTTGCCGAACTGATCCCCGAAGCGGAAGTGATGATCTTCGATGAAGCCCATCAGCTGCCGGATATCGCCAGCCAGTATTTTGGCCAGTCGCTCTCCAGCCGCCAGCTACTGGATTTGGCCAAAGACATCACCATTGCCTACCGTACCGAACTAAAAGATACCCAACAGCTGCAAAAATGCGCCGATCGTCTGGCGCAAAGCGCGCAGGATTTCCGTCTGCAGTTGGGCGATCCGGGCTATCGCGGCAATCTTCGCGAACTGCTGGCGGATAGCCACATTCAGCGCGCGCTGCTGCTGCTCGATGACGCGCTTGAACTGTGTTATGACGTCGCCAAACTCTCGCTTGGCCGCTCGGCGCTGCTCGACGCCGCCTTTGAGCGTGCGACGCTCTACCGTGGCCGCCTGAAGCGGCTTAAAGAGATTAATCAGCCGGGCTATAGCTACTGGTATGAATGCACCTCGCGGCATTTTACCCTCGCCCTGACGCCGTTGACCGTCGCGGAGAAGTTTAAAGAGGTGATGGCGCAAAAGTCAGGAAGCTGGATCTTTACCTCGGCGACGCTGTCGGTTAATGACGATCTCCACCACTTTACCGCCCGCCTCGGCATCGATGACGCGCAGACGCTGTTGCTGCCAAGCCCGTTTGATTATCAACATCAGGCGCTGCTCTGCGTACCGCGCAATTTACCGCTGCCGAACCAGCCCGGCGCGGCGCGCCATCTGGCGGCAATGCTGAAACCGCTGATCGAAGCTAACGACGGCCGCTGCTTTATGCTGTGTACCTCGCACGCCATGATGCGCGACCTGGCGGAGCAGTTCCGCGCTACCATGACGCTGCCGGTACTGCTGCAAGGGGAGACCAGTAAAGGTCAACTGCTGCAGCAGTTTGTTAGTGCCGGCAATGCGTTATTAGTGGCGACCAGCAGCTTCTGGGAAGGGGTCGACGTGCGCGGCGACGCGCTGTCGCTGGTTATTATCGATAAGCTGCCCTTTACCTCACCGGACGATCCGCTGCTCAAAGCGCGAATGGAAGACTGTCGACTGCGCGGCGGCGACCCGTTCGATGAAGTGCAGTTGCCGGATGCCGTCATTACCCTCAAACAGGGCGTCGGGCGCCTGATCCGCGATATTGACGATCGCGGCGTTCTGGTTATCTGTGACAACCGGCTGGTGATGCGCCCTTACGGCGCCGTGTTCCTGGCCAGCCTGCCACCCGCGCCGCGTACCCGCGATATCCGCCGGGCAGTGCGCTTTCTCGCTGTACCGCCGGCAAGGTAATCCGTCGCAAAATGTGGTAAGCTGCGCGCCATTTTGTAAATCAGCTATCCCCAATGGATTTCGGGCGGTGCGGCGGCGGTGAGTCCGTCAGTCGATGAATTTACCGCCCTAAAGCCTGGAATATGTAACGAGAGCGTGACCACCCATGCGAATTTTGGCTATCGATACCGCCACGGAGGCGTGCTCCGCGGCGCTGTGGAATGATGGCGCCCAGAGCGCCCATTTTGAAATTTGTCCTCGCGAACACACCCAACGTATCCTGCCTCTGGTGCAGGAGGTCCTCACTGAAAGCGGCACTACGCTGAATGAACTGGACGCGCTGGCCTTTGGCCGCGGTCCGGGCAGCTTTACCGGCGTACGTATTGGTATCGGTATTGCGCAAGGACTGGCGCTGGGCGCTGAGTTGCCAATGATCGGCGTCTCTACGCTGGCGACGATGGCCCAGGGCGCGTGGCGCAAAACCGGCGCTACTCGTGTGCTGGCGGCCATTGACGCGCGTATGGGCGAGGTCTACTGGGCCGAGTATCAGCGCGACGAAGATGGCGTCTGGCACGGTGAAGAAACAGAAGCGGTCCTCAAACCGGCTGCGGTTGCCGACCGCCTGGCGCGGCTTTCCGGCGAATGGGCTACCGTCGGCACCGGCTGGCAGGCGTGGCCGGATCTGGCGAAAGAGAGCGGGCTGACCTTGAGCAGCGGCGAGGTCGAACTGCCGGCGGCAGAAGATATGCTGCCGCTGGCCATTCAGCTGCTGGCGGCGGGAAAAACCGTGGCCGTTGAGCATGCGGAACCCGTTTATTTGCGAAACGAAGTGGCATGGAAGAAACTTCCTGGCCGCGAGTGAATCTCAGTAGAGAGAAGACTGAGAGAAGGAGTCGCATTATGGCGGGTCAAAAACAGGGCGTTCGTTGGCTGTTAGCCGCGGCGGTTGTCGTTGCGCTAAGCGGCTGCGTATCGGTGCCGGATGCTATTAAAGGCACCAGCCCTACGCCGCAGCAGGATTTAGTGCGGGTGATGAACGCGCCGCAGCTGTATATCGGCCAGGAAGCACGTTTTGGCGGTAAGGTTGTCAACGTGCAGAACCAGCAGGGGAAAACCCGCTTAGAGATTGCCACCGTACCGCTGGATAGCGGCGCACGACCGGAACTGGGCGAACCTTCGCGCGGCCGTATCCTCGCCGACGTGAGCGGCTTCCTCGACCCGGTCGATTTCCGTGGCCAGTTGGTCACAGTGGTTGGGCCGATTAGCGGCGTTGTCGACGGTAAAGTTGGCGCAACGCCGTATAAATTCATGTTGATGAACGCCACCGGCTATAAGCGCTGGAACGTAGTGCAGCAGGTGGTGATGCCGCCGCAGCCCATCGATCCGTGGATGCTCGGCCCTCGCCCCTGGGGCTACGGATACGGCGGTTGGGGTTGGTATAACCCGGGCCCTGCCGAGGTCAGAAATGTCGTAACGGAATGATTTTGTTGTTTTTATAATGGAATAGAAACAGCGGCTAGCCCGCTGTTTCGTGTTTTTTAGTCTCATAAGAAAAATAAATAGTGACGCGCTTCGCAACCTGAAAAACGCCTAATTAATAAACTGGTACGCTGAGTTAATATAATGTTAACAAAATGTTTGTTGATCAGGGGCTGTGATGACGACGAATAACTATTTCAGAGGTGAAGCAGTGAAAAAGGTTTGGCTAAACCGTTATCCCGCCGATGTTCCGGCGGAGATAAATCCTGACCGCTATCAATCCCTGGTTGAATTGTTTGAACACGCCACCACCCGTTATGCCGATCAGCCGGCATTTATCAACATGGGCGAGGTGATGACCTACCGCAAGCTGGAAGAGCGCAGCCGCGCTTTCGCCGCTTATCTCCAGCAAGGTTTAGGGCTACAGAAGGGCGATCGCGTCGCGCTGATGATGCCTAACCTGCTGCAATACCCGGTGGCGCTGTTTGGGATCCTGCGTGCCGGAATGATTGCCGTCAACGTTAACCCGCTGTATACCCCGCGCGAACTGGAGCACCAGCTCAATGACAGCGGCGCGGCGGCGATTGTGATCGTTTCCAACTTCGCACATACCCTGGAGAAAGTCGTTGATAAAACCCAGGTAAAACACGTCATCCTGACGCGGATGGGCGACCAGCTCTCCACCGCCAAAGGGACGTTAGTCAACTTTGTGGTGAAGTACATTAAGCGGCTGGTGCCGAAATATCATCTACCGGACGCCATTTCATTTCGTAGCGCCCTGCAGCATGGCTACCGTATGCAGTACGTGAAGCCGGAAATCGTCGCGGACGATCTGGCTTTCCTGCAGTACACCGGCGGTACCACCGGCGTGGCGAAAGGGGCGATGCTGACCCACCGCAATATGCTGGCTAACCTCGAACAGGTGAATGCGACCTACGGTCCGCTACTGCACCGCGGTAAAGAGCTGGTGGTGACCGCGCTGCCGCTCTATCACATCTTCGCTTTGACCATGAACTGCCTGCTGTTTATCGAACTTGGCGGGCAGAACCTGCTGATTACCAATCCGCGCGATATTCCGGGTCTGGTAAAAGAGCTGGCAAAATATCCCTTCACCGCGATGACCGGGGTGAATACCTTGTTTAACGCGCTATTGAACAATAAAGAATTCCAGCAGCTTGATTTCTCTTCGCTGCATCTTTCCGCCGGCGGCGGCATGCCGGTGCAGCAGGTGGTAGCGGAGCGCTGGGTGAAACTGACGGGTCAGTATCTGCTGGAGGGCTACGGCCTGACGGAGTGCTCGCCGCTGGTGAGCGTCAACCCGCATGATATCGACTACCACAGCGGCAGCATCGGCCTGCCGGTGCCATCGACCGAAGCCAAGCTGGTCGATGATGACGATAATGAAGTCGCGCCGGGTGAGCCGGGCGAGCTTTGCATCAAAGGGCCGCAGGTGATGCTGGGCTACTGGCAGCGTCCGGATGCCACCGATGAAATCATTAAAGATGGCTGGCTGCATACCGGCGATATCGCGGTGATGGATGATGAAGGCTTCCTGCGGATCGTCGATCGTAAAAAAGATATGATTCTGGTTTCCGGTTTTAACGTCTATCCGAATGAAATCGAAGATGTTGTGATGCAGCACTCCGGCGTACAGGAAGTGGCAGCCGTCGGCGTACCCTCCGGCAGCAGCGGTGAAGCGGTGAAGATCTTTGTGGTGAAGAAAGATGCCGCGTTAACCGAAGAAGCGCTGATTACTTTCTGTCGTCGCCATTTGACCGGCTACAAAGTGCCGAAGCTGGTGGAGTTTCGTGATGAACTGCCGAAATCCAACGTCGGCAAAATTTTACGACGAGAACTGCGTGACGAAGCCCGTGCTAAAGTAGACAATAAAGGCTAAGCAACGAGTGAGTCGCCCTGCGCCGGCTAAGCCGGCGTTTTTTATGGGCGCAAGTTAAGAGAGTATGATTTGAACTATCAGATGATCACCACCGACGATGGCCTGCGCGCTATCTGTGAAGCGGCAAGTTCGGCGCCCGCGGTTGCGCTGGATACCGAGTTTGTTCGCACCCGCACCTACTATCCGCAGCTTGGTTTGCTGCAGCTGTTCGACGGCAAACAGGTTTCTCTGATCGATCCGTTGACCATCAACGACTGGGCGCCGATGCGCGAGCTGCTGCTTAACCAAAATGTCACCAAATATCTGCATGCGGGCAGCGAAGATTTAGAAGTCTTCCTCAACGCGTTCAACCTGATGCCGCAGCCGCTGATCGACACCCAGATTCTGGCCGCTTTCTGCGGGCGCCCGATGTCGTGGGGCTTTGCTTCAATGGTTGAAGAGTATTCCGGCGTCGCGCTGGACAAAAGCGAATCACGTACCGATTGGCTGGCCCGACCGTTGACCGAGCGTCAGTGCGAATACGCGGCCGCCGATGTCTGGTATCTGTTGCCGATCGCCAGCAAATTAATGGCGGAAACCGACCATGCGGGCTGGCTGCCGGCAGCGTTGAACGAGTGCCACCTGATGCAGCAGCGCCGTCAGGAAGTCCTTGACCCGGCGGAGGCGTGGCGGGAAATCGGCAATGCCTGGCAACTGCGTACACGTCAGCTGGGCTGCCTGCAGTTGCTGGCGGAGTGGCGTCTGCGCAAAGCGCGCGAGCGTAACCTGGCGGTGAACTTTGTGGTACGCGAAGAGCATCTGTGGAGCGTGGCGCGCTATATGCCGACCAGCCTCGGTGAGCTTGATAGTCTGGGTTTATCCGGTAGCGAAATTCGCTTCCACGGCAAAACGTTGATTAGCCTGGTTGAGAAAGCGCAGGCCTTGCCGGAATCTGCGCTGCCTGAGCCATTGCAAAACCTGATCGATATGCCGGGATACCGCAAAGCCTTTAAAGATATTAAAGCGCTGGTACAGGAAGTGAGCGCCGAGAAGGGCGTGAGCGCCGAACTACTGGCGTCTCGCCGCCAGATCAACCAACTGCTGAACTGGCACTGGCAGCTGAAAACCAAAAACGGCGAGCCGGAGCTGGTTTCCGGCTGGCGCGGTGAATTGATGGCCGAGCGTCTGAACGCGCTGCTCAACGACTATCCTCGCTAGCGCCTGGTGTCATTCAGGCCATAAAAAACCGGCCGCGCGTTGCGTGGCCGGTTTTTTTTAATGCTACGGCGAGATGCCGTTAATGCGACAACAAGGTCAGGGTTTCGACTCTTCAGCTTCTGGCAGGGTCACGTTCAGCTCGAGAATCGAAATATCACCATCACGCTGTTCCAGCTGAACGCTGACCATCTCAGGGTCTATCTGCACGTATTTACAGATGACCTCCAGGATATCTTTGCGCAGCTGCGGCAGGTAATGCGGTTCCGCGTCGCCGCGGCGGCGCTCCGCGACGATGATTTGCAGGCGTTCTTTCGCAATGTTAGCCGTGTTCTTTTTTCGCGAGAGAAAAAAGTCGAGTAATGCCATAATTTATCCTCCGAACAGGCGTTTGAGGAAACCTTTCTTCTCTTCTTCGATGAAGCGGAAAGGACGTTCTTCTCCGAGCAGACGAT
The DNA here is from genome assembly GCF_040062145.1 of Klebsiella sp. JN_Kp121. NCBI lineage: Bacteria > Pseudomonadati > Pseudomonadota > Gammaproteobacteria > Enterobacterales > Enterobacteriaceae > Klebsiella > Klebsiella sp. JN_Kp121. Next base: position 293,652 of record NZ_JBEAHX010000002.1, read on the forward strand.
CCACAGTATCCGCATAGGCTTTACCCGCATCTGAAACGGTATCCAGAATGACCGGCTCGCCCTGGTTCGATGCGCGCAGCACGGACTGATCTTCCGGAATCACGCCCACCAGATTGATGCGCAGAATTTCCAGCACGTCTTCCATGCTCAGCATGTCGCCTTTGTTCACGCGACCTGGGTTGTAGCGCGTCAGCAGCAGGTGCTCTTTGATCGGCTCGTCGCCATTTTCCGCGCGGCGGGATTTGGAGGCCAGAATGCCAAGGATACGGTCGGAGTCGCGCACGGAGGAGACTTCCGGGTTAGTGGTGATGATGGCTTCGTCAGCGAAGTACAGCGCCATCAGCGCGCCGGTTTCGATGCCTGCCGGGGAGTCGCAGACAATAAAATCGAAGTCCATCTTTTTCAGTTCTTCAAGAACCTTATCTACGCCTTCGCGGGTCAGCGCGTCTTTATCACGGGTCTGAGAAGCCGGAAGGATATAGAGATTTTCAGTACGCTTATCTTTGATTAGCGCCTGATTGAGAGTGGCATCGCCCTGGATAACGTTGACGAAGTCATAAACCACCCGACGCTCGCATCCCATAATCAGGTCGAGGTTACGCAGGCCGATATCGAAGTCGATAACGACAGTTTTCTTTCCCTTCTGGGCCAAACCAGTAGCGATGGCCGCGCTGGAGGTGGTCTTACCAACGCCCCCTTTACCCGAAGTCACAACAATAATGCGTGCCATAGAAATTCCTTGTTAAAAAGGGATTAATTGAACGGTTGAATTGTCAAAGCACCGTCGCCTAAACGCAGGCGCGCCGCTTTGCCATAAAATTCAGCTGGGATGTTATCGCTCAGCCAATATTCCCCTGCGATGGACACCAGTTCCGCCGAGAGGTTAGTACAAAATATTTGGGCATCTCTGTCGCCGCTTGCGCCAGCCAGCGCACGTCCCCGCATCATGCCATACACATGGATGTTACCATCAGCGATAAGTTCCGCTCCGGCACTCACATGGTTTGTAACAATTAGATCACAGTGTGGCGCATAAATGCGCTGACCGGAACGTACCGGCAGATCAATCAAACGCGTTTTTGTGATCGGCGTAGCAACTGGTGGCGGTTCAACGGGTTCCGGCGGCGGCGCCTGACGAACGATTTTCTCTTTTCCTTCCGTCAGTAGCGGGATCCCGGCGCGGTCGATTTCCGTTTTCAGGCGGGAAATTTTACAACCGCTCACCCCCATGATGCGTAAACCGGTGGCGACGATAGCTTCATGCATCGGGCGCCAGTCGACGCTCTCTTCAATACTGCTGATGTTGACCACGACCGGTGCATGACGTAAAAAAGCGGGAGCCTGGGCGATTTTGTCTTCTAACGCCTGACGAATAACCTCGGGATTTGCATCGTGCAAATGAACGACAGATAAGGTGAAGCTACTGCCCTTAAGTTCGATTGGCGTATTTGACATCCTGGCCTTACTCAATTTGCTGTTTATCATCCGCCGAAGTGCGGTGATATTCCGAAGACTAAAAGGCATGTTATAGTCACTCATATATTGAGGCAAGTGACCACGGGTCTAATTCCGAGTAAAACTATGTTTTGTGTGATCTATCGAAGTACTAAACGTGAACAAACCTATTTATATGTCGAAAAAAAGGACGATTTCTCGCGCGTCCCGCCGGAACTGATGGCAAGCTTCGGCACCCCGCAGATGACCATGCTGCTGCCGCTCGACGGGCGCAAGACGCTGGCTAACGCTGACCTCGAAAAAGTAAAACAAGCGCTCGTCGATCAGGGCTATTACCTTCAACTTCCTCCCCCTCCTGAGAATCTACTTAAGAAACACCTCGCGGAACAGGGGAATAAATCCGATTAACCCATTGAGGGAAAATAATGTACCAACATCATAACTGGCAGGGTGAGTTACTGGATTATCCAGTGAGCAAAGTGGTTTGCGTTGGCAGTAATTACGCAAAACATATTAAGGAGATGGGCAGCGCGATGCCGGAAGAACCGGTGCTGTTTATTAAACCTGAAACGGCGCTATGCGATATCCGCCAGCCGTTGGTACTGCCTGAAGGATTGGGCTCGGTGCATCATGAGGTTGAACTGGCGGTGCTAATTGGCAGCACCTTGCGCCAGGCCAGCGAAGACCACGTGCGTAAGGCGATTGCCGGTTATGGCGTGGCGCTGGATCTCACCCTGCGTGATATTCAGGGCAAGATGAAAAAGGCCGGGCAACCGTGGGAGAAAGCTAAGGGGTTCGATAACGCCTGTCCAATCTCCGGTTTTATTCCTGCCGCCGAGTTCAACGGCGATCCGCAAAATATGCCGCTAAGCCTGAAGATTAATGGTGAAGTTCGCCAGCAGGGGACGACTGCGGATATGATTCATAAGATCGTACCGCTCATTGCCTATATGTCGCGCTTCTTTACGCTGAAAGCGGGCGATATCATTCTGACCGGGACCCCGGAGGGGGTCGGGCCGCTCGCCAGCGGCGATGAGCTGGAAGTCGGCTTCAATGGTTTGACGTTATCCGCCCGCGTGCTGTAACGTCCGCTTGCCGCCTTTTGGGGCGGCAAAACTTGCATCGGCGTGCCAGACTGGTTATAAGGTGCACCCTGAATTGTAATGACGGACATCCCAATGAGCGAACAACCTTTCTGGCAACAAAAAACACTGGATGAAATGACCGACGCGGAGTGGGAATCACTGTGCGACGGCTGCGGACAGTGCTGCCTGCATAAGCTAATGGATGAAGATACCGACGAGATTTACTTTACCAACGTCGCCTGCCGTCAGCTCAACCTTAAAACCTGCCAGTGCCGTAACTACGAGCGTCGCTTCGAGTACGAACCGGACTGCATCAAACTCACGCGTGATAATCTGCCGACCTTCGAATGGCTGCCGCACACCTGCGCCTATCGCCTGCTGGCGGAAGGTAAAGCGCTGCCGCACTGGCACCCGCTGCTGACCGGCTCAAAAGTGGCGATGCACGGCGAACGTATTTCCGTGCGCCATATAGCGGTAAAAGAGTCTACCGTCGTCGACTGGCAGGACCATATTTTAAACAAACCAGACTGGGCGCAGTAAACTCATCAAAATATTAGAACCGGGCATTCCCTGCCTGCGCGGCCCGGTTCTTTGTTCGCATTAATATCCCATCATTCTCAATGCCAGCCAGATAATCCCCGCCCACAAGAAAGCGCATGGAAAAATAACAACACTAAGCGAACGCCAGCCGTTTCTACTCATCGGAAACCCCACATTTAAGTCATCATCACCAGGTGTGTTTGGCATTTCATCATCGGCGCGGGGGCGGGGAACTTTAGGAATATTTGTAAAGCAGATGTAGAAAAAAATAGACCCGGCGCGGTGGCCGGGCTGAGAGGGCGTTGACGAGCTGCCAGGTCACCCCGGCGCGGTGACTGCTTGCGGCGATCAGATGGGCAGGAAACTCATCATTAAATACGCTACGACAATGCAGATTAGCGTCATATACCAGACTATGCTCATGGTGACTTATCCCATTTCAGACTCAAACAAGACGAGCCTTTCGGGTAACGACTTTAAACATCCGGACGTCGATGATCAACCGCTTGCGCATCAGGGGATTAGCTTTTCTTTGCGTGGAACAGGCCGTCTTCGCCGTGGCTTTCATCCTTAACCCAGAAGTTAATATTGAACTGGGCATCATCGCTGAGCTCGATACGGTGCCAATACTGCGGTGGGCTGGTGGCGAACTGCCCGGCGTTAATGACGACTTTCATCTCCGGCTCGGTAGCCTGCTCGTCATGAAAACCGTAGTAAGTTACCGTTCCTTCCATGACGCACAGCTGACCGAAAACGTTAGCGGCAGTATTGTGATGGGTGAGCAGCGCCGCCGGAACATTTTCCTTAGTGAAGAACGGAGTGGAGCGTTTAACTTTCCAGTTAGCCGGGATACGCAGGTGAGACATGGTGAGCTCCTCAGTGATGTATATAAGATGCATTTAATATGCATCTTTAAAGGGGCGTCGTCAACTTACAGGCATAAAAAACGCCCCCGAAGGAGCGTGTACTATCTGGCAGGATAACTTAACGGCCGAACAGATCGCGTTTTTTAGCCTTAAATGGCTGAGCGATCAGCACCAGCAGACCGATGACCAGATAAGCGGCAAAGATGCCTACCAGCCACTGCGGCATCTCCAGCGTCAGGAATTCCCACTGGCGCACGGAACAGTCGCCGGTGGCGACGAATACCTGCGGCAGCCATTTATCCAGCGGCAGCCACGTCGGGAAACGCGCGGCGAAATCGCAGGTCTGGAACGGAGAAGGGTGCAGCTGAATCATGGTGTGCTCCCAGGCTAACTGCAGACCGCGCAGGGCGCTGTACAGCCAGATCAGCAGCGCGACGTAGCGCAACGGGGTTTTCGGCGCGATAGCGCCCACCAGTCCGGCGCCCATAATGCCAAACAGGGCGCAGCGTTCATAAATACACAACACGCAGGGCTGCAGCAGCATCACGTGCTGGAACCACAGCGCCACTAATTCAAGTATAAAAGCGGTTAACGCCATCAAGAGCCAGGCGCCGCGTCCCCGTGAGCACTGGTTTAAGTATTGCAACATAATCATTTCCCTGGAACATGCTAAATCATGGCAGTGTAAACGAAAACTACCGCGACGCCATCCGCTAGTCGGAAAATATTACGTAAATGAATATTCGTTACCCGAGGTGAACCCGGGTAACGGGCTGCGCAATTACGGCAGTATTGGGGTGGTCAACCAGCCGTGGCTGAGCATCCACTGGGTGGCCGGCATCAACAGGGTTTCGACGCACAGCAGGCCGACCAGCGTTAACACGATGGTATAAGGCAGCGCCATCCACACCATTCTGCCATAAGAGAGACGGATCAGCGGCGCCAGCGCCGAGGTCAACAGGAACAGAAACGCGGCCTGGCCATTGGGGGTGGCGACGGAGGGCAGGTTAGTGCCGGTATTAATGGCGACCGCCAGCATTTCAAACTGCTGCAGGCTGATAACGCCATGCTCCAGCGCCGCTTTTGCTTCGTTGATATAGACCGTACCGACAAAGACGTTATCGGAGATGGACGACAGCAGGCCGTTAAACAGATAGAACAGCGATAGCTGAGCGTGCGGCGAAGCCTGCAGGACGAACTCAATCACTGGGGCAAACAGATGCTGATCGATAATCACCGCTACGATGGCGAAAAACACCGTCAGCAGGGCGGTAAACGGCAGCGCTTCGGTAAAGGCTTTACCGATGGCGTGCTCGTCGGTCACGCCGGAAAAGGTGGTTGCCAGCACGATAACGGAGAGGCCAATCAGGCCAACTTCCGCCAGATGCAGGGCGAGGGCAGCAATCAGCCATACGCCGATGATACCCTGGGCGATAAGGCGCATCCGATCCTGGCGGCTGCGGCTCTGGCGGCTACGGTCGTCGAAATCCTGCAATACCTTGCGCACCGGTATTGGCAGCGGCTCGCCGTAGCCGAACAGACGAAATTTTTCCAGCAGCAGGCAGGTCATCAGACCGCACAGGATAACCGGCAGGGTTACTGGCGACATCCGGATAAAGAACTCACCGAAGTGCCAGCCGGCGGCTTTGGCGATAATCAGGTTCTGCGGTTCGCCGACCATGGTCATCACGCCGCCGAGGGCGGTACCGACGCCGGCGTGCATCATCAGGCTGCGTAAAAAGCTGCGGAACTGTTCGAGCACGTCGCGGTAATGCTGATCGATGTGGCTGTCATCAAGCATGTCGTTATCATCAGGCCGCGCGGAGGCGACGCGATGATAAATGCCGTAAAAGCCTACTGCCACGCTAATGACCACCGCCACAACGGTGAGCGCGTCGAGGAAGGCGGAGAGAAAAGCGGCCGCAAGGCAGAAGGCCAGCGACAGCAGCATCTTGCTGCGGATCCCCAGCAACAGACGGGTAAAAATAAACAGCAATAGCTGCTTCATGAAATAGATCCCGGCCACCATAAACATCAGCAACAGCAGGACTTCGAGATTATTGGCTATCTCTTCGCGGATATGTTCGGGGCTGGTCATACCGATCAGCACCGCTTCTATCGCCAGCAGGCCGCCAGGCAGTAGCGGGTAGCATTTGAGCGCCATCGCCAGGGTGAAGATAAACTCCACCACTAACAGCCAACCGGCAACAAATGGTTGCAGATAAAACGCCAGCGGGTTAACCACCAGGAAGATAATCAGGAGAAGCTTGTACCAGTCTGGCGACTGGCCAAGAAAATTGCGCCACAGGGCGCGGCCATAAGACATTTCCACGACAGAGGTCCTTCCGTCAAACAACATGATTTTATGCGTAACTATTGCAAGATTACCAGTTGAGTAAAAAGGGAAGCAACTTTCTTCGCGGCGCATGACAGGTAATGGAAGGCGTTAATCAAAAGCTGAAAATGAAACGGCGATCCCCTTTTAATTACTTTCAGATGCTATCTGGCGTATGACTGCTCTGGTATGATGAGTGCAATTTGCAACGCTGTGTAATGGAAATCTTACTATGGTCATTAAGGCGCAAAGCCCTGCGGGTTTCGCGGAAGAGTACATCATTGAAAGTATCTGGAATAACCGTTTCCCGCCTGGATCTATTCTCCCTGCTGAACGTGAACTTTCTGAACTGATTGGTGTGACCCGAACAACTCTGCGCGAAGTGTTGCAACGTCTGGCCCGTGATGGCTGGCTGACTATCCAGCACGGTAAACCGACGAAGGTGAACAACTTCTGGGAAACCTCCGGACTGAATATTCTTGAGACGCTGGCGCGCCTCGACCACGATAGCGTGCCGCAACTGATTGATAACTTGCTGTCGGTGCGAACCAATATCTCGACGATTTTTATTCGTACCGCCTTCCGCCAGCACCCGGACAAAGCGCTGGAGGTACTGTCTACCGCCCGTGAAGTTGAAGATCATGCCGACGCTTTCGCCGAGCTGGATTACAACATCTTCCGCGGTCTGGCGTTTGCCTCCGGCAACCCGATCTACGGTCTGATCCTCAACGGCATGAAGGGGCTGTATACCCGCATCGGCCGTCACTATTTTGCTAATCCGGAAGCGCGTAGCCTGGCGCTGGGTTTCTATCACCAGTTGGCGAAAGTGTGCGAAGAAAGTCAGCACGATAAAGTGTACGAAATCGTCCGCGCCTATGGCCACAACAGCGGCGAGATCTGGCATCGGATGCAAAAAACGCTGCCCGGCGATTTAGCCATTAATATGCGCTAAGTACGGCTCACTCTATAAAAAGGCCCGGAAAATCCGGGCATTTTTTTCAGCCTTACAGCGCGTTCTGCCGCGGCGGCGTGCGATCCAACAGCTCAACGCTGCCGTCGGCATTCTGCTGCTCAAGGATCACGTCAAAGCCCCACAGGCGGTGAACGTGTTTGAGTACCTCGCGGCGGCTCTTATCCAGCGGCACGCGGTTGTGCGGCACATAGCGCAGCGTCAGCGAACGGTCGCCGCGCAGGTCAACGTTCCAGACCTGAATATTCGGTTCGAGGTTGCTGAGGTTATACTGCGCCGACAGCTTAGAACGAATTTCCCGATAGCCTTCCTCATTATGAATGGCGGAAATCTCCAGGTAATTATTGTGGTCGTCGTCGAGTACGGTGAACAAGCGGAAATCGCGCATCACCTTCGGCGACAGGAACTGGCTGATAAAGCTCTCATCTTTAAAATCGCGCATGGCGAAATGCAGCGTCTCCAGCCAATCGGAACCGGCGATATCCGGGAACCAGTAGCGATCTTCTTCCGTTGGCGACTGGCAGATACGTTTAATATCCTGGAACATGGCGAAACCCAGCGCGTAGGGGTTGATCCCGCTGTACCACGGGCTGTTGTAGGGCGGCTGGAACACTACGTTGGTGTGGCTGTGCAGAAACTCCAGCATAAAGCGCTCTGTCACTTTTCCTTCGTCATACAGATGATTGAGGATGGTGTAGTGCCAGAATGTCGCCCAACCCTCGTTCATCACCTGAGTCTGTTTCTGCGGATAAAAATACTGGCTGACCTTACGCACGATACGCAGGATCTCGCGCTGCCAGGACTCAAGCAGCGGCGCGTTCTTCTCCATGAAGTACAGCAGGTTCTCTTGCGGTTCGGAAGGATAACGGCGGCTCGCCTCGATGGCTTTTTCCTCTTCCCGTTTTGGCAGAGTACGCCACAGCATGTTCACCTGGCTTTGCAGATACTCTTCGCGGCTTTTCTGTCGCGCCTTCTCCTCCTGCAGCGATATTTTCTGCGGGCGTTTGTAGCGGTCGACACCGTAGTTCATTAGCGCATGGCAGGAGTCGAGCAATTTTTCGACTTCATCGACGCCGTAGCGCTCTTCACATTCGGTAATGTATTTACGCGCGAATATAAGGTAGTCGATGATTGAGCTGGCATCGGTCCAGCTGCGGAACAGATAGTTGTTTTTAAAGAAGGAGTTGTGCCCATAACAGGCGTGCGCCATCACCAGCGCCTGCATGGTAATGGTGTTCTCCTCCATCAAATAAGCGATACAAGGGTTGGAGTTGATGACTATCTCATAGGCCAGACCTTGCTGACCGTGTTTATATGCCTGCTCGGTTTCGATAAATTTTTTGCCGAACGACCAGTGGGGATAGTTGATCGGCATCCCGACGCTGGAGTAGGCGTCCATCATCTGTTCGGAGGTGATCACCTCGATTTGATGCGGATAGGTGTCAAGACGATACAGCTTCGCCACCCGATCGACCTCGGCGAGATAGGTTTCCAGCAGTTCAAAAGTCCAGTCGGGTCCATCGCTTAACCGGGTGGTGTCCCTGTTCATGGAATCAATCGTAGCCATTAGCGCGCCCTCGTTGTTGGTGGTTCTCTCTTTGTGGAGAACCTCTTATCAAGCATAGAACACGCCATAACAAACTGCGTCTGCGGGTAATTTCTTTTCTTCGCGATTTCACAATCCTAAAGGCCTTAATTTAACATTTGTGCAGCATTTTATACTGAGGAAAAATAAAGCGCAGCAGGAGATCGTAAATCTCTGGTGTCAGTGCTGGTGCGGTTTGGTGTGAGATAAGTCACCATAAATAAAGCGTATGTTGAATAATATTTTCATCTGGGTTATCAATTTGTAATTAGATGATTGTTCTTTAACTATTACGGAGTGGCTATGCGAGTCGTCATACTGGGAAGTGGGGTGGTTGGGGTAGCGAGCGCCTGGTATTTAAGCCAGGCGGGACATGAGGTGACGGTTATCGACCGTCAGCCAGGGCCCGCTGAAGAAACCAGCGCCGCCAACGCCGGGCAGATCTCTCCCGGCTACGCGGCGCCGTGGGCGGCGCCGGGCGTGCCGCTGAAGGCGATTAAATGGATGTTCCAGCGCCATGCGCCATTGGCGATTGGCCTTGACGGCACGCAGTTCCAGCTCAAGTGGATGTGGCAGATGCTGCGTAACTGCGATACCCGCCACTATATGGAAAACAAAGGGCGTATGGTGCGCCTGGCGGAATATAGCCGTGATTGCCTGAAAGCGCTGCGTGAAACCACCGGTATCCAGTATGAAGGCCGCCAGGGGGGCACCCTGCAGCTTTTCCGCACCGAAAAACAGTATGAAAACGCCACTCGCGATATCGCCGTGCTGGAAGAGGCCGGCGTGCCGTATCAACTGCTGGAAGCCAACCGCCTGCGCGAAGTCGAACCGGCGCTGGCGGAAGTCAGCCATAAACTGACCGGCGGCCTGCGCCTGCCAAACGATGAAACCGGCGATTGCCAGCTCTTCACCACCCGTCTGGCGGCGATGGCCGAGGCGGCAGGGGTGACTTTCCGCTTTAATACCGCCGTCGATGCGCTGCTTTACGAAGGCGATCAAATCGCCGGTGTGAAATGTGGCGAAGAAATTATTAAGGGCGACGCCTACGTGATGGCGTTTGGTTCTTACTCCACCGCGATGCTCAAAGGGCTGGTGGATATCCCGGTCTATCCGCTGAAAGGCTACTCGTTGACTATTCCGATTGCCGAAGAGAGCGGCGCGCCGGTATCGACTATCCTTGATGAGACTTACAAAATCGCGATTACCCGTTTCGATAAGCGTATTCGCGTTGGCGGGATGGCGGAAATTGTCGGCTTCAATAAAGAGTTGCTGAAGCCGCGCCGCGAGACGCTGGAGATGGTGGTTCGCGATCTGTTCCCGCGCGGCGGCTACGTTGAGCAGGCTACCTTCTGGACCGGCCTGCGGCCGATGACGCCGGATGGTACGCCGGTGGTTGGCCGTACGCCGTACAAAAACCTGTGGCTGAACACCGGGCACGGTACGCTGGGCTGGACCATGGCCTGCGGGTCCGGGCAGCTTCTGAGCGACCTGATCTCCGGGCGTACGCCGGCGATCCCTTATGATGATCTGGCCGTGGCGCGTTACAGCCCGGGCTTTACGCCGGCTCGCGCTCAGCATCTGCACGGCGTGCATAACTAAGGAGCCTCCATGTCTCGTCCGGTAAAAGCCAGCATTGATCTGTCGGCTTTACGTCAGAATTTACAGATTGTTCGCCGCGCCGCCCCTGGGGCGCGCGTTTGGGCGGTGGTGAAGGCGAATGCCTATGGCCACGGCCTGGCGCGGATGTGGCAGGCGCTGAACGCCGCAGATGGATACGCATTGCTCAATCTCGAAGAGGCAATCCTGCTGCGGGAAAAGGGCTGGAAAGGACCGATTCTACTGCTGGAAGGGTTCTTTCACGCCGATGAACTGGCGCTGCTTGATAAGTATCGTCTGACCACCAGCGTACACAGCAACTGGCAAATTAAAGCCCTGCAGCAGGCTAAACTGCATGCGCCGCTGGATATCTATCTTAAAGTGAATAGCGGTATGAATAGGCTGGGCTTTATGCCCGAGCGAGTGCATACCGTCTGGCAACAGCTGCGATCGCTCGCCAACGTCGGTGAAATGACGCTGATGTCGCATTTCGCTGATGCGGAAAACCCGGAGGGCATCGCGGAGCCCATGCGCCGTATCGAACAGGCGGCGGAGGGGCTGGACTGCCCGCGTTCGTTGTCGAACTCAGCGGCCACGCTGTGGCATCCGGAAGCGCACTTTGATTGGGTGCGTCCGGGAATTGTGCTGTATGGCGCATCGCCGTCGGGCCAGTGGCGGGATATTGCCAATAGCGGCCTGAAACCGGCGATGACCCTCAGCAGTGAAGTGATTGCCGTACAGACGCTGAAAAGCGGCGAACGGGTGGGTTACGGTGGGTTGTATCAGGCCGCAGGTGAACAGCGCATCGGCATTGTCGCCTGCGGTTATGCCGACGGCTATCCGCGCGTCGCCCCAAGCGGCACGCCGGTGCTGGTCGATGGCGTACGCACCACCACCGTCGGGCGTGTTTCGATGGATATGTTGGCGGTAGATCTGACGCCTTGCCCGCACGCGGGTATTGGCGCGCCGGTCGAGTTATGGGGACAGGAGATTAAGATTGACGATGTCGCTGCGGCCAGCGGCACCGTCGGTTATGAATTAATGTGCGCCCTGGCGCCACGCGTGCCGGTAGTGACAGTGTAACTTTGTGTGAGGCGGATCACTCCGCCTCATCTTCCGCGACCCGCACACCCACCTTCAGTACGTGATCGTCCTCTTTTTCCGCGACCGTCCACACCATACCGGCAAACTCCACCTGATCGCCAACGACCGGCGCGGCGCCTAATAGCTGCTGTATCACATCGCCCAGCGACTGCTGATGCTCGCGAAACTCCTCGCCGCCGTCGAGGCCGTAGATCTGCGCCACGTCGGCGAATTTAGCTTCCGCATCGAGGATGAAGTCGCCAAAGAATCGCTGATCGAGAGAAACCGGCGGCGACTGGCTAAACATTTTACCTAACGCCGGCAGGTCGCGCTCGCGGCCGATAACACAAAGAATATCGCCATCCATCAGCCGCGTGCTGCCGGTAGGATGCAGCAGTACGTTGTCGCGGAAGAGTGCCGCGATGCGCGTCTCCGGCGGCATGTGGAGGTCGCGCAACGCTGCGCCAACGCACCATTTATCATCACCCAACTGGTAGACAAACTGTTCCCAAGGATTTTCCGGATGGATATCCAGCCCGACGCGTGAGATAGGCCAGCCGACCGGTGGTACCACGACTTTCGCTTTTTTCGCCGCCCAGGAGAGTGAGGTGCCCTGAAGTAGCAGTGAAATCAACACCACGAAAAAGGCGACGTTAAAGAACAGTCGCGCGTTCTCAAGCCCGGCCATCATCGGGAAAACAGCGAGGATAATCGGCACCGCGCCGCGCAATCCGACCCAGCTGATAAACACTCGCTCGCGCAGATTAAAACCGCGGAACGGCAGCAGGCCGGCGAATACCGACAGCGGACGCGCGATGAAGATCATCCACATTGACAGCAGTAGCGCCGGAATCGCGATCGGCCACAGGTCGGACGGCGTCACCAGCAGACCCAGGACGAGGAACATGGCGATTTGCGCTAGCCACGCCAGGCCGTCAAAGTTTTGCAGAATGCCGTGGCGGTTGCGAATGGGTTTATTACCGAGCAGGAAACCGCAGAGATAGACCGCGAGGATACCGCTACCGTTAAGAGACGTGGTGACGGCGAAAATCATGATCCCGCCACTTAGCGCCAGTAGCGGGTAGAGCCCGGTGGGCAGGACAATACGGTTAATCATCTGCAGCAGCAAATAGCCGCCGCCAAGACCAATAGCGATGCCCAGACCAAACTGTTGAATGATATGCACCACAAACATCCAGCTCAGACCGGCTTCATGCTGCTGGATCATTTCAATCAGGGTAATGGTGAGGAATACCGCCATCGGGTCGTTACTACCGGATTCAATTTCAAGGGTCGAGCCAACGCGCTCGTTAAGCCCTTTACCGCCGAGCAGCGAGAACACCGCCGCCGCGTCGGTGGAGCCGACAATGGCGCCGATCAGCAGCCCTTCGATTAAATCGAGCTTGAACAGCCATGCCGCCATCATCCCGGTGAGGGCGGAGGTTATCAGCACGCCGACCGTCGCCAGCGATAGCGCTGGCCAGAGTGCCACGCGAAACGAACTGGCCTGGGTGCGCATACCGCCGTCCAGCAGGATCACCGCCAGCGCGAGGTTACTCACCATATAGGCGAAGGGATAGTTATCGAAAGGAATGCCGCCGATACCGTCAACGCCTGCCAGCATACCGATAGCGAGGAAGATAACCAGAATCGGGATGCCGAGGCGCGAGGAGAAAGAACTCAATAAAATACTGCAGGTTACTAAAACAGAACCCAGGATAAACAGACTAATGACCGCAGCGGCGTCCAATGTTCACGTACTCCTTGTCAGCGTGAAGGGGTGAAAATTACACCATTTTAACAATCCGCGCGTTTTCAGGATACTCGCGGAGAGGAATTTTTATTCCGCCAGCACCGGATGGCCGCTTATCGTTAACGTTGCGACAGAGGCGTTGTTGACCAGCCGTGCCCGTGCGCCGAGAGGCAAAGTCACGGTGCGCTGTTCATGACCGAATTCGAGTCCGGTCAGCAGCGGGATGGCGAGTTGCTGACGTAGCCAGGCGTAGACGGTGGGTAGATCGTAACCGTCGTCGTAGTCGTTGGGTTGCGCCCCGGTAAAGCTGCCGAGCACAATGGCCCGTTGGCGGGCAAGGATCCCGCTGTTGAGCAACTGCAGCAGCATACGCTCTACGCGGAACGGGTGTTCGTTGATATCCTCAAGCACCAGAATACCGCCGTCAATCTGCGGTAGCCACGGCGTGCCGATGAGCGACGTGACCATCGCCAGATTGCCGCCCCACAGGGTGCCTTCGGCGCGGCAGGTTGGGCCATCGCTTTGCCATTCGAGGGTAAACACCGGTTCGCGCAGCGCCTGCCAGAAGTGATGTTCAGTAAACGCATTCAGGGTTTCTGCGCCGAAATTGCCCGCTAACATCGGCCCACTGAAGCTGATAGCGTTGGCTTTAGCCAGCAGTCCCATCTGGATGGCGGTGAAATCACTGTGGCCGCAGATAAGCAGCGGATCCCGCTGCTGGCGCGCGGACAAGGCCTGCCAGTCGATTTGCGGTAGTAACCGGGTGGCGCCATAGCCGCCGCGTACCGCCAGCACGATGCGGTTTTTTCCCTCAAGGGCCGCAAGTTGGTTAATATCGGCCAGGCGTTCGCTGTCGCTGCCGGCGAAACGCTGCTGTCGACGGGGGATCGCCTGTTGGTTCAGTACCTGATGACCGACCTCTTCAAGACGGGCCACGCCAAGGGCCGCAGCCTGTTGATTGATACAGTAACCGGAAGGGGCGACCAGATAAAACTGAGACATGGCAATTCCTTGCAAAGAATGAAAGGGTTATCATGCCGCCTGGAACGTGTATTGTCATCTCCGTGCGGCAAACTTCAGCCAATAAGGATAGATGTGTGAAATTGAGATGGTTTGTTTTTTTATTTGTATTGTTGGCCGGTTGTAGCTCGAAGCACGATTACACCAATCCGCCGTGGAACCCGGAAGTCCCGGTGAAGCGGTCGATGCAGTGGATGCCGATTAGCGAAAAAGCCGGCGCCGCGTGGGGGGTAGACCCGCAGCTGATAACGGCGATCATCGCGATTGAATCCGGCGGTAATCCCTCGGTGGTCAGTAAATCCGGCGCGGTCGGGCTGATGCAGTTGAAGCCGTCGACCTCCGGGCGCGATGTCTATCAACGGATGGGGTGGCGTGGCCAGCCTTCGGTAAGCGAGCTGAAGAATCCGGAACGCAATATCTCGATGGGGGCCGCTTACCTGAGCATTCTGGAAAACGGCCCGCTGGCGGGGATTAAAGACCCGCAGGTGATGCGCTATGCGGTGGTGGTCTCTTATGCCAACGGCGCGGGGGCGCTGCTGCGTACTTTCTCGTCGAATCGCCAGGACGCTATTGACGAGATTAACGATCTCGATGCCGATGAGTTCTTTGAACACGTGGCGAAAAAGCATCCTGCTCCACAGGCGCCGCGCTATATCTGGAAACTGCAGAAAGCGCTGGACGCGATGTAATTCCTATCCTTGTGTTGCCTCCGGGAGGTTCCCGGAGGCAACGTTGTCAGAAATCGTAGCCCACGGTTGCCGTGACGCTGCGTTCAGCCCCCCAGTAACAGTTGCCGGTGCCGTAGCAGCCGGAAAGATATTCACGATCGCCGATATTATTCGCGTTAACCTGGATATAGGCGCCTTTCATCGCTGTCGACCACGCTCCGAGGTCGGCGCGCGCCATCGCATCTATCAGGGTGACTGACGGTAAACGTTCGGTATTGGCGTCATCAGCCCACTGTTTACCGATATAGCGCACGCCCGCGCCAACAGTAATGCCCGCCGGCAATTGATAGCGCGCCCAGAACGAGGCCATCTGATCCGGCGACAGCTGTGGCGTATTACTATCGGTGCCGTCTTTCGTGTCCTGAAAGCGCAGACGATTCCAGGTATAAGAGGCAATAGTGCTCAATTGCGGCGTAATCTGGTTATGTGCTTCCAGCTCTACGCCCTGCGAATGCACTTTCCCGGCGGGAATATAGGTGGCGGTGGCAATGTTCGGGTCGCGGGTGGCGACATCCTTTTGCATCAAGTCGTATATCGCGATGCTATACAAATCGCTGCTGCCCGGCGGCTGGAATTTCAGGCCTGCTTCCACCTGTTCGGCGGTGGTAGGTTTTAATAACGTACCATCGGCGCCCGGCAGCATCGCCGGGGTAATCGCCTGGCTGTAGCTTAAGTAGGGCGAAAGGCCGTTATCGAGCGCATACAGCAGCGAGGCGCGGCCGCTGATGTGATCGTCGGAGCGGCGGTTCGACGTGCCTGAGGTGTCGCTAACCTGCTGTGAAACGATGCGGTCGTAGCGCCCGGAAACATCAAGATGCCAGCGGTTCCATACCATCTCATCCTGCAGATAAAGCCCGGTCTGGTAATAACGGCGATTATTATTATCGCTGTAGGTGATGGTATGCCCGGTTTGCGGCGTATAGCCGGTGAACGGGTTGAGCGGCGCCGCGTTGCCGGCGCCGGTCCACAAATCGTTGCGGAAGCGATGATACTCAGCGCCGAGGATTAGCGTATGCGCCAGTTCACCGGTCGTAAAATCGGCGCGCAGGCGGTTATCGGTTGACCAGGCGTCCAGCGAACCGCGGGAACCGCTGTAGCCGCGGGAAAGCATGTCGCTGTCACCTACCCAGCCAACCTGATAAACCTGATCCAGCGAGACGTTCGTATGGGTATAGCTGCCCGCGGAGTAGGCCGACCAGACATCGTTAAACTGGTGGTTGAACTCGTAGCTGTAGATCTGTTCGCGGCGCTGGTAGCCATCACCCGGATCGCCTTCATTGGTGCTGGGTGAAAGTTTACGGCCGTTGTGCGCGTAACGGGTGCCATCCAGCGGCAGAGAGCCGTGGTAGCCGCCTGAGGGATCTTTTTGCAGGTAGGCGCGCAACAGCAACGAAGTATCGCTATCCGGTTGCCACAGCAAGGAAGGCGAAATCGCGTAGCGCTCTTCGCGGGTATGGTCATACTGCGTATCGCTGCTGCGGGTCATGCCGATGAGCCGCCAGGCCCACTGGTCGTTGATGGCGTCGGTATAGTCAAAGGCCGCGCCCTTGGTATTTTGCGTGCCGCCGGTCAGGCGAAAGTGACCCTGCTGGCTGAACTGCGGCCGTTTGGAGGTCAAATTGACCACCCCGCCCGGTACGCTCTGACCATAAAGGGCGGAAGAGGGGCCGCGGATGACGTCGACGCGCTCAATAAACCATGGGTCGATCTGCAGCACGTTATGGCTGCCGCCGTCGCTCATCAGGCGCATGCCGTCAAGGAACAGGTTATCGACGTCGCCGCCGTGGTAGCCGCGCAGCGAGATGGTATCAAAGCGCGTCGCGCCGCCGCCAAAACTGGAATAAACCCCCGGCGTATACTGGAGCGCCTGGCTTACGGTATTGGCGCCCTGATCGGCGATCTGCTGGCGGGTGATCACCGATACCGACTGGGCGGTAGTGATCAACGGCTGATCGGTTTTCGTGGCGCCGGTTGACGTTTTGGCGCTATAGCCTTGTGTCTGCGCGCTGGCGGAGTCGTCAGGCTTTGCGGTAACGATTAGAGTATCTTCCGCCTGTGCGGCGAGAGGGAAGGCGGCCGCGAGGGCGCACACCAGCGCGGAGCGTTTGAAGTAAACAGAGGAGATCATGCCATAATCCTGAATAGCGCGGTCTGGCACTCCTGTGCGCCGCCGCGGAAATAAACGAAATGCTTTTTCGTTAAAAATAATGCGAATTATTATCGTTTGCCTTTGCATGATCAAGCAAAATAGTCCTCCTCAGAGCAAGAAGACATTTTGCTGGCTGTCGAGCGGATGATGGGGTGACGTCGATGGAAAAGCGCGGCGAAGATATAGCCGCGCGCAGGGGGATTACTGGGCTTTTTTCTCCGGAGCCGCCACGGCATCGTTCGCGGCTGGCTGTTGGCCGGTGGCGCTTTCTGTCTGCGTCGGCCGGGTCGCCGGCAGGGCATCGCACGGTTTTTCCTGCGGGCAAACCAGGTCGAGCATCTTTAACGTCACGCCATTGGTCCAGCCAAAGCCGTCCTGCAGCGGGTATTCACCGCCGCCGCCGCCGGTACCCGTTGAACTCACGTCATATTTCTCTACCAGCTTCTGCTTGCTGTCATAGGTGTGCTGGACGTTGCTGAGGAAGCGCCAGGTGACCTCCATGGCCACCTTTTTCTGACCGTAGTTCTGCAGGCCTTCCACCGCCACCCACTGCAACGGCGCCCAGCCGTTTGGCGCGTCCCATTGCTGGCCGCTATTGACCGTGGTCGTGGTGAGGCCGCCGGGCTTCAGCAGGCGGCTTTCGGCGGCGGCGGCGACTTTCGCGGCGCGTTCGCTGGAGGCCGCTTTGACGTACAGCGGGAACAGCGCCGCGGCGGTCAGCTGATTACGGACTTTATGGCTCTTCAGATCGTAATCGGCATACCAGCCTTCTTTATCGTTCCACAGATATTTTTCCAGCGCTTTCTGACGGGCGTTCGCTAGCGCATCGTACTGTCCGGCTTTGGCGCTGTCGCCAGCGGCCTTACTGGCGCGGGCGATGGTTTTTTCCATGTGGAACATCAGCGCATTGAGATCGACAGGAAGGATGCTGGTGGTGCGGATAGTCCCCAGTTGCTGCGGATTATCCATCCAGCGAGAGCTGAAGTCCCATCCGGAAGCCGCGGCGGAACGTAGGTCGCGATAGATTTCGGTGGCCGGGCGGTTAGGATTGTTTTTGGCGGTGGTGACATCGTCCAGCCAGGACTCCGGGCGCGGCGTATCGTTATCATCCCAGTAGCGGTTAAGCAGCGCGCCATCTTCCATACGCACCACGCGTTTATTGGCCTTGCCGGGCGTTAGCGCATCGGCGCCTTCCATCCAATAGCGATACTCTTTTTCCATCTGTGGCAGCCAGGTCTTCAGCGCCCGATCGCCATCGTGGCTGGCCAGCAGCTCAACCATAAAGGAGAAGAACGGCGGCTGCGAACGGCTCAGATAGTAGCTGCGGTTGCCGTTTGGAATATGGCCCCAGCGGTCTATTTCGGCGGCGAAGTTGGCCACCATGTCTTCCACTTTATCCCAGTGCCCGCTTTCGGCGAGGCCCAGCATGGTGAAATAACTATCCCAGTAATAAACCTCGCGGAAGCGTCCACCGGGTACCACATAAGGTTTCGGCAGCGGCAGCAGCGAATCCCATTTCTCGACCTCGACGGTGCTACGGGTTAATACCGGCCATAGCCCATCGATGTGTTGACGCAGAGTTTGCCCTTTCGGCGGCACGTACTGATCGTTATCACGCGGCAGGGTGAAGTTGATCTCGACGAAATGGCGCAGATCGAAGCTGGCCTGGCTTTTTTGCATCCGATAGTCGGCAAGGATCATCAGCGGATCGCTGTTCGGTACCGCATCAGCGAAGGTTTTTTGGTCAGGGAAGAGTTTCGCGCTCTGCACGTCGTTAAACAGCGGGCCTAATAGTTCATCAGGCGATTGCGGTACCGGGGAGGTGTTGTCATCTGCCTGCGCGGCGAATGTCGCCAGGCTTAATATTGCGCCTCCCAGTGCCAGTTGAATAAGGTAGGTCAGGGTTTCCGGGCGACGTAGAACCGATCTCGTCATCGATAATTCTCCATTTTTGCGTTTTGCTGACTTCGCGCCACTGCGAACGGCCATCAGAAAACCTTAGCCGAATATCGGCCGCTTCGCGTGTTGGAGTTAACATTTTGACCGAAAACAGACTATTTACCTGGCGATGTATTGTCCGGGGGTCTTGCCGGTCTGGCTGCGGAAAAAGTAGATAAAGGCGCTATCGCTGGCAAACTCCAGCGCCTGGGCGACATCCGTAATGCGTTGACCGCTGGCCAATAGCTCAACGGCTTTCATCAGCCGCCACTGTTGGCGCCACTGCTGATATGACATGCCGGTTTCACGTTGAAACAGGCGGCTGATGGTCTTTTCTCCGGCGCCGCATTGCGCCGCCAGTTGCTGAAGCTGCGGCGGTTGCCCATGGCCGTTGAGATGGCGCAGACGTTTATCCTGCGGCAGCGTTAGCATCATCGGCTCATGTTTTGCCGCGCCGATTTCCGCCACGCAGAGCGCCGCCAGGTGCCGGGCCGGGCCCTGTTGCCAGTCAGTATCCCACGGGCTGGCGCTAATGCGTTCGAGCAACTCGCGCAGCAGCGGGGTAACGTTGAGGATGGCCGGGGCGGCGGGTAACTCGGGATAATGCGTATTGGCGAACCACACCGAACGGTAATCAACGATGTGCTGCATTTGGGCGCGGTGCGTCACGCCTGCGGGGATCCACGCCGCGCGGGTCGGCGGTAACATACACAATAGCGCGCCATCATTTAGCGTCAGCCGGATACAACCCTGACGGGTAAATAACATCTGCCCCATTTGATGACGATGCAGACCGTCGTCATGATCGCCGTTAAGCGTGGATTGTACGCCAATCAGCGGCGCACTGAGCGTATCAGGGTCAAAGGATGCATCCGCGCTGAGCCATGCCATAATGTCTGATTCTCGATGTTAAATGTCATTATATTTATAATCGCCGTTTTTGCCGCTCCCTACAATGGCGCCTTTGACGAGGGAGGTGGATATGTTAAGTCGTTCGGCGATGGCGCTGGTTACCGCATTACTCATGTTTCCGCAAATCGCGGAGACGATCTATAGCCCGGCGCTGACTGATATCAGCGCACATTTTTCCGTTAGCGCCGCCGATGCGGCGCAGACGCTGGCGGTCTATTTTATCGGCTTTGCCGTTGGCGTGCTGTTCTGGGGCTGGTTCAGCGACCGGCGCGGGCGGCGGCCGGCGTTATTGCTCGGTCTGGCGGTGTATACCGCAGGTTGTATGCTGGCGCTGGCGGCGCCAGATTTTAGCGTACTGCTGGCGGCTCGTATCGTGGCGGCTTTCGGCGCGGCAATCGGGTCGGTGGTTGGGCAAACGGTGCTGCGGGATGCGTTTGATGGCCGGAGGTTGGCGGCGATCTTTTCTTTTGTCGGCATGGCGCTGGCTATCAGCCCGGCAATTGGCGTTTATCTTGGCGGCGTGCTGACGGCCTGGCGCGGAATGAACGGCGTCTTCGGCGCACTGGCGTTGCTGGCGGCGGCGCTGTTGCTGCTGTGCGCGGTGATCATGCCGGAAACCCGGCCGCCGCGAACGGGGAATCAGGCGCTCTGGCCGTTAATGCTGCGCATGCTGGCGGATGCGAAAATCCGTTTTGCGGTGGCGCTGGTGGCGGCATTGAATATCGGTTTGTTCAGCTATTACAGCCAGGGACCTTTCCTTTTTGCCCGCCTGGGACTGGATGCGCGGACCTTTGGCTATAGCGGCATGGCGCTGGCGGCAGGGGCGTTGGTTGGCGCGCAGGGCAATCGTTTGTTGCTGCGACGTGGAGCAGGGCAGCGGCCTATTTTTATCTGTGCCGGTCTGCTGTTATTGCTCGCCAGCGCAGGCGTATGCCTGTTAGCGGATTCATGGTTCTTTTTGCTGCCGATGATCGCAGTGGCGACAGCCTATGCCATGGCGATCCCCGTAGTGCTGGGAACGGCGCTTAGCGACTACGCTGATTGTCGTGGTAGCGCCGGAGCGATGTTCGGCCTGACCTATTATTTGGTTATCGGCTTGGGGCTGGCATTCGTGGGGTGGGGGCAATCGCTCGGCGTTGCGTTGGCAATCTGTGCGGTGATTTGCGCGTTAACCGGTTGGCGTTATCTGCGATACATTGATGATTAGTTTCTGGATTTGTGATGATTAGCGCAAATCACTATTTAGCAGGTTTGTGAGTGGATGAAAAATCGATATTGATTTTAATCAAGGAATTACCTGCTATAAAATAGCTAAAAAATGAGGTTAAAATAATGTTGTAAATGATAATTCATTGTTTGTTTTTGTTTTCGTCTAGATTAATGAAATATATCTTTACATACAAATAAAGCGAAAAATTGTGACCTCATCCCGTAATAAATCGAAATAAATACAGTTTTCTCATTTTATTTGATTGTTTACACCTGTGTTTTAATCAGGAATTAATGTGAAATATCTCCTTTTATTGCTTGAAAATTACCCTTTCCCTGCTCGCGTTTAGCTTAAAAATTAACCTTTTTTATCCCCATAAATTTTTTTTATCCCCTCATATTTCTTTGACTAAAATCATGCTTAATTTCATGTTTTTGTTTTTATCTTATTGATTTTAGTTGCTTTATTTTGTTTCATGGATGAGGTTGATTGTAGGTGAAAGTGCTTTGTGAGTGGTCTCACACAACCATCGGATCATCATTTGATACACTTTCCGCCGTCAACAAAGTCATTAACGTGGATAACCAATATGAATACTATTCCGCTCCCTAAAACTCAGCACCTGGTTGTATTCCAGGAGGTGATCAGAAGTGGTTCGATTGGTTCGGCAGCGAAAGAGTTAGGATTAACTCAACCTGCAGTCAGTAAAACGATTAATGATATTGAAGACTATTTCGGCACTGAGCTTATTGTCCGTAAAAATACCGGTGTTAAGTTGACGGAGGCCGGACAGGTGCTGTTGAGCTGGTCGGAGTCGATTACCCGCGAAATGAAAAATATGGTTAACGAAATGAACAGCATGACCTGCAGTACCGTCGTTGACGTCTCTTTCGGTTTCCCGTCGCTGATCGGCTTCACTTTTATGTCGGATATGATCCATAAATTCAAAAAGTTATTTCCCAAAGCACAGGTCTCGATGTACGAAGCGCAGCTTTCATCGTTCCTGCCGGCGATTCGCGATGGCCGTCTCGATTTCGCCATCGGCACGTTGAGCGATGAGATGAAGCTGCACGATCTGCATGTCGAACCGCTATTTGAATCGGAGTTCGTGCTGGTGGCCAGCAAATCGCGAACGCGCAGCGGCAGTGCCACGCTGGCATCGTTACAGCACGAACAGTGGGTATTGCCGCAAACTAATATGGGTTACTACAGTGAACTCCTCGCCACGCTTCAACGCAGCGGCATCAACAATGAAAACATCGTTAAAACAGACTCTGTCGTTACTATTTATAATCTTGTTCTCAATGCTGATTTCCTGACGGTTATTCCTTGTGATATGACCGCACCTTTTGGCTCTAATCAATTTATTACCATTCCTGTCGAGGATGCGTTACCGGTGGCGCATTATGCTGCGGTGTGGTCGAAAAATTATCGCATTAAAAGCGCGGCCTCGGCGTTAGTTGAATTAGCGAAAGAATATTCAGCCCATAGCGGCTGCCGACGACGACAATTAATTACCGTGGACTAATTGTCTTTTTATATTAATTGAAACTTAAGCTGCGATCTGTTTATCAATCGCTGCCCATTAACGCTATTTTTTAATTCCAGGTTAAGAGGTTCTCATGCATATTACATACGATCTTCCGGTTGCTATTGAAGATATCCTCGAAGCGAAAAAAAGATTGGCAGGTAAAATATATAAAACGGGGATGCCGCGCTCAAATTATTTCAGTGAACGATGCAAAGGCGAAATCTTCCTTAAGTTTGAAAATATGCAGCGCACCGGTTCTTTTAAAATTCGCGGCGCGTTTAATAAACTCAGCTCGCTGACCGATGCCGAAAAGCGCAAAGGCGTGGTGGCGTGTTCCGCCGGTAACCATGCGCAGGGCGTTTCGCTCTCCTGCGCTATGCTCGGTATTGACGGCAAAGTGGTGATGCCGAAAGGCGCGCCAAAATCGAAAGTTGCCGCCACCTGCGACTATTCGGCGGAAGTGGTGCTACATGGCGATAACTTTAACGACACCATCGCCAAAGTCAGCGAAATTGTCGAAATGGAAGGGCGGATATTTATTCCTCCCTACGATGACCCGAAAGTGATAGCCGGCCAGGGGACTATTGGTCTCGAGATCATGGAGGATTTATATGATGTCGATAACGTTATTGTGCCGATTGGCGGCGGCGGTTTAATTGCCGGCATCGCGGTGGCAATTAAATCGATTAACCCGACCATTCGTATTATTGGCGTACAGTCGGAAAACGTTCACGGCATGGCCGCCTCGTATTACGCCGGAGAAATTACCAATCATCGCACTAATGCCACCCTTGCTGACGGTTGCGACGTTTCTCGTCCGGGAAATATTACCTATCAGATCGTGCGTGAATTAGTCGACGATATTGTGCTGGTCAGCGAAGACGAAATTCGCAACAGTATGGTCGCACTTATTCAACGCAATAAAGTCATTACCGAAGGGGCCGGGGCGTTAGCCTGTGCCGCATTATTAAGCGGTAAGCTGGATAGCTATATTCAGAACCGAAAAACCGTCAGCATTATTTCCGGCGGTAATATCGACCTGTCTCGCGTATCGCAAATTACTGGTTTAGTTGACGCTTAATCTTTTTGATGAGGATAGGATATGAGTACTACAGATAGCATTGTATCCAGCCAGACAAAAGAGTCGTCCTGGCGCAAATCGGACACCACCTGGACCCTGGGCTTATTCGGCACCGCCATTGGCGCCGGGGTATTATTCTTCCCGATCCGCGCCGGCTTCGGCGGCCTGATCCCCATCTTACTGATGTTAGTGCTGGCCTACCCGATCGCCTTCTATTGCCACCGGGCGCTGGCGCGGCTGTGCCTTTCCGGCTCAAATCCTTCCGGCAACATCACCGAAACGGTAGAGGAGCACTTTGGTAAAACCGGCGGGGTGGTGATTACCTTCCTTTATTTCTTTGCGATTTGCCCGCTGCTGTGGATTTACGGCGTGACAATCACTAATACCTTTATGACCTTCTGGGAAAACCAGCTGCAGTTGCCGGCGCTGAACCGCGGTTTTGTCGCGCTGTTCCTGCTGCTGCTAATGGCGTTCGTCATCTGGTTCGGTAAAGACCTGATGGTGAAAGTGATGAGCTATCTGGTATGGCCATTTATCGCCAGCCTGGTGCTGATTTCGCTGTCGCTGATCCCTTACTGGAACTCCGCGGTTATCGATCAGGTCAATTTAAGCGAGATTTCGCTAACCGGTCACGATGGCATTCTGGTTACCGTCTGGTTGGGTATTTCGATTATGGTGTTCTCGTTTAACTTCTCGCCTATTGTCTCTTCATTCGTGGTTTCCAAGCGCGAAGAGTATGAAAAAGAGTTTGGTCGCGAGTTCACCGAGCGCAAATGTTCTCAGATTATCTCTCGCGCCAGCATGCTGATGGTGGCCGTGGTAATGTTCTTTGCCTTCAGCTGCCTGTTTACTCTGTCGCCGCAGAATATGGCCGATGCCAAGGCGCAGAATATCCCGGTGCTCTCATACCTGGCGAACCACTTCGCCTCGCTGTCCGGCACCAAATCCACCTTTGCCACGGTGCTTGAATATGGCGCGTCAATCATTGCGCTGGTGGCGATTTTCAAATCCTTCTTCGGCCACTATCTCGGCACGCTGGAAGGCCTGAACGGTCTGGTGCTGAAGTTTGGCTACAAAGGCGATAAAACCCGCGTTTCCAGCGGCAAGCTCAACACCATCAGCATGATCTTTATCATGGGCTCAACGTGGATTGTCGCCTACGCCAACCCGAACATTCTCGATCTGATTGAAGCGATGGGCGCGCCGATTATTGCCTCACTGCTGTGCCTGCTGCCGATGTACGCCATTCGTAAAGCGCCATCGTTGGCTAAATATCGCGGCCGCCTGGACAACGTCTTCGTCACGGTAATCGGTCTGCTGACCATTCTGAACATCGTTTACAAACTGTTTTAATTAAGCTCAGGACGAGCGGAGTGATGACATGAATGAATATCCGGTAGTACTGGTCATTAACTGCGGCTCGTCTTCAATTAAATTTTCAGTACTTGATGCCGCCAGCTGTGAAGTATTAATGGCTGGTATTGCAGATGGCATTAATTCTGAAAATGCGTTCCTGTCAATAAATGGTGGAGAGCCGGCTAAGCTGGCTCACCGCAGCTATGAGGGCGCATTGAAGGCGATCGCATTTGAATTAGAAAAACGAGATTTAATGGATAGCGTGGCGTTAATTGGCCACCGTATCGCGCACGGCGGCAGCATATTTACCGAATCGGCGATCATTACCGATGAGGTTATCGATAATATTCGCCAGGTGTCGCCGCTGGCGCCGCTACATAATTACGCCAATCTCAGCGGTATTGAATCAGCGCAGCAGTTATTCCCCGGCGTACTGCAGGTGGCGGTGTTTGATACCAGCTTTCATCAGACGCTGGCGCCAGAGGCATTTCTTTACGGCCTGCCTTGGGACTATTACCAGCGATTGGGCGTGCGTCGCTATGGTTTCCACGGCACCTCGCACCGTTATGTGGCTCAGCGCGCGCTGGCGCTGCTTGATTTACCCGAGCAGGATAGCGGGCTGGTCATTGCTCATCTTGGCAACGGCGCGTCGATTTGCGCGGTACGCAACGGCCACAGCGTGGACACCTCGATGGGCATGACGCCGTTGGAAGGTTTGATGATGGGCACCCGCAGCGGGGATGTCGATTTTGGCGCGATGGCGTGGATTGCCGGCGAAACTAACCAGACGCTCAGCGATCTGGAACGCGTGGTGAATAAGGAGTCCGGATTGTTGGGGATATCCGGATTGTCATCCGACCTGCGGGTGCTGGAAAAAGCCTGGCATGAGGGGCATGAACGCGCGCGGTTGGCGATTAAAACCTTTGTGCATCGTATTGCCCGCCACATTGCCGGCCATGCCGCCTCGCTACGCCGCCTTGACGCGATTATTTTTACCGGCGGCATCGGCGAAAATTCGGTATTAATTCGCCAACTGGTGATTGAGCATTTAGCGGTATTTGGCGTCAGCCTGAACGATGCGTTAAATAAACAACCCAACTCCGCCGGTGAACGTATTATTTCTTCCCGCGAGGCTCGAGTGATATCTGCAGTCATACCCACCAATGAAGAGAAGATGATTGCGCTCGATGCCATTCATTTAGGCAAAATTAATGCATCCCTGGAATTTGCTTAATTACGTTGTTGTCCTGTAGAGAGATTATTTTTCATGAAGGTAAATATCGATACCAGCGATATGCTGTACGCCGAAGCATGGCACGGATTTAACGGTACGGACTGGAAAGAAGAAATTAATGTCCGTGACTTTATTCAGCACAACTATACGCCATATACCGGGGATGAATCGTTCCTCGCACAGGCGACGCCGGCGACGACCGCGCTGTGGGAAAAAGTGATGGCCGGCATTCGCGTAGAGAACGCCACCCACGCGCCGGTTGATTTTGATACCAATATCGCCACCACCATTACCGCTCACGATGCCGGCTATATCGACCAGGCGCTGGAGAAAATTGTCGGTCTGCAAACGGATAAACCGCTCAAGCGCGCGCTACATCCGTTTGGCGGCATTAACATGATTAAAAGCTCGTTTGATGCCTATGGCCGGGAAATGGATAGCCAGTTTGAATATCTGTTTAGCGAGCTGCGTAAAACCCACAATCAGGGGGTATTTGACGCCTATTCGCCGGATATGCTGCGCTGCCGTAAATCCGGCGTGTTGACTGGCCTGCCGGACGGCTATGGCCGCGGGCGTATTATTGGCGACTACCGCCGCGTGGCGCTATACGGCATTCGCTACCTGGTGCGGGAACGTGAGCTACAGTTTGCCGATCTGCAGGCAACGCTCGAGCGCGGGCAGGATCTGGAAGCCACTATTCGTCTGCGTGAAGAGCTGGCGGAGCACCGCCGCGCGCTGCTGCAAATGCAGGAGATGGCGGCGAAATATGGCTGTGATATCTCCCGCCCGGCGCGCAACGCCCAGGAAGCGGTACAGTGGTTGTACTTCGCCTATCTGGCGGCGGTGAAATCGCAAAACGGCGGCGCGATGTCGCTTGGGCGCACCGCCTCCTTCCTCGATATCTATATCGAGCGCGACTTCCACGCCGGGATCCTCAATGAACAACAGGCCCAGGAGCTGATCGACCACTTCATTATGAAGATCCGCATGGTGCGTTTCCTGCGTACGCCGGAATTCGACACGCTGTTCTCCGGCGATCCCATCTGGGCAACCGAAGTGATTGGCGGGATGGGGCTGGATGGCCGCACGCTGGTGACTAAAAACTCTTTCCGCTATCTGCATACGCTGCACACCATGGGCCCGGCGCCGGAACCTAACCTTACCGTATTGTGGTCTGAAGCGCTGCCGATTGCCTTTAAGAAATACGCCGCCCAGGTCTCGATCGTCACTTCCTCGCTACAGTATGAAAACGATGACCTGATGCGCGCCGATTTCAACAGTGATGATTACGCCATTGCCTGCTGCGTCAGCCCGATGGTTATCGGCAAACAGATGCAGTTCTTCGGCGCGCGCGCCAACCTCGCCAAAACGCTGCTGTACGCAATCAATGGCGGGGTGGATGAGAAACTCAAAATCCAGGTTGGGCCGAAAACGGCGCCGCTGATGGACGACGTGCTGGATTACGACAAAGTGATGGCCAGCCTCGATCATTTTATGGATTGGCTGGCGGTGCAGTACATCAGCGCGCTGAACATCATTCATTACATGCATGATAAATACAGTTATGAAGCCTCACTGATGGCGCTGCACGACCGCGATGTATACCGCACTATGGCCTGCGGGATTGCCGGGCTGTCGGTGGCGGCGGATTCGCTTTCGGCTATTAAGCACGCGAAGGTGAAACCCATCCGCGACGACAGCGGCCTGGCGATCGATTTTGAGATTGAAGGCGATTATCCGCAGTACGGCAATAACGATCGGCGCGTCGATAGTATCGCCTGCGATCTGGTTGAACGTTTTATGAAGAAAATTAAGGTGTTGCCGACCTACCGTAACGCGGTGCCGACGCAGTCGATTCTGACGATTACCTCAAACGTGGTGTACGGTCAGAAAACTGGTAATACCCCGGATGGCCGCCGCGCCGGTACGCCGTTTGCGCCGGGGGCAAATCCGATGCATGGCCGCGATCGCAAAGGGGCGGTCGCTTCGTTGACTTCCGTGGCTAAGTTGCCGTTCGCCTACGCGAAGGACGGGATCTCTTATACCTTCTCGATTGTCCCGGCGGCGTTAGGCAAAGAGGCGAGCGTCCGGCAAACCAACCTCGTCGGTCTGCTTGATGGCTACTTCCACCACGAAGAACGAATCGAGGGCGGCCAGCATCTGAACGTCAACGTGATGAACCGCGAGATGCTACTGGACGCCATAGCTCATCCGGAAAATTATCCGAACCTGACCATCCGCGTCTCTGGCTATGCGGTGCGCTTTAATGCGCTGACCCATGAACAGCAGCAGGATGTCATTTCGCGAACCTTCACCCAGGCGCTTTAACGCAACGGGGCGACGATCATGGTCGCCCCATTTTTTTCGTGGCTATGAAACCTGGTCTTCACTACACGGTAAACCGAGGTGTGAATATGATTAGCGCTTTCGATATTTTCAAAATTGGTATTGGCCCTTCGAGCTCCCATACGGTGGGGCCGATGAATGCAGGAAAAAGTTTTATCACCGAGCTGGCGACCCGCGGCAACCTGACGCAGACTACGCGCATTGTCGTCGATCTGTACGGTTCGCTATCGCTGACCGGCAAAGGACACGCGACCGATGTCGCCATCATCATGGGGCTGGCGGGAAATAGTCCGCAGGATGTCGATATTGACGCCATCCCGGGATTTATTCAGCGGGTGACAGAGAGCGGCCGTCTGCCGGTGGCGAAGGGGAGCCGACAGGTCGATTTCCCGCTGCCGGAGAGCATCGTATTTCATGATAGCGCGCTGGCACGCCATGAGAACGGTATGCGCATCAGCGCCTGGGATCATCAGCAGCCGCTACTCAGTAAAACCTATTACTCAATTGGCGGCGGGTTTATCGTTGAGGAGGCATGTTTTGGCCAGACTCACGATGTTGCAACGCCGGTCCCCTTTGATTTCCGCTCCGCCCATCAACTGCTTCAGCTGTGCGAGCACAATGGCCTTTCCATCTCTGGCCTGATGATGCAAAACGAGCTGGCGCTGCGCGATAAGGGACAAATCGAGGCCGGTTTCGCCGCCATTTACGCGGTGATGCATAACGGTATTGAGCGGGGAATGAATACCGAGGGCGTGCTGCCGGGGCCGCTCAACGTACCGCGCAGAGCGGCTGCGCTGCGCCGACAGCTGGTGGCCAGCGACAGCCTTTCCCGCGACCCGATGAACGTTATCGACTGGATCAATATGTTCGCGCTGGCGGTGAGCGAAGAGAACGCCGCCGGTGGCCGGGTCGTCACTGCGCCGACCAATGGCGCATGCGGGATTATTCCGGCGGTTCTGGCCTATTACGACAAGTTTCGCCGCCCGGTCAATGCCAACTCGATAGCCCGCTATCTGCTGGCTGCGGCGGCTATCGGTTCACTGTATAAGATGAATGCCTCTATATCTGGCGCAGAAGTTGGCTGTCAGGGCGAAATTGGCGTGGCCTGCTCTATGGCGGCGGCAGGGCTGACAGAACTGCTTGGCGGCAGCCCGGCGCAGGTATGCAACGCCGCGGAAATTGCGATGGAACATAACCTCGGTCTGACCTGCGATCCGGTGGCCGGACAGGTGCAAATTCCCTGCATCGAACGCAATGCCATCAATGCGGTGAAGGCGGTAAACGCCGCGCGGATGGCGCTCCGTCGTACCAGCGAGCCGCGGGTCTGTCTCGACAAGGTTATTGAGACGATGTATGAAACCGGCAAAGATATGAACGATAAATATCGCGAAACCTCGCGCGGCGGGCTGGCGATAAAAGTGATTTGCGCCTGACGAATCAGAAAGGACTGGGCTGGCGCGCCGCTATCGCTTTACCGCTGACCGGATGATGAAAATGCAGTTCACTGGCGTGGAGCATCAGGCGTGAGGCCTGATGCTCCGCCAGCCCTCCGTAGAGATCGCAGCCGAGAATCGGATAGCCGAGATGCTGGCAGTGGATGCGTAGCTGATGGGTGCGTCCGGTTTCCGGCAGCAGCCGTACGCGCGCTACCGCCAGCGAACCACTGGCTATCGGCAACCATTCCCGTGATAGCACCTGATAGCGCGAGCGCGCCGGTTTACCATTACGCACGCTAATCGCCATGCGCGGAAACAGCTCCGGATCTTTAGCAATCGGCGCGTCTATCACCCCTTCATCTTCCGCAGGATGCCCGCACAACAGGGCGTGATAGACCTTGCTTACCGCCCGCTGGCTGAACTGCTGACACAGCGCGGCGTTGATCGTTTTGTTACGCGCGACCACCATCAGCCCGGACGTCCCGAAATCGAGCCGATGTACCAGCGTGCACCCAGGAAAATCCTGCACCAGGCGATGATGAACTGAATCCAGGTTCTGCGGGTTCTTGCCCGACAGGCTGAGCAGACCGCTGGGTTTGTCGATCAACAACAAATGCGCGTCCTCGTAGAGGATCTTAATCTGCGCGGAACAAGGTGGGGCGATAAAGGTATCAATGACGGTGGACATGGGCAGGCGCTGCATAAGGGTGAGGGGGGATGATAGCGAATCTCTGTCCGGAAGGCGACCTGGGAGTGTACGCTCCGGAACTGAAGACCTTTTTTAAAGTATTGCGATAACAAATTATGCAACCCCCTTTGCAGAGACGAGCTGGCTGTGGTACATAGTTGTTATGTTATAACGTAATAAAATCGATAAGTATGCTTAAGAGTGATACTGAAATACTTAGCATCAAGGGGCTGAGTCTGACTGTCAAAAAGGGGACGGTAATACTTGACGGTATTCATTTCTCACTCCGAGCCGGGGAAAAGTTGGCGGTTATTGGACCTAACGGCAGCGGTAAGTCGAGCCTATTAAGAGCCATTATTGGTGAAGTCAATCCGGATAAAGGAACGCTGTACTGGCAGGGGTGTCCACTACGGCATCTGTCGCCACAAGCGCGCGCGCGGAATATTGCCTTCCTGTCGCAAAACGATATCCCCGATTTACGCCTGACGGTGGAAGAGTATGTTCAATTGGGCCGTTTACCGTATCGCGAATCACCGTCCTCGGCGCAGGGACAGCGCATCGTGGATAGCGTTATTAGTGATACGGGTCTGCAGCCTTTACGCCATCGCCCGCTGGGCAACCTCTCCGGTGGTCAGCGTCAGCGCGCCGCGCTTGCCCGCGCGCTGGCGCAATCCCCCGAATTGCTATTGCTGGATGAGCCGACCAATCACCTCGATCCGCTGGCGAGAAGCGAGTTGCTTACCCTGGTAAAGCGCACAGAGGTGGCGGTGATTGCGGTGTTACACGATCTTGCCGCGGCTGAAGCCTTTGCCGACCGAATGCTGGTTATCCACCACGGCAAGCAGGTGATTTGCGACGTACCCGAGGCTGCGCTGCACCCCAGCGTAAGCTATCCGGTTTTTGGCATGACCAGTTTTCGCGTGGCGCATCCCGTGAGCGGTAAAGCGCTGCGCATTTTTGAAGTTCCTCATCACGCTTAATGACCTCGAGTAAATATGAACAGACTTTTAACTATTTTATGGCTGCTGTTAAGTAGCCCGTTCGCGTTAGCGAATCCATTTCCCGTTACCGTGGACAGCTGCGGTAAACCCATTACCTTTAATCAACCCCCACAGCGTGCGGTAATTAACGATCTTAATATGGCGGAAATGGCCTTTGCGCTCGATCTCCAGGATCGGATTGTGGGGCTAACCGGCATCACCGGCTGGTATAAACTAACACCACAGTTCAAAGCAGCGATGGGGGCCATCCCCGAGCTGGCGCCTAAATACCCGTCGCTGGAAACGCTGCTGGCGGTCCGGCCGGACTTTTTCTTCGCCGGCTGGAACTACGGCATGAAAATTGGCGGAGATGTGACGCCGCAGACGCTGGCGCCATATGGAATTAACACGCTGGTATTGAGTGAAAGTTGCGTACAGGCCGGCGGGCAGGCAAAGAAAGCCGACATGAGTTTGCTTTACAACGATGAACTCAAGTTGGGTAAGATTTTTGGCAAGCAACAACAGGCCGAGGCGTTGGTGGAAGGGTGGAAACGTCGGCTGGCGAACCTGCCTGTCAGGGCAGCGAATACGCCGCCGCAGCGGGTCTTTGTCTATGACTCCGGCGAGGATAAACCCTTCACCAGCGGCAAGTACGGGATGCCGACGGCCATTATCGAGGCGGCCGGGGGACGCAACGTGATGGATACTCTGGACGCGAACTGGACCACGACAAGCTGGGAGGCGGTGGCGGCCAGCGAACCACAGGTGATTATTCTGCTCGATTACCAAACCGGCACGGGAACCGCGGCGCTGCAGCGTGTACTCGAATCTCATCCCCTGATGAAACAGACGCCCGCCGTCCGGCAGCAGCGTTATCTTAAGCTACAGTATGCTGAATTGACTCCGGGTCCGGCGAATATTGCGGCGGTTGAGAAGCTGGCGCACCTCTTATATGCCACGGACGTGAAATGAGGCCGTCAATGCAACGTTTTGTTCTATGGACGGCGCTGGCATCCGTCGTTTTATGCGGCATGATGATAGCGAGTCTGCAGTGGGGAAGTGTGGAACTCTCGTGGCGACAGGTGCTATCCGCGTTGGGCCTGGCATCCGCTCCCGTTGCCGAAATAGTGAAAACTATCGTCATTGACTTACGCCTACCGCGAGTCCTGCTGGCGGCGCTAACCGGCGCGGGGCTGGCGATCGTCGGCTTGCTCTTACAGACCACGACACGCAACGAACTGGCCGATCCGTTTTTGTTTGGCCTGTCTTCAGGCGCTTCCGCTGGCGCGGTGCTGGTGATCACCCGCTTCGGCGATGTACTGGGGCCACTCACGCTGCCGGGCTCGGCTTTCGTCGGCGGGATATTATCCGCGCTGGCGGTGATGATATTGTTTCGCGTCAACCAGCTAAGGCGAGCGGAACAGTTAATCATCTGTGGCCTGGCGGTGTCGTTTCTTTTCAGCGCGTTGACCAGCTATCTGGTCTTTTCCGGCGACCAGCGGGCGGCTGGTTCGTTGCTATTCTGGTCATTGGGCGGTCTGGGACTGGCGCGATGGGACAACTTGTTCATTCCGTTATTGAGCCTGGCGTTGTTAAGCGGATTTACCCTGCGCCGCTGGCGGGCGCTGGATGCGCTGTTGGCGGGGGAGCAGACGGCCTGCTCGCTGGGCGTCGAGGTTGAGCGGTTGAGAAGCGAAACCTTCCTCTGCTGCGCGTTGGCTACCGCTTTGCTGGTTTCTATAACCGGGATTATTGGTTTCGTCGGCCTGATGGTGCCTTATCTGGCGCGTCGGGCCGTTGGCGTCAGGCATCGAATGGCCGTGCCGATGTGCGGTTTGCTTGGCGCGATATTGCTCACTGGCGGCGATATACTCAGCCGAAGCCTGATAGCGAATCAAGAATTACCGATTGGTATTATCACTGCCGGGCTTGGCGGCGCGTTTATTGTCGGGTTGCTGATGCGGGCAACAGGATAAGCCGAGTCAAGGAAAAAAAAGAGATTGACCCATTATTGCGCGTAAATAATGGGTTCTATTATTTAAATGAATATTACTTGCCGGTAATAAAATCATTCTCCACTGTAGAAGGGAGATTTCTCCTGCTAGTTCGCTTTCAGACGAGGTAGAGTGTTTGTAAATAATTCGCCAAAAATATAATTGTGGCAAAAAGCCTTTTAGGCCAATATTGCTGCGGCCTGGCGATAAGTGATGATTTATATCAATGGAATAGGCATCATTGGCGCATGCCCCGTCCGTAAGTAAGTTTCTGGTTTAATTTACTGCGAAAAGAACCCATTGCAACGCAATATATTGTCATATTGCAATTGTCAGTTGCTTTGTTTTTTATTCTCGCGGTGAATATTCTTGATATCAATCTAAATATAGTTCATTAATCTGGGTGGTTAACTAAAACCAGCGATTCATTCTGAAACGGTTCGGATATATAAGGAATGTAATGAACGACGCCTTTCCGGGTGAGCGACTCAGTGCCCGTATTCATTCACAATTGGCACTGCATAACGAAATTGAACAGAGGGTTGTCGAGCTGTTGCTTAAATCCCTGAGCGTGAGTCGTTTCAGTAATATTAAAACCCATCCGCTAATCATTCAAGAAAAAATAAATATCAATAATAATAATTCAACTTTTCTCTTTCGAAATACCGTTCGCCAATCAGTTAGCGTGGTGAAATTAAATATCGGATTGATGAACACCTTATTGAAGAAGCAAGAGTAACGCACAGGAGGTGCGATGAAGACATTACGACCACTGTGGGGCAGGGGCCAGATGATCTCCCCACAACATTTTCAACAACAGGTGAATCAGGCGACCTGGCAAAGCGAATGTATCGCCCGTCTGGGCGTGATGAATCCCTGGGGGATCATCCGCGTCGAATTTGACGCCGCATTGCTAAAACAGGGGAAGCTGAAGGCCAGCCACCTCTATATACGCTTTCCTGATGGAACGCTTATCGACAGCGATAATGCTGATGCGCTGCCTGAGGTCATGGTGTTGCCGCAAGCGGAAAGCCGCGAATTAACGGTGGTGCTGGCGCTGCCTCATGAGCATGAAAACGGCGGCAACTGCCTGCAGATGGAACAACGCGCAGAGCGGCCGGTACGTTGGCGTTTGGCCTGGCGAGAAGTACGCAACAGATACGGCGAAGACAGTCGACAAATTGCGGTGATGCTTGCGCAACTGACGCTGCGCACAGCGGATGACAATAACGGCGATTATCAAACCGTCGCCGTCGCCAGATTACGTCGCGATAGTCAGGATTGCTGGTCGTTGGATGAGGACTTTATCCCGCCGCTGCTGAAAGTGTTGGCCAGCCGCTGGCTGCACGAACAAACGGAACAGCTGACGAATCAACTGGGTGTGCGCCTGCAACGCCTGATGGCCATGCGTAGGGAAAGCAACGCCAGGATGGCGGATTTTGCGGTAGCGGATGTATCGCTGTTTTGGCTGCTGAACGCGCTTAACAGCGCGGAGCCGGTGTTGAACCATTTCCTGCGCCATCCGCAGGTACATCCGGAACGGCTGTATGAAGCGCTGGCCAGCCTGGCGGGCAGCCTGTTGACCTTCTCCCTTGACCATACCACGGCGGATATTCCGCCCTATCGCCATCAGGCGTTGACGGAAGTCTTTCCACCGCTGTTCAAATTACTCGGCGTACTGCTCGAAGCCAGCCTGCCATCCCGGGTTGTGGCGATTGAAATGACGCACGATGACCGGCGTAAGCGCTGGCATGCCCGTCTGCACGATCCAAGGTTGCGCGAAGAGGCCGATTTTTATCTCTCGGTGCGTTCCGCGCTACCTGCGGCGCAACTGCTGGAGCAGTTACCGCAACAGTGTAAAGCCGGTAGCCCCGATGAGGTTGACCGGGTGGTCAACGGTTCGCAGCCCGGCATTCCGCTGAAAGCCATGAGTCATGTTCCCGCCGCCATCCCGCTGCGCCTGGAGAATCAGTATTTCACCCTTGATATGACTCATCCGGCGGCGCAGGCGATGCTGGCGGAAGGGAGTTGCGTCTTTTACGTGCCCGGCCTGCTGGGCGACCCTGAACTCGAACTCTATGCGGTGCTGCGCTCATGACCCAGGATATCAATATTGATGCTCTGCTGGCGGATAGCTGGCTAACGGTGACGGAACTGCGCCTTGGCGCCAAACTGGCCGAGGGGGAGGGGAAACATCTCTGGCAGCGTTGTGTAGACAACATTGAACAGGTGATGGCGCAGCTGGTGACCGCTGATATCAGCGAGGCGAACCGTCAGCATATCCTCTATGCGTGGTGTGCGCTGCTGGATGAAACCGCGAAAGGGCGCAATGAGGAAGATGACGCCTGTATCGCCTGGTACGATCGGCCGCTTGAGGTTAAATATTTTGGCGGCATGGAAGCCGGAGATGCGCTCTATGAGCGCATCCGCCAGGTGCTGCGCGAGCCGGCGCCGGATAACGCCGTTCTGACTTGTTTCCATCGGGTGCTGGCGCTGGGGTTTAAGGGGCGGTATGGCCTCAATGATCCGGCGCGCGCAGCGCTCGTCAGCGCGCTTGGCGAGCGTGTACCGCCGTTTGCGGGCGATCCTCAGCAGCCGATACTGGCGAATCTATCCGGCCGCCGCGGTCTGGCAGACTGGTTGCGCCGTTGGCCGATTAGTATTGGCGTGTCGCTGGTGCTGGCGGCCGCGTTGTGGTTGGGGTTGAACTACTGGCTGGATGGCCTGGTCGCGGCGTTGCGACTGGGAGGCGGACAATGAGCGCGGGCTATCCGCGCCTGCTCTGGCTGTGGGGCGGTCTGCTGGCGGTGTTGATGATCCTGCTGTTTCTGCCGTTATCCACCGGCGGCCGGGTGCTGGCTGTTGGGTTGACGGCGGCGGGCGTAGCGGTCGGGCTGGTCTACGTCGGGCGCCAACAACGTGAGCGACCTGCGGATGCCGACTGGCTGGTTGAGCTACCGTCGGCGCCGTATCGACTGCCGATTGTGCTGGTCTGCGGCGACACGGCGGACTGGCCGGGAGAAGGAGCGGTTTACCGTACGGCTCAGGGGTGCTGGCTGAGAGTCGCCACCGCCGCGCTGCAGCAGACGGTGCGTTATGTGCGCAATGAGCGCCCGGCGCTCATTGCGCAACTGGCGGTGATGTTCTGCATGCAGCCGCAACAACATGATGATGACGCGGCGCTGGCGGCGCGGCTACGCGAGTTGCGCTGGCAGCTTGCCCAGGTGCGGGGCGATACCCGTCGGGCGATACCGTTACTGCTGAACAGCTCTCTGTCCGGTGCATCGCTGGAACCGTTATGGCAGACAGCGCGTGCCGGAGAGACGTTGCAGGTGTGGCTGCCTGACGGCGTGCCGTGCAGCAGCGCAAGCTGGTTGATGCAGGCTGATGGCGCTCATCGCCTGGCGGCGCAGCTTAGGATAAATGCGCTTGCCCGCTTTACGCAGCAGATGGCGTTAAACGTACTGGCGGCGGCAAGCGACGATGTTCCCCCGATCGCTCCGGCGGTCGTACTGTATCATTTCACGCCAGCCGGGGCGCCTGCCATGGCGGATAATCTATGGCAGCGTTGGCTGTCTGAGCATACTTCCCTCAACTCACTACCGGGCTGGTTACCGGAAATTGCTGCAGAAGCGCGGAAACTGCCGGATTTCATTTTACCGATACTGCCGCAGGGCGGCGGCACCACGCCGAAAAGCCGTGCTCTGCGGCGAGCATTCTGTCTGTTCACCCTCGCGGCCCTGATTGCGCTGTGCTGCAGCGCATGGAACAACCAGCAACTCCTCCAGCGGGTTGGTTTTGATGTTCAGCGCTATGAACGGACGGCGATGGACGACCATGCCGCAAAAGCCCGCGCCGTACAGATTTTGCGTCAGGATGCGGCGCAACTGGACGCCTTCGCGCGTGATGGCGCGCCGCTGGCGCTGGGCCTTGGGCTCTATCGCGGCGAGCGTCTGCGTCAGCCGGTACTGGCAGCAATTCGTTCCTACGTCCCTCCGCCTCCGCCGCCGAAAGCGGTAGAAAAAATCGTACCGAAAATTGTCCGTCTCGACAGCATGTCGCTATTCGACACCGGCAAGTGGACGCTTAAACCGGGGTCCACCAAGCTGCTGGTGAACTCGCTGGTGGGGATCAAAGCCAGGCCCGGTTGGCTAATCGTCATCGCCGGACATACCGACAGCGTAGGCGATGATAAATCCAACCAGACACTCTCCCTGAAGCGTGCCGAATCGGTGCGTAACTGGATGCGCGATACCGGCGACGTGCCGGAAAGCTGTTTTGCGGTGCAGGGTTATGGCGAAAGCCGTCCGGTTGCCAGCAACGATGCGCAGCAAGGCCGGGCGCTGAACCGCCGGGTCGAAATTAGCCTGGTGCCGCAGGCCGACGCCTGTCAGGTTTCGACGAACTCCGCTTCAACTCCGGCGGATGGCGCTTTCTAAACCGACCATCTCATGACTCTTCGTACGGACAGGTTTTCCTGTCCGTCGTTTTTGTTGCCGGGTACCGGGGTCAACACGATCTGCCCAACCTTGTGCGCTTTTGGGCTCCTTATCAACAGGAAACAGCGACGGGCGGTAGCGTGGCCGAAGGCGACGGAAGGGAGATAAAGAGCATGGCGTTTGATACAGGAAAATAAATCATGAGTGACATAAAGCCTCTGTTGTTCAACCACAGCCATCATCTGTTACAGGTGCATGGTTGTAACTCGTTGCTGGATGTTCTGTGCTTTGAAGGCGAGGAAAACTTAAGTGAGCCTTTCCGCTATACCATTGAATTTACCAGCAGCGATAAAGCCATCACCCCGCAGCAGATGTTGCTGCAAAACGCCTCGCTGACCTTGCAGGCGCCGGTTGACCAGGGATTTGGCATTAAGATCCAGCAGCCGGTGCGCGTTCTTCAGGGAGTGATCACTGCTTTTGAACGGCTTTCCACCGCAAAAGAGGAAACGCGCTACGCCTTGACGTTACAGCCGCGTCTGGCGCTACTGTCGAAGAGCCATCAGAACCGGATTTATCAGGATATGTCGGCGCCGCAGATTGTGGAGCACATTCTCAGAACCCGTCACCAGATGCGCGGGGAAGATTTTGTCTTTCAACTGGCGCATGAATACCCGCAGCGTGAACAGGTGATGCAGTACGGCGAGGACGATCTGACCTTTATCTCCCGCCTGTTGGGTGAAGTGGGGATCTGGTTTCGCTTTACCGCCGATACCCGGCTGAATATAGATGTGGCGGAGTTCTACGATGACCAGCAACACTACGAGACGGGACTGTTGTTGCCTTCGGTCGCTCCCTCCGGGCAGCATGACGGCGGGAACGAATCGGTGTGGGATTTACAGAGCCGACACCACGTAGTTGAGCGTTCGGTCTTTACTCGTGACTATAACTACCGTAACGCGCCAGAGGATATGAATCTCAACGTCAATGTCAGCCGTGGCGATAGTACCACCTACGGTGAAGCCTATCACTGGGCGGACAACTATCTGACGCCGGGTAATCGCTTCCAGCATACTCCGGACCCGGAGAGCGGGGCCTTTTATGCCCGTATTCGTCATGAGCGTTATCTCAACCAGCAGACGCGGCTGAATGGGGAAACCAACTGCGCGGCGCTGGCTCCCGGCCAGCAGCTAAAAGTGAGCGGCGGCGAAGAGGTGACGGACGTCTGGCGCCAGGGGGTGGCGATCGCTGCTATTCACTGTCGCGCCCGTCGCGATCGCAGCTTCGTCATGACGTTTCAGGCTATTCCCTGCGTAGAGACTTACTGCTTTCGCCCGGCGGTCATCAGCAAACCCAGAATGGCCGGGACGCTGCCGGCGCGCGTCACCAGCACCAAAATCAACGATCTCTATGGCCATATCGATCGCGACGGACGTTATCGGGTGAACTTATTGTTCGATCGCGATCGCTGGCAGCCGGGTGAGGAAAGCCTGTGGGTGCGCCAGGCGCGCCCTTACGCCGGTGAAACCTTTGGTCTGCATCTGCCGTTGTTAGCGGGCACCGAAGTGGCGATCGCTTTTGAGCAGGGGGATCCCGATAGGCCCTATATTGCCGGCGCGCTGCACGACTCCACGCACCAGGACCACGTGACGCTCTACAACTACAAGCGTAACGTGCTGCGCACGCCGGCGAACAACAAGATTCGCCTCGATGATACACGGGGTAAAGAGCACGTTAAGGTCAGCACCGAATATGGCGGCAAGAGCCAGCTCAACCTCGGCCACCTGGTGGATCATCAGAACACGCCACGCGGTGAGGGATTTGAGTTACGCACCGATAGCTATGGCGCGATCCGCGGCGGGAAGGGAATATTTATTACCGCCGATGAACAGCTGAAAGCGATGGGCGCGACCGTGGAAATGGATCCCGCGAGTCAATTGCTCGGCAGTGCCGTTGTTCAGCTCAACGACTGGCAGGAGATAGCCCGCACCCACTACAACACCCCGCCGGATGTCAGCACGTTAAAGCAGTTCGTCGGCAAAGCCGTCAACCTGGCGAGCCCCGTCCTGCTGATGAGCGCGCCGAAAGGCATCGGCATCGTGACGGCGGAAACGACGCTGCTACAGAGTGGTAAAGGGTTGTACCTGCAAAGCGCCAGCGATATTGCGCTGGCCAGCGGCAACCGGCTGTCGGTGAATACCAAAAACGCAATCTCGCTGCTTTCCCACCGCGAAGGGATGCGTATGGTATCGGTGAAAGGACCGCTGGAGATAGAGTCGCACGGCGACACGCTGGCGCTCACTTCACTGAAGGATATTACCGTGCAGTCAACGCAGGGACATCTGCAGCTTACCGCCAAAAATGGCATCACCCTGGGCTGCGGCGGCGGCTACATTCGCCTGACGCCGCAGGGAGAAATCCATCTTCACAGCCCGAGTCTGCTCAGTTTTAAAGGCACGCATAAGATGCAGGGGCCGGCCGGCGAGACGTTTCCGCTCCCCGATCTTCCCACATCGATATGTAAAGACTGCCTGATTCGTGCGCAAGAACTGGCTCAGGCTTTTGTGCCACGTGCCGCCTGACAATCGCTCATTGATATAACTTACCCGGAGGAACAGACCTTGAAACCCATTATTCGGCAGGGTGATACCTTGCGTGAGCATGGCGGTACGGTGATCGGCGGCCATTATCTCTGTTTTGGTAAAGGCATCGCCTGCAAAGGCGACCAGGTGAGCTGCAATGAACATGGCCTGACGGTCATAGCCGAAGGAAGCTCGCTGTATGAAGTGGATGGTTATCCGGTGGCTCTTGACGGGCATCATTGCGCCTGCGGCTGTACGCTGGTGAGTTCACGCTCTGATTGCGAAGTCGCGCTATGAGACAGCTAACCGACTATCTGCCTTACAAAACCGCCACGTCGCCCCACAACGGACGGTGGTTGTCCGTCGGCGCGGGGATGACGCTTATCAGCGGAGGAGGCGCGGCGTTAATGCCTGCCGAAGCGCGTGGCGGGGCGTTAATAACCGTCGCAATCGTTAGCGCCATGCTTTTGGTCCTCATCATCTGGATGCTGCGTCTGCTTTATTACCGCCTGTCGGTTCACTACACCCAGTACTACCAGCGGTTGATCGATTTCGATCATCAAACGTGGTGGGCCCGGCATCAATATAGCGTTGGGCTGGTGGAAACGGTGCTGCTGGGGCCGGTGGGATGTGAACCCGAGCGCTGGCAGACGCTGCTGAAGCGAGAACATCAGCCGCCAAAAGAGAAACTGGAGTCCGGTGCGCGGGCGCTGCGACTGATCCACTCGGACATCGTGGATATCGACCTGCGTGAACAGCAGCTAGCCCGAATGCTGGCGCAACAATGGCTGGCGCAACGTGGCGAACATCAACTTCCCGGCCTGAGCGGCTGTTACTGGCAGGGCAGCGAACCGGCGTGGCGAGAATTTTGCGCCGAGCTGCGCAAGCGCTGTCCCACCGCTCAGTTGCCGCATATGGCGGAACCCTGGCAGGGCGAGGCCAGCTTATCGGAGATTACCGCGCGAATTAATGAGTCCGGCGACGAATGTTTCATTCTGGTGGCGGGGTGCCAGTCGGTGGCGGCGACGGGGGATTCGGCGAGACCGGCGGGGGAATCCGCCGCGCTCTGGTTACTGGCCCGGGAGGGGGAGGCGCGGCTGACCCGCGGCGAGGTTTATGAAGGCGCCGCGGTGGAAAATATCCAGCAGGTCTGTCAGCGGGCAATGCAGCAAAGCGGGGCTGAACGTCCGCCCGATCCCTGTATCGCATTCACACAACCGCAAATCCCGGAACTGGCGCACAGCGGCTGGAACAGCAACCAACTGCTGCAGGATGAAAACTGGGGTGAGACGGGGCAGATGGAGCAGCTCATCATCATCGCACTGGCGGCGATATTTGCCCGCCACTTTCATCAGTCTTGCGGCTGGATCGCCCGCGATCCGCGTCACCCTCTCTCACTAGGCATCGTCACCGCAGCAGTCCCGTCACCGCAACCTCAAGACAAGAAGGAATGAACATGGCGTTAATGGATCAGGAATGGATGAGCAAGCTGGAACAATTTGCGCGAAAACTCGCGCTGCGCGACGTCTATCTCATTGCCGATCAAGGCGTTTTAGACAACCCGTTATTGGATGGCTTAAATAGACTTTCTCCTCCGGTGCAGTGGTTCTCACTCTATCAGGGGCAACCGGAAGAGCCGCTGCTGGAGATGGCGCCTTTATTGATGCGGCTGGAGCCAGCCTGCTGGCAGCATCGTCAGTGGATCGCCGATCTGATCGCCGCATTTTCCTGCAAGCCGGGTCTGCTGATCTTCCTCTCACCGCTGAGTTTTTCAACGCTCGCCGCCCACCTGCGCAACCTGGCCGACGGCGCATGGGAAGACCGTTCTGGCCTGGTGCGTTATTACGATACCCGTATGTTCCCGTTGCTGATGCAGCATGTGCTCACTGAAGAGCAAAAAGCATGGTTTTTAGAACCGGTTTATCTCTGGAGCTATCGCGATAGAGACAACAAGATCTGCTGGCTGGAAGGCGAGTGCTCGCCTGTTCAGGCAGCGATCCCGGAGGCGATCAAGATTAATTTCAGCGATGAGCAAATGATGAAACTGGATGTCGCTATAGATGCCCAGCAATTTACGGTTTCTGAAAAATTCAGCACCTTTTTTACTACCCAGGAGGAGAAATTTAACACTCTTTGGCAACTCGGCTGGCAGGCGCATCAGCAGAATTTTATCGGCGATTTAGCTTCCTGGTTTGAAAGCCACTTTGAGGAATGAAACATCCTCCTTTTTGATAATTAATGGGTGATTATTAGTTCTGTAAGGACACATCAATGATAAAGCATATCCGTATTTTGCCCGGCGGACTGGCGGCGCTGGCCGCCGCTTTTCTCTGCCTGCTGACGGCCTGTCGCGACCACAGTCGCGACGGCATGAGCGGCGCTGATATAAATGTCTATAACCATGGCCCGGACGCCATTGTTTCGATGCAGGTGAACGGTTACGGCGGGCCAAGAGCTAATCCCTACGGCGGCGGCGGCGGCTTTCGCTGCGTCATGGTGCCTGATGTCTGGCGCCCGGGGCTGACGGCAAAAATTACCTGGACCTCCGATCCTAACGCCTGGATGAAATCCAGTAATATGCCTGACAACTATTCGCAATACTATCAGCGCCATGGGCCAATTACCGTGCCCATTGAGCGCTGGGAGAAGGGGCAGGGCTGCGGTTTTGAAGTGCATGTCTTTCCCTGCGATAAGGTAAGAATTATACGCTCCTGTCACGATCGCTCATCTCCGGAATATCCGATACATCGTGCGCCCGATGAGGATCAAAAGGCAGATAACGTCATTTTTAAACATATCAAGGAGGAAGTTGTATGTCCGACACCGCAGAGTCCACGCTGAATGCCCTGAAGGCGCTTATTGCCGCCTTCCAGAGCGGTGTCACCCTGGTCACTGTCAAAACGTCCACCGCGGAA
The DNA here is from genome assembly GCF_040062145.1 of Klebsiella sp. JN_Kp121. Taxonomy (NCBI): domain Bacteria; kingdom Pseudomonadati; phylum Pseudomonadota; class Gammaproteobacteria; order Enterobacterales; family Enterobacteriaceae; genus Klebsiella; species Klebsiella sp. JN_Kp121. The sequence continues at coordinate 337,459 of NZ_JBEAHX010000002.1, forward strand.
GCGGCCAATTTTATTTGACCGCTACAAATATCATTATCACAAATATTCGGGAGGTATATATATCAGCAAAAATATAATTCTGTCATTACGCCATCTCTTAATAACAACGCATTTAATTTCTTTTGTAAGGACACATCAATGATAAAGCATATCCGTATTTTGCCCGGCGGGCTGGCGGCGCTGGCCGCCGTTTTGCTCTGCCTGCTGACGGCCTGTCGCGATCACAGTCGCGACGGCATGAGCGCTGCTGATATAGCCGTTTTAAACCACGGCCCGGACGCCATCGTTTCGGTGCAGGTGAATGGCTACGGCGGGCCAGGCGCTAACTCCTACGGCGGCGGCGGCGGCTTCTGCTGTGTGATGGTGCCGGATGTCTGGCGGCCGGGACTGACGGCAAAAATCACCTGGACCTCCGATCCTAACGCATGGATAGACCCGAAACATATCCCTGGCGATCATGCGAGTCACTACCAGCACCATGGACCGATCACCGTGCCGATTGAACGCTGGGAGAAAGGGCAGGCTTGTGGTTTTGATATCCATATTTTCCCTTGCGATAAGGTGCGGATAGTGCGTTCCTGCTACGGTCGAGCGGCCCCTGAATATCCGATACAGCCTGAGGCTGACGGACTAAAAAAAGCGCAAAATGTGCTTATAAATCATATTAAGGAGGAGATCGTATGTCCGACACCGCAGACTCCACGCTGAATGCCCTGAAGGCGCTTATTGCCGCCTTCCAGACCGGCGCCACTCCGGTTACGGTTAAAACCTCCACCGCAGAAGCGGCCAGCTTACCACCGAAGTTTCCCGGGCCGGATGATGAAAAGGAGAAAACGCCCGCGGATAACTCCACGCAGCAGAAAACCGAATACAACAAGCGCGGCCGTCTGCCGGCGAGCAGAACGCAGACCGAAGGTAACTACGCCAGGCAGTACCTGGAGGGGTATGTTAAAGAGTCAGAACATCCCTCGGACAAAAAAACGGAACCGGGCTGCCCGGCCAGCCTGCATACACAATTCGCCGCTGACTAATATTGCCCGGCTCTAACCTCTGGAAAACCGGTATTAATGTCTGTAGCGACCAATTTTATTTGACCGCTACAAATATCATTACCAGTTATATATGGGGTTCATCTATTAGCATAAATACAAGCAGTTAATTACGTCATTTATTAATAAGTCATCACTTTAAATTTGTAAGGACACATCAATGGTAAAGCATATCCGTATTTTACCTGGCGGGCTGGCGGTGCTGGCCGCCGTTTTGCTCTGCCTGCTGACGGCCTGTCGCGATCACAGTCGCGACGGCATGAGCGCCGCCGACATAACGTTGTTAAACCACGGCCCGGATGCCATCGTTTCGGTGCAGGTGAACGGCTACGGCGGGCCAAGGGCGAACTCCTACGGCGGCGGCGGCGGCTTCTGCTGCGTCATGGTGCCAGATGTCTGGCGCCCGGGGCTGACGGCAAAAATCACCTGGACCTCCGACCCTAACTCCTGGATGAGGCTAAGCGATATGCCTGACAACTATTCACAATACTATCAGCACCATGGGCCGATTACCGTGCCGATTGAACGCTGGGAGAAGGGTCAGGCCTGCGGTTTTCATGTGCATATTTTCCCCTGCGATAAGGTGCGGATAGTGCGTTCCTGCGTGCTCCCGGGGGGGCCGGTTCAGCCAGGTCAACCTGAATATCCAGTCCCTCAGTCTCCACCGGACTGGAAGGAAAGAGCTCAGAAAATACTTATCAAACATATCAGGGAGGAAGTTGTATGTCCGACACCGCAGACTCCACGCTGAATGCCCTGAAGGCGCTTATTGCGGCCTTCCAGACCGGCGCCACTCCGGTCACGGTTAAAGCCTCCACCGCAGAAGTGGCCAGCTTACCGCCAAAGTTTCCCGGGCTGGATGATAAAAAGGGAGAAAAGCCTGCCGATAAATCTACACAGCAGAAAGCCGAATACAACGAGCGCGGCCGCCTGCCGGCGAGCAGAACGCAGACCGAAGGCAACTACGCCAGGCAATACCTGGAGGGATATATCGGGGAGTCCGATCATCAATCGGATAAAAAAACGGAGCCGGGCTGCCCGGCCAGCCTGCATATCAGCCTGTTCTTCGACGGTACCTGCTGTAATGAAAAGGGGGCCGATGAAGTTTATGGCTCTCGTAATCCGCCGCTGACCAATATTGGTCGGCTCTACCATGCGGCAAACTGGACCGATCAGAATTTCTCAGCAGAAAAAGATGGCTATTTTTGTTACTACTTCCCCGGTTGTGGCGCAAGCTTGCCGGAGATTGGTGAGAAGCACTACTCGCTGGACGGCGAGCTGTTTGCCAACGGCGGTGAGGATCGTATCAATCAGGCGCTGCTTAAAACCTACAGCAGCATCTGCTATGCGGTGAAAAAGGAAAGGATAGAAGACAGCGAACTGACCAGATACCGGAACAGTATGGCCACCGTCTGGCCCTTCTCGCGGCTGACCCAGAAGTTCAACCGTAAAAGCGCACTCGACAAATTCTGCGACGACCATCTGGGTGCCGTGGTTAACCAGTGGCCGCGGCAGCCAACGCGGCTGCATATCCAGCGCTCGCAGCGGCGCATCGCCAAAATCAAGCTCTTTGTCTACGGCTACTGCCGGGGGGCCGCCACCGCCCGCGCCTTCGCCCGCGGGCTGGAGTCGCTGCTTGATGACGCTAAAATGCCGCTCGATGCGACAAATATGCTGCCGGCGGGGGCGGTGGTACCCGGCGGCCCGACCCTGATGGGCATCCCCATCAGTATCGAGTTTATGGGGCTACTGGATTCGGTCTCCGCGGTTGGCGTACCGCATATCCTGCCGTCGGCCACCGGGCATCTGGGCTGGGCGGCCAACAGCCTGCGGCTGCCGACCACCAAAGGCTTCTTAAAAAGCTGCTACCACTTTGTCGCCGGCCACGAGCAGCATGGCGACCTGCCGCTGGACTCCATCCGCGGTCCGGACGGTAAATACCCGGCGGGAGCGGTAGAGGTGGTCTATCCCGGGATGCATGTCGATGTCGGCGGCGACTGTAAACCGTCAGAACTCGGCAAAGTGCAGACCGACGCCCGCAGCCTGCTGTCAAAGATTGTGCTGCACGATATGTATGCCGCCGCCTTTGATGCCGGGGCGCCGCTGAGCGTACCCGAGGAGGTATTGCCCGGCGGCGCCAAAGGTAAAAAATATCGGGTAATGCAAGGGGATGTCGCAGATCAATTCAAAATCTCCGCCCAGGCCATCACCCTGTTTAACGCCTGCAGCAGGCGGCGGCGCCCGCGGAAAGCAAAGGGCCGCGAGAAGTGCTGTTTATCGATAAGGATCGTCTGGATCGTGCGGCGTGGGGCTATGACTTTATCCATACCGGTATCGTGGCGCTGCTGGATATTATTCCCACCACGCAAACCAGCGGGTAAAAATAATTATTGATATTAATGTCGGCGATATATTAGTACAGGTGTGAACGGATATTAAAATACAGCTGAAGATATTTGTAGCGACCAATTTTATTTGACCGCTACAAATATCATTATCAGTTATATATGGAGGTTCATATATTAGCATAAATACAAGCATTTAATTACGCCATTTATTAATAAGTCATCACTTTATATTTGTAAGGACACATCAATGATAAAACATATCCGTATTTTGCCCGGCGGACTGATGGTGCTGGCCGCCGTTTTGCTCTGCCTGCTGACGGCCTGTCGCGACCACAGTCGCGACGGCATGAGCGGCGCTGACATAAATGTCTATAACCACGGCCCGGATGACATTGTTTCGGTGCAGGTAAACGGTTACGGGGGCCCCAGGGCTAATCCCTACGGCGGCGGCGGCGGCTTCTGTTGCGTGATGGTGCCAGATGTCTGGCGGCCGGGACTGACGGCAAAAATCACCTGGACTTCCGATCCTAATGCCTGGATGAAATCGAGTGAGATGCCGGACGACTATGAAACTCACTATCAGAAACATGGGCCGATTACTGTCCCTATCGAACGTTGGGAGAAGGGGCAGGCCTGCGGATTTGATGTGCATATTTTCCCCTGCGATAAAGTGCGGATAGTGCGTTCCTGCATCCCGCCGGGACAGCCGGGATATCCGGTTCCCCAGTCGCCGCCAGACTGGAAGCAAAGAGCTCAGAAAATACTTATCCAACATATCAAGGAGGAAGTTGTATGTCCGACGCCGCAGACTCCACGTTAAGTGCCCTGAAGGCGCTTATTGCCGCCTTCCAGACCGGCGCCACCCCGGTCGCTGTCAAAACGTCCACCGCAGAAGCGGCCAGTTTACCGCCACACTTTCCCGGGCCGGATGATAAAAAGGGGAAAGCGCCAGCGGATGACTCCACGCAGCAGAAAACCGAATACAACGAGCGCGGCCGCCTGCCGGCGAGCAGAACGCTGACCGAAGGCAACTACGCCAGGCAGTACCTGGAGGGATATGTCGGGGAGTCCGATCATCAATCGGACAAAAAAACGGAACCGGGCTGCCCCGCCAGCCTGCATATCAGCCTGTTCTTTGACGGTACCTGCTGTAATGAAGAAGGGGCTGATGAGATATACGGCTCGCGCAATCCGCCGCTGACCAATATTGGCCGCCTCTACCATGCGGCAAACTGGAAAGAGCAGGATGAAACTGCGGAAAACGACGGCTACTTCAGTTACTACTTCCCCGGCTGTGGGGCGCGCTTTCCGGAGATTGGCGAAGAGCACTACTCGCTGGACGGCGAGCTGTTTGCCAACGGCGGTGAGGATCGTATCAATCAGGCGCTGCTTAAAACCTACAGCAGCATTTGTTATGCGGTGAAAAAGGAAAGGATAGAAGACAATGAGCTGACCAGATATCGGCAAAGTATGGCCACCGTCTGGCCCTTCTCGCGGCTGACCCAGAAGTTCAACCGTAAAAGCGCGCTTGACAAATTCTGCGACGACCATCTGGGGTGCGTGGTCAACCAGTGGCCGCGGCAGCCGACGCGGCTGCATATCCAACGCTCGCAGCGGCGCATCGCCAAAATCAAGCTGTTCGTCTACGGCTACTGCCGGGGGGCCGCCACCGCCCGCGCCTTCGCCCGCGGGCTGGAGTTGCTGCTCGATGACGCTAAAATGCCGCTCGATGCGACAAATATGCTGCCGGCGGGGGCGGTGGTTCCGGGCGGGCCAACCCTGCTGGGCATCCCTATCAGTATCGAGTTTATGGGGTTGCTGGATACGGTCTCCGCGGTTGGCGTGCCGCATATTCTGCCGTCGGCCACCGGGCATCTGGGCTGGGCGGCCAACAGCCTGCGGCTGCCGACCACCAAAGGTTTCTTAAAAAGCTGCCACCACTTTGTCGCCGGCCACGAGCAGCACGGCGACCTGCCGCTGGACTCCATCCGCGGTCCGGACGGCAAATACCCGGCCGGGGCGGTGGAGGTGGTCTATCCCGGAATGCATGCCGATGTTGGCGGCGACTGTAAACCCACGGAACTCGGCAAAGTGCAGACCGATGCCGCCAGCCTGCTGTCAAAGATTGTGCTGCACGATATGTATGCCGCCGCCTTTGATGCCGGGGCGCCGCTGAGCGTGCCTGAGGAGGTGTTGCCCGGAGGGGCTAAAAATAAGGCCTACCGGATAATGACGAATGCCGTTATAAAACAATTCAAAATCTCCGCCCAGGCGATCGCCCTGTTTAACGCCTGGCAGCAGGCCGGGGCGCAGCAGGCGGGGGCGAAGACCGAAACGCCGGCCGTCAATGAGGCGGAGGTGGTGGCCATCGCCGTGGCCCAGGGCCGGGATCCGGTTGCCGCGCTGAAGGCGGCTCACGACAAGGCGGATGGCGATAAGGCGAAAGCCGCCGCCGCGAAGCCGCCGGAGAACGGCCCGCTGGGCAAACTGCCGGATCCGGTGTATGTGCCGCTGAAGGCCAAAGCGCTGGAGGTGATGCTGGCGGACCAGCTGAGCTGGATTACCGCCTGGCGCACCGAGCGCTTTGCCAGCCCGCAATACGCCGATAAGTATTATCAGCGCAAACCTTTTTATCAGCAGGCGCTGAATGAGCAGACCAGCGCGCTGCCGTCGGCGGCGGCGCCCGCGGAAAGCGAAGGGCCGCGAGAAGTGCCGTTTATCGATAAGGATCGTCTGGATCGCGCGGCGTGGGGCTATGACTTTGCCCATACCGGTATCGTGGCGCTGCTGGGCCAGGTGCTGCTGGATGTGATCCCCACCACGCAGACCAACCAGCTTGGCGGTCCGCTGGTGGCGGCGCAGGAGTCGGAATATATCCAGATCAAGAAAAGCGGCGATGCCCGGCGGGCGGCGCTGATGGGCTCGCCGACGATGCTGGATTTTTACGATAACTACGTGCATGACACGCTGGCTAAATATAATCACGACCCGCTGCACTCCTCGTTTTCCCACGGTTATTTTGCGTCGCGGACGATTTACGATAACGATGATGATACGTGGGATTCGGTGAAACAATTTGGCCAGCGGGTAAAAGCGATTATTGATATTAATGTTGGCGATATATTAGTGCAGGCGAGAACGGATATGAAAGATTTGAATACGGTATCGGGCGTGCTGGGGAAAATATATCGCGATATAAAAAGCGAGGCTTTTAAAATACTGCTGCCTTAATTCGTTATCGCCATATTCATTATATCCGCTAAGTATCCTTAATAACGCTATACGGGCGTGATGATGCACGCCCGTGGCTAAGGGAATCATCAATTTTATGTTCAAGGAAAAAAATGCCGCGGTAATGACCGTAGCGGCTACCGCGACCCTGTGTCTTGCCGTCTGGACAATTGTGGTCCTGCTGGGCGGTCTGGGATGGTGGAACTGGCACGCCAACCGCACGCTGCAGTGGACGGCGATCCGCGAGATATTGACCGTCTGTGGCCTGATCTGGGCGTATGGTCTCTGTCTCTGGATACTGGGCTTTATTGCTTTCCACCTGTTTATCAGGCAAAAAGCCGATGGGCAACAGCGTCAGACGCGGACTTTTATTAGCCAGCAGACAAAACCGGCGCAGCCGTTTGCGTCCTTAAAGCACTTTCTCCGTCGCCGCTACGGCCGATTGTGGCGCAATAAGGTCCGCCTGCTGTGGGTCGCTGGCGAGGCGGCGCAGATTGCCGCCATCGCTCCAGGCCTTGCGCAACAGCAATGGCTGGAGGGCCGCGGTACGGTGCTAATTCACGGCGGTAGCCTGTCGGCGACGGTGGATAACGAGCGGCTCAGTGCCCTGCGTCGGCTGCGCGGCCGCCGGCCGCTGGATGGTATCGTGCTGGCGCTGGACAATGCTCAGGCCACCGCCGCGACTCTGGACGGGTATTTGCGAACGCTGGAGCAGGTTGCGCAGGTTCTGCGCTACCATCCGCCGGTCTATCTGTGGCAACTCCACGACAGCGACTGGCCGCAGGATACGCGCATTACCCAGACGCTGGGGGCGTTGTTCCCGCCGCGGGCCGTCCCGCAGGATGTTGAACGGCAGCTTCGCGCCATTCTGCCCGCCATGCTGGCGCAGGGGACCCAGCAGTTGTGCGCTGATTCGTCCCACGATTACCTGCTGCGTGTCGCTAAATGGCTGAAGGAGGGTGGTATCAGCGGCTGGAAGACGCTACTGACGCCGTGGCTTACCGGGCATCTGCATCAGATCCCGCTCCGTGGTCTGCTGTTCAGCCCCTCGTTAAAGGCGGAAGAAGCGGTGGACAATGGGCTCTATCCCCACCGTTGGTCGGCCCCGGCCGTCTGGCAGGGGATCATCGCAGACTGCGGCCGCGCGCGCGGCGTGCCGGTGGGGGGGGCGTGGCGCCGCTCCCTCGGCGTCGGCCTGCTGGCGCTGATTGCTCTGTGGGCGGCGGGAAGCCTGCTCTCTTTTATCGTCAACCGCCAGCAAATTGTCAGCGCCACCCAGCGGGTACAGCTGCTGCGGCAGCCCGTCGTTAACGACCAGCATCTGATCGATTTGCAGGTGCTGCGCAACGATATCGGCCGTCTACAGAATCAGCTCGCCAACGGCACGCCCTGGTATCAGCGCTTTGGTCTTAATCATAATGCGCCGCTTTCTGCCGCGCTGCTGCCGTGGTATGGGCGGGCTAACCAGCGTCTGATCCGCGACGCCGCGGCGCAGGCGCTGACCCGGCAACTGACGGTGTTGGTCAACCTGCCGCCGCGCAGCCCGCAGCGGGCGCAGCTGGCGAAAGCGGGTTATGACCAGTTAAAGGCCTATCTGATGATGGCGCGTCCGGACAAAGCCGATGCGGCGTTTTACCGCCAGGCAATGACCGCCGCGCAGCAGACGCGTCAGGGAGTCGCCCCGGCGCTATGGCAGAGCATCGCCCCCGATTTATGGGGCTTCTATATGGACAACTTGCCGTCGCAGCCGACGTGGAGAATCACCCCGGACGCCGCGCTGGTGACGCAAGCGCGTCAGGTGCTGCTGGCGCAAATCGGGCGGCGCAACGCCGAAAGCACGCTTTACGAGAACATGCTGCTGCAGGTGCGCCGTAACTATGCCGACATGACGCTGGAAGACATGACGCCGCAGACCAATGCCAGCCGGTTGTTTACCACGGAAGAGGTGGTGCCGGGGATGTTTACCCGCCAGGCGTGGGAGGGCGGCGTGCGCGAGGCGATCGATAAGGCGGTGGCGGCCAGGCGCGATGAGATCGACTGGGTGCTGAGCGATAGCCGCCAGACCGTCAGCGGCGATGTCTCCCCGGAGGCGTTGAAACAGCGGCTGACCGATCGTTATTTCACCGATTTCGCCGGGGCGTGGTTGGGTTTTCTCAATAGCATTCGCTTAAATCCGGCGCGCAATATTGCCGATGTGACCGATCAGCTGACGTTGGCGGGCGACGTTCGTCAGTCGCCGCTGATTGCGTTGATGAATACCCTTGCCTGGCAGGGGCAGACCGGGCAGCAGCGTGAGGGTGTGGCGGATTCGCTGGTGAAGTCGGCTAAAAATCTACTCGATAAGGATAAGCAGCCGTTTATCGATCAGCAGGCCGGCGGCGTGCGCGGCCCGCTGGAGAGTACCTTTGGGCCGCTGCTGGCGCTGATGGGCAAAAATCCCTCTCAAAGCGTGGTCGCCGCAGACAGCACCCTCAGTTTACAGACCTGGCTGACGCGCCTGACCCGCGTACGCCTGCGGCTCCAGCAGGTGGCAAACGCCCCCGACCCGCAGGCGATGATGCAGCAGCTGGCGCAGACCGTGTTCCAGGGCAAAAGCGTCGACCTGACCGACACCCAGGAGTACGGCAGCCTGGTGGCGGCCAGCCTTGGCGAAGAGTGGAGCGGTTTCGGCCAGACCATGTTCGTCCAGCCGCTGACGCAGGCCTGGGAAACGGTGCTGCAGCCATCGGCGGCCAGCCTGAACGAGGCGTGGCAGCGTTCTGTGGTCGCTAACTGGCATTCGGCTTTCGACGGCCGCTATCCGTTTGCCGCGGGCAAAAACGATGTCTCGCTACCGATGCTGGCGGCATTCATCCGTCGCGATAGCGGGCGAATCGACCAGTTTCTTGCCCGACAGTTGGGCGGCGTGCTCAACCGGGAGGGTAGCCGCTGGGTGGCCGATAGCGCGCACAGTCAGGGGCTGACTTTCAATCCGGCCTTCCTGAAGGCGATTAATCAACTGAGTTCCTTGTCCGACATCCTGTTTACCGACGGCAGTCAGGGAATGGGGTTTGAACTACAGGGGGTGGCGACGCCGGGCATTGTTGAAACGCAACTCACCCTCGACGGCCAGAATCTGCACTACTTTAACCAGCTTGCCGAATGGAAAAGTTTCCGCTGGCCGGGGACTATCAACAAACCCGGCGCGATGCTGAGCTGGAGCTCAGTGGCGGCGGGCGCTCGGCTATTGGCGAACGACAGCGGCCCGTGGGGCACGCTGCGTATGCTGGAGAGAATGAAGCGCCAGCAGATCGGCGATGGGCTGTTTCGCCTGACGGTCAATACGCCGGATAACCGGCAACTGCAGTGGCTGCTGCGTACCGAACTCGGCGATGGCCCGCTGGCGTTGCTGAAACTGCGAAACTTCACGTTGCCGACACAGATTTTCATTGTGGAGGCCTCCCGTGCGGAACCGTTTGCTGACGGTGACGTAGAGGAATAAGGGCCGACATTCACGCTGCAAGCGCTGCTTTACAAGCAGCGAGTTTTTCAATTCTGACATCTGAGATATTCCATGGACGATTTAACTCTGCGTTATTTTGACGCTGAAATGCGCTATCTGCGTGAGGCTGGCGAGGAGTTTGCCCGCGCCCATCCCGATCGCGCCGCGGCGTTAAACCTCGATAAAGCCGGCGCCCGCGATCCCTATGTTGAGCGCCTGTTCGAAGGTTTTGCTTTCCTGATGGGGCGGCTGCGCGAAAAGCTCGACGACGACCTGCCGGAGCTGACCGGCGGGCTGGTGAGTATGATCTGGCCGCATTATCTCCGTACCATTCCGTCATTGGCGATGGTCGAGTTCAGCGTCGACTGGCGGGAGATGAAAGAGCCGCAGCGGCTGAAGAAGGGAACGGAAGTGATCTCCCGGCCCATCGGCGAGACGGGCACCCGCTGCCGTTACACCACGACCCAGCCGCTAACCTTACAGCCGCTCGCGCTCTCCCGCGCCAGCGTCAGGGCGCAGGCCGACGGCCGCCAGGCGATTTGTCTGCGTTTTGACTGTAGCGCGCTGGTGGACTGGCGGGCGCTAGACCTGAGCCGTATTCCGTTGTATCTGAATGCCGATGCGCCATTGGCCTGCGCGCTGCATGAAGCGCTGACCCTGAATGTGGCGCGCATCGGCATACGTCTGGCGGGGGAGGCCGATAGCAGGCCGCTGGCGGCCCATTTTGCCGTTTGCGGTTTTGGCCATGATGATGCGCTGCTGCCCCAAAGCGGCGGGTTCAGCGGCTACCAGTTGCTGCTGGAGTATTTCAGCTTTCGTGAAAAATTTATGTCGGTCGCGCTGTGCGGGCTGGAGAATATGACGTTTCCTGATGCGCCGGGATGGTTTGAGATCGAGGTCGTGCTGGATAAACCGTGGCCGCAGGAGTATGCGTTGTCAGAGAAACATCTGCGTTTACACTGCAGCCCGGTTATTAACCTGTTCCCGCTGGAGTCGGACCCGCTGCATCTGGATTCACTACAAAGTGAGTATCTGCTGCGCCCCATGCGCGTCCAGGATGGACACACCGAAATCTATTCGGTGGAGTCCGTCACCTCTTCACGTCTTTCCGGCACCCAAGTGTATGTGCCGTTTACCAGTTTTCGCCACAAAGGCGGCATGTTGCGCCATGATGCGCCGGAATATTATTACCACACGCGCGTTAAACGTGGCCCGTCCGGGCTGCATGATACCTGGCTGACGCTGGGCGGCGAGGCGTTTGACCAGCATCGCGTGCCGCAGAATGAAACCCTGTCATTGAGCCTGATCGGCACCAACGGCCAGTTGCCGCGGCGGGCGCTGCAAAGCACGCTGCTGGACACGGTGGTCAAATCCACAACGTCGCGACTCCAGGTGTGCAATCTCAGCGCGCCGACGTTGCCGTGTTATCCACCGGATCGCGACCGTTTTCACTGGCGGGTGCTGAGCCATCTCGGTAGCAGCTTCCTGTGGATGATGGATAACGCCGAGGTGTTGCGCGGCGCGCTGGCGTTGTACGACTGGACGGACAACGAAATGAACCGCCGTCGCCTGCAGGCGATCGTCGACGTGAGCCACTGTGAGGTGGAACGTTTTGCCGAGGGGCACTTTCTACGCGGCGTGCAGATAGAGGTGACGCTCGACGGTAACGGCTTCGCCGGGCACGGCGACATCTGCCTGTTTGGCGAGATGCTCAACCGCTTCTTTGCCCTGTATACCGATATCCATCTGTTTAATCGTCTGATTCTGATACTGCAACCTACCGGAGAGCGTCTCGAATGGCTGGAGAACCACAAACGCCGCATTCCCGGCTGAGCCCGCGGCTGGAGCGGGATATTCAGCGCATCAACTTTTACCGCTTCTGCCAGCTACTGGAAAAATCGCGACCTGGCGCGCCGGCATTAGGCAGCACGCTAAACCCGGCGGATGATCCGGTACGCTTTCGCCCGCATCCGGGGATGGGTTTTCCGGTCAGCGAACTCAAAGCGGTGGAGTATGATGAGGCGCATCCCGACGCGCCGCCGACGTTGCGCACCACCTTTATGGGGCTATACGGTGTCGATTCGCCGTTGCCCACCGCCTGGCTGGATGATATTGCGCAGCAAAGAGAAGGGCATGAGGCGCAGGAAGCATTTCTCGATATTTTTAACCACCGCATTCTGAGCCAGTTTTATCGCATCTGGCGCAAATACTCGTATCCGGCAACCTTTGAAGACGGCGGTCGCGACCGTACTTCACAGAGCCTGCTGGGGCTGATCGGGCTGGGCATTCCCGGCACCGCTCAGCATATTGCCGCGCCGGTATCTCGCTTTCTGGCATTACTCAGCGTGATGCGCCTGCCCGCGCGTACCGAAGAGGGGATTCAGGCGCTGGTACGATTGTTGGCGCCCCATACGCGGGCGGAAGTGTCGCCGCACTGCCCACGGACGGTGTACCCGGCGCAGCCGCTGGGTTTTTACGGCGATAACGATTTCCTGCTTGATGGCTACACGGTGCTGGGCGAGGAAACGACCGAGATTGCCAGCCAGTTGCTGATCGCGCTGTACACCGATGATATCGCCGAGGCCGCAGGCTGGATGCCGGAAGGGCAAATCTATGCGGACTTTCTGGTTCTGCTGCGGGTTTATCTCGGCTGGCGCTATAAGGCCAAAATCACCTTAACGCTTCCCACGCCGCTGTTACCCGCGCCGGTACTTGGCGAAACGCCGTTTATGCTCGGCATAAGCGGCGTTCTGGGCATGGAGGGGGACGCGGTTCCGCCGGATTTACCGGCCACGTTTACCACGGAACTGGGCGGCTACCGCGGCATGCCGCTTGCATCATTATCACAAGGAAACCAACGTGTTGCATATCACTTCGCTTAAACTATCCGCACTGATTCTTCTGCCGTTCATGCTGGCGGGTTGTGGGCTAACACAGAAAATCAGCGACGGCGCTTCGTCCGCCGTAAAGTCAGTATTTTATCGCCAGGTGAAAACGCTGCGTCTGGATTTTAGCGCGCGCAATGCGTTAAACACCGATAACCGCGAGGATAACAGCGCCTCCCAGCCGGTGATGGTGCGGGTCTATGTGCTGAAGGATCGCAAGACTTTCGATAAGACGGTTTACCAGCAACTGGCGGCGGAAGGAGAGGACATATTAAAAGACGACCAACTGGCCAGTCGCAGCCTGGTGCTCAAACCGGGAACGGCGATGAGTCTCACCATGCCGCTGGATGAACAGGCGCAGTATGTTGCCGTGGTGGCGCTGTTCCGGGCGCCGGATCTGACGAAAAACGACTGGAAGCTGGTGCTTGCCCGTGTGGATCTTGACCCGGACCGCGCGCGCGTCATTGAGGCCAGCCATCATCAACTTGTTCTGCAACCGCGGAAGGAGAAGTGAGAAACGCGCTGCGCAATTTTATATTCCATAAATAACCTGACGGACGCCATGATGGCCAAACCTTTTATCTAAGGTTTGGCCTGTGAGAGCTCTCATTTAACCGTGGGCAGATCGCTATATCGGGTAGTGTATCGCGGGGAGAGCATTTCCCGCTTCATCTGCCACGGTTGCTGGATACCCTGGCCGGCGAAGTAAAGCGTTCCACGTCCGTCCTCAGCATTCAGGCGGTCCAGTACCTCCATCAGTTTTTGGCTATTTTTTCGCGGCGCATTTTCGTCAAACAGATTAAGTTGCGCGACGCCCTGGCTATAAAAATCGCCCAGCATCACCCCGGCTTTCTGGTACCGACAGCCACTTTGCCAGATGGCATCCAGACAACGCGTCGCGGCGGCGATAATATCTCTGCTGTCCTGCGTTGGGGTAAGCAGGGTGACCGAGGCATTATTGGCGTAATACCGTTCGTCAGGCGCGAAGGGCGACGTTTTTACAAAGACGGAGATAAACCGGCAGTATTGATGTTCCTGACGAAGTTTCTCTGCAGCCCGGGAAGCGTAACTACAGATGGCCTGGCGCATTTCTTCGTACTCGGTGATGCGATGGCCGAACGAACGGGAACAGATAATCTCTTGCTTTACCGGGGCAAACTCTTCCAGCTCGAGACAGGGCTCGCCGCGTAATTCACGGACGGTTCTTTCCAGTACGACATTAAAGTGTTTCCTGATGAAGCGGATATCCGTGTCAGCCAGCTGCAATACCGTCCGGATCCCCATCGTTTCAAGCCTCTTCGCTATGCGTCGACCCACTCCCCAAACCTCTTCCACCGGTAGCGCCGCCATCAATTTTCTTTGCCGCTCCGCATTCGACAGGTCAACCACGCCTCCTGTCTGCTGTTGCCAGCGTTTTGCCGCATGATTCGCCAGTTTAGCCAGCGTTTTTGTCTGGGCTATTCCGACGCCCACCGTCAGGTGTGTGCGTTGCCGCACCGTGGCTCTGAGCTCATGTCCAAATTCGGTAAGAACGCGGCAGTTACGCACGCCGGTAAGATCGCAAAAAACTTCATCAATGGAGTATTTTTCACAGCGAGGCGACATCTCTTCAAGCGTCGTCATTACCCGGTTGGACATATCGGCGTAGAGTTCATAGTTGCTACTGAAGCAAACCACGCCATGATGTCTGAAGATATCTTTTTGTTTAAAGTACGGTTCACCCATTTTCACAAACGGTTTGGCTTCCGCAGAACGTGAAATCACACACCCGTCATTATTGGACAAAACAACCACCGGGCGGCCGCGTAAGTCCGGGCGAAAGACGGTTTCACAGGAAGCATAGAATGAGTTCACATCACACAGGGCAAACACGATCAGCCCGCCGATTTCACGATGTAGGTCACCACGCCAAAGATTTCCAGACACTCTTCACTGCCTGGCATAATCGGCTGGTAGGCGGGATTATCAGGTTTTAGCATGACAACAGGATGTAACTGGAGGCGCTTAACCGTGAATTCTCCATCCACTGCGGCAATAACGATGCTGCCATGGACGGCCTTGCGGGAGCTATCCACCACCAGTAAATCACCATCGCCAATGCCAGCGCCAATCATTGAGTCACCGCTTGATTTCACAAAGTAGGTGGCGCCAGGATGCTGAATCAGCAGTTCATTCAGGTCGATACGCCGTTCAACATAATCCTGCGCGGGGCTAGGAAAACCGCAGGGAACAAGATCTCTGAACAGGGGGAGTGCCACGATCTGGCGTAGTTCGGTTAGTGTGAAAAACTGCATGATGATCACCGATTATCTTTACTGTATGTATATACAGTATTGTAGATCGATGGCAGAGATCAAGAGGGTCGTACCTTATCAAAACCTGCGCCAGCGCCTGGCAGGCGGGGGTTTTATGTCTGAAGCCGATTGATAAACAATAGATTACCTCATCGCTAATATTAGCGACTGCGCCGTTTAGCTGGCGAAAATAGCGCGACGATTTTATGTAAAAACAATCTGAATATGACTGAGGTAAAGGATCTGATATTAACGAGACAGGGGATGTCTGAGCGATTAACGACCAGGGATTGCTCACCGGCCGACCGTATGCAAGAGCAGGCCGGTGAGCAAATGGCTGTGATGGCAGTTCGCAGCCGCGGTTATTTTAAAGCGTCCGGGCCGGTTTAAACATATTTCTTCGCGCCAGGAGACTATTTTCAGACTTACCTCATTACCGTTTCTAATAAGTCAAACCAGTAATTAACGCCTGTTAAGAAAGCTCCACTACTAATAATGACGGTATAAAGATGAACAAAAGCACAGAGTTGAATAATTAAGAGTATTCCTGGGTGAAATCTCGGGCAGAGAGATGACTTCTGATAAATATTCAGGATAATTTATTAATCTTAAGGAATTAGCCCCGCGGCTGCCTGCACCATAAAGGAATCCATATGGTTAATCGGATATCGATCCTGTCATCTGTCGACAGCTCCTCGTTATTATTCTGGAAATTCAGCGGGCAGGAGAAACTGTCCGAACCTTTCCACTTTCAGGTCGATTTACTCAGCCAGGATTTTGCTATCGACCGTCAGGCCATGCTCGGCAAAAACATGACGGTGGCGGTTCCCGGCCAATGGGGACAGGAGCGTTATCTTTCCGGCAAAATCACCGCCGTTACCGTACGCGCCGAAGATCTTGGCGAGACGCGCTACGCCGTCTATCAGACCACGCTGGAACCCGATTTCTGGCCGATGATGCGCGACCGCAACTTCCGTATTTTCCAGCAGCAGCGGGTGCCGGATATCGTGGCCAAACTGTTTAGCGAGCATAACGTTAAGTTTGAGGACAAACTTACGCGTAGCTACCGGCAGTGGGATTATTGTGTACAGTACGCGGAAAGCAGCTTCCATTTCATCAGCCGTTTGCTGGAGCTGGAAGGTATTAGCTATCTGTTCCGCCACGATAAAGACGGCCATACCCTGGTGCTGATGGATGACTATCAGCAGACTGAATCCTTCCCCGGTTATGAAACTATTCCCTGGCATGCGCAACCGGGCGGCGGCGCGGTCGGCGAAGAGGGCATCAGCCAGCTGATGGCGAGCCACGTCGTCACGCCGGGGCTTTACAGCACCGATGACTATGATTTTCGCAAGCCCCACGCCTGGATGCTGCAAACGCTGCAGAATCCGGTCTCGCCGACACCGGGCAAAATCGACGTTTACGACTGGCCGGGGCGCTTTATGGAGCACGGCGACGGCGAAGCCTACGCCCGTATTCGTCAGCAGTCCTGGCAGGCCGAACAGCAGCAAACGCAGGGTATCGCCACCGCGACCGGTATCGTCCCGGGACACACGTTTACCCTGACGCATGCGCCTAACATGGCTGATAACGCTAAATGGCTGGTGGTGGGCGCCCGCTATGATTTTGAAGAGAATCAGTATGCCTCCGGCGGCGGAAATACCGCGCAGCACCGCATCGCATTCACCGTTATTCCCGCCGCGACGCCATTTGTCCCCGCGTCAAGGACCGACTGGCCGCGCACCTACGGGCCGCAAACCGCCCGCGTGGTAGGGCCGAAAGGAGAATCGATCTGGACCGATAAATATGGCCGGATTAAGGTGAAATTCCACTGGGACCGCGAAAGCCAGGGCGATGAAAATAGCTCCTGTTGGGTGCGCGTTTCCAGCGCCTGGGCCGGGCAAGGTTACGGCGGGGTGCAGATCCCACGCGTCGGTGATGAAGTGGTGGTGGACTTTATTAACGGCGAGCCGGACCGGCCGATTGTCATTGGCCGCGTCTATAACGAAGCCAGTATGCCGCCGTGGGCGCTACCGGCGGCAGCCACGCAAATGGGCTTTATGAGCCGCTCAAAGGATGGTTCGCCGGACAACGCCAACGCCCTGCGTTTTGAAGATAAACCCGGCGAAGAGCAGCTCTGGCTGCACGCTGAGCGCAACATGGATACTGAAGTCGAAAACGACGAGACCCATGATGTCGGCAATAACCGCACCAAAACCGTCGGCAAAGACGAAACCAGCCATATCAAACAGAACCGCACCCGCACGGTGGATGGCAATGAAAGCGTTACCGTCGGCAAAGATCGCAGCAAAACCATCAATGGTAATGAAACCACCACCGTTGAGCAGAACCGTACCGAAAGCGTGAAGGGGAATGAGACCCTAAGCGTTGAGCAGAACCGCGATGAAACCATTAGCGGCAACCATACCACCACGGTGAAAAGCGACCATACCGCGACCGTCGAAGGCAAGCAGTCACTGACGGTCGTACAGGATCGCACCCGTCAGGTGCAGGGTAACGAAAGCGTCAGCGTCCAGCAGAACCGTAACGTGCAGGTCACCGGCAACCAGACGCTGGGAGTGACCGGCAATCACGATATTTCCGTGACCGGTAAGCAAACGCAGACCATCACCAGTAAGCAAGAGGTGACGATCGGCGCCGGGCGTACCCTGAGCATCACCGGCGGTGATACCCGCTTTACGCAAGGGAGCGTAACCGACAGCGCTACCGATACCGTACATATCAACGTGGGCGAAAGCGGCATTCTGATAAGCAACGGCAGCGTGGAGATTACCGCTGGCGGGTCGACGATCACCATTAACGCCGCCGGCGTGATGGTGAATGGTAAGAAGATTGAGCTCAATGCCTGACAGGGAAAGGGAATGAACGCGGCGAAGAATCCGACCGAAAAAGTAATGAGCGAGCTTGAGCTTAGCTGGCTGGACGCCAGCGAGCAGGCGGAGCAGATCCGCTTATTTATCTGGCGGACGCCTGCCGGCGGCGAGTCGCTGCTTGATGGTTTTATCGCGCTGCAGCAGCATCCTGAAGGCCGCTCGCTGCCGGATCTGCTGCTGGGGTTAACCACGCCGTTCGAGACCGGCTATGGCTACAGCGAGGCGCTCGGGCGCGAGTTTGTGGAACACTACGAAGCGACGCCGGATGCCGCCATATGGGATGCCGAACGCTTTCTCCCAACCTATAGCCCGGCGCAGTTGCGGCAGATGCTGCAGGATTTTGCGACGACATTTCATGACGATTTACGATATCTGGTATTGGTGCTGAAACCCTCCGCCGTCAGCGATGAAAAGGCGTTGAACCGCTGGTTGAACGGCTGGCTGGCGCAGGAGGCGTGCAACGCCAGACTGTTACTTATCGACACGCTTGAGCAACCGATTTGGCAGCCGCTGTATGAGGCGCATCCACGCAGGGTACAGCTGCTGACCGATGACGTCGACAGTATGAAAGTGATGCATCAAACCGCGCGCGGGCAGAGCGATCCGAATCCCGATCGCCTGCTGTTTCGCCGCTATCTGGCTGACGCCATGCTGCTGCTGGAAAAAGGCAGCGCCGCGCAGGTGGCTGCGCGCGGCGGTATGGCGCTCGGCGTCGCCCAGCGCTGCGGTTGGGCCGACCAGCAGGCGATGGTGCATAACCTGATCGCCGGCGGTTGGTTGAAAGGTAACGATCATCAACGGGCCGTCGATCACTACCGTCAGGCGCAAACCATCAGCGGCGAAATTGCCGACCCGGCGCTTAAAGGACAACTGCGTACCCAAAGCACTTTTGGCGAGGCCGGCGCCTGGTTCGCGCGTAAAGAGTATCTCCAGGCGGCGAAAGGCTATCGCCGGGCGGCGGGCGAAGCGCAAACCATTCCACACCCGGTATTTGCCGTAGAAGGCTGGCGGATGTCCGGTTTTTGTCTCAACCTCGCCGGGCACCGGGCAAAAGCGATGGAGGAGTATGCTCACGCCATCCAGGCGGCGGAGCCGATCCCACGGCAAGAGCGCGCCCAGACCACGCTGCCGCTGGCATTCCAGGATCTGCTGCGCATCCATGATAAACGACGGACCGAGGCGCTTGAGGCCTGCGCGACGCGCTGGCAAAGCGAAAAACAGCGCTTAATCCAACAGGCGGAAGACCGCTTACCGCGGGAACCCGCCGTCGAACAGGTAAAACGCGTGGACCGGCAGTTACAGCTACAGCTGGAAGCCGCGTTCGCGCTGATCCGCGAAGCGCGGGAAAAACTGATCCGCGGCGGCGATGACAGCTTTCGTCGCGTGATCCGCCTGGCGCGGGAGAAGCTGCATCCGCACTGGAACGGCCTGCCGGAGATCGCCCACCCCTTTGATGCCCCGCCGGGTGAATGGCAAAGCCTGCCTGCCTGGGGAAATACCGATGCATCATCCACTGAAAATGCAGGGAGCAACCCGCTATGAAGACCCGGATTATTATTATTGTTGCCGTGACGCTGCTGGCAATCCTGTTTTTAAGCCTTTCGGACGGCGGGTTCGCCACCGAAGTGCGCACCTTCCTGCGCGCGCTGCTGCGCGCCATGTTCTGAGGCGCGTCTGATGCACTCCGGGGCTCACTTCGACCCGCAGCTTGGCCTGGATATCCATACTTATCCCTGGCCGCTGCCGACGCCGCATATCGGCATCGTTTTCGACGTGTTTGATTATCTGCCGCTGCTGGGCACTACCGTACACGTCAACAGCATCAAACGCGCCAGCGCGGGGACCGGCGGTATTGCGGTACATATCCCGGTCGGCGGCGTGTGGGTGCCGCCGCTGCGCGCGCCCGGCGGCCCGCAGATGGAAGACGAGCTGTTTATGGGTAGCAAAACCGTCGCCGTCGATGGTGAACCGTTTTCCCGCATCGGCATGCCGGTACTGAGCTGTAACATCCTCGGAATGGTGCCGCCGTTCCGCCTGAAGCGGCTGAGCAAGCCAAAGCCGCTCTCGCTGACGCTGCCGCTGACGTTTAATCTCGCGATTCCCAACAATGTGATTGTCGGCGGGCCGCCAACCATCAACCTGATGGCGCTGCTGATGCGCGCCGGGTTAAGCGGGTTGGGCAAGGGGTTGAAGAAAGTTAAAAAAACGCCGCAGTGGCGGCTGTTTATGCGGCGGTTTAAAAAGCTGCGCCAGAAGCTGTTTCGCAACATGGATCCCGGCGTCCTAAAATGCCGGGTGCTACGCGCCGAACCGGTTGATATCCGCGACGGTAGCGTGAGCCTGGAACATGAGGATTTTCTGTTACCCGGCCGCCTGCCGCTGGCGTGGACGCGAAGCTACTCGTCGGCGGATCTCGATGAAGAAGGGCTGTGCGGTTACGGCTGGTCAACCCCGGCGGACACCCGCCTTGAAATACTGGCCGATGAAGGCGTCGCGGTGCTGACTCAGCCGGAAGGGATGACGCTGTTTGCGGCGCTGCCGCAGTCCGACGGGCGCGAGCAGGGTATTGTCGGCCTGCCGGACGGCAGCCGCCTGTGGCGGGAAACCCGCAATGGCGAATGCTTCTGGCATGTTGAGCAGGAAGGGAGCGCGCGGCTGCAATTTCGCGGTAAGTGCGGGCGGCTGGCGATTTACCGGCTGGCGGACCGTAACGGTAACGGCTGGCAGTTCGACTGGCAGGGGCGCGAGCTTGAGCGTATTCGCGAGTTCAGCACGCGCGGCATGAGCGGCAGGGAGATCCTCGTCACCTGGCAGAATAGCCGCCTGCGGGCGCTACGCCTGCGCAACGCACTGGATGACGAGATCACGCCGCTGACCCGCTATGAATACGATAGCGATAATCAGTTGAGCGCGGAGATCGATGCGCTTTCGCATCCGCGGCGCTTCTACTATCAACAGCGCCATATGACCAGCCATGTCGACCGTAACGGCCAGGGCTTCCACTACCAGTTCAATGACGAGTGGCGGGTGGTCCACGCCTGGGGCGACGGCGGCGTATGGGATTACCATTTCGCCTGGCACGACTTGCTCAACGAAGTGGAAATCACCGATTCCAACGGCCATGTAACGTCTGTCAGCTTTGATGATAACGGCCTGCCGGTTTCGGAGATCGATCCGACCGGCGGCAATACCGTCTTCCACTACGATGATTTTGGCCGCACCGTCGAACTCATTGAGCCGGACGGCAGCACGCGTCGTTGGGAGTATGATGAACAGGGGCGAATGATCGCCGAACATCTGCCGGACGGTAGCCAGATTCAGGCGGCCTACAATGAAGACGGCGATCTGCTGACGCTGATTGATGAGAAAGGCGCCTGCTGGCGTTCGGACTATGACGAACGCGGCAACCTGCTGGCGGGAACGGACCCTACCGGCGTCACCTCGCGCTATCAGTATGATGAGTACGGGCAGCTGAGCGCGGCGGACGTGCCGGGTTCCGGGCAGAGTCGCTATCGCTATGATCGGTTTGGTTTTTTGCAGGCGCTGAGCCAGGCCGGCGCGGGAACCACTCAACTGCGGCATTCCGCGCGCGGCACCCTGCTGGAGCGTATTGACGCCGGCGGCGGCAGCAGCCGTTTCCACTGGGACAGCAAGGATCGGCTGGTGGCGATGGTCAATCCGCAGGGCGGCGAAATTCGCGTCGCTTACGACCGGGAAGATTCACCGCTTCACTTCACCGATGAAGCCGGCCAGATAACCCGTTTTCGTTATAACCGCACCGGAATGCTGGCCGCCTGCGAGACGCCGGATGGCGCGACGCTTAGCTATCAGTACGACCTGGAAGATCGCCTGCTGGCGGTGATCAACCAGAACGGTCAGCGCTGGCAGCTGGACCGCGACGCGCTGGGGCGCATCGCCGCGGAGACCGATTACTGGGGACAGATAACCCGTTATGGCTGGGATAAAGGCAACCGGCTGATCAGCCGCGAGGATCCGCTGGGGCGGCTGGTGCGCTACGGTTACGACCGCGGCGGGCGGCTAAGCGAGCGGCGCAGCGGCGATACCCTGCAGGCGAAGTATCATTACGATCCCTGCGGACGGATGGTGCTGTGTGAGAATCCGTGGCGGCGGCTGGCGTGGCGCTATGATGACGCCGGGCGGGTGCTGCTGGAGGAGCAGGACGGTTTTCAACTGCATTATGGCTATAACGAGCGCGGCCTGCTGGTCTCCCGGCGCAGCGACAGCGGTCATCAGGTGCGTTACGCCATGGATGAGTATGACCGGCTGAGCCAGATCCAGCTGAATGACGATGCGCCGATCGTGCTGGGTTACGATGAGGCCGGGCGGCGGGTCAGCGAGCAGCTGTCGGCGGAGGTGACGCGTCATTTCACCTACGACCGGCTCGGCCAGCTGACGTCGCAGCAGGTGTTGCAGAATGATTTACCGCTGTTCGCCAGCGGCTTCAGCTGGGATAGGTTGGGTAACCTGACCCGGCGCGATGACAGCCTGTGGGGCAGCGATCGTTACGCTTACGATCCGGTGGGGCGCTTGACGGCCCATACCGCGCCGGACGGTACGCTGCGGCAGTTTGTGCAGGATGCGGCGGGCAGCCACCTGCAGACGCAGACCCGGGCGGTGAATGAGAGCGCCGGGGGCTGGTTCCGCGAGGGGCAGCAGCGCGGGGTGCGTTATGTATTCGATCGCGCGGGCGAGCTGCGACAGCGGCGCGATGTCCGGCATAACGGCGAGAAAGAGGATTTCAGCTGGGACGATAACCGCCAGCTGGTGGCGGTGCGCAAGGGCGAGCGGCTGGTGCGTTACGGCTATGACGGGCTGGGGCGCCGGGTGTTCAAGCAGACGGCGGAAGAGACGCGCTGGTTCTACTGGCAGGGCGACGCGCTGGCGGGGGAAACGGTCACTATCACCCGCGAACCGCTGGCGGCACAGAGCATTTTTGATACCGGCAGCCGACTGCAGCGGCAGAAAGCGCAGGAAACGCTGTTCAGCAGTATGCGCGAGTACGTGTACTATCCGGGAAGTTTTCAGCCGCTGGCGCTGCTGACGCAGGAAGCGGGCAGGAAGGAGAGCTGGCACTATCATTGTGACCCGAACGGCGCGCCGGTGCGCCTGACGTCATTACAGGGCGAGATAGTGTGGTCAGAGAAGACGGGCGTATGGGGAGAAAAAGGGGAGGTCTACGCCGATCGTATCAGCAACCCGCTGCGTTTTCAGGGCCAGTATTTTGACGCTGAAACGGGGCTGCACTATAATCGACATCGTTACTATGATCCTGAAATTGCGGGGTTTATTAGCCAGGATCCGATTGGATTAGCCGGCGGGCTGAATGTTTATCAGTATGCGCCGAACCCGCTGGGATGGGTGGATCCGTGGGGATTAGCTAAGTCATGTGGTGGAACAACAAAATTTTATCGTTCAATGAGTCATGAAGATTTCGAGTATTTACGCACTACAGGTAAATTAAGAGGAACATCTGAAACATTCATTTCACCAAGAAGAGCATTCTCTGAGAATTACGATGGGGTTTTAGTGAGGTTTTACCTTAAAAACGATGCATTATCAGAACTAAAATCAATTGGGGTTAAAGATTCAGCAGTACTTACCAGTATTACTTATCCGGACATGCCAGATGTAGGGAAGGGATGGAAGGAGACAAGTGCATTCTTTAAAGCTGAAGGGGAACAGATTAATATTGGATTAGGTAAAGGTAAGGCATTAGATATATTCAATCAAGGGATTCAGCGATTCGAGAGGTTAAATTAACAGCATATGAAAATGGATAAAAAACAATTAATTGTCTCTTTAATGAAAAGAGAAATTGATATCTCAAAATTTTATAATGATTTCAATGCATTTTACGGTGAACTTAACATATGCTATGAACTTGAATTAGCTCGTCAAAATAGAGATGCTGAATTAGTTGATGTTTTTTTATATTTGTCAGCTCTTATTAATTATGATTTTAAGTGTATAGATTTATTGAATGAATTGATAATAGCTGATTGGCATAAAAAACATGAGGATTTAGCAACGATTCTAAATTACTATCATAGTGAGACTAGTGTTGAATACTTATATCAAGCGGCGTTGTTAGAACTAAATTATAGAGACTATGATGAGGATTATGTTCTGGCAGATAAATGTATTAGGGCGCTAGCCAAAATAAACAATAAAAACTCAATCGAAAAATTGGAAAAATTGGCTATGGTAGAAAATGAAAAAATAAAAAAAAGCGCAATGAAACAATTAAGTAAAATTAGTTGAGCTAATGGGTGTTAAAAGTCGCCTGTCCATTACAGGCGATTTAGAAAAATATTTAAAACTAATTTAAAGTTGGAAATGATATGTTTTTTCTGTAGGGATAAGCGTTTTCGCCTTGCAAAAATCGCCTAAAGAGACGAGGTTGTGAATCTCCTGTACCTGATGGGTGATATCATGTAGATTAACAATCCATTCATTACAAAAATTAATGACTGCTTGGTTTCGAATTCCAATTTGTATTGTACGGTAATTAAGTTTATTTAGATGAATATCTCTCTCAGGATCCCACTGAAATATAATATCTGAATTCTTTATTTTATCTTGCCATTCTTCTTTATTTTGAAAGGTTGATGCTGAATGATAATCACTTGGCACCCCTAAATGAAGAATTTTTTGGAATGCGTCATGACTCAAGTCTATAGCTAATATTCTCGTCTGATTGCTGTCTTTTTTCCCCCAGCCAGAGCGATACATCATCCATAAAAATGATGGCTTAATCCATGTCATTCTAGTCAGGCTAAATGGGGGAGAAACGAACGTATTGTTTTTAATCGCACTATCAGCTATTTCATCGGAATATGCCTGATAGACACGGATAAAATCTTTTGTGAAGAAGGCTCTAATTTGCCGTTCTGGGATTGAGTACTTTGGTAAATGCTTTTCCATCAATAGTTTTAATTGAGTTAATTAGTTAAATAGATATTATACATGGAAAGTTACTCTGATAAAAATGTTTCGTATTGTTGAAACAGGCTTTTCCCAGAAAATGCTACGACAGAATTCATAATAATATATCAAGCAGACGGTGGAAGAGACGCGCTGGCGGGGGAAACGGTCACTATCACCCGCGAACCGCTGGCGGCACAGAGCATTTTTGATACCGGCAGCCGGCTGCAGCGGCAGAAAGCGCAGGCCGCGCTGTTCGGCAGTATGCGCGAGTACGTGTACTATCCGGGAAGTTTTCAGCCGCTGGCGCTGCTGACGCAGGAAGCGGGCAGGAAGGAGAGCTGGCACTATCATTGTGACCCGAACGGCGCGCCGGTCCGCCTGACGTCATTACAGGGCGAGATAGTGTGGTCAGAGAAGACGGGGGTATGGGGAGAGAAAGGGGCGGTCTACGCCGATCGTATCAGCAACCCGCTGCGTTTTCAGGGCCAGTATTTTGACGCTGAAACGGGGCTGCACTATAATCGACATCTTTACTATGATCCTGAAATTGCGGGATTTATTAGCCAGGATCCGATTGGATTAGCCGGTGGGCTGAATGTTTATCAGTATGCGCCGAACCCGCTGGGATGGGTGGATCCGTGGGGGCTAACTTCGGTAGACGCCACAGGATATAGTGTTTACGGTTTATTTGAGTCTGGTGCGAAAGAACCTTATTACGTGGGTATCACTAATGATATGGATCGAAGAAGAGGAGAGCATCTTGATACAGAAAGATTATCACCAGATTCGAGGATGGAACCTCTTGATCGAAATGTAACTTATGGGCAAGCCAGAGGTTACGAACAATATTACATTGAAAAATATAAAACGAGAACTGGGAAGATTGGCGAAGCCATATCATCAACCAATAGGGGTAATAAGTATAATTCATTTGATCATGGACGGAAAGATGCTCGTGCGAAGTCATTTAAACATGCTTATAATAGTAAAAAGAATGGGAGGAAATGTTGATGAGTAATTTTAAATTTTGGGGATGGGATAAAAAACCAAGAACCATGTTACGCTTTGTAAAACCAGGAGACATATTTTGTTTAAAGTTTGATGAGAGTAATTATTATTTTGGTAGAGTCATATCTAAAATAATCACTGGCCACGTAGTTGAAATTTTTGATTTTGTATCTACTACTCCAGAGTTAACCGAAGAAGATATATCAAAAAGAATCATTCCTCCAATTGTGATTGATACATATACATTATTTGATACAAAGAAAGAAAAGGGGAGTGACTGGAGAATTATCGGACATCAAAATGATTATGTACCTGAAAATGTTGATGACGTTTATTTTGTTTATGGGGTAGGTGATTCATGCAAGAAAGTGGATGTTTTTGATAATGAGTACAATATATCTGAAAAAGATGCGGATAGTTATCCTCGCCTGACACCACATGGTGATCATCAGGTTAAATCTTTATTGAAAACTGGAGGCCGGTGAGATATAAAATCCTTTCGACTTTCTCTAATGAGTTTAAAAGGAGGGAGGATTACAATCTCATTATGAATCACAACTTAGATGGGCGATAAATAACTTTTCAAAATAGGAATATATCATTGTGATCCGAACGGCGCGCCGGTCCGCCTGACGTCATTGCAGGGCGAGATAGTGTGGTCAGAGAAGACGGGCGTATGGGGAGAAAAAGAGGAGGTCTACGCCGATCGTATCAACAACCCGCTGCGTTTCCGGGGCCAGTATTTTGACGCTGAACGGCTGAATACCTTACTTACCTCTCACGCGGCGTCGCCTTCTTACTACTGTACATCGCTTTATCTGCACTGTTCAGCAATGTATCGGCATCCGCGGCATCGTGAGGGAAAAGCGCAATGCCGATGCTGCCGGAAATCGTAATAACATGCTCGTGGATCAAAAATGACTGGGTTAGCGCATTGCTGATCTTTTCCGCCGTTTGTCGGGGGAGCGGATCGTTTGCCTTTAAACCGGGGAGCAGAGCGATAAACTCATCGCCGCCGAGGCGGGCCACCGTATCACCTTCTCGTAAAACGCTTTGTAGACGGAACGCCACCAGCCGCAGCAGTTCGTCACCCACGGCGTGGCCGTAAACGTCATTCACTGGCTTAAAGCGGTCGAGATCGATAAAAAGCAGCGCCACTTCTGTCTCATTGGCAATGGCCTGAGTAATCGCCAGCTCCAGGCGATTTACCAACAGTCTGCGGTTTGGCAATCCGGTCAGCGCGTCGAAATTGGCATGCAGCCAGACCACCTGCTCCCGCTGTTTACGGTCGGTGATATCGCGAATAAACGCGGAGAAAATCTGCTTGCCTGATTGTTGATGCGGCCAGATCGACAGCTCGATAGGGAACTTGCCTTTAGTGCGATGCAGGGCGGTAATTTCGATGGTGCGATTAAGGATATTCGACGGCTGAGCCGCCTGAAAGCGCATTAAACCACGCGCGTGCTGCTCGCGAAACTCTTCCGGCACGATCATCTCGCCCAGGTTGTTGCCGATAGCCTCCCCTGCGGACCAGCCGAACATTCTTTCCGCTGCCTGGTTCCAGTTAATCACCACCCCAGCATGATTGATGGTAATCACCGCATCCTGTGCAGTCTCAACCAGCTGTCGATGGTTCTCCTCGCTTTCGGCCAGCGCTCGCTGCATCGACTCAATCTCGCTGATGCTCTCCTGTAGCTCACGATGCATTTCCGCAAGCGAAAGCGAGAAAAAGCGAATACGCTCTTCTACTGACATATTTTTCATTTCGGCGTACAGATCGCTGGCGCTACGTGGAGACATAAGGCGTTCCTGATGAATCGAAGAGAATATTCAACCAATTTAGCAATAAGTGTAGTTAAAAAAAGATCCGCTGCTGACATCTCGGCTATTTTATCTATTAAATAAAATCTATTGTAAATTTGTTCAGATTTAAATTTAACGCTTAGTTACAGATGGATCATATTCCGGCGGTAATAATCCGCACTCTTTATAAAGCGTATTAAGGACAATTTATCGTGAATACTTTCTTGCGTAACACCCTGGCCGCCGTAGTGATGACTGCGGGTCTTTCCGTTGCCGCTCAGGCCGCGACGACAGCCGAAGTGCCGCCGTTATCCCAGGACCCAGTGGTGCAACATCTCAAGCTGAGCAACGATCAGGTCAGCAAAATTCAGGCCCTGCGTCAGGAGCTGGAAACAAACCTCAAAAATATCAAAATTGGTGGTTACCAGGATGGTGCTCTGGTGGATGTGATTCAGTCCGGTAAATGGGACGATGCGAAAGTAAAACAGCAGCTAGCCGCTTTTGCGCAATTGGATCAGCAGACGCGTTATTACCGCGTGAAGTATTACTTCGGCATTAATCAGGTGCTGACGGCTGAACAACGTGAGCAGGTAAAAAAAGATCTGCAGCAGGCTCTCAACTAAGCAATGTCCTAATGCTCCGCTGTCCGGCGGAGCATTGATAGTGACTTTCCTCAATGAAAAGACAAGG
Organism: Klebsiella sp. JN_Kp121; assembly: GCF_040062145.1. Lineage (NCBI taxonomy): Bacteria > Pseudomonadati > Pseudomonadota > Gammaproteobacteria > Enterobacterales > Enterobacteriaceae > Klebsiella > Klebsiella sp. JN_Kp121. The sequence goes on from NZ_JBEAHX010000002.1 coordinate 366,090, forward strand.
GTGTCATCATGAAGAAGTTTCTCTTTATTGCGCTGGGAATGGCCGCGTTGTTTAGCCAGGCTGGCGTCGCCGGGACTAAAACGTTGGTTGATTATGGCGTCGTACAGGAAAGCCATATTATTAGCACTCCGCATCAGCGCCAGCCGCTTCGTACGCTCGCGGCAGGAACGCTGGGCGGCGTGGTCGGCCATCAGTTCGGCAACGGAAAAGGCCAGACGGCGATGACCGCCGCAGGCGCTCTGGCCGGAGCTGGCGCCTCTCGCTATCACCAGGATCGGCAGCAGGGCGCTCAGCAGGTTGAACTGTTAATCAAAACCAGTAGCGGTCAAGTGATACAGGTGCTACAGGGATACGACGGTCGGCTTATCTTCAACAAGGGAGATAAGGTGCGCATCCTGACGTCGGGAAATGATACCCGGGTGGATAAGTCGGTGTAACGCAGGTAAATGGGAGCCAATGCACTCCCGTTTGGCGTGACATGTTATGCCGATTTCAGCATATCAAAGCGGATTATCCGCGAACGTCCCAGCTCTTTCGCCCGATACAACGCGGCATCTGCGGCACGTAGCAGGCTGTCGCTTTGCGCGTGTTGCGGATAGCTGGCAATACCGATAGAAACATTCACCTGGCCTATATCCGTCAGCCCAGAGCGTAAAGTCATATTTCTCACGTTGTTGTAGATTTCAGTCGCGCAGGCTTCTGCGCTGGCCTCATCGCTGCCGGAAAGCAGTACCAAAAACTCTTCGCCGCCATAGCGGAATGCCATGCCAAGATCGCGTACCGCGCGCTGGATGATCGCTGCGACGTTTTTAATCACCAGATCGCCCGCCTCATGGCCGTAATTATCGTTAACCGCCTTAAAGTGATCGATATCGATCATCAGGCAGCTCAGCGGGCTGTTGTTGCGCACCGCCAGATTCATCTGCGTATGCAGCGCTTCCTCAAGATGATGGCGGTTTCGCAACCCGGTCAGAGAATCAAACAACGCTTTTTCCAGCAGAGCATTGCGCAGACGCTGGTTGGATAGCGCCAGGCCCAATGCTTCCGCCATGAGTTCAAGATAAGCGCGAGAGGGGGCTGTCTCACTAGTGACATTACGAAAAGAGAGCAGGCCAATGGCTTCACCCTGCGCGATCAGTGGAACGCACAATGATTGCTCGTTGCATTCTTGCGGCAGATGATAGCAGGCGATGTCCGGTTCGCCGTTAACCGGCGGATGGCTCAGGCCTCGACGTACTGCCCAGCACTTATCGGGATAAAACACGGCCGCCTCGTCCGGCGGCGAAAGCCACTGCGCGACGCAGCGCATTTGCCAGGGATCGGTATCAAGAATATACAGTCGGCCAGGAACGTCCGGCGCGATATTGGGGGCGAAAAGTTCAGCGACCTTCACCACATCCTCAAATGATTCACATCCCTGCAAGCGTTGAGTCATTCGCGCCAGCAGTTCACGAACGGCCCAGTCGGCATCGCGTTGTTGTTCAAGACGCTGGCGGGCAAGGCCATTTTCGCGAAAGATACGGATCGCCTGCGCCATATCGCCGATTTCATCAATCTGTTTGAAGTGTGGTGGTTCGACGGCATAATCCTGCGATGCCAGACGCTGTACCACATCGCTGAGTCGTACCACAGGGGTGAGCACCCGGCGTTTGAGAATAAAGCCGAGAACAAATAAAAACATCAAGGCGGTCAGGCCAACCATCGCTTCCGAAAGCGTCCGCCAGAGGCGTGATTTTTCAGTCGCTTGCTGCATGGCGTTGTTTGTTCGTCCTTCCAGCAGCAGGCGGAAATGATCGATTTGCGTTTGCACCCGCTCCAACTCCTGCTCATAAGGCTTACCGTAAACCTGCAAAATCGCCTCTTTCTCTTCGCCACGAGCGACGCGATCGATCGCGGTCTGCTGTTCATCTTGTAATTCATCGGCAATACGCAGACCATCGTGCAACAGCGCCAGTTCCTGCTGGCTGGCGCCAATGTCTTTTAGTTTAAGCAACCGATTTTCAATTGATTCGAGCGTTTGGATCTGCTGACGATACTGTTGCAGCGTCTCCGGTTGTTTTTCGATGACATACAGTCGCGTGAGGTCCGAAAGCTCCCACGCATCGCGTTCTACCTCATCGGCGAGACGAACGAACGTATCCCGTTGTTGTACAGCCTGGCGTTCAGCGCGATCGGCGCCGGAAGCCATTAGCATCGCCATACCGGATGCAATGGTCAGCCCTACGGTGATCCCGTAGGCCCAGTTAGTCATGGTGGCGATTCTCACCGGGTATTTCCTTGCAGGCAGATGAATGAGAAATGGGTATTTTTATTATAGAGCCCTGTAGCCAACCGGAAGGATCAGACGCGCGGTATGCGGGTGACGAGGTGATGTAGCGCCTGGGCATGCTGGCGCAATACAAGATACACATCGTTATCCAGAGCGCCATTTATAACATCAGCTTCTATAAGATGTAACGCCTCCTGATACGGCATGCCGAGCCGATACGGGCGATCCTCAACGAGCGCGGTAAAGATATCCGCAACGGCGATAATTCTGTCCGGAAGTTGTAAATAACGATGATTTAAATTCAGCGGGTAGCCGCTGCCATCGAGTTTCTCATGATGGTTAGCGGCCCAATCGATGATTTCCGCCAGATCGGTGAAATCTCGTAATATTTCACCGGTCATATAGCTATGCTCGCGGATCAATTGTGCTTCGTCATCGCTAAGTTCAGCCTGTTTTTCGAGGATCGCCAGTGGAATATATATTTTGCCGATATCATGCAAATAGCCGGCAATTTCAATTTTGCGGCACACCGGCGGCGGCAGATGCATATAGACGGCGAGGGCATAAGAAATTTCGCCAACCATGATGCTGTGGCTGGCGGTGAAACTACTGTAGGTATCGACAATTTTGGCGATCAACAAACAAATATCTTTTAGACCATCGATGTCAATATATACGTCATTAATCGGCCCGACGATCTCCAGCAACCGCTGAATATGCTCTGCTTGCATATGGCGCCAGAAGGTAGGATGTTGCGCCAGTTCGCATAGTCTATCGCAAAGTGGAGGATCGATGTCGCGATAGTCAGCGACAAAGCGGGCGATGAGAGCACTTTGTTGGTCCGGGGCAACGACGCCTTGCGAAGGGAGTAGACGCTCAAAACAGTCCGCGAAATAGACGATATGCTGCTCCAGATTGCCTTTGCGGCTTGGGCTGAAGTGGTGATCGCCAATAATAGGGCTGATAGGGGTAAAAGTATCCAGCCCGGCAAGCATCTGTACGCCACGGATTTGATGCGGGTCATAAAGGTTGTCTATTGCGTTTAGCGAATCAATGCGCCGCTTATCGCCAAGCACGCCGATATCATGTAGCAGCGCAGCCAGAAAGATGGTTTTTTGTTGCGGCGCAGGAAGATCCAACGCCAGCGATAATTTGTAGCTTATCAGCGCCGTGCGCTGTAGATGCAGATCCAGCCTTGGGTTGATAGCGTTAATGACGCGCGTGACCAGCATTAAAGCCGACTTTAAGGCAATACGCATTTTTCTCTCCGTCCATGCAATCCGCTGTTGCCGTTAATCCTGTGGCGCCGGCAAGCACGATCAAATCCCCCAGGCGCCTGACAAGTGAATCGACGCCAGACTCAAACGCCACCCACTTATGTGAACAACTCATTTTAGCTCACATAGTCGCTTTCATTGTGGTAATAGCGTGATGAATCTCTTCACAGTTTGATTCATATCTACCTGTGATAAGAACTGATTGCTTTTACATCACCTTTCGCGGCGCTGTAAGGGCGGGTTGGAGCATGTGCAAATCGGCTCTCCTGTTTTGTTCGCCTCTATTTGGCGAGGTGGCATTGGTCATGGAGTTTTATTGCCTGAAAAGGGCGAAAAATAACACTTATGGGACAATTTTATATTGTTGCAAACGTGACTATTAGTCTCAATTATATACTTTTGTCAGTATTCATCAGTAAGCATAAATAATCCTGTTCTTATTTATATTTCACAATAACTAAAATTTTAATGAGTCAGTGCATCCTGTAAATATTATTATCTACAGTGATGATTTTTAGTGAATGAATTCGATGCTTGAATGTTTGTTGACCGTTTGAGTTCGGGCTGTGATGTGCCGGGAGGGGGCGTCAACAGTGGCCTGCGTGAAGTTGTGTTTGTAAAATCGCCAGATAGCAGTTTAAGTTCATTCCTATATCGAAAAAAATCATTAGCGCGAAAATGATTATCAGCGTAAATATGAATGAACGGACTCCATTTTTACTTTACATTTTGTAACATCTGTGTATCTATTATGTATTTTAGCGTTAAGTGTAATTTTTTCTTGCTGCCGTGAATTTACCAGGATTACTATTGTCTTACTCGTTGTATCGCCTAATGACAGATGAAGGGACTCGTTTTTTCCTTAAGCGTTACCCTATATTTTAATGTTTACAGGAAAAACCATGTCTTGCGCCTTTAAAAAGAATCTACTGCTTCCCCGCTATTGGGTGACCTGGTTTGGCCTGGCCATTCTTTGGTTAATCGTCCAACTACCTTATCCCGTTTTACATACGCTCGGCACCAGCGCAGGGCGGCTATCGCGTCGCTTCCTGAAGCGTCGGGAACATATCGCCCGGCGTAACATTGAGCTGTGCTTCCCGGAGATGTCCAGCGCGGCTCGTGAAAAGCTACTGGAAGAGAACTTTATGTCTCTCGGCATGGGGCTTATCGAAACGGGTATGGCGTGGTTCTGGAGCGATGAACGCGTTAAGAAGTGGTTTGACGTCGAAGGCATCGCCAATCTGAATAATGCGCTCAGCGCCGATAAAGGCGTGATGGTTGTTGGCATCCACTTTATGTCACTGGAGTTGGGCGGCCGAGCAATGGGCTTGTGTCGTCCGATGATGGCGACGTATCGCCCGCACAACAGCCCGCTTATGGAGTGGGTGCAGACTCGCGCTCGCCTGCGCTCGAATAAAGCGATGATCGATCGCCGTAATCTTTCCGGGCTGGTGCATGCGCTGAAGTCCGGTGAAGCCGTGTGGTTTGCGCCGGATCAGGATTATGGCCCGAAGGGCAGCGTATTTGCGCCGTTCTTCTCGGTTCCACAGGCGGCGACGACTAATGGTACCTGGGTGCTGTCGCGCCTCTCCGGTTCGAAAATGCTGAGTATCAGTATGGTGCGCAAGCTGGATCGTAAAGGCTACAGTCTGCACATCAGTGAAGTGATGAATGATTATCCTGGCGAAGATAAACAGATTGCCGCCAGTTATATCAACAAGGTCATCGAACGAGAAATCCTGCGTGCACCAGAGCAATACCTGTGGGTGCATCGCCGGTTCAAAACCCGCCCGCTTGGCGAAACCTCGGTATATTAGTACAACACTTGCGCTCCACGCTTTCAAAATGACCGCAGTTGCGTTAACGTGAGCCGGATCATACTTTTTGTTGAAAGCGAAGGAGTGCAGCGTGTTCGCTGAGTTTGGTGTTTTGAATTATCTGACCTACCTGGTCGGGGCTATTTTTATCATTCTCGTACCAGGTCCCAATACTTTTTTTGTACTGAAAACCGGTATCGCGCACGGCGTTAAGAAAGGATACCTTGCCGCCGCTGGCGTGTTTATCGGCGATGCGGTTCTGATGTTCCTGGCTTTTGCTGGCGTTGCGACGCTTATCAAAACGACCCCGGTGCTGTTTAATATTGTGCGCTATCTTGGCGCGATTTATCTGCTTTGGCTGGGGGCCAAAATGCTCTACTCGGTATTTAAACAGCGCGAGGGGCAAGATGCCGCCGATGCTGAGCCGGGGAGCGCCATCCTCAAACGCTCGTTAACCCTGAGCCTGACTAACCCGAAAGCGATTCTTTTCTATGTCTCTTTTTTCGTCCAGTTCATTGACGTTAATGCGACATCGCCGGGCATCGCGTTCTTTATCCTGGCGCTGACGCTGGAGATCATTAGCTTTGTCTATATGAGCTTCCTTATCCTTTCTGGCTCGTTTGTGACGCGCTATGTGAAAACCAAAAAGAAACTGGCGAAATTGGGCAACAGCCTTATCGGTCTGGTCTTTGTGGGTTTTGCCGCCCGCCTGGCGACGCTGCAGTCCTGATCCCGGAAACGATCTGCCAGCGATAATCGCTGTGTTGTAACAAAAGCCCTTCAATTTTTATTGCATTGGTGTTACATATACAGCCGATTATCGCTCACAGAGAAGGGAACCCGGATGATTCTGCAAAAAATCCTCAGTAATAAAAACGGCAAGAAGTTTCTGTTGTCGATGGCGACAGTTTTTGCCATTGCGCTTGCCGTCGTGGGCCGCGCAACGTTCGGTGGCGTGGTGAGCGAGTACAACATGCCGTACTCGGAGTGGACAACCTCGATGTTCTTCCTGCAGGGGGCGATGGTGATGGTTTACAGTACCGTGTTCACCGTGTTATTTGCTATCCCGCTGGGCTTTCTGTTTTTAGGTTCTGACCGTCAGGACTAAATGCAAAAAGGCGAACTCTTGTTCGCCTTTTTGAATGATCCTATCTGTTACCAGCCACGATCATGATGATGGTGGTGGTGGTGTCGATGATGATAACCATCATCCACGATACATCCCGATAACAGCGTGCACAGCGCAATAATCAACGGTAACACCATCGGTTTTTTCATTACTCACTTCTCCAGTTAATGCCCGCTTTGCTGCATAAACACAGCGAAGCGGCTGATGAAATGAGTGTATCGTCTTAACTTATTGAGTAGATAAGACAACTCCGCAATACCGGGGCGGCGGGAAAATTTGAGATTACCACCAGCCCAATTCGGTGCCGGCGACCACCACGATGGCGACAATAATCATAATGATGGTTGTCTTTTTCATCATGCCCCCCCTGGCGCCGCATAGCCGCCAACAAAAAACCAGCCCAGAAAGACCACGGCGACAATGAAAATCACCACCGGAAAAAGAATACCCAATTTCATGCTTAGTTCCTGTCTCTTAACGTAATGTTATCTATCATACTGGAAAGTTATGCTTTCTGGTCGATATCGAAAATGGTCAGCATGCGGCGTGCGTTTTTGTCGTGGTACATAGCCTCATCCGCTGCGCGTAGCGCCTGTTCAACGTCCATATTCTGCGGATCGACGTCGATGACCCCAAAGCTGGCGCCAGGGTATTCTATACCGTGTCCGGCCAGGCGGTAACGCCCGGTAAGCTGCTGGCGCAGATGGGCGATAAACGCCTCCTGCTCAGATGATCCAAGTGCCGGGCCGATGATTAAAAATTCATCGCCGCCGAGGCGGCCAACGGCATCTTCGTCACGCACGCTAGCGTTTAGTCGTTCACCTATCTGGATGAGAAAACTATCGCCGCAGGGGTGGCCCAGTTTATCGTTAATCGCTTTAAAATCGTCGAGGTCGATAAAAATAAGCAGGAGCCTGCGCTGCTGGGCGCGAGCTTGGGTAAACAGCGTTTTAAGATGTTTAAACAACGCGCGGCGGTTGGCCAGACCGGTCAGTTCATCGGTATTGGAGTGCATCTCCAGCGCCGCATTTGCGCTACGCAGTTGCTGAACCAGCGTCTCTTTCTCCACGTAATGGGAGATCAGGCCGGCGAACAATGTCATTACCTGCTCGCCTTCCAGATTATAGGGCTGTTTGACGCGGCTGGTGGCGCACAACGTACCATATAACGAACCATCGGCAAGATGGACGGGAATACTAAAGAACGTGGCGATCCCGAGTTCCTGCGCGGCGGTGCAGGACCGCCAGCGTTGGCCAACCTCGTTGCAAAATATACAGTTATCATCGATTGCGCGTTTGCAAAGCGACTCGTCCCAGGGAACGGAAAAACCTTCCGGGATCTGCATTTCGCTGCTGTTGTGGGCATACATGACTAACTGGCGCTGTGCTTCTAAATCAACCCGCGTCAGGTATGTGGACTCCATACGAGTCACCAGTTCCAGCATTTCCAGCAGTTGTCGCACCAACGTTTCGAGCGTTCGTTCGGTAGCAAGCGTCTGTGAGACGCGGGCAAGAATGAAGTCTGACATGAATGAAACGGCCCCCGGAGGTTAGCGCAGCACTGCGAGCTGGCGCAGCGAACAGCTAATAACAAACATATTTATAACGAATGTATCACATTTAGCAGGGGGATATCTGCTATCGCGACGGTAAAAAAAAGCCCCATCGGGGGCGATGGGGCAAAACTCATTGATTATGGAATGATCTGTTCTCTGGTCAATTCGAGAACGAGCGCTACTCTAAAGGGCAAAAGTGTAGTTAAAATGGAGAAACCGTGGAGATTCAGGGCGAAAGGTCGCTTTGAATAAAACAGGAGTAATTATGAAGTGGATAGTAATGATGTTGCCGCTGATGCTAGCGGGCTGCGCTCAATCACAACAGCCTGATGCGCCACCGCCGCCAAATTCGATCGGTATGGCGAATCCGGCCGCCGTCTATTGCGACCAGAAGGGCGGTAAGCAGGTTCCGGTCCAGACACCTCAGGGCGTGCGCACCGACTGTAAACTTCCCAGTGGCGAAACGCTCGATGAATGGGAACTGTGGCGGCGCGATCATCCGGCGAAGAAATAATTCGCTGCCGTTAGATTAAGCTTTTCAGCCACTCCGCCAGCACCAGCGCATGGTTTTGTTGCGTATCTTTGGCCGCGTAGAGCAGCGTTAAGGGTTGCTGATTGGCCAATTTGGCGAGCCGTAGCCCTTCATCGCGATGGGTTTCAAGCTCTTCGCGGTACTGCTGGCGGAAGTGAGAGAAGTCAATCACTTCTCCGTGAAGAGCCTTGCGTAAATCGCTGGAAGGCGTCAGGGTTTTACACCATTCGTCATAATGCAAATCCTCTTTTTTTATTCCGCGTGGCCACAGGCGATCGACCAGCACGCGGTAACCATCGCTGGCCTCTGTAGGGTCATAAACGCGTTTACATTGAATCATCATTATTCTCCCCTCGTTATGTCTATCTGGCGGCTTGCCCGTGCAGCGTGCCGCTAAATAACCATTGTGTTCCGCGAATGATATCGCTAATCTGAGGTTCCTTGTGTTGCCCGATAATCCTCAGACATAAGGATCCTGCTATGAACACCCCTTTGCGCATTGCCCTTGTTGGCGATTATAACCCTGATGTGATTGCCCATAAGGCGATTCCGCTGGCTATCGATGACGCTGCCGCGGTTCTGGAACAACCGGTGAGTTATGACTGGATAGCCACCAGCGAGATTACCAGCGCAGACCGGCTCACCGATTATGACGCCATCTGGGTGGTTCCCGCCAGCCCGTATAAAAACGCCGAGGGCGCATTTATCGCCATTCGCTACGCCCGCGAAAATAGCATTCCGTTCCTCGGTACCTGCGGCGGCTTCCAGCACGCGATTATCGAATACGCCCGTAATGTTATGGGATGGCAGGATGCGGCGCACGCCGAAACCGATAGCGAAGGGCGAATGGTCATTGCGCCATTAAGCTGTTCGCTGGTGGAAAAATCAGACGCTATCGAGCTGCGCGCGAACACGCTGATTGCCCGCGCTTATGGCCGTGACAGCATTGAAGAGGGATATCATTGTAACTACGGCATTGCCGAAAGCTTTGCCCATGAACTGGAGCAGGGCGCGCTGCGGGTGACCGGTTGGGATGAGAACGGCGAGATCCGCGCCGTGGAGTTAACTACCCATCCGTTCTTCGTCGCCACGCTGTTCCAGCACGAGCGCAACGCGCTGGAAGGGCGTCCGGCGCCGCTGGTACAGGCTTTCCTGCACGCGGCCCGGCAATAAAAAATCGGCAGCCCTGGCTGCCGACTCTTGTGATTAATGAATTTCGCGCGCCCTTCCGGCAAGGGCGCCGAACAGCGCCATGACCACTGCGATGAGTGCGACGATGATTAACGGTATATGCCAGTCGCCGTAAGCATCATGGATTTTACCGATGAGCGGCGGTCCGCAGGCAGCCAGCAGATAACCAATAGTCTGCGCCATGCCGGAGAGGGCCGCGGCCTGATGCGCTGAGCTGGCGCGTAGACCAATAAACGTCAGGCCAAGGATCATGGTGGCGCCGGATCCGAAGCCAAAAATCAATGTCCAGATCACCGCCTGACCGGGCAGTAACCATAATCCCAGCGTGCTTACTACGCACATTAAGGCTACCAGAACGGCGATGCCGCGCTGATCTTTCAGGCGATGGAGTACCAGCGGGATGGCCAGGCCCGGTGCGGCGGTTGCCAACTGCAACAGGCCATGCAGAGAGCCAGCCTGCGCTTCGCTGTAGCCCATACTCTGCAGGATTGCGGGCAGCCAACCGACGATAACGTAATAGACCAGTGAGTTAATCCCAAGGAACAGCGTGACCTGCCACGCCAGCGCTGAACGCCAGATCCCCCGATTGTGCGCGGCACCCGATCCGGTCATCGGCGTGGTAGCCTGGCGGCGCGCCTGCGGCAGCCAGAGTAATAGCGCCAACAGCGGGAAAACCATCAGTAGCAGCAGTGCGCCGCGCCAGCCAAAACCCGCCAGCGCCAGCGGCACCACCATCGCGGAGCCTGCCGCCGCCGCTGCACCCATGGTAATGGAGTAGGCGCCGGTCATACGGGCGACATGGCCGGAAAAATCACGCTTAATTAACCCTGGCAGCAGCACGTTGCCCAGCGCGATTCCGCAGCCAATGAGCGCCGTACCAATATACAGCCAGGCTGCTGAGGGGAGGGAACGTAATCCGATCCCGAGGCAAATAATCACCATCGCCAGCAGCAGGCTACGCTCTATGCCGAATCGGCGGGCGACGCCGGCCGCCAGCGGAGAGACCAGCCCGAAGGCCAGCAGCGGCAGGGTCGTGAGCAGCCCGGTTTGCGCCGTCGTCAGTTGGTATTCAGCGCGTATCGCATCCAGCAGTGGGGCGATACCGGTGAAAGTTACCCGTAGCGTGGCGGCGATAAATAAAATTCCGACAATCAGCAGCAGTTTTTTGCCGTTGGCAGAGGAAGAAACAGGACTCATAACGTTCTCAGACTAATAAACAGGGTCGTAACAATAGCCTGTTTAACGGTTGTTTGAATCAAGCTAAAATGACAGATTATCGCTAATATCGGACAATTTGATGATTGGACTGGGTTTAGACGGCTATGAACCAGACAGCGGACATGAAGCGGCGCTGGCGTTTCGCATTCAGGTGGTGGACGACGAGCAGTTCATTCCGCGCCATCAGCACCGCAAAGGTCAACTGATCCTCGCGTTACACGGCGCTTTAACCTGCGAAGTGGATAACGCCATGTGGATGGTGCCGCCGCTGTATGCGGTTTGGGTTCCAGGCCTGCTTCCACACAGCAATCGCGCAACGCCAGGGGCACAGGTGTGCTTTTTGTTCATAGAACCGGGGGCGGCGCCGATGCCTGAGCATTGCTGCACGTTAAAAATCTCACCCCTGGTGCGAGAGTTGATTATGACCCTTGCGGAACGCGGCAGGGAGGCGCTTGACGCGCCGCCTACGCAGCGCCTGGTGCAGGTATTATTTGATGAGCTACCGCAACAACCGCAAGAACATCTGCAATTGCCGGTTTCAGGACATCCGAAGATCCGCCGGATGGCCGACACCATGGCCCGCGATCCGGCACACTGGCAGACGCTCTCGCAGTGGGCGGCGGCGTTCGCTATGAGCGAACGCAACCTGGCGCGGCTGGTGGTGCGGGAGACCGGGCTTAGCTTTCGCCGCTGGCGGCACCAGCTTCAGCTGATCCTGGCGCTGCAGATGCTGGTGCGCGGACAGACGGTACAGCAAACCGCCCAGACGCTCGGTTACGATTCAACAACCGCCTTTATCACCATGTTCAAAAAAGGGTTAGGGCAAACGCCGGGCCGCTACCACGCCAGTTTGGCTAAGCCTTTCCGATAAAAAGCGAAATAATACCGGCGGCGATAAGCGGCCCGACCGGGACGCCGCGAAATAGCGCCACGCCCAGCACGGTACCCACCAGCAGCCCGGCGACCAGTTGAGGCTGCGAACCCATGAGCGCGACTCCGCGTCCGCCAAGCCACGAGACGAACACGCCCACGGCAATCGCCAGCAGTGACTTCCAGTTGACGAAAGAGTGAATCAGCGTCGAGGGCGGTAACGTTCCGCTGGCGATGGGAGCCATCACGCCGATGGTCAGAATGATGATACCGATGCTCAGCCCCTGCTTTTCAATCCAGGGGAAGAAAACGTTAAGCGGCGTCACCCGTACGATGATGAGCACCAGTATTGAGATAGCGACAGTGGTGTTATGGCTGATAAAGCCGAGTGCCGCCAGCCCCAGCAAAATAAACAGGGTTGTATCGAACATGCCAGAGGTCCTTGCCAAAATAAAAAAAGAAAACCTGCTTACTCTACGCATAATCGCGTGAATAAACAGGCTTTTAATTTATTTGCTGCAAATAAGGCTACCAGCTCCGCCCGCGAACCTTGTCGCATACCGACGATGCGCTAAATGACGCGACGGAACGCGACCAGCTCAGGGCGGGCGATACGCAGATAATCCTCGGTATTCATAATGATCGATTTTTCCAGCAGGCCGGCATTAAAGGCTATCTCTGTAAAACGTTCGAACAGCAACGGGTCGGCGACCAGTTTTAGCTTAGGGTGGAAGCTAAACGGCGGAATGGCGCCGAATACGCAGGCGGTAAGGGCATCGACTTCTGCCGGGCTGGCGAGTGAGGCTTTATTGCCGCCGATATGCTGCGCCAGGCGAGATAAATCGGCCTGCTGATCGGCGGCAAGGATAGCCAGCACGTGCTGGTTTACCCCATTACCTTTCACTTTACAGACCAGCGCTTTGGCGCCCTGTCCCAGCGCGGTACCGCGGATTGCAGATACGGCTTCACATTTACCAACCGCTTCATGTTCCATGACCCGATAGCGGGCCTGTTGCTCATCAAGGAGGCGGCATAACCGCTGGTGTATGTCGGCTGTCTCTGGCGATTGCATGTTGCGTTAGTTCCTCTACTGAAAAGACAAAGCTTAACCCCGCACGGCGGTAATGAAAACTTATCTACGAATGTCGGGGCTTTTTTTCTGCTTTTTGTTCATATACAGGCGCGCATCGGCAGCTTTCATTGCTTCGCTGAGCGACTGTTCTGGCGCGAGATGTTCCGCGCCCCAGGAAAAATCGACGCGCTGTTGATGGTCATGAATCGTCAGATATTGCCGGATCCTCGCCGGGATATTTTCCGCTTCACTTTCCGGATAATCGATCAGAATTAGAAAGAACTCATCGCCTCCTAAGCGCACGCCATAATCGCTGCTACGAATGGATGCGGAAATAGCCTGCGCCAGTAGAATAATCGCTTCGTCGCCGGCGTTATGCCCCCAGGTATCGTTGATCTTTTTCAGTCCATCGCAGTCAAGGGCCATCGTTACCACGTTAACCCCTTGCGCGGTAAGTCGTTGCAGGCGCGACTCGAGCATCGTGGTAAGGATTTTACGATTATAAAGGCCGGTCATGGTATCGCTGATATTCTCTTTCGATACCGAGTTATAAAGGCGGAAATGAACCCGCACCAGATGCAGTAATGCGGCGGTAGAGAGTAAATAAAACAGGAAGAGTTTCCATGAACTAAGCAGAAAATACATAACATCCAGAGACAGAGTTATCCGTAAGTTTTCTGCTACCTGATGGGTGTAATGGGCGTAATTCAACAGGTGCGTTTTACTATGATGTACCTCAATGAGTGCGCCGGTATCGGAATCCTTCAAGGTAATATCCAGATAGCGCCACACCAAAGGTCGGTCGCTGGTGTATAACAAGGCCTCAATCTCTTGCGCGGTCACATCGACCATCACTACGCCTTTCAGCTTATCCTTGAAATACACTGGCGTTAAAAACGATAAAATATTCTTTCCCGTCATCGCATCAACATACACGGTCGAGATGAGCGAACGACCCTGTTCTAAACCATCAAGGCTGGCCTGGCTAATACCCAGTTTACTGTCCTGAAGAAAATTCCAGTTCTGTATCGGATTACTTTTAATTCTGACGGGCGCATAAAAGTAGATGTATTTATTTACCAGGTCTATGTAATAGCGAAAGCGTTTTTCTGATTTAAGCGTCGCGGGAACCTCTGGCTGCCAGCTATCATTTTTGGCAACCGCGCGATCGAATGCCTGGAGTGCAGGAATATCTCCACGCCACTTGCCGCAGTCGGCATGCGCGGCGCTTAGCGTGCCATGCAACTGGGGATAGGTATATCCGGCGATATTCAAACCACTGACATCCCCGTTGTGTTGTACGCTATTGCAGACCTGTTCTACCTCTGTTTGGTTTGGGGGAGTATCCAGCTTACGCAGAAACTGAGAGATGATGAGTTGATTCTGATACTTATCATAGAGAAAGGTCGATTCTCCTTTTTCTACGATGTATCGCATATAGCCTGACATATCGCGGTGGGTAGCGATTAATTCGTATACAAGAAAAGAAGACGTCAACACCACAACGCCTGCGGAAATAACATGTCGCAGTAATTTATTCTGTAATTTCATGATGTTTGGATTCGTCTTACCCGTTTAGCTGATTTTATCATAGTGGATAAACAGGCTACCAGAGCGTGGGTGAACGAACGGCTGGTCAGATTAACTATGCTGACAGGTAGTGTAGGTGTGGAGAACGAGGCAGGGCAGACTAACTAAAATGCGGCACTCTTCATGACGCGTGTCTGAAGAGTGCGCAGGACTGGCCAAAGGCCACTCATGAGGCGGCGGAGGCAAACATTTTGCTTCCGGCGAGTTGTGACATGACAGGCTGATAAACATCGATAGATTCGATATTGTCAAAAGTCACCATGTCGGATTTGCAAAAAATGCATTTCGCGCCGAAGGGGTTTTTTTCGCTCACGTCAAAATGTGAGGTTCTGTATTGTGACCCATGGCAGCACGGGCATCGGAAATGAATATTGTTAATCATAATTTTATCCTTTTATATTATTATGTTTTTTTACATTTTGTCACTTACCCACAGATGAATATGTAAATTTCTGGTGGGCTGAACTGCAAAACGGAAAAATATTTTGCGTTACTACTAAAAATAGCATAGCTGACAGATTATGTTATCAATTTATGCCATTTTGTGTTGATTTGAATGAGATGCTTCTTATTTATCTACTCAGGTCAAAGCCGTCATCGTTATCGTAAATCAGAAGTTCGCATCAAATTTAGCCGGCGTTTAACCGTTTTACTAAGTCATAAATCTTATTAGTCATCTTCTATCCAATTTTTTTAATGTATCAAAGCATACAGGATTTGATTTGCAGAAGAATCTTAATACTATTGGAGAGACTCAGGAAAGGTGGTATCAGCGATAGCGCCTGGAGGTGTGAGTAACTGCTTGGGTAATATCTTTCTGTCTTTCAAATCGACGTAGCCATTAACGCATAGTAGAAAAAATAGTGCAAGATTTATTTTAGCCGTCCAGAGGCCCAATGCGTAAAGGATTAATTCGACAATTATCGAAATGTAAATGAACGGAACTGTGGCTGGCTATTAATGTGTTTTAGTTACAGAAAAATCAGCCAGAACGGGTATTTATCTGGCTGATTTATGAGGCTAAGTATTACTGGTCGCGCCTTGTTTATGAAACAGTTCGCGGAACACCGGATAAATATCTTCCTGATCGCGAATATGCTGCATAGCAAAATTCTCAAACGTCGCCTGCAGATGTTCATATTCGCGCCACAGAGTCTGGTGAGCGCGGCGGGTGATTTCGATATAGCTGTAGTAACGAACCACCGGCAATATTTTCTTCGCCAGCAGTTCATGACACAGCGGCGAGTCGTCTGCCCAGTTATCGCCATCCGACGCCTGCGCGGCGTAAATATTCCACTGCGCCGGGTCATAGCGGGCTTTAACAACCTCATCCATCAACTTCAAGGCGCTTGAAACAATCGTACCGCCGGTTTCCTGGGAGTAGAAAAACTCATGTTCATCCACCTCTTTCGCCTGGGTGTGGTGGCGAATATAGACCACTTCAACGTTTTTATAGGTCCGGCTGAGGAACAAATACAGCAGAATGTAAAAACGTTTCGCCATGTCTTTGGTGGACTGGTCCATTGAACCAGAAACATCCATCAGGCAGAACATCACCGCCTGACTTGAAGGCTCCGGTCGTTTCTCATAGTTTTTATAGCGTAAATCAAAGGTGTCGATAAACGGCACGCGCTCAATTTTAGCCCGTAGTTCCGCAATTTCTTTACGTAGCCGCTCCTCTTCCAGCAACTGCGCTGGTTCGCTTTTGGCAATGGTATCGAGATCGTCTTCCAGCGCCCGCAGTTCGCGCCGTTTACCGGCGGTCATCGCGGTTCGCCGTGCCAGCGAATTCTGCAATGAACGCACCACGCTGATATTGGCCGGCACGCCGTTGGCGGTAAAACCCGCACGATGGGTTTTGAACTCGTTCAACTGGCGTTGCTGGTTTTTCTTCAGGTTGGGAAGGGCCAGATCTTCAAACAGCAGGTCAAGATATTCATCTTTCGAAATCTGAAAGACGAATTCATCCTGGCCCTCGCCATCGGCGCTGGCCTGCCCCTGACCACCGCCGCCTCCGCCGCCGCCGCCCTGAGGGCGTTCAATACGGTCGTTCTGCACAAAGTGATCGTTGCCGGGATGGACGCGATTACGAAGCCCGCCGCGCCCCTGATGAAACATCGGCTCGTTAATATCGTCCGTCGGAATGGAGACGGATTCACCGCTGTCGATATCGGTCACCGAACGTTTATTGATGGCTTCGGAGATCGACTGCTTTATCTGCGCCTTGTAACGGCGCAGAAAGCGCTGACGATTGACAGCGCTTTTGTTCTTCCCGTTCAGGCGTCGGTCTATGAACCAGGTCATATGCCCTCCTGTACTGCATTTGCCAACTGTACCCTGATGTTGATTAGGGTAGATGTCTTTCGTTATACGAGCAGTGGTGCTGAAACCCGGCAGCCGCAGCTACCGGGTTGGTCGCTATCAGGACGATTTACGTACCCGCAGGTACCATTCGCACAGCAGGCGTACCTGTTTACGGGTATAGCCTTTTTCCATCATACGATCGACGAAGTCGTCGTGTTTTTTCTGCTCGTCGGTAGACGTTTTGGCATTGAACGAAATGACCGGCAACAGCTCCTCGGTATTGGAGAACATTTTCTTCTCAATAACCGTGCGCAGTTTTTCATAACTGGTCCAGTTCGGATTACGTCCGCTGTTATTCGCTCTGGCGCGCAGCACGAAGTTGACGATTTCATTACGGAAATCTTTCGGGTTGCTGATCCCGGCGGGCTTCTCGATTTTCTCCAGTTCCGAATTCAGCGATTCACGGTCGAACAGTTGCCCGGTATCCGGATCGCGGTACTCCTGATCCTGAATCCAGAAATCCGCATAAGTGACATATCTGTCAAAAATGTTCTGTCCATATTCGGAATAAGACTCAAGATACGCCGTTTGGATCTCTTTGCCGATAAATTCGGCGTATTTCGGGATCAGATAGCCTTTGAGGAATTCCAGATAACGTTCGGCCTGCTCTTGCGGGAACTGTTCGCGTTCGATTTGCTGTTCCAGTACGTAGAACAGATGGACCGGGTTGGCCGCCACTTCGGCATGATCGAAGTTAAACACCCTTGAGAGAATTTTAAAGGCAAAACGGGTAGAGAGACCGTTCATCCCTTCGTCGACGCCGGCGTAATCACGATATTCCTGGTAGGATTTCGCTTTCGGGTCGGTATCTTTCAAGCTTTCGCCGTCATAGACGCGCATCTTCGAGTAGATGCTCGAGTTTTCCGGCTCTTTCAGGCGCGACAGAATAGAGAAGCGCGACAGCGTTTCAAGCGTTCCTGGGGCGCATGGCGCATGGGTCAGCTCACTGTTATTCAACAGTTTTTCATAAATACGGATCTCTTCCGAGATGCGCAGGCAATAAGGCACTTTGACGATATAGACACGGTCAAGGAACGCCTCGTTGTTTTTGTTATTACGGAAAGTCACCCACTCGGATTCGTTGGAGTGCGCGAGGATAATGCCGTTGAACGGCAGGGCGGAGATACCCTCGGTACCGTTATAGTTGCCTTCCTGGGTCGCCGTCAGCAGTGGGTGCAATACTTTAATCGGCGCTTTAAACATCTCGACGAATTCCATGATCCCCTGGTTGGCGCGGCATAGCGCGCCGGAGTAACCATAGGCATCCGGGTCGTTTTGCGCATAGTGTTCCAGTTTACGGATATCCACTTTCCCCACCAGCGCCGAAATGTCCTGGTTATTTTCATCACCGGGTTCCGTTTTGGCGATGGCAATCTGTTCGAGGATTGACGGCCACACTTTCACGACGCGGAATTTAGTGATATCACCGCCGAACTCGTGCAGGCGTTTAGCCGCCCACGGCGACATAATTGTGCCGAGATAACGGTTAGGAATGCCGTATTCTTTATTGAGGATCTGCGCGTCCTCCTGCGGGTTAAACAGGCACAGAGGGTGATCGTTGACCGGGCTGCGTTCGCCATTCGCGCTCAGCACGTAGATTGGCACCCTTTGCATCAGCGATTTCAGGCGTTCCGCCAGCGAGGATTTACCGCCGCCAACCGGCCCCAGCAGATACAGAATCTGTTTTTTCTCTTCCAGACCCTGCGCAGCATGTTTCAGATAGGAAACAATCTGCTCGATGGCATCTTCCATACCATAGAACTCTTCAAACGCCGGATAGCGTGCAACAACCCGGTTTGAAAAGAGGCGGGACAGCCGCGGCTCCAGGGCCGTATCGACCATGACTGGTTCACCAATGGCCGTCAATAGCCGCTCTGCCGCGTTGGCATAAGCACTGCGATCTTGCCGGCAGATGGTAAGAAACTCCTGCAGTGTGAACTCTTCGTCCTTGGCAGCTTCATAGCGCTGGCGATAGTGATCGAATATATTCATGGCATGCCGTCCTTTCGTTTTTTAGCACAGGTTGAGAGCCGTTCATATGAATAGTAGGGGCCCCCGGAAGGAGCAGGCTGAACGACATCCTTTACTTATCAGCAACCCTCGTGCCAGGTTACAGAAGCGATTTGGATAACGTGCTCTGCGACTACACCTTCTAAATTTAAGCGTAGATGCATTTAGAAAACTTGCATGCCGCTAAAACTCAATTTCAATGACATATCAATAACTCATCCGGAAACCAGGCAATTTTTCGCATATCTTGCCAAAGCCTTTCATCAATGTGTCATGAAGTCGCAAGAGGACGGTCATCAAGCAGTGGGAAATTGTTCGGTTTAGTGTAAGAGCAAGTAAAGCATTTGAGGCATGACCTCTACGACGTTAAACTGCACGCGCTAATTATTTGACAACAGGAATATGGATCGTGACTAAAATCAAACTTCTGGCACTGGGTGTGTTCATCGCGACGTCAGCTGGCGCAGTGCACGCTGACGGGAAGTTAACGCTGGGGGCCGGCGTGGGCGTCGTCGAGCATCCTTATAAACAATATGATGCAGATGTTTACCCGGTACCTGTCATTAGTTATGAAAGTGATAACTTCTGGTTCCACGGTTTGGGTGGTGGCTACTACCTGTGGAATGATACCAACGACAAACTGTCCGTGACCGCTTACTGGTCGCCGATGTATTTCAAGCCGGGCGACAGCGACAATTCGCAGATGCGCAAGCTGGACCGCCGCAAATCCACCATGATGGCGGGGTTGAGCTACGTTCATAACACTCAGTACGGATTCCTGCGTACGACGCTGGCCGGCGATACGCTGGACAACAGCAATGGCATTACCTGGGATATGGCCTGGCTGTACCGTTACACCAACGGCAACCTGACCCTGACGCCGGGTATTGGCGTGGAGTGGAACAGCGACAATCAGAACGAATACTACTACGGCGTCTCGAAGCATGAGTCGAATCGCAGCGGCATGCGCAGCTACGATCCTGACAGCAGCTGGAACCCGTATCTGGAGCTGGCGGCGAACTATCGTTTCCTCGGCGACTGGAGCGTTTATGGTATCGCCCGTTACACTCGTCTGTCTGACGAAATCACCGATAGCCCGATGGTGGACAAATCCTGGAGTGGCCTGATTTCGACCGGGATCACCTATACCTTCTGACGGTGCACTTCCACAGACTTTTTTGTGCATCAAAACAGGGCGTTATGCCCTGTTTTGCTATATTACAATTCGCGTTTATGCCGGGTGGCGGCTACGCCTTACCCGGCCTACGGGTCGAGCCCACTATCGCCTCAGTAAACACGGTTTTAAGTAGGCCGGATAAGCGAAGCGCCATCCGCTCACGCCAGACGCTTGTCGGTCTTAACGCTTCACAACGCGAATAGTCTGCGCCAGGCGAGTGGGTTTCTCTTCGCTGGCTTTCTGCGGCACGGTCACGCAGCAGGTTTCCACGCAAACAAAAGTTTTGTAGCCATCATCCGGCATATCGCCCATGCTGACGGAAAGCGCCGGGCCCGGGTTCCAGGCAACGACGTTACCGTGATGGCGATGGATCACGTCGATGTTGCGCTGCAGGACGTCATCATGAATCACGCTGCAGGCATCGGCATTGAGATAAACGCGGTCGGTGCGGTCCGGGAAGGTCTGGATGCCGTCTTTCAGCACACCTTCTTCGGCATTCAGCACTTTATCGACATAGCGATCGCCAAGGCCGCTCACTTTGACTGCCGTGATATCGCCAACGTTGAAGTAGGTGTGCAGGGCGGATGTGGTTTCAAACTCGCCGTGGGCTTCCAGTTCGATCTCGCAGGTCTTACCCAGCTTGAAGCGCGCATACAGCGTGAAGTCGTGCGGCCAGTATTTGCGGGTTTCGTCACTGCTCTGCAGTTCGAAGGTCAGCATCACGCCGTTTTCATCTTCGTCCTGGCATTTTAGCGCCCATGGCAGGTTGCGTGCGAAACCGTGCGACGGCAGCCCCTGTTGCGCTGACGGACCGAACCATGGCCAGCAGATGGGTACGCCGCCGCGCAGGGCGACGCCGCTTTTAAATGGGGTATTGTTGCTCAACCACAAAACTTCTTCTTCACCGGCCGGTTGCCATGAGAGCAGGTGAGCGCCCTGTAGGGCGACGGAAGCTTTTACCTGCGGGTGGTCAACGACGATAAGTTCAAGATCGTCCAGCTTGCGGCGGGAGAATGCAGGAGAAAGTTGTTCAATCACCGGGAGAGCAAAAATTTTATTAATCATTACGCCATCCTCTTTCAGGCAAAAAAAAGAGCGACCGAAGCCGCTCTTATTGATTACTTATTCATCTCAACTTATTTGGAGATGTGAGCAATCAGGTCCAGAACTTTGTTGGAGTAACCAGTTTCGTTGTCGTACCAGGAAACCAGTTTCACGAAGTTGTCGTTCAGTGCGATACCAGCTTTAGCATCGAACACGGAAGTGCAAACTTCGCCGTTGAAATCGGTAGATACAACGTCGTCTTCGGTGTAACCCAGAACGCCTTTCATTGCGCCTTCAGAAGCCGCTTTGATTGCTTTCTTGATTTCTTCGTAGGACGCTGCTTTTTCCAGACGAACGGTCAGGTCAACAACGGATACGTTCGGAGTCGGAACGCGGAACGCCATACCGGTCAGTTTGCCGTTCAGTTCTGGCAGTACTTTACCTACCGCTTTAGCAGCGCCGGTAGAGGACGGGATGATGTTCTGCGCTGCGCCGCGGCCGCCGCGCCAGTCTTTGTGAGACGGGCCATCAACGGTTTTCTGAGTTGCGGTAGTAGCGTGAACGGTGGTCATCAGGCCTTCAACGATACCGAAGTTGTCGTTGATGACTTTAGCCAGCGGAGCCAGGCAGTTGGTGGTGCAGGATGCGTTAGAAACGATGTCCTGGCCTGCGTAAGTGTCGAAGTTAGCGCCGCGAACGAACATCGGAGTGTTGTCTTTGGACGGGCCAGTCAGAACGACTTTTTTCGCGCCAGCGGTGATGTGTTTACGAGCGGTTTCGTCGGTCAGGAAGATACCGGTTGCTTCAGCAACAACGTCAACACCAACTTCATCCCATTTCAGGTTAGCCGGGTCACGTTCAGCGGTAACACGGATTTTTTTACCGTTAACGACCAGATGACCGTCTTTCACTTCAACGGTACCGTCGAAACGACCGTGAGTGGAGTCATACTTCAGCATGTAAGCCATGTACTCTGCGTCTAACAGGTCGTTGATTGCAACGATCTCGATGTCAGAACGTTTCTGAGCAGCACGGAAAACAATGCGACCGATACGGCCAAAACCGTTGATACCTACTTTGATAGTCATATATTCCACCAGCTATTTGTTAGTGAATAAAAGGTTGCCTGTAAAATTACAAAAACCTTACGCAGCGTCAAGCGGAATCGTGTCAATCATTGCGACAAATCAATCCTGAGCAGACCTTTGCGCGATTGATTTGCCTCACTCTCCCTTTGAGCCCAATTCCATATGGGGACTGCGTCCGGAATTTTAAAGGTCATATAAGATAAAAATGTGATTAGTATCACAATTATCTGGCTGCCTAATGGCATCGGATAAGTTTAGAACAAAAGTACAGGTTTCATTGTTAATGTTTTGTTAGAATCGACGGGTAAAGTTGCCCTTTCAAAGCGAGAAGTAATCACATGGCTAATAAACCATCTCCTGACGAGCTCAAACAAGAATTGAGCGAGATGCAGTTTTATGTGACGCAGAATCACGGTACCGAACCGCCGTTTACCGGACGGTTGCTGCATAACAAAAAAGACGGCATCTACCACTGCCTGGTCTGCGATGCGCCGCTATTTCACTCACAATCCAAGTATGACTCCGGCTGTGGCTGGCCAAGCTTCTATGAGCCGGTGAGTGACGACGCGATTCGTTATCTCAATGATTACTCCCACGGGATGCAGCGTACTGAAATTCGCTGTGGCAATTGCGATGCGCATCTGGGGCATGTCTTCCCGGATGGCCCGCAGCCGACCGGCGAGCGTTTTTGCGTCAATTCGGCCTCTTTAAGCTTCACCGATGAGCAAAACGGCGAGCGAACTAAAGGCTAAGAAACGATTCAGCAAATTATTCCAAGACGGATGAGCAGAAGATGGATATCGAGCAAATTATTGCCAGTATGACGCCGGAACTGTACCAACGTTTAGCCACCGCGGTGGAGTTAGGAAAATGGCCGGACGGCGTTGCGCTGACCCCGGAACAAAAAGAAAACAGCATGCAGCTGGTGATGTTGTGGCAGGCGCGCAACAACACGGATGCGCAGCATATGACCATCGACACCAACGGTCAGATGGTGATGAAGAGCAAACAGCAATTGAAAGAGGATTTCGGTATCGTGCCGAAGCCGATTGCGACGTTCAAACCGCAGTAACCTGCCGCACAGAGCGCCCGGTTTAGCCGGGCTGCTCTCCATGTTACCCCGGTCGCGCAGTGCTTCCGGGGTGTGTGTTTTACTGCGTCTTGATACCTAGCGACTCGGCCAGTTGTCGGGCAAGCTGGTTTTTGTCATCTGCGCCATATTCCCAGAACATGCCGCCCGCTAACCCTTTGCTCTTGATGTAATCGGCTTTGATCGCCACCGAACGTGGATTCTCGTAGGACAGGGCGAAAAGCGCTTTGCCATCGGCAGAGTTTACCGATAACCACGGCACCTTCGCTTCGTCATCCCAGTGCTCAGTAAAGCGTTTCTGCGGATCGTTGAGCAGTTTGGCAACAATATCGTTGTATTTCACATAGGTATCTTTGCTCAGGTCATAACCCAGCGATTTAAACAACTCGATTTGCTGTGCCCCGAAGTAAGGCTGGGTAGCCGGGTTTTTCTGCGCGTCTGGCTTACTCCAGTCAATCCCTGGCTCGACGGCACGTTTCGGTACCCGGCCATAGAAACCAATACCGAGATTCATCTGGCTGGGTTTTAGACCGGCGGCCAGATAGTTATTAACCACAAAATCGGCGCTATATTTATCCGCTGCGGCTACGGTCGGCCAGTGGCGGGAGTCATACAGATTGGAGTTGAAATATTGCGTGCCGTAGGCCATGTCGTAGGTCATCAGATTGATGTAGTCCAGCTGTGGGGCGACCGCTTTCACGTCGACCCAGCTTTTTGGACTTTCAACATTAGCGCCCACGGCGATGGTCACCAGTTTCTTAGTGCCGACGGCGGCACGTAGTTCTTTCAGCAGCGCGGTAAAGTTATCGCGATCCGCCGGCTGGCTGGCCACTAATCCCCAGGCGCCGTTAACCGGAAATTCCCAGTCAAGATCGATGCCATCAAGGCCATATTGGTTAATGACCTGCTGAACCGAACGGATAAACACCGCCCGGCTTTCCGGCGTGGCCGCCGCGCCGGAAAATCCACGCGCGCCCCAGCCGCCGACGGAGAGCAGGACTTTCAGATCGGGATTTTGCTGGCGTAGCGCCGGCAGTTTTTGTAAATCCGCCTGTACTTTTGGCGACAGCCAGATTTGATGGAGATGGTCAGGGTCTTTCAGCGCGTCGTTGGTCTCGTCTTTTTCATCGTTGTAGATAAGGCCGAACGAGTAGTTAAGATGGGTTATTTGTCGGACATCAAGCTTGTCGATATCGCCGCCGGGGCCTGCGGTGACGTCGCCGCCGCCGTTAAAGTAGCCGACCGACATATAAGATTGCGCGGAAACGACAGAGGCGCAGAGCAGGGGTAATGCTGCCAGAAAGGGCAAAAGTTTCATCGGAGTTCCTCTTTGACAATAATAAAAATGCTCACGCCACGGAAATGGCGTGGCGAAAAAACAGCCTGTCCACAGTATCAGCCCTTATCCGGGGAAACTGCGAGACAGCTCAATTTATCGAGGTCAACGAGGCGGTAAATACCGCCCGGCGTGAGGTACGCCGGGCGCAACGTCAGGGCTGAGTTTCCAGCCAGTCATCGAGGGTGTAGAGCGTGGCTCCGGCGGCGGCCATGTCCATAAAGGCAACGGCGCTGTCCTGCGGCTGCAGGTTGACGCCGCGACAGCCGTCGGTGATCACGTTGACGGTGTAGCCCAAATCCAGGGCATCAAGCACGGTAAACTTAACGCAGTAATCCGTCGCGAGACCGAGAATGTTCAGCTCCGTCACACCGTGCGCGCGCAGCCAGCCATCGAGTTCGGTTTTCTGCCGGTGACCGTTGTCGAAAAACGCGCTGTAGCTGTCGATTACCGGATTTTGCCCTTTATGAAACACGGCGTTAATAGCCTGCTGTTTGAGTAGCGGGTGCAGCGCGGCGCCATCGCTATGCTGCACGCAGTGATCGGGCCAGAAAGTCTGCGGCAGGCCATCAAGCTCGCCCTGGGCATAGGGTTCCGCCTGATGCTGACTGGCAAAGCTACCATGGTTGGCCGGATGCCAGTCCTGGCTTGCGATGATGGCGTCGCCGCGCGCCAGGCTCCAGTCGATCAGCTGATTTGCGATATCAATGGTGCTGTCGCCTTCGGGGACGGCGAGTGCGCCGCCAGCGCAGAAATCGTTTTGCAGGTCTACCAATAGCAGCGCGCGGTGGCTCATAGCATGTTCCTTATTCATCGGGGGTCAGCTCGCCGCGCAGGTTTTGCTGCATGGCGTTTCGAATG
Organism: Klebsiella sp. JN_Kp121; assembly: GCF_040062145.1. Classification (NCBI taxonomy): domain Bacteria; kingdom Pseudomonadati; phylum Pseudomonadota; class Gammaproteobacteria; order Enterobacterales; family Enterobacteriaceae; genus Klebsiella; species Klebsiella sp. JN_Kp121. Next base: position 391,580 of record NZ_JBEAHX010000002.1, read on the forward strand.
GCCGCACCATCAAGGTTCTGACTGAGCAGATAGTGTAGCTTGGTCAGCGTCGCTTCCACGGTCATATCAAAACCACTAATGACTCCGGCCTGCGCCAGCGCGTTGCCGGTGGCATAGCCGCCCATATTCACCTTACCCGACATGCATTGCGTCAGGTTCACCACCACAATACCGCGCTGGCTGGCTTCCGCCAGGACCTGAATAAACTCGCCGTTCTGCGGCGCATTGCCTACGCCATAGGAGCGCAGGATCAGCGCTTTCACCGGCTGACGCAGGAAATTACGCACCACATCGGCAGAAATCCCAGGATAGATAGTGACCACGCCGATAGGCTGCGGCGTAATGGGATGGACGATCAGCTCGCCCTTTCCGTGCGGCGCGGGCGGGGTACCGAGACGGCGGATATGGATGCCGGCTTCCAGCAGCGGCGCCAGGTTTGGCGAAGCAAAGGCATCAAAACCGTCTGCGTGGGCCTTGGTCGTGCGGTTGCCGCGATACAGACGATTATTGAAGAATAGCGAAACTTCATTGATCGGGTAGTTGGCGGCGACGTACAGCGCATTGAGCAAATTGATTTGCCCATCGGAACGCAGCTCGGCTAGCGGGATTTGTGACCCTGTCACAATGACCGGCTTACCTAAGTTCTCCAGCATGAACGACAGCGCCGAAGCGGTGAAGGCCATGGTATCGGTGCCGTGCAGGATAACGAAACCATCGTATTGGTCGTAGTGGTCGCGAATGTCGTCAGCGATATGCTGCCAGTCTTCCGGCGTCATATCAGACGAGTCCATCAACGGCGCATATTCATGAATAGTGAAGTCCGGCATCTCCGGGCGGTGGAACTCGGGCATTAGCGCCAGCTGGCGCTGCAGGTGGCCGGAAACGGGGATATAACCGTGATCGGAGCGCTGCATACCGATGGTCCCACCGGTGTAGGCAACGTAAATCGATTTCTTTTGCATAGCATCGCTTAGGTTGGACGTGAACAGGCGCAGTATAAAGTGGCAGGCAAAAAAATAAAGCGCTAACCCTGAGAGTTGCAGGGAAGCGCTTGAATTTAATGTCGTTGAAACGCTGCCCCACGGCGGGGGCAGACGGGGGATTAACGAATATTGGCGCAGGTCAGACAGAAGGCATAGCGATTCTGCGGATCGTTAAATGTCGCCAGTTTATCGCTTTCCGTTTTCACAACGTCCGCTGCAGCCGCAACCGGCGCAGGCAGGTATGCCTGAATCGCGGCCGGCAGAGCAGCGCGCACCGAACCGGTCAGACTATCCATCACCATCGCAAAGAACGTGGGTTCTTCCTGATACCAGGTGATATGCCATTGTTTCAGTTTCGCCAGCTCCGCGGCTTTCGCCACCGCATCGTCGAAATCGCCGAGGCTATCTACCAGACCATTGGCTTTGGCGTCTTCACCGGTCCAGACATGGCCTTGTGCGATTTGGTCAATCTTCTCCGGCGTGCTCTTACGCGCATTAGCCACCAGGGTGATAAAGCGCTTATAGCCATTTTCGATGCTCAGCTGTATTAACTGCTGCACTTCCGGCGGTAGCGATTTGGTGGTTGAGACATCGGCCAGTGGCGAAGTGGCGACGCCATCGGTATGAACGCCAATCGAACCGAGCGTATTTTCCACCGTGTTAATCACGCCGAAGATACCGATGGAGCCGGTGAGGGTGCTCGGGTTCGCCACGATGTAATCCGCAGGGGTGGAGATCCAGTAACCGCCGGATGCCGCCATGCCGCCCATTGAGACCACCACCGGTTTACCCGCCGCTTTCGCCGCCGCCAGTTCTTCGCGGATGACCTCCGAGGCGCTGACGCTGCCGCCAGGACTGTTGACGCGCAGAACGATCGCTTTCACTTTCGGATCCAGACGCGCGTCGCGGATTTGCGCCGCGGTGGTGTCGCCGCCGACGTTACCCGGCGTTTCCTCACCGTCCATGATGGCGCCATTAGCAAAGATAACCGCTACCGCTGAACCCTGTTCAGCAGGCGCTTTGACGTTGTAATCGTAGTAGCTGATGGCGCGATAGTTGTTATCCGCTTTGCTCCAGCCAAACTGCTTAGTCAGCGCTTTTTCCACTTCCGTCGAGGTGGCCAGCTCGTCGACCAGCTTGTTATCCAGCGCGTATTTCGCGGTATCGCCATCAACTTTACGCAGGCCGTCGATCACGCCCTGAGCGCCGGGGAACAGCTGCTGCGCGGTGATCTGGCGGTTAGCGGCAATGGTGTTGAGATAGTTCTGCCACAGTTCGCCGATCCAACGGCTGTCCGCTTCACGCGCAGCCGGCGACATGTCGTCGCGAATAAACGGCTCGACGGCGGATTTGTAAGTACCGACGCGGAAAACATGGGTCGAGACTTTCAGTTTATCCAGCAGCGACTTGTAATACAGGCCGTTGGTGGCAAAGCCGTGCAGGTCGACTTCACCCTGCGGCGAGAGCCAAATTTTATTGGCGAAACTCGCCAGATAGTATTGTCCCTGGGTGTAGCTGCTACCTACGGCATATACCGGTTTACCGCTGTCGCGGAACTCGCGTAGCGCTTTACCGATATACTGCATCGAGGGCTGATCGCCGCCGACGAAGTTTTTCAGATCCAGTACGATACCGGTGATATTACGGTCGTCTTTCGCCTGGCGAATCGTCTGTACGATATCGAACAGCGAGTTCTCCTGCAGACGATCGGAACTGGCGCCGAACAGCTGGCGGCCAATGACCCCGAGCTTGCTGCTGGCGGAAGGCTTATCAACGACCACGCCGGTGATGTCCATCAGCAGCGCGCCGCGTGCGGTATGTTCCGCGGTGCTGCTGCTAAACTGTGCCCAGATGCCGACGCAAATCAGCACTAACACCAGGAACACCAGGTTCAGCGCGAATTGGCGAATGAAATTGAGTATTCGCCATGTCCATTTAAAAAATCCGGCAAGAAATCGCCAAAGGGTTCGCATGTATTCTCCCTAATATTTTGATGATGGGTCAGCCGCAGGGGCTGCCGCGTCTGGCTATCCTAAAGAGAGTGCCGACGCTTGTCAGCAGGAATCACCCATCGGGCTGTAACAAAATCCATGCGCATGTTAATTTTATGCAAAATGACATCACAGGAGTTACACAGATGGATGCTCTCGAACTACTGGTAAATCGCCGCAGCGCGTCGCGCCTGACCGATCCGGCTCCGGCTGGTGAACAGCTGGAAAATATCCTTCACGCGGGGATGCGTGCGCCGGATCACGGCACGTTACAACCGTGGCGGTTCTTTATTATTGCCGATGATGGCCGCGAACGCTTTAGCCAACTGCTGGAAAAAGGGGCGATGGCCGCCGGGCAGGATGAAAAAGCCATTGAAAAAGCACGTAATGCGCCGTTCCGTGCGCCGTTGATTATCGCGGTAGTCGCACGCTGCGAAGAACATCCGAAGGTACCGCTGTGGGAACAGGAGATGTCCGCGGGATGTGCGGTGATGGCGATGCAAATAGCCGCAGTGGCTCAGGGCTATAACGGTATCTGGCGTAGCGGTGCGTTAACCGAGAGTCAGGTTGTCCGCGAAGGCTTTGGCTGCCGCGAACAGGACAAAATTGTCGGTTTCCTCTACCTTGGCACGTCGCAGTTAAAAGCATCAACCACGTTTACGCGTCCGGATACCGCGCCGTTCGTCACGCGCTTCTGAGTCAGTGCTTGTTACGCCGGTGGCGCTGCCGCTTACCGGGGCTACAGCGCTGTGCGATTTAGTAGCCCGGAGAAGGCGCAGCGCGCCGCCTCCGGGAGTTCAACGGCGATGACGTTACTTCTGCGTTTTGGCGAATTCATCCTTTGCTTTCTGCAACTGCTGTTGGAAGGCCGGGTTGGTATGCAGGGTCGCCACCACCGCCGAGCCGACTATCCGCGCCGCATCGACGTCGCTCTGCCAATGATAGCCGCAGATAACCCGGCTTTCGCCCAACTCATAGCCGCGTTTGAGAATTTCGTTTTGCCGCTGCGGATTGATCTCCGCCAGTACCAGCGCGGTTGCCCAACCGATAGAGGTATGACCGGAAGGGTAAGATCCGTTTTTCGACAGCTTGTCCTGCTCGGTAGTGTTACAGGTTGAAACGCCGTAGAACGCAAACGGGCGAATGCGCATATATTTCTCTTTCGCGCTGCGGGTGGCCAGATCGCCGGCATCCTCAATCATATTTGTCAGCAGCTTATGTAACTGCGGCGCGTCTTTTTCGGTGATGGGCGAACCAAAAGCGCTGGAGAAGGCATTCGCGACGCCGCCGGCGCTCAGGTTAGCATCTTCAGCCGCCAGCTTGCCGCGTTCGGTATTGCGCAGCAGCCGTCCTTTCTCATACATCGCCTGATCGTTTAAAAATGCGATGCTGCCAACTTCCGGCGGCGGCGGCAACAGCGCCAGGCTATCGATGGCCTGTGCATTTTTCAGATAATAGAGATCCGGTTTGGTGGTCGCATCATTGCCGGCAGGGACCAGCGCGAAAGCGTTAACGGAAAACAGGCTGGCGAGGCAGAGGGCGAGAACGCGCTTTTTCATCTACATTTCCTTACGGTGTTATATGTCCAGAACAATGGTTTTGTTTTTAGTCACATTTTTGTCATCTGTAAGTAAAAGTTAAAATGGCGTTGAAAAAATTGTTCGGTATCGCAAAAACGCATATTTGTCTGCTTAATGAGCAACCACTCGCGATTTCGGACTGTCGCACTTATCACCTTGCCGTTTGGGCGCTACCATAGCGGGATTGCAATGACAGGAGATGTCCATGAGCGAGCAAGCTATTCGTTTAACGCAATACAGCCACGGAGCCGGTTGCGGTTGTAAAATTTCCCCTAAAGTGCTGGAAACCATTCTGCATAGCGAGCAGGCGAAGTTTGTCGACCCGAACCTGCTTGTCGGCAACGAAACCAGCGACGATGCGGCGGTCTACGATCTGGGTAACGGGACGTCGATCATCAGCACCACCGATTTTTTCATGCCGATCGTCGATAATCCTTTTGATTTTGGCCGTATCGCGGCGACTAACGCCATCAGCGACATTTTCGCCATGGGCGGCAAACCGATTATGGCGATTGCGATACTTGGCTGGCCAATCAACACGCTGGCGCCGGAGATTGCTCGCGAAGTGGTTGAAGGCGGGCGTTTTGCCTGCCAGCAGGCCGGGATTGCGCTGGCGGGCGGTCACTCCATCGATGCGCCGGAACCGATTTTCGGGCTCGCGGTGACCGGCGTGGTGCCAACCGAACGTATCAAGAAAAACAGCACCGCGCAGGCGGGCTGCAAGCTGTATCTGACCAAACCACTGGGTATTGGCGTGCTGACTACCGCCGAGAAGAAATCGTTGCTGAAGCCGGAACATCAAGGGCTGGCGACGGAAACCATGTGCCAGATGAACCTTGCCGGCGCCGCATTTGCCAATATCGAAGGGGTAAAAGCGATGACCGACGTCACCGGTTTCGGCCTGCTGGGGCATCTCAGCGAAGTCTGCCGCGGCGCGGGCGTTCAGGCGCAACTAAACTACGCCGATATCCCTAAACTCCCGGGCGTTGAAGCTTACATTGCCGCCGGAGCGGTGCCGGGCGGCACCGGACGCAACTTTGCCAGCTACGGTCATTTGATGGGCGAGATGCCGGCGGAATGGCGCGATCTGCTGTGCGATCCGCAAACTTCCGGCGGCCTGCTGCTGGCGGTCACGCCGGAAGCAGAAGCCGAAGTCCAGGCCGCTGCCGCGGAATTTGGCATTAAGCTTGCCGCCATTGGCGAGCTGGTAACCGCCCGCGGCGGGCGTCCAATGATCGAGATCCGTTGATTAGATGCGGTTGTTTATTGCAGAAAAACCGAGTCTCGGTCGCGCTATCGCCGATGTGTTGCCGAAACCGCATCGCAAAGGCGATGGCTTTATTGAGTGCGGCAACGGGCAGGTGGTCACCTGGTGTATCGGTCACCTGCTGGAGCAGGCGCAGCCGGATGTTTACGACGGACGCTACGCGCGCTGGAACCTGCTCGATCTACCTATCGTTCCGGAAAAGTGGCAACTGCAACCAAAACCGTCGGTCACGAAACAGCTGAACGTCATCAAGCGCCTGCTTGGCGAGGCGCAGGAAGTGGTTCACGCGGGCGACCCGGATAGAGAAGGGCAACTGCTGGTCGATGAGGTGCTGGACTACCTGCAGCTGGCGCCGGAAAAGCGCCAGCAGGTGCAGCGTTGCCTGATTAACGACCTCAACCCACAGGCGGTTGAGCGGGCGATTAACCGCCTGCGCGCGAATAGCGAGTTTGTCCCGCTGTGTGTGTCGGCGCTGGCCCGCGCTCGCGCCGACTGGCTGTATGGTATCAACATGACCCGCGCCTACACCATTCTCGGGCGTAATGCCGGCTATCAGGGAGTGTTGTCGGTTGGTCGCGTACAGACGCCGGTGTTGGGGCTGGTGGTGCGTCGCGATGAAGAGATCGAGAACTTCGTCGCCAAAGATTTCTTTGACGTCAAAGCGCATATTGTCACGCCGCAAGACGAGCGGTTTATCGCCACCTGGGTGCCGAGCGAAGCCTGCGAACCCTATCAGGATGAAGAGGGGCGTTTACTGCATCGCCCGCTGGCCGAGCATGTGGTTAAACGCATTGAAGGCCAGCCGGCAATCGTGACCGGCTATAACGATAAGCGCGATTCCGAACCGGCGCCGCTACCGTTTTCACTGTCGGCGTTACAGATCGAAGCGGCCAAACGTTTCGGCTTCAGCGCCCAGAACGTGCTGGATATCTGCCAGAAGCTGTATGAGACCCACAAACTGATTACCTATCCGCGCTCGGATAGCCGCTACCTGCCGGAGGAACATTTTGCCGGCCGCCATGCGGTACTGAATGCGATTAGCGTCCATGCGCCGGATCTGCTGCCGCAGCCGGTGATGGATCCGGAGATCCGCAACCGTTGTTGGGATGATAAAAAGGTCGATGCGCACCACGCCATTATCCCGACCGCGCGCAGCAGTCAGGTCAAACTCAACGATAACGAAGAGAAGGTATACAACCTGATCGCTCGTCAGTATCTGATGCAGTTCTGCCCGGATGCGGTGTTCCGCAAGTGCCAGATTGACCTGGATATTGCTAACGGCAAATTTGTCGCCAAGGCGCGCTTCCTCGCCGAAGCGGGCTGGCGCGCGCTGCTTGGTAACAAAGAGCGCGACGAAGAGAACGACGGTACGCCGCTGCCGGTGGTCGCCAAAGGCGATGAGCTATTGTGCGAAAAAGGTGAAGTGGTGGAGCGACAAACCCAGCCGCCGCGCCACTTTACCGACGCGACGTTACTGTCGGCGATGACCGGTATTGCCCGCTTCGTGCAGGATAAAGAACTGAAAAAGATCCTCCGCGCAACCGACGGTCTGGGGACGGAAGCGACCCGCGCCGGGATTATTGAGCTGCTGTTTAAGCGCGGTTTCCTGAATAAAAAGGGGCGCTATATCCACTCATCGGATGCCGGTCGGGCGCTAATCCATTCTCTGCCGGAAATGGCCGCGCGCCCGGATATGACCGCCCACTGGGAATCGGTATTGACGCAAATCAGCGAAAAACAGTGCCGCTATCAGGACTTTATGCAGCCGCTGGTGGGGACGCTGTTCCAGCTTATCGATCAGGCGCGGAGCACGCCGGTGCGCCAGTTCCGCGGGCTGGTCGCGCCAGGCGGAGCGAAAAAGTCGTTTAGTAAAGGGAAAGGCAAGCCGAAAGGGAAAAAGCCGGAGGCGGACATCGCGCCGGAAAGTCCGCAATAATTTTCTTCGCCCCTCGCCACGAGGGGCTTAGCTAAAACGCACTTCCGCCTGAGGGCGCTTAACCCGGATGAGGGTTTTCCCACATATCATTTCTGCCTCCCTGCTCTAAAATAGGGTTATTGATGTTAAAGAAGGGATAAAAAGGAAAAGATGATGAGCGAACAAATCAGTAAACAACCGCAAGTTGACCACGCTGAAGAGAATGCTTTTTTCCCTTCAGCCTACTCCCTTAGTCAGTTTACCAGCCCGGTGTCCGATCTCAGCGGCGCTGATTATGCATCAGGGTATCGCGGGCGGCGGAAAGTGCTGGTTATCGCCGCCGATGAACGTTACCTGCCTACCGATAACGGCACGCTCTTTTCGACCGGTAATCATCCGGTAGAGACGCTGCTGCCGATGTACCATCTGCACGCCGCAGGTTTCGATTTTGATATTGCGACGCTCTCCGGGCAAATGGTCAAGTTCGAATACTGGGCGATGCCGCGCGAAGACCAAAAGATTATGCCGTTCTTCGAGCGTTATCTGCCGCAGTTCCGCCAGCCGCTGGCGCTTTCAGATGTTGTGGGGCAACTGGGGGCTGATAGCGACTATGCGGCGGTATTTATTCCCGGCGGCCACGGTGCGCTTATCGGCCTGCCGGAGAGCGAAGCCGTCGCCGAAACGCTGCGCTGGGCGCTGCGGCACGATCGGTTTGTGATTTCGCTCTGTCACGGCCCGGCGGCGTTTCTCGCATTACGTCATGGGGAGAATCCGTTAAACGGTTATGCCATTTGCGCGTTTCCGGATGCTGCCGATAAACAAACGCCGGATATCGGCTATATGCCCGGTCACCTGACCTGGTATTTTGGCGAAGCGCTGAAAGCGATGGGGCTGGAAATCGTAAACAGCGATATTAAAGGTCGTGTGCATCAGGATCGTAAAGTGCTGACCGGGGACAGTCCTTTTGCGGCAAATGCGCTCGGTCAACTGGCGGCAAAAGCGTTGCTCGACGAATATGCAAAGTAACAGCAATCTGATGAGGGGGAGCAGTGAAATATATCTCAATTAGTCACCCGGGCGGCCCGGAGGTTCTTCAGATTGGTGAAGGCGACATCCCTTCGGTTGGTGATAACGACGTCCTGATCCAGGTGAAAGCCGCTGGCGTCAATCGGCCGGATATCTTACAGCGGCAGGGCGTTTATCCGATGCCGGAAGGAGTAACGCCGATACCCGGGCTGGAAGTCGCTGGAGTGGTCGCGGCGGTAGGAGCGCAGGTGACGGATTTTCATCCCGGCGATAAAGTTTGCGCTCTGACCAACGGCGGAGGCTATGCGGAGTATTGCGCGGTACCGGCGGGGCAAACGTTGCCAATACCGCCTGGGCTGAGTTTTAGCGAAGCGGCGGCGATACCTGAAACTTTCTTTACCGTGTGGGCCAACCTGTTTCAGATGGGCAGGGCGCAACCTCATGAAAGCGTACTGATTCACGGCGGGGCCAGCGGCATCGGGACAACGGCGATCCTGCTGTGTCATGAGTTAGGTATGAAAGTCTATACCACCGTTGGGCAGGAAGAAAAAGTGGCGGCGTTGCGTCCTTATGCCACGGCTATCAATTACAAAACCGATGATTTCGCTGAGAAAATCAATCAGCTGACCGATGGTAAAGGCGTCGACGTTATTCTCGATATCGTGGGTGGCCCCTATTTTAATCGTAATCTGGAACTGCTGAAGCGAGATGGGCGGCTGGTGATTATTGGCTTTATGGGCGGGCGAATCGCCCATGATGTTGATATTCAAACCTTGATGCTCAAGCGCGCGACCGTGACCGGTTCAACGATGCGCGGACGAAGCGCGGAAGAAAAAAGGCAGATCGCTCAGGCGCTACAGCACCATGTCTGGCCGCTGCTGTCGCAGGGTAAATGTAAACCGCTGATTTACGCCAGCTATCCGATGGCTGAAATCGCGCAGGCGCATGCCTGCCTCGATAGCGGTAATCACCTGGGGAAAGTGGTGATTACCATGGAGTAGCGTTGATATCCCCGACGCCGGGCGTCGGGGATAAAGACACAGATTAAATCACACCCTGCGCCAGCATGGCGTCAGCGACCTTGACGAAGCCGGCGATATTGGCGCCGCGGACGTAGTTGATCTGCTTCTCTTCACCGCCGTATTCGACGCAGGCGTGGTGAATATCCAACATGATGTGATGCAAACGCGCATCCACTTTCTCCGCTTTCCAGCCCATACGCGCGGCGTTCTGCGCCATTTCAAGGCCGGATGTGGCGACGCCGCCGGCGTTGGCAGCTTTGCCCGGCGCGAACAGCACGCCAGCATCGAGGAATAGATCGGTGGCGGCAATGGTGGTGGGCATGTTAGCGCCTTCGGCAACCGCTTTAACGCCATTGGCGATCAGCATTTGCGCGGCATCGACATCCAGTTCGTTCTGGGTCGCGCACGGCAGCGCGATATCTACCGGCACTGACCACGGCTGCTGGCCTTCGAGGTAGGTCAGACCGAATTCGCGCGCGTAATCGGCAACGCGACCGTGGCTGCGCTCTTTAATGTCGATCAGACGGGCCAGTTTTTCTTTAGTGAAGCCGGCTTCGTCTACCACCGTACCGTTGGAATCGGAAGCGGTAATGACGCGCGCGCCGAATTCCATGGCTTTCTCAATGGCGAACTGCGCCACGTTGCCGGATCCGGATACCGCGACGCGCATCCCTTCGAAGCCCAGGCCGTGGCGCTTGAGCATCGCTTCTGTAAAGTAAACCAGACCGTAACCGGTAGCCTCCGGGCGGATGAGACTGCCGCCGAAGGAGAGACCTTTGCCGGTGAAGACGCAGGCGCTATTGTTGGAAAGCTTGCGCATCATGCCGGCCATAAAGCCGACTTCGCGGCCGCCAACGCCGATGTCGCCCGCGGGTACGTCGGTGTCCGGGCCGAGGTGACGATACAGTTCCGTCATCAAGGCCTGGCAGAAGCGCATCACTTCGCCGTCGCTTTTACCTTTCGGGTCGAAATCGCTGCCGCCTTTACCGCCGCCCATCGGCAGCGTGGTGAGGGCGTTTTTGAAGGTCTGTTCGAAGCCCAGGAACTTAAGGATCGACAGGTTGACCGACGGGTGGAAGCGCATGCCGCCTTTGTATGGGCCAATCGCGGAGTTAAACTGCACGCGCCAGGCGCGGTTAACCTGCACCTGATTGCGATCGTCAACCCAGACGACGCGGAACTGGATGACGCGCTCCGGTTCGACCAGGCGTTCCAGCAAATTGAGCTGACGATAGCGCGGATTCTGTTCAAGGAACGGCCACAGAGTGGTCATCACTTCGCGGACGGCTTGGGCGAATTCAGTTTGATGCGGGTCGCGCTGTTGAACGCGGGCGAGAAAACTTTCCAGAGTACACGCCTGATCCATAGATGTAATTTCCCCTTACGGTTGTGGTTGCTTGTTATTTTTTATACACGGCCTTGAAAAAGCCAATTTTCCGACTATAACACCGGAAATAGTTAGGCTGACAAGGAAAAATTGAGCGCGGAGAAAAATTTATAATCCGACAAGGGTCATAACTAAAAACGATGACCCAGGCCGAAGATGGGAGGAGAAACTAACCTGCCTGTTGAGCGATAAAGGCATTCAGCAGAGGAATATCCGCCGGCGCCAGATCAAATTCTAATGCTTGCGACGGCGTACACCAGCGCAGTTCGCTATGGTAATGAGCGACCGGTTCACCGCTAAACTCGCCAATCCACCAGGCATGCAGGTGGATCAAACGTCCGGAGACTTCCCGTTGATGGCTGGCGATATAGCGGGTTGGCCTCGCAACGATAGCCAACTCCTCTTCCAGTTCGCGCGCTAACGCCTGCGGCTGGCTTTCGCCATGTTCGACTTTGCCGCCGGCGAACTCCCACAGCCCAGGCTGATCGGCATGCGGCGGGCGCTGCGCCAGCAGGATTTTACCGTCGCGTTCGATAATCGCGGCGACAACATCAATGATTTTTTGCATAGTTGTCCTGAATCATTCAAATACCGGCCTTGCTTATAATGGCGTATTATCTCCGTCTTTCCCCTGTACCGACAACCTTTTAGCCTGATGGAGCGTCACCGTGCTTGATAGCCGCCTGCATCCCCGATTGAAGCCCGTCCTGAATGCCATCGCCCGCGGGCTCGATCGTCCGGGGATCTCCCCTGACGGCCTGACGCTTTTCGGTTTTGCTATCGGCGTGCTGGCGCTGCCGTTTCTGGCGCTCGGCTGGTACGGCGCCGCGCTGGCGGCCATTGTGCTGAACCGGTTGCTGGATGGCCTGGATGGCGCGCTGGCGCGGCGGCGTGGTCTCACCGACGCCGGCGGATTTCTGGATATCTCGCTCGATTTTTTGTTTTACGCGCTGGTGCCGTTCGGTTTTATTGTTGCCGACCCGGCGCAAAATGCGCTGGCGGGCGGCTGGCTGCTGTTTGCGTTTATCGGCACCGGCAGCAGTTTCCTGGCGTTTGCGACACTCGCGGCAAAGCATCAAATTGCCAATCCGGGCTATGCGCATAAATCATTTTATTATCTTGGCGGGTTGACTGAAGGAACGGAGACAATCCTGCTATTTGTGCTGTGTTGCCTGTTTCCGGCGCACTTCACCTGGCTGGCGTGGTGTTTCGGCGCGTTATGCTGGCTGACGACCTTCACCCGTATCTGGAGCGGCTACCTGACGCTGAGGGAGGCGCAAAGCCACAACCTCCCTCAGTAGGCGGATTATTTGCTGCTGTCCGGGCCGCGTTCGCCGGTGGCTACCGGATTTTGCGGATTAGCGCTCCATTCGTACCAGCCGCCGTCGTAAACGGAGACGTTTTTCCAGCCCATCGCTCTGGCGTACATGAAGGTCTCTGAGGCGCGCCAGCCTGTGCCACAGTAAAACGAGACCTGCTGGTTGGGCAGAATGTTCCACTGTTTCCACATCGCCGCGATATCGTCGGCGCTGCGCATCGTGCCGTCCGGATTATGGAAGTCTTCCATATGGGTGGAATCGCTGCCGGCATGGCCCCAGCGGGCGCCGGCAATATCGCCCTTCGGCTTGATGTAGCTGTAGCCGCTGGTGGTGCCGATAAATTCCGGCCACGAACGGACGCTGACCAGCGACGCATCCTGGCGGTGTAGTAACCCACGCGCCTGTTCGGTATTGAGCATTAACTGCGGCTGACCGGGGATCGGCGCGCCGAAATCGGTCACCGCTTTTTCTGCGTCTGGCATACCGCGCTCGACCGGCAGATTCGCGTCGGACCAGCTTTTCCAACCGCCGTCGAGCAGGCGGACATCTTTCACCCCGGCATACAGCATGATCTGCGCGACGCGCGCGGCGGCGTAGACGTCGCGGCCGTACAGAATCACCGTGGTGTCATGGCGAATACCGTGTTTAGCCAGCATCGCTTTTAGCTGTTCATCGGACACTTTGTTCCACAGCGGCTCGCTTTCCACTTCATTGGTATCGATATAACCGGCGCCGGGAATGTGATTCAGCAGATAAAATTTCGGCGCGCCCCAGGCCACTTCAAACAGTTTCCAGTCGCCCTGCGGGGCGGCGGTAACGGTTTTACCTTGCTGTAAATCGTGGATCCACTGCGGATAGACCAGCTGCTCAAAGTGCGGCAGCTTCTGCAGGCGCTCGCCCTGACTGAAAGCGTCGCTAAGCGTGCTGAGTTTGGTGAATCCGGCTTCTTTCAGGCGCGCCGCAACCCTGGCGTTATCGTCAGCGCCGCCATATAACGCGATTGGCGTATCGGCCTGCAGCCGGTGCTGAGTAGCCCAAGCACGCAGTTGTTCGTCGCTCATTGCGCCAAGCCAGGTAGCGGAGAGGTTTAGCGCCTGCGGTTCATGGCCCTGTGGGCCGTTGGCGCTTTGCGGCCAACCGTTATAGAAAGCGCTGAAGCGGGTGTCTATCGCTACGCCGTGCAGCTGTTGCAGCGTTGAAAAGTCCAGCGTTGGCATGGTATCAGCAGCGAAAGTAGAGGAAGCAGCAAGCCCCATGAGCAGGGCGAGTGCGGTCAATTGAGAAACACGTTTCATCGAAATGCCCGACGGTAGAAAGAGGAGGGCTCATTCTCTGCTCCTGATAAGGGAATTTCTTTGCGATAACGCAGGTTAGGCGGAATTTGCCTGCCAGGCGGCAATATTAATACAGCGTCCGCCCGGTGGGAGATCCTGGCTGTCGTGAGTCACCAGCACCGCCGGGATTGCCAGCCGGTCAATTTCCGCAAACACCCACTGGCGAAAATCGGCGCGAAGTTCTGCATCCAGGCGATTAAAAGGCTCATCCAGCAGCAGCGCTTGCGGCCTCGCCAGCAGGGCGCGCAGCAGGCTGACGCGCGCGCGCTGTCCGCCGGAGAGCGTGGCCGGATCGCGCGAGGCGAACCCCGGCATGCCAGCGCGCGCCAGCGCTTGCTCAACTTCGCTCTGGCGCGCCGCGCCGCGGATCTCAGCGGGCAGGGCGAGCTGTAAATTGTGCCCCACGCTGAAGTGGTCAAACAGTAGCGCATCCTGAAACAGGATGCCAATGCGTCGCGCTTCAGTGGCGAGCCCGTCGCAGCGGCGTTTGTTGAGCCATAATTCACCTTCGGCGCGAAAGGTGTCGGCAAGCGCGCCGATCATCCAGGCGAAAAGGGTTGATTTACCGCTGCCGGAAGGGCCCATCAGCGCCAACACCTCGCCGGGGGCGACAGAAAAATTTACCCCACACAACAGCGGTTGGCGGTGGAGGGTTAATGTCAGATTGTGAACGGTTAGCATTAGCGTAATCCCCGGCGGCGACGGCCTATAAACCAGGCTATCAGCGCAGTAACCATAAAACAGATCGCCGGTAGCAGCAATTGCCACAGCGCTTGTGCGGCAAGCCGCGTACTGTCGCCGCCGCTGCTCAGCGCGACCGCTTCGCTGGTCAACGTCGGCGTCCGTCCGCCGCCGAGCCACACGGTCGGCAGATATTGCGCGATACTCACCGAAAACCCGACCGCCAGCGCGGTAAGCAGCGGTCGCGCCATTGACGGCAGTTTGACCCACCAGAACAGGCGTCCGCGCCGCCAGCCAAGCGTACGGGCAATCAATAGCAACCGTGGATCCAGATTACGCCACGCCGGGGAGAGGATAAACAGCATCCATGGCACGACCCATAACAGATGCCCCCATAATACCGTCATCAATTGACCATCGAGCCAGCCCACAAGCGCTAATTGATATTGACCATCGGCAAGCGGCAGCGACGGCACGATTAATGGCAGCCATAGTCCGTTATATCTGACGGGACCGAACTCCAGCCACAGCAGGCACAGCGCGGCCCCCAGTATCGCCGCGCCTAACGCCAGCCAGAGGCTGTTGCCGATCGCCTCAGCCGTTGGCTGCGTCCATTGTGAAATGCCAGCCAACAACAACGCGCAAACCAGACCGCAGGCGGGTACCGCCTGCGCCAGAATACGTCCGGTCGCAGCGTTGGCGGGGGCGGCGCGCTTGCCGCATAGTGCGGGAATAGTTTGCCGCCAGCGGCGCCAGCCTACCGAGGCGATGGCCGCGAAGATTAACGTGAACGCCAGCAGCAGCAGGCTGGCCAGCGCGCCTTTCGCCTGTTGCAGCGGATCGCCCTGATTAAGCCATTGCCACGCCAGTACCGCCAGCGTTGGCGGATTTCCCGGACCGATCACCAAAGCGACATCCACCGCCGACAAACTCCAGGCGACGGTGGCCAGCAGAACAAGGCTCATCGATGGCAGCAGTGCCGGCACAATAATCCACTGCAGACATTGCCAGCGGTTGTAGCCGAGGGTTTTCATCACTACGCTTTGGGCCGCCAGCTGTTTTTCACCCAGTACGCCATACGCCACCCACAGTAAAAAAGCGCTCTCTTTAACCGCCATTGTCAGGCCCAGCCCGATACCGTAGCGATCGACCGGTGGGCTCAACGCGGGAAACAGACGATACAGCCAGCCGCCTTCGGCAAATAGCAGCAAGGCGGCGGTGGCGAAGGCGACATGGGGTACCGCCAGCAGCAGCGGTAATCTTCTCGCCAGGCGCTGCCAGCCAGTAGCTGGCCATAATGCGCCAATCACCATCAGGGTGATGAACAGCGCGCCGCCCACCGCCAACAGCGTAGAGACTAGCGTCGCCGCCAGCGCCTGCGGCAACTGCGGATCGCTAAATAGCGCCCGCCAGGCCGCGGCGTCGACGGCAGGTATCGCCATCAGCGCGGCGGCGGGAAGCAGGGGGAGGTAGATAAGCGCTATCGCTCCCCATGTCAGCGCAATTAGTGGGTACCGTAGCGGCGCAACCATTCCTGCTCCAGCGCGTCAACCCAGGCGGCGTGCGGTTCAGCCAGCATTGGCGGCGTCGCTTTCGGCTGCACGGCGTAAAATGCGGCGCGCTGAGCGTCGTTGAGTTTTTCGGGATCGAGTACGCTGGGATCGCCCCAGATCTGCGGATCGGCTTTGCGTAGCTGAGCCTGCGGCGACAGCAGGAAGTTAGCCACCACCTGTGCGCCCGCCGTCGCGCGGGCGTTGGCGGGGATGGCGACAAAATGCACGTTGCCGAGCATCCCTTGTTTAAAACCGAAGCTATAACTGTCTGGCGGAAGTTCGCCGCTGGCGGCTTTTTGCTGCCCATGCAGCGGATTGAAGGTCAGCGATAGTTGTAGCGTGCCTTGCGCCAGCATCGCGTCCATCCGCGCCGGCGACAGCGGAAAATCGCGGCCCTGGCGCCAGAGCAGCGGGTGTAGCCTGTCGAGATAGGCCCAAAGCGGAGCGGTCACCGCGGCGAAACTTGTCTCCTGCGGCGGCTGGCGCAGGGCCTCTGGCCGATCGGTCAACGCAACCAGCAACTGCTCAAGGAAAGCGGTGCCGGTAAAATCCGGCGGCCGCGGATAGGTGACGCTGCCTGGATGTGCTGTGGCGAAAGCCAGTAGCGCTTGTGCGCTGTCCGGTGGTTGAGCCAGCTGCGATCGGCGGGCGATAAAAGTCAGCTGCGCGCTGCCCCACGGGGATTCCGCTCCGTCGGTGGCGATGGAGAAATCTTCCCGAACCGGTTTTCGCGTATCGACGTAGCGCCAGTTAGGCAGCTTCTCGGCCCAGTCGCTGCGCAGTAAATTCGCCTGCTTCAATGTGCGGAAATTCTCGCCATTAATCCACAATAAATCGATTGAACCGCCGCGGGAACGCCCGGCACGCGCCTCGGTCTGAATACGCTTGACCGCATCGGCGGCATCGGCGATATGTACAATACGCAGATCGACGGCGTAATCCCGTTTCACTTCGGCGCAGACCCAGTCGAGGTAACGGTTAACCGCCGGGTCTCCGCCCCAGGCGTTGAACCACACCGTCTGGCCGCGTGCCTGCTGGCTGATGCTCTGCCAGTTCTCGTCGGCGTTGGCGAGAGTCGGGGCCAGCAGCAGTGCGGCAAGCCAAATTAAACAATAACGCAGACTGCGCATATTGACTCCTTAGGGATGAGTGTCGGAAACATCGGGCTTCGGGATTTGGCACAGGCCCTGCGCCGGGATCGCCAGCGCGGAATTAAAGCGTGCGGATAAATTTTGCAGGCCGATCAGTGCGGTTAGCTCGGTTAACGCCTGGGCATCGAACTGCTGCGCTAGCCGGGCGCGCAGCGCATCATCGACGGCGGGCGGCGTCATGCTCGCCGCTTCGGCATATTCCAGCGCCAACCGTTCGCTATCGCTGAATAATCCGCTATTGCGCCAGTCGTTAACCGCCAATAGTTTTTCGCTGCCGCCTGCGCGCTGCGCCAGTTTCATGCTGGTGATATCAATGCAAAATTCACAGTGACACAGCTGGGCGATACGGGCGCTCACCAACGAGCGTAGCAGCGGATCGAGCGGCGAGCGTCGGCGTTCCAGATATCCGACAAACATGGAGACCAGATAAAACGCCAGCGGGATGCGCCCCCACCAGCGGATAGGGCTGAGCACCGCGCCATAATGGCGACGGTGTAGCCACGCCTGCGGGCGCAGGATCAATGGAATCGACGTTAACGGCGGTAGATTCATGGCGATTTCCTGTTGTGATGCGCAACGTATTGCGCTTTGACTATCGCGACTACGATAGCTAAAGCGAACAAAATAGATAAACCGCTGAGCAGCCAGAACAGCCCCCCCGTCAGCAGGCTTCCGGCCCACGAGTAGACGATAGTCGCCGGTAATTGGCCGACGCCGGTGGCAAACATAAAATGGCGAAAGCGGATTGAGGTTAGCCCAGCGGCGTAACTCACCGGATCGAAAGGGACGAAGGGCAGCAGGCGGCAAACCAGGATGGTGTGCTTGCCGTAGCGCCTAAAAAAACCATCTACGCTCTGTAATACCGCCTTGCCGGTTAGTTTTTCTACCACTTCACGGCCCAGTACGCGGGCAATAAAAAAGCACAACGCCGCGCCAGCCATCGCGCTGACCCATGACAATACACCGCCCCACAGTGCGCCGAACAGCGAAGCGTTGGCAAAGGTAATTAAAAATGCCGGCAGCGGCGCGACAATCGCCTGCAGGATCATCAGCCCGAAAGAGACCAGGGCTGCCAGCGGACCATAAGCGTGAATAAAACGCTCCAGCGCTTGCTGATCGAGGGTGGCAAACGCGCTGAAGCTATGTTGCACAAAGGAGCGTACGCCCGGTATTAACCACCAGCCGACGAGCGCTGCCAGTGCCAGCAGGATGATAGCGCCGCGTAAGAGCCACAGCCGTTTTCTGTTATCCATTTTTATCGCTTACCGCGGATGTTGCGACACTAATGCGTTTATAGCGGCCATAACGTCTGGCGGCCTGAGTTAATACAAAGAGCATCAGGCCGGCAATGCTGAGTTTGCCAATAAAAGCCAGGGTGATGCCATCGCGGGCCAGTTCGCTAGCCATAAAAGTATAAATAAACAATCCCGGTAGGGTGGCGATGGTGGAGATAAACGTAAAGGACCAGAAGGGGATCGCCGTCAGCCCATAAGCATAATTCTGCAGATTATAAGGGAACAGCGGCACCAGCCTGGTGAAAATCAGAAAATCGCAGCCGCTGTGGGCAATACCGCGCTCGAACGCCTGAAAAACGGCGTGGTGACCGCAATAGCGCTGTAGCGCTTCGCGACCCAGCCAGCGGGCCAGCAGGAACGACAGCGATGAGGCGACAGTCGCGGCGATAAGCGAGAGTAGCGTGCCCAACCAGGGGCCGAATATCATACCGCCGACGATGACTAACGCGCTGCCTGGCATCAGACACAAGGTGGCGATGATAAACAGCAGGATATAAAGCGCATAACCTGCGCTACCGCTGTGCAGAATAAGCAATTGAAGATCGTGAAGGTGGCTGAACAGTCTCGTCAGCCCGGCGTGCTGAACAAGCCATGCCAGTAGGGCAAACAGGAGTACGGCAAACAGCAGTTTATAGCGTGTCGGGTAACGGCTTCTTTTGCATGAGGGTCTCCTGTCTTCGTTTTGTCCGGCAGGAAACGCCGGGTGCGCGCGACAGTATAGTAAATTGCCGCGAGCGACAATGTATACCGTTCACTTTATTGATTTTGCTCAGGATAGCGGGGCTCCGCGCCGGAGCCCCAAAGAAGAGTTATGGTTTAAAGGTTGCCCATACCGGCGCATGATCGGAAGGCTTTTCCATCCCGCGGATGTCGTAATCGATGCCGGTTTCGACGCAGCGCTGAGCCAGCGGCGAGCTTGCCAGCAGCAGGTCGATACGCAGACCGCGGTTGTCATCAAAACCTTTAGAGCGGTAATCGAACCATGAAAAGCGGTCATGATTATCGGGGTTGGCGTGACGCCAGGTATCGACCAGGCCCCAGCCCAGCAGGCGATCCATCCATTCACGCTCTTCCGGCAGGAAGGAACATTTACCGGTGCGCAGCCAGCGCTTACGGTTCTCTTCGCCAATGCCGATATCAAGATCGGTAGGGCTAATGTTCATATCGCCCATGATAAGCACCGGATTTTCTTTGTTCAACTCGGTATCGAGGTAGTTCTGCAGATTCTGATAAAACGCCGCTTTCGCCGGAAATTTAGTCTCGTGGTCACGGCTCTCTCCTTGCGGGAAATAGCCGTTAATTACCGTGACATTACCAAACGGCGAGGGAATTTCCGCCATGATGATGCGGCGTTGCGCATCTTCGCCGTCGCCCGGGAAGCCGCGACGCACGGCTATCGGAGTCTCTTTGGTCAGCAGCGCGACGCCGTAATGGCCTTTTTGCCCATGGTAAAAGACGTTGTAACCCAGCTTTGCCACCTCTTCGAGAGGAAACATATCGTCGTGTACTTTGGTTTCCTGGAGGCCGATAACATCGGGCTGATGTTTATCGACGATGGCGGCCAGTTGATGGGGGCGGGCACGCAGGCCGTTGATATTAAAAGAGATGAATTTCATAGTCGCTGCCACTGTGCAAGGTGAATAGTGCAAGGATGTTAGCAGAATTTCATCATGGTGGCTGCCGACAGGTGGTTAATTCTACCGATTACTGCGGTTGGCGAGCGAATCGCACAAATTATGCACCGTTTTGGCGCATGTCGCGCCAAAAAAGCGCAGATATCTACGATAAATTTCGTAGAGGATCACAATTACAGAATTATATCTTATCGCTGCATAACTTCTCGTCGTTTTCCTCTATCCAGCGCCGTTTATTTGATGATTATTCACTAATTATGCATTTTTATTGAATAGTTAGTATCTGTAACTCATTGATATCGCGTGATTGAGCTCAATTTATGCATTTTTGCCTCTGGCTGGCACGATGCGTGCAATCTACATTTACAGCGTAATAACTCATAAATTTTAACATTGTGCTTACTTTTAATTTACCGGAAGAGGTCGATATGTCTCAGTCAATTACGCGTAGCAATTTTGATCAATGGATGATGCCGGTATATGCGCCGGCGGCTTTTATTCCGGTACGCGGCGAAGGTTCACGGTTGTGGGATCAGCAGGGGAAAGAGTATATCGATTTTGCCGGCGGTATCGCGGTGAATGCGCTGGGACACGCTAATCCACAGCTAGTAAAAGCGCTGACCGAGCAGGCGGGAAAATTCTGGCATACCGGTAACGGCTATACCAACGAACCGGCGCTGCGCCTTGCCAAAAAGCTTATCGACGCCACTTTTGCCGACCGCGTTTTCTTTTGTAACTCCGGCGCCGAAGCCAACGAAGCGGCGCTGAAACTGGCGCGTAAATACGCCCACGATCATTACGGCAGCCACAAAAGCGGCATTGTCGCGTTCAAAAACGCCTTCCACGGACGCACGTTGTTCACCGTATCTGCAGGTGGCCAACCTTCCTATTCGCAGGATTTTGCGCCGCTGCCGCCGCAGATCCAACATGCTACCTATAACGACCTCGACTCGGCGCGGGCGCTGATTAATGACGACACCTGCGCGGTGATCGTCGAGCCGATGCAGGGCGAGGGCGGCGTGGTGCCGGCGAAAGCGGAATTTTTGCGCGGCCTGCGTGAACTGTGCGATCAGCACAACGCGCTACTGATTTTTGATGAGGTTCAAACTGGCGTCGGTCGTACCGGCGAATTGTATGCCTATATGCACTACGGGGTGACGCCGGATGTCCTGTCGACGGCGAAAGCGCTGGGCGGCGGCTTCCCGATCGGCGCGCTGTTGGCGACGGAAAAATGCGCCAGCGTGATGACCGTCGGCACCCATGGCACGACCTACGGTGGTAACCCACTCGCCACCGCTGTTGCCGGGGAGTTACTGTCTATCGTCAATACCCCGACGCTTTTGAACGGCGTTAAACAGCGTCACCAGTGGTTTAGCGAACGCCTGAGCGCGATTAACGCCAAATACGGCCTGTTCAAGGAAATTCGCGGACTGGGGCTGCTGATTGGCTGTGTACTGAACGACGAATATGCCGGGAAAGCTAAAGCCATTAGTACCCAGGCGGCGGAAGACGGGCTGATGGTACTGATTGCCGGGGCAAACGTCGTTCGCTTCGCTCCGGCCCTTAACGTGAGCGAGGAAGAGGTGAACACCGGTCTCGATCGCTTTGAGCTGGCCTGCCGTCACTTCCTTGCGGGAGTTTCATCATGATGGTGATCCGACCGGTTGAAAAAGCCGATTTGCCGGGGCTGATGGCCCTGGCGGGAGAAACCGGCGGCGGCCTGACGTCGCTGCCGGCGGACGAACCCACGTTGGCTGCCCGCATTGAACGCTCCCAGCGGACCTGGCGCGGCGAACTGCCGAAAAGCGAACAGGGCTATGTCTTTGTGCTGGAAGATAGCGTCAGCGGCGCGGTCGTTGGGATCTGCGCGATTGAAGTCGCCGTTGGCCTCAACGATCCCTGGTACAACTATCGGGTCGGCACGCAGGTACATGCATCAAAAGAGCTCAACGTTTATCACGCGCTGCCGACGCTGTTCCTTAGCAACGATCACACCGGCTGTAGCGAACTCTGCACGCTGTTTCTCGATCCGGCATGGCGTAAAGAGGGTAACGGCTACCTGTTGTCGAAATCGCGACTGCTGTTTATGGCCGGTTTCCGCGACCGCTTTAATGACAAAGTGGTTGCCGAGATGCGCGGCGTGATTGATGAGCATGGCTATTCGCCGTTCTGGGAAAGCCTCGGCAAGCGCTTCTTCGCGATTGAATTTTCCCGCGCCGACTATCTCTCCGGCACCGGTAAAAAAGCGTTTATCGCCGCACTAATGCCAAAACATCCGTTATATATCGACTTTCTCTCCGATGAAGCGCGGGCGGTCATCGGCCAGGTTCATCCGCAAACGGCGCCTGCGCGTGCGGTACTGGAAAAAGAAGGCTTCCGTTTTAACAACTACATCGACATTTTCGACGGCGGCCCGACGCTGGAGTGCGAAATCGACCGGGTGCGGGCGATACGCAAAAGCCGCCTGCTGACGGTGGAAGAAGGGCAGCCTGCGCCTGGAGAGTGGCCGCAGTGTCTGGTCACCAACGAGCAGTATCAGCAGTTCCGCGCCATCCTGGTCCATGCCGACCCGGATAGCGAAACGTTGCTGCTGAGCGCGCGTGAGCTGGATACGCTGAAATGCCATCCAGGCGACCGCGTACGGATGGTCCGCCTGATCCCGGAGGAGAAAGCATCATGAGTTTATGGATTAACGGCGAATGGCAAAGCGGGCGTGGCCCGCAGCGCAGTAAATATAACCCGGTCAACCAGGCGCTGCTGTGGCAGGGAAATGACGCCGACGCCGGGCAGGTCGCGCTGGCGGTTAGCGCCGCGCGTCAGGCTTTTCCCGCCTGGGCCCGCCTGCCATTTAGCGCGCGTCAGGGGATCGTCGAGAAGTTTGCGGCGCTGCTGGAAGCGAACAAAAGCCAGCTGACGGCGATTATTGCCGCTGAGACCGGTAAACCACGCTGGGAGGCGGCCACGGAAATTACCGCCATGATAAATAAGGTGGCAATCTCAGTGCGCGCCTACCATAGCCGCACCGGCGAGAGCGAGACGGCGATGGCCGACGGCGCCGCCACCCTGCGCCACCGTCCCCACGGGGTACTGGCGGTGTTCGGGCCGTATAACTTCCCGGGCCATTTACCTAACGGACACATCGTACCGGCGCTACTCGCCGGTAATACCATCGTCTTTAAACCCAGCGAGCTTACGCCGCAAAGTGGCGAAGCGGTGGTTAAACTGTGGGCTGAGGCGGGCTTACCCGCTGGAGTCGTGAATCTACTGCAGGGCGGCCGGGAGACCGGCGAGGCGCTGAGCGGGCAGGCGGATATCGACGGTCTCTTGTTCACCGGCAGCTCCGCGACCGGTTTCCAACTGCATCGTCAACTGGCCGGGCAGCCGCAAAAAATCCTCGCCCTTGAAATGGGCGGCAATAACCCGCTGATTGTTGACGAGCCGCAGGATATTGACGCAGCGGTTCACCTGACTATCCAGTCGGCATTTATCACCGCCGGGCAGCGTTGTACCTGCGCGCGCCGCCTATTGGTCAAGCGCGGCACGACGGGCGATGCGTTTTTGCAGCGTTTAGTGACGGTGTCACAACGTCTTATTCCCGGCGAGTGGGATGCGCAGCCGCAGCCGTTCCTGGGCGGGCTGGTATCGCCGCAGGCCGCGCAAAAGGTGCATCAGGCCTGGCTTGGGCACGTGGCGAGCGGCGGACAGACGTTACTGGAGCCGCGTCTGTTGCGCGACGGCACTTCGCTGCTGACGCCGGGGATCATCGACATGAGCAACGTGCAGCAGGTGGCGGATGAAGAAGTCTTTGGCCCGCTGTTGTGCGTGTGGCGCTATGACGATTTCGCGCAAGCGATCGCGATGGCTAACGCCACCCGTTTTGGTCTCTCCTGCGGATTGATTTCCGCCGAGCGCGATAAGTTCGAGCGCCTGTTGCTGGAAGCCCGCGCCGGGATAGTCAACTGGAACAAGCCGCTGACCGGCGCCGCCAGTACCGCGCCGTTTGGCGGAACCGGCGCCTCGGGAAATCATCGTCCAGGCGCCTGGTACGCCGCCGATTATTGCGCCTGGCCGATGGCCAGCCTGGAATCTGCCGAACTGGCGCTACCGGAGACGCTCAGTCCGGGTCTGGATTTTTCATCGCAGGCAAGTTGATGAAAGTTCGCGGGGCCGGGATTCTCGGCCCTGCGAGTTTTCCTCGATCCGTTTCAGTAATAGAGGAGGCGTCGTGGACGACTTTCTGGCACTAACTCTGGCGGGGCGCTGGCCGCATCATTTTCATGGCGAAACCGCCCATTTTCGTTGGCACTGGATCGATTGCGGCATCCTGCTGCTGACCCCGCATGCGCGCTGCGAACGTTCACTGGTACTCTCCTGCGGTATTCACGGCAATGAAACCGCGCCGGTGGAGATAGTCAACGCTTTGCTTCAGCAGTTGTTTAGCGGCGAACTCCCGCTGCGCTGGCGTGTGTTGGTGATATTCGGCAACCCGCCGGCGCTGCGGCAAAATAAACGCTATCTCGATAGCGATATGAACCGCATGTTCGGCGAACGCTGGCGCAAGTTCGCGCCCAGTGGGGAAACGGTGCGGGCGCGGCAGTTAGAAAGCGCTGTGACGCGTTTCTTTAGCGATAGCCATGGCGCGCGCTGGCATCTGGATATGCATACCGCTATTCGCGGCTCGCTGCATCCGCGCTTTGGGGTGTTGCCGGCACGCGAGGAGCCGTGGAGCGAAGATTTTCTCAGCTGGCTTGGCGCGGCCGGGCTGGAGGCGCTGGTGTTCCATCAACAACCGGCGGGAACCTTTACCCACTTTAGTTGCGAACGTTTTGCCGCGCTGGCCTGTACGCTGGAGTTGGGCAAAGCGCTGCCTTTTGGCGACAACGATTTAACCCAGTTCTCAGCGACGCAGCGGGCGTTAAGCAGGCTGTTGGTGGGCGATTTGGCGGTGGAAGAAGCGACTGCGCCGCTGCGCTACCGGGTGGTGCAGCAGATCACGCGCCACAGTGACCAGTTCCAGTTGCATATGTCGGGGGAGACGCTCAATTTTACGCCGTTCAGCGCCGGGACGCTGCTGGCGGAGGATGGCGAAACGCGCTATGTCGTCGAAAAGGCGCAAGAGTACGTGCTGTTTCCCAACCCCGGCGTGGCGCCAGGGCTACGGGCTGGGCTGATGCTGGAGCGGTTGTAATTTCCTTTCTTAACTATTCACAGCCGTTGCAGTTCGCGGTTGTGAATATCGAGTGAAATATCACTGCGCGCCAATCTTATTTATTTGTGCCATTGATATGGTTTGCAGATTATTCCTGGTTAAATGCTTTGTTTTTAATCTCCACTGTTTTATAATCTTCACAGTTTCCTTATAAAACAGCCTGTTATTTATTTTTTGTTGCATATCCCTCCTCATTTTCCTTATTTTCTCCACAATTGGTGAGAAAATGTTTTTTACACTTTCATTGTTTTACGCTTGCACTGACTAATTGACGATAAAGCGCGTAAAGTTAATCTCGTCAACACGGCAATGCGCCGTCAGAATAACTGATAGTAAGGACATAACCATGAAGAAGATTACTGCTCTGTTTGTTGCCTCTACGCTGGCTCTGGGTGCTGCTAACCTGGCTCACGCAGCCGATACTACCGCTACCACCCAAACCGACAGCAAACCGATGATGCACCATAAAGGTATGCCGGGTCATCACGATATGATGTTCAAAGACTTGAACCTGACCGATGCGCAAAAGCAGCAGGTTCGCGACATCATGAAAAGCCAACGCCAGAACATGAAACGTCCGTCCCTTGACGAACGTCGCGCCATGCACGATCTGATCGCCAGCGATACTTTCGACAAAGCGAAAGCCAGCGCGCAGATTGATAAGATGGAAGCACAGCATAAAGAGATGATGCTTTCCCGCATGGAAACCCAGAACAAGATTTACAACATCCTGACGCCAGAACAGAAAAAACAGTTCAATGCGAATTTTGAGAAGCATCTGACAGAACGTAAAGCGCCGGAAGGTAAAATGCCTGCACCTGCTGAGTAACTCAGCGCGCGGAATGAAGACCGCCGGTCTTGCCCAATCATTGCCATTAGGCTTTGGGCAGGGCCGGCGGTTTTTTACGTTTGCGAAATCATTAGCCAAGAAGGTGCAGCGGATACTCACCGCTGAGCAATGGCTTACAAAGAATCTTGTAGCCATCGTGATCGAAACCGGCAGGCAGTGTGGTGAGTTTAGCGGCTTGCGCCAGTGAATCTACCGCGCCCAGCCACAGCCAGTTATGAATGATATGGTACTGAACCATATCCGGGCCGCGCTCTTCCAACGCCACCGGACCCGCCCACGGCCAGCACACCAGCCGAAGCTTACTCATTTGCGCCAGCAGCCGCTGGTTATGATCTTCGACGCTCTCTTTACCACAGCAGGCGCCGGCGCAGCGCCCCAGTGCGGAACGAAAACAGGCGCGCCCGCGACTCAGCGGCTCCAGCCCCAGAATGCCATAACACAGACGGTGCTCATCGGCGATGGTTTGTAGCGCCTGTAATGCCGCGCGGCGGTTAGCGAACAGGCCGTACAGGTGCTGCTGATGGGAGAAATCGACTTCTCGCGCATACACAACTTGCGGTTTACCCGACTCCAGCAGCCAGGAGCAGAGCTGTTTATTACGCCGCAGTCGTTTATTAAACAGCGGCTGCTGTTCTTTAATTAACCGCGCTTCAAGTAACAGCGCGCCTAATTCACCGGCGGTGCGTTGCCAACTGATGCGTCGCGCCTGGCGCAACATGGAGGCCTCATCAGCGGTACGCAAATGCGACAGCACCCGGCTGCGGATATTCACGCTCTTACCGATATAAAGCGGCAGCGTCTCGCTTTCACCATGGAACTGATACACCCCAGGCAGCTTTGGCAAGGCCTCCAGCCATGGGCGCAAATGTTCGGGATACTCATAGATTGCCGCCGCTTCAAACTCCAGACGCGGGGCAGATTGTTTTCTGGCCACAACAACTCCTGATACTGTGCATGCATCCAGTATAGCAGGCGAGTTTTGCGGCGAAAAGGACAAAAAATAACCCCGGCGCTGGCCGGGGTGTCGGGAAGCCGTTACTTCTTCCAGAAATCGTCGAAGACGGTGATTGGCGGGCGGCGCTTATGCTCGGTTTTCAGATACCAGCCTTCGATGGTTTTGGCGATGTTCTCATCCAGCGTTTTGCCTTCCAGATAGTCATCAATATTTTCGTAGGTTACGCCCAGCGCGACTTCATCCGGCAGAGAAGGGCGGTCATCTTCGAGGTCGGCGGTCGGCTGCTTCATATAAAGGTGCTCAGGACAGCCCAACTGCGCCAGTAGTTGTTTGCCCTGACGTTTATTGAGACGGAAGATCGGGTTAATGTCGGTACCGCCATCGCCGTATTTGGTAAAGAAGCCGGTGATCGCTTCTGCGGCATGGTCTGTTCCCACGACCACGCCTTTGGTCATGCCGGCGATACTGTATTGCGCTTTCATTCGCTCACGGGCTTTCTCGTTGCCGCGAACAAAGTCGCTCAGCTCAATACCCGCTTCACGCAACGCCTGCTCGCTGGCCAGCACCGCGCCTTTGATATTGACGGTCAGCACACGGTCAGGCTGGATAAATTCGATGGCATCCTGGCAATCCTGCTCATCGGCCTGGATGCCATAGGGCAGGCGTACGGCGATAAATTGCAGGCTCCGATCGCCGCTTTCAGCCCGCAGCTCATCGATCGCCATCTGGCATAGTTTGCCGGTAAGGGTGGAATCCTGGCCGCCGCTAATGCCGAGCACCAGTGATTTAATGAACGGATAGGTCTGCAGATAGGATTTCAGGAAATCCACGCTGCGTCGAATTTCGCCTTCGACATCAATCTGCGGCTTCGCGCCCAGCGCCTGGATAATTTGTTGTTGAAGCGTCATTACGCCCTCCGGAAAGTGAGCCTGTATGGCAACCAGCATGGTCTAAAACTACCTCTTTGCTGCCGAAACGACAAGGCTGGTACCGCTGACTGACGGAAAAGAAGGCAACCAATGGCATAGCATTTATTTATGGTGCGGGAAAACATCGGTAGTGGAGTACGTTCCGTCGCTGATTTTTTGCTCACATCTGGTTACCAGAAAAGTTCTGAATTTACATGAATTCGACGTTTGGCTTGAAAAATAACGCTTTTTATTCCAGGCTTAAAACACGCCGATTACATAATGAGGACGGAATATGAACAAAAAATTAGCAGGATTGATGGGCGCAGCAGCAGTATTAACCATGCTGGCAGGGTGTACGGCCTATGACCGCACCAAAGACCAGTTCACACAGCCAGTTGTTAAGGATGTCAAAAAAGGCATGACCCGTAGCCAGGTTATGCAGATTGCCGGTAAACCGTCGTCTGAAGTCACCATGATTCACGCGCGCGGAACCTGCCAGACTTATATCCTGGGTCAACGGGATGGTAAAATTGAAACCTACTTTGTCGCGCTGGACGAGACCGGCCACGTGATGAACTCCGGCTACCAGACCTGCGCCGAGTACGACACCGATCCGCGTAACAACAAATAACTACGCGTCACAAGCTGAGAGCTACGAAAGCCCGACTATTGGTCGGGCTTTTTTATGGCGGCTAATGCTTATTTAATTGCGCGAATTATTTGGGGGAAATGTGAGGGTAGTCAAAACGCGAGGTCAATGAGAGACAATTCTGTTCAACAGGGAATTATCCTGCCGCCAAATGTTGCCGTATACTCAATGCATAAACAAAACTAACCGCAAGTTACCAGTCTTACCGGCTCTCAGCCATTGCTGAAGCCCAGGTCCTACACATTGAGGAAGCGTTCATGGAAAAGAAACATATCTATCTGTTCTGCTCGGCTGGCATGTCCACTTCATTACTGGTCTCCAAAATGCGCGCCCAGGCGGAAAAGTATGAAGTCCCGGTAATTATTGAAGCGTATCCTGAAACGCTGGCCGGTGAAAAAGGACCGGAAGCTGATGTTGTATTATTAGGACCCCAAATCGCTTATATGCTGCCGGAAATTCAACGTCTGCTGCCAAACAAGCCGGTAGAGGTCATTGATTCCATTCTGTACGGTAAAGTCGATGGTTTAGGTGTATTGAAGGCGGCCGTCGCGGCCATTAAGAAAGCTGCAGCACAATAATTTTATTTTTTAAACTCGCGATATGTTGGCGTCTGGTCGTTAATTAATACTAGCCGCCACTATATTCAACAGTTTATTTTCCCGTCAAAGAGTAATTTCATACATCATCGCCGTAATATTTTATTGCGGCTTTTAAGGGTATTGACTATGAGTAAAGTGATCGATTCGCTTGAAAAGGTACTCCTTCCTTTTGCAGTTAAAATAGGAAAGCAACCGCACATTAATGCGATTAAAAACGGCTTTATTAAATTAATGCCGCTGACCCTCGCCGGGGCCATGTTCGTATTAATCAACAACGTTTTTCTGAGCTTTGGTGAAGGTTCTTTCTTTTATTCAATGGGGATTCGCCTGGATGCCTCCACCATTGAAACCTTAAACGGCTTTAAAGCCATCGGCGGTAATGTTTACAACGGTACGTTGGGCATTATGTCGCTGATGGCGCCGTTCTTTATCGGCGCCGCGCTGGCCGAAGAGCGTAAAGTCGACCCTATGGCAGCTGGTCTGCTGGCGGTCGCCGCCTTTATGACCGTCACGCCTTATAGCGTGGGTGAAGCCTATGCCGTCGGCGCCAACTGGCTCGGCGGGCAGAACATCATCTCCGGGATGATTATCGGCCTGGTGGTGGCGGAACTGTTCACCTTTGTCATTCGCCGCAACTGGGTCATCAAACTGCCGGATAGCGTGCCGTCATCGGTATCGCGCTCCTTCTCGGCGCTGATCCCGGGCTTCCTGATTTTGTCGGTCTTCGGCATTATTTCGTGGATTCTGTCAAACTACGGCAGCAACTTCCATCAGATCATCATGGACTCCATCTCCACGCCGCTGGCGGCGATGGGCAGCGTCGTTGGCTGGGCGTACGTTATCTTTAACTCCCTGCTGTGGTTCTTCGGGGTGCACGGTTCGCTGGCGCTGACGGCGCTGGATAACGGCATTATGACGCCGTGGGCGCTGGAAAACATCGCGCTGTATAACCAGTATGGCTCTGTCGACGCGGCCATTGAAGCCGGAAAACAGTTCCACTTCTGGGCGAAGCCGATGCTCGACTCCTACATCCTGCTGGGTGGTTCCGGTGCGACGCTGGGTCTGATTATCGCCATCTTCATCGCTTCTCGCCGTGCCGATCATCGTCAGGTGGCTAAACTGGCGCTGCCGTCAGGCATCTTCCAGATTAACGAACCGATTCTGTTCGGCCTGCCGATCATCATGAACCCGGTCATGTTCATCCCGTTCGTGCTGGTACAACCGATTCTGGCCGCGATTACGCTGGCCGCTTACAGCCTGGGCATTATCCCACCAGTGACCAACCTGGCGCCGTGGACGATGCCAACCGGTTTGGGGGCCTTCTTTAACAGTAACGGTAGCGTTGCTGCCCTGTTGGTCGCGCTCTTCAACCTTTGTGTCGCTACTGCCGTGTACCTGCCGTTCGTCATCCTGTCGAACAAAGCGCAGAGCACCATCGAGCAGGAAGAAAGCGAAGAAGATATTGCTAACGCACTGAAATTCTGATGTCGAGCGGTACGGGCTCTCCCCGTACCGCCTGAGAAACGAGGGAAATATTATGTTTGATCTGGATAACATCGACGCGGTAGAAACCCCGGAAAATGACCTCGAAG
Source organism: Klebsiella sp. JN_Kp121 (assembly GCF_040062145.1). NCBI lineage: Bacteria > Pseudomonadati > Pseudomonadota > Gammaproteobacteria > Enterobacterales > Enterobacteriaceae > Klebsiella > Klebsiella sp. JN_Kp121. The sequence goes on from NZ_JBEAHX010000002.1 coordinate 422,483, forward strand.
AGGTGGTGATGGGGCTGATTATCAACTCCGGACAGGCGCGTAGCCTGGCCTATGCGGCGCTGAAGCAGGCGAAGCAGGGAGATTTTGCCGCCGCGAAATCGATGATGGAGCAATCGCGAATGGCGCTGAGTGAAGCGCATCGCGTCCAGACCCAGCTTATTGAAAGCGATGAAGGCGAGGGCAAGATGAAGGTGAGTCTGGTGCTGGTTCATGCGCAGGATCATCTGATGACCTCAATGCTGGCCCGTGAACTGGTGGCCGAATTGATCGAGCTGCACGAGAAGGTACAATAGGCTATCCGAACGATGAGGCAGCCGAAAATGATGACCACAGAGATCAGTACCGCCAGGGAACAACAGCTCTTCAACGGGAAAAACTTTCATGTGGTCATCTATAACAAAACGGAGAGCGTGAGCGGGCTTCACCAGCATGATTACTACGAGTTCACTATCGTTTTAACCGGGCGCTATTATCAGGAAATTAATGGCAAACGGGTGCTGCTGGAGCGCGGGGATTTTGTTTTCATCCCAATGGGGTCGCACCATCAGAGCTTTTATGAATTTGGTGCGACGCGCATTCTTAACGTTGGCATCAGCAGACGCTTCTTTGAGAAACATTATCTGCCGCTGCTGCCGTTCGGGCTGGTCGCCTCTCAGGTCTATGCGGTGCAAAGCGCCTTTCTCAGCTATATCGAGTCGGTTATTGCTTCACTGAATTTTCGCGAGACTGAATTTGACGAATTTATTGAACTGGTCTCGTTTTACACCATTAACCGCTTGCGTCATTATCGTGAAGAGCCCGTTGAAGATGTGATCCCTCACTGGCTGAAAAATACCGTAGAGGATATGCACGATAAAAATAAATTTGGCGAAAGCGCGCTGGAAAATATGGTGCAATTGTCCGGGAAAACGCAAGAATATTTAACCCGGGCGACCCAGCGCTATTATGGTAAGACGCCGATGCAGATCATTAATGATATCCGCATCAATTTCGCGAAAAAACAGCTGGAAATCACCAACTATTCGGTCACTGATATTGCGTATGAATCAGGATATAGCAGCCCAAGTCTGTTTATTAAAACGTTCAAAAGGCTGACTTCATTTACGCCAAGCAGTTATCGCAAACAACTGACCAATATTAATTAACTCGCAGCGGTATTTACCGCGCGGTTTATTCATTCAAGTTAACTGTCCGCATTTATGCGGAGAGCGGTCTACGTCTACGCGTAGCGCCTAAGGGAGAGAGATATGAGCCAGAAATTAAAAGTCGTGACTATTGGCGGCGGCAGCAGCTATACCCCGGAATTACTGGAAGGTTTCCTCAAACGCTATCACGAGCTGCCGGTAACGGAACTGTGGCTGGTGGACGTGGAAGAAGGGCAGGAAAAGCTCGATATCATCCATGCGCTGTGCCAGCGGATGGTGGAAAAAGCCGGCGTGCCGATGAAAGTCTACAAAACTCTCGATCGCCGCGCGGCGCTGGAAGGGGCGGATTTCGTCACCACGCAGCTGCGCGTTGGCCAGCTGAAAGCGCGTGAAAAAGATGAACGTATCCCGCTAAGCCATGGCTATCTTGGCCAGGAAACCAACGGTGCGGGCGGTCTGTTTAAAGGTCTGCGTACCATCCCGGTGATTTTCGATATCGTCAAAGATGTGCAGGAAATTTGCCCCGATGCGTGGATCATTAACTTTACCAACCCGGCGGGTATGGTCACCGAGGCGGTATACCGCCATACCAATTTCAAACGCTTTATCGGCGTGTGCAACATTCCAATCGGTATGAAGATGTTTATTACCGATGTGCTGCAACTGAGCCCGAGCGATGAGTTGAATATCGATCTGTTCGGCCTTAACCACCTGGTGTTCGTTCGCGATGTGCTGGTCAATGGCGTGTCGCGCTTCGATGAACTACTGGACGGCGTGGCTTCTGGCCGTCTGACCGCGAACTCGGTGAAAAATATCTTCGACCTGCCGTTTAGCGAAGGGCTGATTCGCTCACTGCGCCTGATCCCATGCTCATATCTGCTTTATTACTTCAAGCCGAAAGAGATGCTGGCGATTGAGATGGGCGAGTACTACAAAGGCGGCGCGCGCGCTCAGGTCGTACAGAAGGTTGAAAAGCAGCTGTTCGAACTGTACAAAAATCCGGATCTGAACATTAAGCCGAAGGAGCTTGAGCAGCGCGGCGGGGCTTACTACTCTGATGCCGCCTGCGAGGTGATTAATGCCATCTACAATGATAAGCAGGCCGAGCACTATGTGAATATTCCGCACCATGGCCATGTTGATAATATTCCGGCCGACTGGGCGGTAGAAATGACCTGCACGCTGGGCCGCGACGGCGCGAAGCCCACGCCGCGAATCACGCATTTTGATGAAAAAGTGTTGGGGCTGATTTATACCATCAAAGGCTTTGAAGTGGCGGCCAGCCAGGCGGCAATGAGCGGTGAGCTCAATGATGTGCTGCTGGCGCTCAATTTAAGCCCGCTGATTCATTCGGATCGTGATGCCGAACAGTTGGCGCGGGAGATGATCCTCGCCCATGAGAAGTGGCTGCCGAACTTTGCAGCGACTATCGAAAAACTGAAACAGTAACGGGAGCGGCCGATGGAACGCGTATTGATCGTTAACGCCGATGATTATGGCCTGAGCAAAGGGCAGAATTACGGCATTATCGAAGCCTGCAAGAATGGACTGGTGACATCGACTACGGCGTTGGTCAACGGCGCGGCTATCGGCCACGCCGCCCAATTAAGCCGTAGCCTGCCTGAGCTGGCGGTAGGCATGCACTTTGTGTTGACGCTGGGCGAGCCATTATCGGCGATGCCGGGGTTAACCCGCGACGGGCGGTTGGGCAAATGGATTTGGCAGATGGCGGAAGAGGACAGCCTGCCGTTGGATGAGATCGCCCACGAACTGGAGTGTCAGTACCGGCGTTTTATCGAACTGTTTGGTTGCGAACCAACGCATATCGACAGCCACCACCATGTGCATATGATCGCGCAGATCTATCCCATTGTCGCCGCCTTTGTGCGCGAAAAGGGCGTCGCTTTGCGTATCGATCGTCAGGTGGCGGCGCTGAATGGCCTCGACCAGGATGCGGCGCGCAGTAGCGATGGCTTCAGCAGCGAATTTTATGGTGAAGCGGTTTCACAAGCGCTGTTCCTGCAGACGCTGGATGCGTCGATTGAACGGCAGGAAAACTCGCTGGAAGTGATGTGTCATCCGGCATTTGTCGATAACACCATTATGTGCAGCGCTTACTGCTATCCGCGGCTGACCGAACTGGACGTGCTGACGTCCGGCGAACTGAAGTACGCTATTGCGGAACGTGGCTACCGGCTCGGAAACTATCGCGACGTATAAAGAGAGGAAAGCCCGGCAGCCATAACTGCCGGGCTTTTTGTTACGCGGGTATGGCCGCAACTTTACTGCTTCTTGACCAGACGCGATGCGCGGCCAGTAGCGTCAGCAGTTTATCGACGCTAAGCGTGTTAATCGCGTCGCATTCGGTAACCCCTTCTTCACCCGTAGCGGGCACCTGTAGCAGCGAACTAAACTGCCGCGCATCGCCCGCCAGTAAAATGGGCTTCAGATGCTTATAGGCTTCCAGCAGATAGTAGCGGGCATCGCCGTTATCGCTGATGCTGCTCAGATCGCCGCCGGGAACGATAACCGCATCAACCGTCAACGACGGCGAGCCAGCGAAGGTTCCGGCGATCGGTAGCATCGATCCATCATCGGCGCTGACTTCGCCCATACGCGAATAGAGCAGTTTGCTGTGAACGCCTCTGGCCTGTAGCGCCTGTAGCAGGTTGAGTACATCCTGCGCGCAGGTCTTCTCGTTGAGTAATACCGCGACAATTCGTCCTTTTACGTCGCCATCGCCATCGGCGTAAAGGCTGAGGGTCGGGTCTTTCTCCACGCCGTTAACCGGCGCAGGCGGCGCTATATTCCGCTGCTCATCGCTGAGTTCGATACCGAGATTGTTGGCTACCGCTTCCGCCAGCCCGATATCAATATGCTCCAGATGATCGACCACCCGCTCGCGGATCCAGACTCTGACCACTTTGCTCAGCTCAAAACTAAAGCCGCCGATAATGTGCTGCTGCTCAATCGGCGTCTGGCTGAGCCAGAACAGGCGAGGCTGGGCGTAGTACTCGCCGAAGGAGGGGCTACGGTTACGGATTTTCTCGCCATCAACGCGTTCCGCCAGCGATTCAAAGCCGCCGCGTTTCGGCGCCGGCGGCGTTTCACGAGGCCAGTTATCGTTGATAGAGTTGGGTTCATAGTTTGCCGGATTGGTATCAATCTCCATTCGGTGCATGCCGTCACGCTGGAAATTATGATACGGGCAGGTAGGGCGGTTAATCGGAATTTCGTGGAAATTTGGCCCACCGAGGCGGCTAATTTGCGTATCGGTATAGGAGAAGAGTCGCCCTTGTAACAGCGGATCGTTACTAAAATCGATACCCGGCACAATATGACCCGGATGGAATGCCGCCTGTTCGTTCTCAGCGAAGAAGTTGTCGGGGTTACGGTTAAGCACCATTTTGCCGACTCGTTGAACGGGCACCAGCGCTTCCGGAATGAGCTTGGTCGGATCCAGCAGATCGAAGTCAAAATTGAACTCGTTTTCCTCCGGAATTAACTGCAGGCCGAGCTCGAATTCCGGATAATCGCCAGCCTCGATGGCTTCCCACAGATCGCGGCGATGGAAGTCCGGATCGCGGCCTGTTAATTTCTGCGCCTCATCCCATACCAGTGATGCTTTACCGGCCACCGGCTTCCAGTGGAAGCGCACAAAGGTAGCCTTCCCTTCGGCGTTAATCAGGCGGAAGGTATGAATACCGAAACCTTCCATCGTGCGATAGCTGCGCGGCAGGCCGCGGTCGGACATCGCCCACATGACGTTATGCAGCGTTTCCGGCTGTAGCGAAACATAATCCCAGAAGGTGTCATGGGCGCTTTGTCCCTGCGGGATTGCCCAGTGCGGTTCGGGTTTCACCGCATGAACAAAGTCGGGAAATTTAATCGCATCCTGGATAAAGAAAATTGGCGTGTTGTTGCCCACCAGGTCGAAAATGCCCTCTTCGGTATAGAATTTGGTGGCGAAGCCGCGGATATCGCGCACGGTATCGGCTGAACCCGCGCCGCCCTGAACGGTAGAGAAGCGGACAAAAACGGGGGTGATTTTTTCCGGCGCGGACAGAAAATCGGCTTTGGTAATTTCTTTCAGGCTTTTGTAAGGCTGGAAATAGCCGTGTGCGGCGGAACCGCGAGCATGAACGATACGCTCGGGAATGCGTTCATGGTCAAAGTGGGTAATTTTCTCACGCAGGATAAAATCTTCCAGCAACGTTGGTCCGCGGTTGCCGGCGCGCAACGAATTTTGATCGTCGGCGATGCGTACCCCCTGATTGGTGGTCAGCGGGAAGTTTTCACCACCTTTACGCTGCGGCTCGAGGGTATCTAATTTAATGCTGTGGGTATCCGGCGCTTTCAGGCTACCCGGCGCCGTCGGCTCTTCCCCGGGGGCGGTTGGCTGGGGGGTAGGGCGCCACTCACGGTCTTCTGGCGCCAGTGAATCGAGGCCCGGTTTTGCTTCGTCGCTATCGTGTACCGGAGCCTGTCGGCTGTGTGGGTCGTGGTGTTTTTCTGACATCTGCTCGTCTCCTGCTTTCATTGCTAAAAGTGGTCGTTGCTAAACCAAAACCCTTCTAACTATAGAACATTGTGCTGAGGATGCTGCTCAGGTAGGAATAGAGTTATCCTAAAATGCGCATTGGCCCATGGGGGGCGACGAAAAGGGAGGCGATCGGTTATGATAGGGGTTTATGTTCCCGCTTTGCTTAGTGAATCCATCTGTTATGAAATCATTGCGCCAACAAAATCGCCCTATCATTAGCTACGTGCCGCGCGTCGAGCCTGCGCCGCCGGATCATGCCGTTAAAATGGACCATTTTCGCGATGTCTGGATATTGCGGGGCAAATATGTCGCCTTTGTACTGATGGGCGAGCGTTTCCGCCGTTCACCGGCGTTCACCGTGCCGGAATCGGCGCAGCGTTGGGCTAATCAGATACGCCAGGAAGGTGAATTAGAGGCCTGACCTCGTGGGTAAAATAAAAAAGCCGCTGAAATTCAGCGGCTTTTTTGTGGCTGTTAACGTTAGCGATGCGCCAGTTCGGCGTCTTCTTCGCTATCGAGGATGGCTTTATCCGTCTGGCGCAGCCACTGACTGGTCAGCGTGCCGGCGGTCATTGAACCGTTAACGTTGAGGGCGGTACGGCCCATATCAATCAGCGGCTCGACGGAAATCAACAGTGCGACCAGCGTGACCGGCAGACCCATCGCCGGCAGCACGATCAAGGCCGCGAAGGTGGCGCCGCCGCCAACGCCGGCTACGCCCGCGGAGCTCACGGTGACGATACCCACGAGGGTGGCAATCCACATTGGATCCAGCGGGTTGATGCCAACGGTTGGCGCGACCATTACCGCCAGCATTGCCGGATAGATACCGGCGCAGCCGTTCTGGCCAATCGTCGCGCCGAATGAGGCGGAGAAGCTGGCAATGGATTCCGGTACGCCCAGACGGCGCGTCTGCGCTTCCACGTTCAGCGGAATAGAAGCCGCGCTGGAACGGCTGGTGAAGGCGAAGGTAATCACCGGCCAGACTTTACGGAAATACTTCAGCGGACTGACGCCATTGACGGCTAACAGCAGACCGTGCACCACAAACATGATGCCCAGCGCGATGTAAGAAGCCACTACGAAACCGCCGAGCTTGATGATGTCGTGCAGGTTGGAACCGGCAACCACTTTGGTCATCAGCGCCAGCACGCCGTACGGAGTTAACTGCATCACCAGACGCACCAGCTTCATCACCCAGCCCTGCAGCGTGTCGATGGCGGTCAGGACGCGTTGGCCTTTCTCCACATCGTCTTTCAGCAGCTTCAGCGCCGCGACGCCAAGGAACGCCGAGAAGATAACGATACTGATGATCGAGGTCGGGTTTGCGCCGGTCAGATCGGCAAACGGGTTTTTCGGCACAAACGACAGGATCAGCTGCGGAACGCTCAGATCTGATACTTTACCGACATAGTTGCTCTGGATGGCGTTCAGACGGGCGGTTTCCGCGCTGCCCTGTACCAGGCCTTCAGCGGTGAGGCCAAACAGGTTGGTCACCAGTACGCCGACCAGCGCGGCGATAAGGGTGGTGAACAACAGCGTACCGATGCTCAGGAAACTGATTTTACCCAGCTGTGAGGCATTGTGCAGGCGCGCCACCGCGCTCAGAATAGAGGCGAAGACCAGCGGCATAACGATCATCTGCAGCAGTTGCACATAGCCGTTACCGACGATATTGAACCACTGAATAGAATCTTTCAGAACCTGGCTGTCGGAGCCGTAAACCAGCTGCAGGCCGAGACCAAAGATAACGCCGATAACGAGACCGACCAGTACTTTTTTAGCGAGGCTCCACTGTTTGTGGCGGGTTTGAGCCAGCGCAAACAGTAAAACCGCGAACACGACAACGTTCGCTATTAATGGAAAATTCATCCCCGTTCTCCTGATATCTTGTTACCTGGGTTGGTCTGAAACCAACTCTTATGGCGCCAAGAGTAGCAGAAGGCCTTATTGCTTTCTTATACTCAAATGGAATGGGTTATAACCAAAAAATCATTTAGCGTATTTATCGTTCAGCCTGATGGCTAATAAAGCGATTAAAGGTTATTTGCAGCGAATTAATCATATTTGATGACCAGCGCACGGCGCTATTTTCGGCCATGCTTTGCGGCATCCAGACGGCGTAAATGAACAGCGCCATGCACAGCGCGCGTTCTAATTGATTGCCTTTGCGCGGCGCGAGGATCGGTAGGCGGAACCGCCAGCGGCAGGGCCACAACAGCGGTACGCCGGCCGGGGTGAGCATATCGGCGAGTATATGACTGAGGTAGCCGAGCACTAAACCCTGCAGCGCATCGGCCGGGATAATCCAGCTATCAGGCACTTTAAGATAGAACAGCGCCAGCGCGCCGAATACCGCCAGCAGGCTGTGGGTAAAACCGCGATGGCCGAAGGCGCGGGCTACCGGTTTTGAGACCCAGCTTAAACGCTGCCCGAGGAAAGATTTCGGATGATCGATATCGGGCAGCAGGCAGGTCAGCACGGCGGAAGGAACGATATGCCACCAGTCCCCCTGCGCCAGCACGGGGGTTAATTCTGCATTTTTTGCAAATACCGCACAGGCGATAGAAAAGAAGAGGTGGCCTTCCGCCGTCATGATAAAAACCCTAAACTGTCAATTCATACAGTATAGGGTTTTTATACAGTATACGGAAGAGGTGACGGTGTAACTCTTTGTCACAAGGTTGACACATTTTGACGACGCCAATGTCAGCGCACGCCGCTTAGCCGCGCAGATCTGATACCGTCAGCTGCTGCAGAGACGTCAGTTTCACATCGGCCAGTACAAAACGCGGATCGCGGCTGTTTTCTGCTTCCGGAACCACAATTGAGCGCATTCGCGCCGCTTTGCTGGCGATCATGCCGTTAACAGAATCCTCCAGCGCCACGCAAGACATCGGCGCGATGCCAAGCTTAGCGGCGCAATCGAGATAGACCTGGGGGTGCGGTTTGCTGTATGGCAGATGTTCGGCGGAAGCCAGCGCGTCAAACTGGTCGCGTAGTTCAAACATTTCCAGCACTTTTTCCAGCATATGCAGCGGCGACGCCGAAGCGAGACCGATTTTTAGTCCCTGGGCTTTACACAGCGCCACGGCTTCACGCACGCCGGGCAGCAACGGCCGCGACTCCTCGACCAGTTGAATGGCGCGGCGGATAATGCTGGCGGTTACCTCTGCGCGGTCCGGGCCGCGCCAGGGCTGTTGCGCAAACCACAAATCGACCACCAGGTCGATGCGCAGCCCCAGCAGGTCCGGCAATTCATCACGGCGGCTAATATCCACTCCGAGGCTGTCCAGTACCTCCAGCTCTGCGCGGTCCCATAGCGGCTCTGAATCGATAAGCAGGCCATCCATATCGAAAATAGCGGCAAGAATCTGACGCTTCGCTGACATAAGTTCCTCTCCATTGGCGTAAGTAGATAACGAAATTGTCCATATGGTATATCATACCGCGCTGAAGCAGGCGAAATTCGCTGACGAAGATAGACTTATACCTGACTCTATGGCGGCATGGAGAGTCTGGCGTTTTAAACAAGGGGAACTCATGACGTATCAACAAGCTGGACGCATTGCGGTCATTAAACGCATTTTGGGATGGGTCATCTTCATTCCAGCCGTGCTGTCTACGCTGATTTCCGTACTGAAATTTATGTACGAGCATAGCGAAAAGAAACCGGGTATTGATGCGGTGATGATGGATTTCGCCCACCTGATGATTGAGATGGTGCGTTTTAATACGCCGTTCCTGAATTTCTTCTGGTACAACTCGCCGCTGCCGGAGTTCAAACATGCGTTGAACATCGGTTTCTGGATTATCTACGCGCTGGTGTTTGTTGGCATGGCGTTGCAGGCTTCCGGCGCGCGGATGGGCCGCCAGGCGAAGTTTCTACGCGAAGGGGTGGAAGATCAGTTGATTCTGGAACAGGCTAAAGGAGCGGAAGGCCTGTCTCGTGAACAGCTTGCCGAACGTATTGTCGTACCGCGTCATACCATCCTGAAGCAGTATTTTACGCTTTACGTGCTGCCGATTGTGGTGATTGTGATTGGCTATGTTTTCTTCTCACTGCTTGGCTTCCTGTAAATAGACAAACGGCCCGGGTAACCGGGCCATTTATCATTCGGCAGGCAGCGCTCGCGGCTTGCCTTCATTGTCTACCGCCACATAAATAAACAGGGCTTCCGTCGCCTTGTAACGCTGGCCCAGCGGTTCCGTCGATACTTTTTTCACCCATACCTCAATATTAATGGTGATTGAGGTGTTGCCGCGTTTTACGCAGCGGGCATAGCAGCACACGACATCGCCAACGGCGACCGGGCGTAAAAAAGTCATACCATCAACACGGACGGTCACAACGCGGCCGCGGGCAATCTCTTTGGCCATAATCGCGCCGCCGATATCCATCTGCGACATCAACCAGCCGCCAAAAATATCGCCGTTCGCGTTGGTATCCGCCGGCATGGCCAGGGTGCGTAAAACCAATTCGCCCTTCGGGGCGAGATCTGTTGTTGTCATTCTATACTCTGTACTAGTCAAAGAAGATCAGGCGCGATGCTACTATGAAAACGGCGCAGAGAGAATAGGGGAATACGCCCGTCGGTACGGTTAAAACGGGGTTTTGGCAAAGGTCGGGACGCAAGTTGATAAAAGAAGGCGGTACGCGCCGGCCAGCGCGTACCGTTGAGAGGGATTAGTGCTTATCGTCCTGCGGCATGTGGCGGTAGATATAGACGCCGCTCAACAGGGTAAAGACCAGGGTCAATGCCGTTAAACCGAAGACTTTGAAGTTGACCCAGATATTTTGCGGCAGCCAGAACGCGATGTAGATATTGGCCAGCCCGCAGAGAATAAAGAACAGCGCCCAGGCCAGATTCAGCCGTGACCACACCTGCTGCGGCAGCGTCAGCTCTTTGCCAAGCATGCGTTGGATAAGCGGTTTTTTCATTACCCACTGGCTGAACAGCAGGGCGCCAGCAAACAGGGCGTAGATGACGGTCACTTTCCACTTAATGAATTCATCGTTGTGGAAGAAGATAGTCAGACCGCCGAAGACGGCGACCAGCACAAAAGTGATCAGCGCCATCTTTTCAACTTTACGATAGCGCACCCAGCTATAAATGAGGACCACCGCGGTGGCGACGATCAGCGCGGTGGTTGCGGCGTAGATATCGTAAATCTTATAAAAAGCGAAGAAGACTACGAGCGGTAAAAAATCGAGAAACTGCTTCATACATCAATTCCGTCGTTCAGGAAGGACCGGAATACCCGGCCCAGATTAAAGTTAGTTGCGAATAAGCATATACAAGCGGAACAAATAGATCAGCAACAGCGCAGAGAACAGATTGCTGATGGTATTAATGACCACGGCGGCGACGTTTGGCGACAGCGTTGCGAAGCTTGAAGCAAGCAGCAGCAGCGCCGTTTTTGCCAGCAGCCAGCCCAGTACCGCTGGCGCCACCAGACGCATATTAGCCCACGCCAGACGCATACTGCCGCGCATTGCGCTAAAGATGCCGATTTTATCCTGCACCAGCATCACCGGCGCGAACGCCAGGACAATCGCCAGCAGCACGCCCGGCACCAGCACCAGCATCATCCCCATCTGTACCACGAAGGTGGTGAACAGGATAAGCAGCAACAATTTCGGCAGAACCGGCGCCGCGGCGCCGATCGCCCGCAGCGCGCTGACGCGATGCCCGGCGGAGATCAACTGGATCAGCAACAGTACGCCGCCGACGAGGATGGCATTCCCCACCAGGCCGGAGAAGGTTGAGGCTGCCGACGCGCGCAGCAAGATCTGCTGCTGTTCCGGCGTCATGTTCTGCACCAGCTCAAACAAGCCGGCGCTGCCCGCCAGGTTATCGCCTTCGCTGAGGATCGATAACTGCTCGTCACTGGGCGAAAAGGCATGGCCAATGACTACCGTGATGAACGCGCATAACAACGCAATCAGCAGAATAGTAACGAACTGATTACGAAAAAAATTCCCCGTGTCACGGTAGACGGACTTCGCCGTGATAGACATGCATTCTCCTTGAGTCTTGCAGGTGTTTTAACTAGCCGGGGATTGTACCGCAAAACGTGGTTGGGTAGCAGTCTCTGCCGCTGTCACGGTAAGTATATCTTTGTAAAGAGTTCCCAGCGGCGGCAGGCCGTAGCGGGCACGGGCGCGATCGCACGCTTCGTTGAGTTCGCCGCCTTCGCCTGACATAGCAAACTCGCGGCAGGGGGAAGGCCGCTGATGATAGATGGTGCAGTGCACCGATTCGCCGATTTCGCCGCTTAAGGCTGTGCAGCGGCTTTGCCGCTGATTGGTGCCGCTCATGCAGCGCAGAAAAGGGGTAAGGGGTTCGGTGAGCTGCGTAGGTACCACGCCGCCGGCGTCGTCGGCTTCAGCCCAATAGAAGGAGACTCGAAAATACGCACAACAGGCACCGCACGTCATGCACGGGTTGATTTCACTCATAATTACACCTGAAAAAAACGCATCAACACAAATTGTCGGCAATTAAATTAGCTATCCGCACGATCGGCGACAAGAGGGGGACGCAAAAATTTTTCTCACGGGTAAAAATTGATGTAAGGACAAATCAGAACGTTACTGAGTGCTGCAAAAATTAATCTGGATCAATAAATGTTAAATCTAATGGCCTGGTGTGATCTAAAACAGATCAAAACTAACTCATTGTAGGTATATTTGCTGCCGCTGATAAAAACCATAATGGGGACATGGATATGAAGAAAATTGCAGCGGCGGCATTGATCTTAGGTACGCTTTCTGGTGGTAGCGCCTGGGCGCATGAAGCGGGGGAGTTTTTTATTCGCGCGGGTTCGGCGACGGTTCGCCCGACTGAAGGTTCTGACAACGTACTGGGTAGCCTCGGCGGTTTTAACGTCAGTAATAACACCCAGTTAGGTTTAACCTTTACCTATATGGCGACCGACAATATCGGTATCGAACTGCTGGCGGCAACGCCGTTCCGCCACAAGGTCGGTACCGGGCCGACGGGCACCATCGCTACCGTACACCAGTTACCGCCGACGCTGATGGCGCAGTGGTACTTTGGCGATGCGCAAAGCAAAGTGCGCCCGTATGTCGGCGCCGGTATTAACTATACAACCTTCTTTAACAATGATTTCAACGATACCGGTAAGGACGCCGGGCTTTCCGACCTGAGCCTGAAGGATTCATGGGGCGCGGCAGGACAGGTTGGCCTGGATTATCTGATTGACCGCAATTGGCTGCTGAACATGTCGGTCTGGTACATGGATATCGACACCGATGTGAAATTTAAAGCTAACGGCGTTAACCAGAAAGTCAGTACCCGTCTGGATCCGTGGGTGTTTATGTTCTCCGCGGGCTATCGATTCTAATGGTTTAAAAAACTGGCCGTTCGCGGCCAGTTTTATCCTCTTCAGACCAGCCGATGGGCGTGCAGTTTGGCGCTTTCCATAATGCTATCCATAATCACCTGCACGCGATGCGGCAACACGCCTCGCTGACGATAAATCAACCACGCCTGCATATTCACGCCGCGTTCCCGTGGCAGACAGGGCCGTAACGTACCGGCCTCTAATTCTGCGGCAACGGAGTAAAAAGGGGCATAAACGATGCCCAGCCCCTGTTTGGCAAGCTCAATGGCCGGCAAAATGTTATCGCATACGCTGGAACCGTTGATCTCTACCTGAATACTCTCACCCGCGGCGTTATAGCAATGCCAACTGTTGCGGATCCCGCCCAGCGTACGCAAAGTGATGCAGCGGTGCTGCGCAAGCTCGTCAAGATCGTGCAGGGGCGACTGCGCAATATAATCCGCGCAGGCAAACAGCCCCATGCGAAAACGGGTGAGAGGCCTTGCGATCAGGCTTTCGTCCTGCGGTTGGAAAAAGCTAATCAGTAGGTCGCAATCGCTATCGAAAAGCGTCCCGTGTTTCTGTTCGCGCTCGTCGGGATTGCGGGTGAGAATATTGACGGTTAATTCCGGCGCCGAACGTAGCACCGGCGGCAAAAGGTATCGGGCAAGGAAAGCCTGAATGCCGATCGGCGCGCCGAGCGTCACCATGCCGTTGAGGCTGCGTTTCCAGGTACCGGACATATCCAGCAGATCATTATGCTTATCCAGCAGAATGTCCGCCCGGCGCAGGAACTGCTCTCCAAATTCGCTCAGGATTAACGCCCGTGGATGGCGGATAAAGATCTCCAGCCCCAGGCGCCGTTCCAGCGCATTCAGCGCCCGCGACACATTCGACTGCGGCATGTCCAGTAGTTGGGCGGCTTTGCTCACGCTTGCCGTTTCGGCAATCACGCGGACGATGCGGAGTTCGTCAATGCGCAGGTCTTTTTCTTTCACAAGGTAGGTTCTTTTGGTTTGCTATATCAAAAATGATATACATCTTTGCCGTCATTGTCATATGACTTCTGGTCAGTAGCTGAGTATTATTTGCGTGGATTATTTATTACAGCCGAAGAATACAGAGAAATAATTCGATGAAAATAACAACAATGGCTGCGTTATCTGCAATGTTGCTGCTGGCGGCGTGCGCTTCCAGCAAAACCGAAAAAGAAAAAAAGATTGAATATGACGATATTATCAGAGGGCTATCGGTTTCAGGGGAAGAGATTTTATACCGGAAAGATAAAAGTACTGATTTTTACCGTTATCAATATTTGGTCTATCAGTCGGCAAACTATCATTCGTGGCTGAGTCCCGAGATTAAACCGAGTGGCGCGCCTAATTATAAAACAGCGTAATCAGTACTGTTTTACCGTTTCTTATTACCAGGTGTTATTATGTTTCTTAACTATTTCGCCTTAGGCGTGTTAGTTGCCGTGTTTTTAATTTTATTTTACGGCATTATTATTATTCATGATATTCCCTATTTATTGGCCAAGAAACGCCAGCATCCTCACCAGGATGCGATCCATGTCGCCGGCTGGGTGAGCCTGTTCACCCTACATGCGATTTGGCCGCTGTTGTGGATCTGGGCGACGCTGTATCGCCCCGAGCGCGGGTGGGGAATGGCGCATAAAGGCGAAGATAATGCCGAAATGCATCAGCGAATCAGGCAACTTGAAAGCGAGCTCAAGCGTCTGCAGGAACAACAAATAACTGTTACGACAAACTCGTCAAATAAACGCTGAGGCCAATGTATGGATTTACTCATTATTCTTAGCTATGTGGCGTTGGCCTATGGCGTATTTAAAATTTTCCGTATCCCGGTAAATAAATGGACGGTACCGACGGCGGTCCTTGGTGGGGTGTTTATTGTCGGCGCGCTAATTCTGACCATGAATTATAATCACCCGTACACCGACCGGGCGCAAAAAATAGCTCTGTCGATCCCGATTGTGCCGCAGGTGTCGGGGGCCATCGTAGAAGTTACCGATAAAACGAATGTGTTATTACGCAAAGGCGAGGTACTGTTTCGTCTTGATGATAGCCGCTATCGCGCGCGACTGAATAAACTGGAGGCGGATCTCAGTGCCGCCGAAGCGGATATCAGAACCCGGAAAGCGGCATTAAGTGAATCCGCCGCTAACGTCCAGCGGATGACGGCGGAATATGAACGTGCCCGTCAGGATTATCAACGCTATGCGAAAGGCGCGGCCATGCCGGTTAACCCTTTTTCTGAGCAGGACGTGAATCACGCCGAGCAGCAATATCAAGCGCAATCTGCGGCCCTGCGGGCGGCTAAAGCCCAGTATCAACAGGAGTTCGAAAGACTTTCGGCGCGTTTCAATGGCGAGGATGCGCAAATCGCCAGCCTGAAATCGCAGATTGCCGAGGCGCGTTATGACCTTGAACAGACGGTATTCCGCGCGCCCAGCGATGGTTATGTCACTCAGGTGCTGGCGCGTCCGGGAACCACGGCAGTTCGTCTGCCGTTCAAACCGGTGATGATTTTTATTCCGCAGCAGAAACGCCAGGTGGTGGCGGTATTTCGCCAGAACGCCATCCTGCGCCTGGAGCAGGGGGACGAGGCAGAGGTGGTGTTTAATGGCTTACCGGGGCAGGTGTATGCCGGCAAGGTCACAAAGGTACTGCCAACCATTCCCGACGGTAGTTACCAGGCGAGCGGCGCATTACAGGGTTTAAGCGCCACGCCCGGTCGGGAAGGGGTTTATGTGATGATTGACCTGGCGGCGAGCCGCGATCTTGCCCATTTACCTGATGGGGTCAGTGCCCAGGCGGCGGTGTATACCGACCATTTTGCCCACGTGTCGGTGATGCGTAAGGTGCTGTTACGGATGACCAGCTGGTTGCATTATCTGTATCTCGACCACTAAAAGCTGAAGTTGAGTCAAAAAAAAGCCCGCGATAAACGCGGGCAAAAATACTGGAAGCAATGTGAGCAATGTCGTACCGAATACCTGAGTTGTTCACTCAACTATTCGGTAATGAGAAAGATAATATTTCTCATTTAAGATATCAACCCCAGAGTTTGTGCGGAGGTGCATTTTTTTAATCAAGAGTGAAAACCGTGCGTTTCTGACTATTATCACGCGGCCATGCCGTAGCGACATCGCGGAGCGGCAGCGGCGTGGTGGCGATGGTAAACTGACCGGGAACCGCCGCCTGCAGCATCTCCCCGGTTGCCGCCAGCAGTTGCGGCATGGTCAGGCTGCCGATGCCGCTGCCCATGAGCTGTAGCGGCGCGGCGCGCAACACGGCGCCATTTAACGCGATATCCGCCCCGGCAAGGGAACCCACCTGCACATAACGCACCGGCTTATCGCCGGGGGTATATTTCGCCAGCATGGGCAGCAGCAACTCTGCGCTGCGTCCCCACAAATAATCCACGATCGCATCAACTTGCCCGGCGCTGGCGGCGGCGAATTGTGCGCTAAGCGTCTGCTCATCGGCGGTTAAATCAATACACTCATCGGCTGCGAGGGCGGCCAGCGCTTGCGCATTGCGCCCGGTGGCAATGATTTTTTTCGCACCGAGGTGGCGGGCAATCTGCACCGCCAGCTGCCCGGCGCTGCCGGTGGCGCCGTTAATCAGTACCGTTTCGCCGGCCTGAAACTGCGCCCGCTTTACAAGCGCAGCCCAGGCAGACATGCCCGGATTGGCCATGGCCGCGGCGCTGATATCGTCAAGTTCATCCGGCAGCGGCAGGCAATTCTGCATTGCGACCGGCGCGCGTTGCGCCATACTGCCGAACGGGGCGCTGGGGAAAGCAAAATAGACGCGCTGGCCGTCAGGGGTCATACCGACGCCATCGATACCGACGACAAACGGCAGAGTGCCGTCAAAACTATAATGATGTCCTGATGCCCGGCCCTTTACCACGTGGCTAATGGCGGCGGCGCGAACGTCGATCAGCGTGTGTCCGACGGCGGGCTGCGGTTCGCTAAAATCGGCCCATACCGGGCCTTCGCTTAGATCAAATACCACGGCGGCTTTCATAACATTATCTCCTGATGATAATTATGTGTAATATGCACATATTCTTCAGGAGCACTATACGCGGTTAACTAATATATGCAATATGCACATAATAATTACGACATCACCGACTTTCACGGCGCGCTGCTGGATATCATTAGCGTGATGAATCAACCTCTGCGCGATGAGCAGATATTGCAGGCGGCAGGGGTGCAGCTTGAACAGATACTATTTCCGCTACTGGTGGCGGTAGGGCGCTATGGCCCGGTGGGGGTAGTTGAGCTGGCGGATCATTTAGGCCGCGATTACACCACCGTCAGTCGTCAGGTGAAAAAGCTGGAGGCTCAGGGGCTTGCCTGCAAGCAGGCCAATGCCAAAGACCGGCGGATTAGCGAGGTGACGCTCAGCGAAAAGGGGCAGCGGATGATCGACGCTATTGCCGTTGCGCGGCGGCGGTTAATGAATCAGGTGCTGGCTGGATGGTCAGAAGATGAGGTGCTGGCGCTGTTTCGCTTAACGCGAAAATATGCCAACAGCCTGCAGCGGAAATAGCCGCCCGGCGTGAGGCCGGGCGACAAAGGGTCAGGCGGTTTTGGTCGCCGCTTTCAGGCTCTGCACGAAGGTTTTTAGCTCTGCGAGCATGTTTTGCGGCTGCTCAAGGTTGCGCTCGATAATCTTGACGATGGCCGAGCCGGATATTGCCCCGGCGGCGCCGGCGTCAATGGCGGCGGAAACCTGCTCCGGCGCCGAGATGCCAAAGCCCTGCAGCGGCGGCGCGGCGTTATATTCCGCCAATTTTTCAATCAGATGATGCAGCGGCAGCGCGGCGCGGTTTTCCGCGCCTGTCACGCCAGCGCGCGATAGCAGGTAGGTATAGCCGCGGCCATAGGAGGCAATCTGGCGCAGTAAATCGTCATCGGCATTTGGCGGGCAGATGAAAATCGGCGCAATGTTATGGCGCAGCGCTGCCTGACGGAACGGGGCGGACTCTTCGACCGGCACGTCGGCGACCAGCACGGAATCCACGCCGACACGCGCGCATTCGGCGTAGAACTCATCAATCCCCGGGCTGAACACCAGGTTCGCGTACATCAAAAGGCCGATTGGGATTGTCGGATGCTTGTGACGGATTGCCGCCAGCATTTCGAAGCACTGCGCCGGGGTGACGCCGGCGGCAAAAGCGCGCAATGTGGCGCCCTGAATCGTCGGGCCGTCGGCCAGCGGGTCGGAGAAGGGGATCCCCAGTTCCAGCGCATCGGCGCCGGCTTCAATCAGCGCATCGATGATTTTCAGCGACTGCTCCGGCCCCGGATCGCCAAGGGTGACGAAGGGAACAAAGGCGCCTTCCTGGCGGTTTTTTAACTGTGCAAATAGCGTCTCGTAACGTTCCATCAGATTTCCCCTCGCGCTTTCAAAATGTCGTGTACGGTGAAGATGTCTTTATCGCCGCGGCCAGACAGGTTAACCACCAGCAGCTGCTCTTTATCCGGATTCTCGCGCATCATCTTCAGCGCGTGCGCCAGAGCGTGCGACGACTCCAGCGCCGGAATAATGCCTTCATGGCGGGAGAGCGCTTTAAAGGCATCCAGCGCTTCGTTGTCGGTAATTGACACATACTCGGCGCGCCCGGTGCTGTTAAGGAACGCATGCTGCGGACCCACTGACGGGAAATCCAGCCCGGCGGAGATAGAATAAGATTCTTCGATCTGCCCGTCGGAAGTTTGCATCATCGGCGACTTCATGCCGAAGTAAATGCCGACGCGACCGTGCTTCAGCGGTGCGCCGTGCTCGCCGGTTTCGATACCGTGGCCGGCAGGCTCGACGCCAATCAGGCCAACGCGGGATTCATCAATGAAATCAGCGAACATGCCGATGGCGTTAGAACCACCGCCAACGCAGGCGATCACCGCGTCCGGCAGGCGTCCTTCTTTCTCAAGGATCTGCGCTTTGGTTTCTTCGCCGATCATGCGCTGGAATTCACGCACGATAGTCGGGAATGGATGCGGGCCAGCGGCAGTGCCGAGCATATAGTGCGCCTTCTCGTAGCTGCCGGACCAGTCGCGCAGCGCTTCGTTACAGGCATCTTTCAGGGTGGCGGAACCGCTGTGCACTGGAATGACCTCCGCACCCATCAGGCGCATGCGGAAGACGTTCGGCGACTGGCGCTCGACGTCTTTGGCGCCCATATAGATGCGGCATTTCAGACCGAGCAGGGCGCTGGCCAGCGCCGAGGCGACGCCGTGTTGGCCGGCGCCGGTTTCGGCGATAATTTCCGTTTTGCCCATACGTTTGGCGAGTAGCGCCTGGCCCAGCACCTGGTTGGTTTTGTGCGCGCCGCCGTGGAGCAGATCTTCACGCTTGAGGTACAGCGTGGTGCGGGTGCCTTCGGTCAGATTGCGGCATTTGGTCAGCGCCGTCGGACGACCCGCGTAGTTTTTCAGCAGGTCGGTGAATTCAGCCTGAAATTCAGGATCTTTTTGCGCGCTGACGAAAGCTTCTTCCAGCTGGCGCAGGGCGGGCATCAGGATCTGCGGAACGTACATACCGCCGAATTCGCCGAAATACGGGTTCAGTAAAGTGCTCATTATTGCATTGCTCCTTAATATGCGCGCAGCGTCTGGAAAACGGCAGCCACCAGGCTTGCCTCTTTTATTCCCGGCTGCGACTCTACGCCTGAGTTGAAATCGAGTCCGGCACAGCCGCTTTTCGCGGCTTCTACGCAGTTATCGGCGCTAAGGCCGCCTGCCAGCATCACGTTACGCAGGTCCTGGCCCTGCAGCAGCGACCAGTCGAAACGTTGTCCGCTCCCGCCCTGACCGTTGTCAAAGACATATCTGGCCACATGGTTCAGGTTACGCGGCGGCAGCGTTTCGCCTACGCTCAGCGCCTTCCAGATTTGGATCTGCTCCGGCAGCGCCGCGCGCAGGGCATCAATCCAGGCCTGATCTTCGCTCCCATGAAGCTGTACCGCGGCGAGTTTCAATTTGGTCGCGCGGGTGACGACCTCTTCAATGGCTGCATCACGGAACACGCCAACGTAGCTAAGCGGCGCGGCGGCCATTACCGCCTGTGCCTGCTGGTCGTTAACGGCACGCGGCGAACTATCGACGAAAATCAGGCCGCCGTAGATGGCGCCCGCCTCCCAGGCGACTTGCGCATCCTGCGGACGAGTCAGGCCGCAGACCTTGTTCTCACCTAACAGCACGCGCTTCACCGCAGCGCTGAGGTCCGGTTGTTCCATCAGCGCCGAGCCAATCAGGAAGCCGTTGGCGAAGTGGCTAAGCTCGCGGACTTCGCCATAGGTATGGATTCCGGATTCGCTGATCACGGTGACATCCGGGCCGAGACGCGGCGCCAATTGCCGCGTGCGGTTCAGATCAATCGACATATCGCGCAGATCGCGGTTGTTAATGCCGACGACTTTGGCCTTCAGCGCAATCGCGCGCTCCAGCTCCTCTTCATTGCTGACCTCGGTCAGGACGCCCATATTGAGACTGTGGGCGACGGCGGCGAGCTGGCGATATTGATCGTCATCGAGCACCGAAAGCATCAACAGGCAGGCATCGGCCTGGTAGTAACGCGCGAGGTAAATCTGGTAAGGATCGATGGTGAAGTCTTTACACAGAATCGGCTGCGGCGCGACTTTGCTGACGATCGGCAGAAAATCAAAGCTGCCCTGAAAATATTTCTCATCGCACAGTACCGAAATTGCCGAGGCGTAGTGCTTATAAATCCCGGCGATGGTCGCCGGGTCGAAATCTTCCCGAATCAGTCCCTTCGACGGCGACGCCTTTTTGCACTCGAGAATAAAAGCGGTGCGGGCGCCGGCCAGCGCATCGTAAAAATGGCGTTCGGACGGCACGATGTCATTCTGAAAACTGGCTAACGGTTGTTGTTGTTTGCGGGCTTCTACCCAAATCGCTTTGTCGGCAACGATTTTTGCTAAAACGGTCTGCATTATTTACCCTCTTGCCGCTAATGCGGTCACTCTGTCATAGGCCGCTCCGCTGTGCAGCACATCCAGCACCTGCCGGGCGTTGGCTTTCAGGTCTTCATGCCCGTGTAAACGCATCAACATGGCGACGTTGGCGGCGACGGCGGCTTCATGAGCGGCTTCACCTTTACCTTGTAGCAAGCGCGTGAGAATGTCACGGTTTTCTTCCGGCGTGCCGCCGGCCAGTTGATCCTGATGATATGGCGTCAGGCCGAAGTCGGCGGCGGTCAGCTGATAGCTTTGGATTTCGCCGTTATTGAGTTCGGCGACCACGGTCGGCGCATGCAACGAGACTTCGTCCATGCCGCCGCTGTGTACCACGGCGGCACGTTGATAACCGAGTACGCGCAAGGTTTCTGCAATCGGCAACACCAGTTCCGGGCTGTAGACGCCAATCAACGCCAGCGGCGGGTGCGCCGGATTGATAAGCGGCCCCAACACGTTAAACAAGGTGCGCGTTTTCAACTGCTGGCGGACCGGCATCGCGTGGCGGAAACCGGTGTGGTATTTCGGCGCGAACAGGAAGCAGACGCCCAGTTCATCCAGCGCGGCGCGCGATTTATCGGCATTCATATCCAGGTTGATGCCAAACGCGGCCAGCAGATCGGACGAGCCAGATTTACTGGAGACGCTGCGGTTACCGTGTTTCGCCACCTTTAAACCGCAGGCGGCGGCGACAAAGGCGCTGGCGGTTGAGATATTGATACTGTTGCTGCCATCGCCGCCGGTACCGACGATATCGGCAAACTGATAATCCGGGCGCGGGAACGGCGCGGCGTTTTCCAGCAGCGCGGTAGCGGCGCCGGCAATTTCCTGTGGTTGTTCGCCGCGCACTTTCATGCTTACCAGCGCGGCGGCCAGCTGTTCCGGCTTCACTTCGCCGCGCACGACGGCGGAAAACAGCACGTGGCTCTCCTGCTGGCTCAGCGTCTCGGCCTGGTACAGTTTTTCCAGAATCGGCTGTACGACATTGGTCTGCTCCAGTTTCTGCAGCGCCCATGCCAGCGTTTGCTCCAGCAGTAGCGCTCCCTGGGTAGTCAGAATCGACTCCGGATGGAACTGGAAGCCGCAGACGCGATCGGCGTCGTGGCGAACCGCCATCACCATACCGTTGAAATTGGCGTTGATGGTGAGCCCGGCCGGAATATTGCTGCCGACAAGAGAATGGTAGCGGGCCACCGGCAGCGGGTTGGCGAGACCGGCGAACATCGCCTGGCCGTCATGCTCAATGCTTGACGCTTTGCCGTGAAGGATTTCTCCCGCCTGGCCGACATAGCCGCCGTAGGCTTCCACGATGGCCTGGTGGCCGAGGCAGATACCGATAATCGGTAACTTGCCGCGCAGGCGGGTCAGCAGCTCGGGCATGCAGCCGGCTTCGCTTGGGGTTCCCGGCCCCGGAGAGAGCATCAGCACCGGATTATCCATGGTGCCGATACGTTCAATCAGCGATTGCGCCGGTACGGTATTACGATAAATAACCACGTTGTGGCCGTTAGCCCGCAGCTGGTCGGCGAGGTTATAGGTAAAGGAGTCGATATTATCGAGCAGCAGGATGTCGGCCATTAGAAAGTCTCCTTCGCGTGGTGGGCCTGAGCAATGGCGCGCAGCACGGCGCGAGCTTTATTACGGGTTTCATCCGCCTCGGATTGCGGAACGGAATCGAGCACGATACCGGCGCCCGCCTGCACGGTGGCAATGCCATCCTCAACGTAGGCTGAGCGGATCACGATGCAGGTATCGAGGTCGCCATGGGCGGTAAAGTAGCCGACCGCGCCGCCGTAGCTACCGCGACGCTTGCCTTCCGCGGCGGCGATTAGCTGCATGGCGCGAACTTTCGGCGCGCCGCTAAGGGTGCCCATATTCATGCAGGCGCGGTAGGCGTGCAGGACATCAAGGTCGCGGCGCAGTTCGCCGACCACGCGGGAAACCAGATGCATCACAAAAGAGTAGCGATCGACTTTGGTCAAATCCGCTACGTAGCGGCTACCCGGGGTACAGATGCGGGCCAGATCGTTACGGGCCAGGTCAACCAGCATCAGATGTTCAGAAAGCTCTTTGTGGTCGGTACGCATCTCCAGCTCAATACGGCTATCGAGATCGCGATCCAGTGAACCATCGGCGCGGCGGCCGCGAGAACGGGTGCCGGCAATGGGGTAGATCTCAATCTGGCGGCTGACGGCGTCGTATTTCAACGAGCTTTCCGGCGATGCGCCAAACAGGGTGAAATCGTTATCCTGCATAAAGAACATATACGGGCTGGGATTGCTCTTTTTCAGCACATCGTACGAGGCCAGCGGCGACGGGCAGGGAAGTGAGAAACGGCGCGACGGCACGACCTGGAAAATTTCGCCCGCGCGAATGGCGCGCTGCATTTTGCGCACCACGGCGCCGTACTCTTCATCGCTCTGATCGACGTCGCAGCGCATTTCGGCAACCGTCGTTACCGGCAGCGGCGCGGGCGGTTCATTTAACTGCTGGCGAAGCTGGGCGATACGTTGCAGAAGACGCTGTTTCTCATTCTCCAGCGGCGTGAACAGGCTCGCCTGAATGCGGGTGCTTTTGGTCTGGTGATCGATAACCAGCAGCGTCTCCGCCAGGTAGAAACAGTAATCCGGGCAGGCGGTATCGGTATTGAGCGGGGGTAAATCCTCAAAACCGGCCACCAGGTCGTAAGCGAACAGGCCGCCAAAGAACATCGCTTCGCGCTCGGCCTGCGGGACGCTGACCAAATCCTGTAACAGACGAAACGCATCGAACACCGATAACGAGCACAGGCGAGCGTCTTCATCCAACAGGGCGCTAACCGGTGGGAAGGTGAGTACCCGGCTGTTCGGCTGGCGCAGATTCTCAATGCCGGACGGCAATGCGTTATCCAGCAGTTCAAGCAGCGCGGCGCCGTTCGCTGACAGCGCCTGAACAGTGACGGTATTGCCAAGAGCGGTAATGCGCAGGGCGCTATCGACCAGTAGCAGGCTTTTTAAATCGTCTTTACTATCGATGTCGGCCGATTCCAGCAGCAAGGTTGCCGGGCGCGCGCCGCATAATTGATGGAATAACGCCGTCGGGTTTTCGCGATAGATGGCGTCGCTGGTGAGAAGCTCGAGCGCTGGTTTTGATGTTTGCATTATCATTCTCGCCTGTTCTGTTCATTATTTTGTTCAAAAAAAAGCCCGCTCAGTGGCGGGCCCGGTATCTGTTTGCTGAGTGCAAAACGCGATCACGCCGCCCGATTCCAGGAACGACGCCACCAGCTATGAAGAGTAATAATTTGCGCTTTCATCAGAGATACCCGTTGTGTGAACTTGCGTACTAGTTAACTAGTCCATGAAAATAAAGTCAACCCTTGTTTGCAGATTTTCTTTCTCAGTCGTTATCATAATGCGCTTATTTCAGTTCAGGTCCACCAGGAGCCATTTTGAGCGACACTAATTACGCGGTCATTTATGACCTGCACAGCCATACCGTCGCCTCCGATGGGCGATTGACTCCAGAAGAGCTGGTACATCGCGCGCATGAGATGCGGGTGGGGACGCTGGCAATCACCGATCACGATAGCGTGGCGGCCATTCCGGCAGCGCGTGCCGAAATAGCGCGGGCTGAACTGCCGCTCACGCTTATCACCGGGGTAGAAATTTCCACCCTGTGGGAAAATCACGAAATTCATATCGTCGGACTGAATATTGATATCAACCATCCGGCGATGACGCAACTGCTCTGTGAACAGAAAGAGCGGCGCAACCAGCGCGGGCAGATGATTGCCGAACGGTTGGAGAAAGCGCGTATCCCCGGTGCCTGGGAAGGGGCGTTAAAGCTCGCCAATGGCGGCGCGGTCACCCGCGGCCATTTTGCCCGCTTTTTAGTTGAAGCCGGCTTTGCGAGCAATATTGCCGATGTATTCAAAAAATATCTCGCCCGCGGGAAAACCGGATACGTTCCGCCGCAGTGGTGTACAATAAAACAAGCGATTGATGTCATTCATCATTCTGGCGGCAAAGCGGTGATCGCCCATCCGGGGCGTTACGATCTTTCCGCCAAATGGTTGAAACGGCTGTTGGCCCATTTTAGCGAGCAGGGCGGCGACGCGATGGAGGTCGCCCAATGCCAGCAGGCGCCGCATGAGCGCGCGCAGCTGGCGAGCTACGCGAAACAGTTTGGTTTGATGGCGTCGCAGGGTTCGGATTTCCACCAGCCCTGCCCGTGGATTGAACTGGGGCGCAAACTTTGGCTACCCGCTGGCGTGGAAGGGATCTGGCGCAGTTGGGAAGTGGCCGCTGAACAAATTGAGAGGGAAGTATGAGCCAGTTTTTCTATATCCATCCCGATAATCCGCAGGCGCGTTTGATTAATCAGGCGGTGGAAATTGTGCGTAAGGGCGGGGTTATCGTTTATCCAACGGACTCTGGCTATGCCCTGGGTTGCAAAATCGAAGATAAAGGGGCGATGGAGCGGATCTGCCGTATCCGTCAGTTGCCGGATGGCCACAATTTCACCCTGATGTGCCGCGATCTCTCCGAGTTATCGACCTACGCGTTTGTCGATAACGTGGCGTTTCGTCTTATCAAAAACAATACGCCGGGCAACTACACGTTCATTCTTAAGGGAACAAAAGAGGTGCCGCGCCGCCTGTTGCAAGAAAAGCGTAAAACCATTGGGATGCGCGTGCCGGCGAACCCCATCGCCCAGATGCTGCTGGAAACGCTTGGCGAACCGATGCTCTCGACATCCTTGATGCTGCCGGGTAATGAATTCACGGAGTCCGATCCGGAAGAGATTAAAGACCGTCTGGAGAAGGTGGTCGATCTGATTATTCACGGCGGTTATCTTGGCCAGCAGCCGACGACGGTTATCGACCTGACCGAAGACGCGCCGGTGGTGCTTCGTGAAGGCGTCGGTGATATCAAACCTTTCCTGTGATGCTTCTCGCGGGTGGCGTTTCACGCGTCGCCCGCGGCTTAAATTTATTTTAAAATTCTTTCCGCATTGAGTCGCTCCTTTCTTATTTATATTATTAGTCCGCTTACGATATCACTCACTGATATTGCTTCCAGAAAGAAATTCAACATTATGCATAAGCTGACTATTCAACCCTCTGACGCGTTTAAGAGGAAGAAAGTACTGTTAAATTTTTTCATGCTTTCTAGTGTTACCGTTAATATATGCCAAAGCTGACCCCAAATACCTATTCCATCACCCTGGTAAAAAGCGTGCTGGTGGTTTCACTGCTGGCGCTAATACTGATTATTATCAGTTTGACTGGCTTGTTTAACTATCAGTCGCGTCAGGTCAGTAGTGCCATTGATAAAAAAATCATTGGTTCTCAGTATACGTTTGTTCAGCTTAAACTTGAGGATGCTGTCGATCGCCCACGACAAATAACGAATCTATTTTTACAATATATTCAGGGCGAAAGTAACAACATCGATAAGGATACTTTAGTTCCTGAAATGGTGTATTTGACGGCGAGCGCGTTTAAAACCATGCCCGCCTTCCAGAGCCTGTCGTGGTTTGCGGAAAATGGCTCCAGTATTGCTGTTATTCGTGACAATCATAGTAATCAAATTTATTTACAACGAACCCAGCGTGATAATCATCACTCCCTGGTTAAATACAGCGGGTTAAGCCCGCAGACCAATATTGTCAACGTCAATAACGCGTTTAATGTTGCTGATTTACCGCAGTTTCGCCGCGCTCGCCAGCAAACGCACGGTTTCTGGCAACGCTCTCTCTCTACCGGCAGTTTGATCATGAGCTGGAACCAGCCAGTGTACGATAAACAAGGCCGCTTCGTCGGGGCGATTGCCAGCGGCGCCACACCTGCAGATATGACCGCTTATTTACAGAGTCTCCTGCCGGATAAAAGCTATGCTCTCCTGCTTATCGATGACAACAATCGCATTGTCGCGCGTTCCGGCAACCAACATAAATGGCAGCAAGATCGCCAACTGATAGCAAAGCTTACCTCGGCGCAGCCGTCGCCGACGTCATTTTCCTTGCGTACTGAGGACGAGTCTTTGTTGGCGACCGCCTTTAGCGTGCAGGACTGCCAACATCTGCTGAACTGGAAGGCGGTACTTATCGCGCCACAGCATGCGGAAATGGCGGAAATGAATAAACAGCGTTTACTTGTGACCTTCGCCACGACACTGTTTATTTTTATTCTGATGTTGGTTCTTCTGATGATTATTTCTCATTTCACCGGCGCCTTAAAGGACGTTGCAGATAAAGTGCGTCTGGGGTTAATGCCGTGGAAGAAACCAACTAAACGCGTATTTCCGGAAATAGCCTCGTTGGATGCAGCATTGAGCAACCTTTATGCAATTATTCCAGACACTTTCGAATCTAAACGCCGCAAACTGGAAGAAGATAGCGAAACCGGTTTTTTAACCCGTAGCGGTTTACTGCATTGTGAGTCGCTGTACCGTCATCGCAATATGCTGGCGATGGTACACGTTAACAACTACAACTCGGTTAAGAATGTGCTCGGTACGACTCAGGCCCGACAGTTTATTCACCAGTTTACTTTACGCCTTCGCAAAATATTGCCTGAAGGGGCACTATGTTGTCGTGATCGAGAAGACTTGTTCATTATCGCTTTTGATGGCATGTATGCCGAAAAGGATGTCGACTGGTACAGCGCGCTACTTGCTTCTGTTTTTCGTATGTCTGCTTCTGATATGCCCGGCGAATCGCATATATTTACTGGCCATATTGGCATGTTGATTGAATCATTAACCCCAGAGAACATCGGCGAATGTCTGATGAATGTTAGTCTGGCTTTACAGCATGCCCAGATGGAGCGTAGCGGCACGAGTAAACTTTTCACGGCCGCCATGCGTGAAGAGGAAGTGAATAATCTGCGTCTGCATCAGGCGTTATGCGACGATCTCCATTCGGAAGGTTTCCATCTGGTTTTGCAGCCGATCGTTTCATTTGAATCGCAGCGGCCTTGTAAAGAAGGTGAATGCCTGATCCGCTGGCAATCAAATGTGTTGGGTTTCGTGCCGCCCGACAAATTTATCGCCCTTGCCGAGCACACCGGCATGATTGTGCCGTTAGGGAAATGGATAATTGAAACCGCCTGTCGTGAACTTGCCGCGTTTATCACGCGCGGCGCGCCGCGTGATTTTAAACTGCACGTCAATATCTCGGCAATTCAGCTTCAGCAACCTGATTTTGCTCAGCATCTGCTGGAATCAATTCACGCTAATGATTTGATGAACAGCAATATTTGTCTTGAAATCACCGAAAGCGTCTTGCTGCATGACACGTGGCGAATTGTCGAAATACTGGCTTATCTACGTCGTCTTGGCGTATGTATCGCGATTGATGATTTTGGTTCCGGTTATTCCAGCCTCTCGTATCTGCATTCGCTGCCATTTGATTGTCTGAAGATTGACCGCGGGTTTGTCAGCAATGTGCTTGATGATAAAAAAAACGAAGCGGTTATCGCCTCGGTGTTAATGTTGGCGCGAAGTTTTTCCGTGCCGCTGGTGGCCGAAGGCGTTGAAACGCGCGAAATGGCAGAAAAACTGCAGGAGATGGGCTGTGATTTCGCCCAGGGATATTATTATTCCCGGCCGAAAACGTTTGATAGTTTTGACGTCGCCAATGGGTTTTTCGTTGTTGAACCGGAATGATGAGATAGACCAACGGCGATAATAACGATGCAAATATTAAAAAAACAGCTTTCGGTCAACAGCTACCCGTTCACCCTAACTCAGGCCATCATATTTACCTTAGCCACGACAATTCTCGTCGTGCTGCTGACGACATATGCTTTTCTCTACTACGAAGGTTATGCTTTTTTTGATGAGGTGAGTGAGGATATTCTGCGTGCGAAAAGAGTCAATATCGAGGAAGTCATCCACGATTATATTGATGTTCCCGCGCAATCGAACGCGATACTGGTTCATGCGATCGGACGTCAATCCAGTACTGCGATCCCGGTTCGCAGCCTGATCGGCGAAATGGTCAATACCACCAATAACGTCTTCAGCAACAAACATTATCTGAATCTGGTCGGATTTGGCGCGGTCAATGGCGATTTTATTCAAGTGGCGCGCGGCCAGGCCGAGTCGAATGATTATCTTGCGGTAAAAGATGCGCAAACAGATCACCATCTGACGGCGTATAGTCACCTGACGGTGAACTCATTGGAAAAAGCGGTGCTTGCGGATTATCAAATAACGCAGCGCGAATGGTATGCGGCGGTTGCCAAAGACCAGCGTCCGCACTGGACAAAACCCTTTCGCGATTATGAATATGAAAATGAAATTGGCGTTGCGTTCAGCTCGCCCGCATTCAATCGCCAGGGACAGTTTGTTGGCGTCGTCGCCAGCGAGTTGCACCTCAACGAACTAAATAAAAGTCTGGAAAATTTTAAACCCCATCCTGAAAGTATTCTGCTGATTGTTAATGAAAAAAATGAGCTCATTTCTTCATCAGTGCCATCATTGACGCGAAATATGCTGGCCGGGGGAAAACACTCACGGCTGAATCTACAAACGCTTGAAAACACTCATTTACCGGTTGTTGTGGCAGCCAGTCGCACGTTAAAAGCGAATCACCATACGGGATTGCAGTTTTTCAGTTCCGGCAAAGAAGAATATTATGTTGATGCTTTTCCAATCACCGACCGTGATGACATATTGCACTGGACGGGGATTGTGATTAGCCCGGCGAGAATGATTACCCATACCATCATTAAATATATAGCCATTACCATGAGCATGCTGTTTGTCATTTTTGTACTTGGTCTGCTGGTGGTTTTCTATGGCCTGGCGAAGGTGGTAAAACCTCTGCGAGATATTGTCCGTAAAGCGGATCAGCTTGCGACGCACCGCTGGACGCCGCCAGATAATAAGCGACATTTCCCGGAAATAGCCTCTCTGGAAACCACATTTATGGCGCTATCGCATAAGCTGGCAGAAAGTTTCGACGCCCAACGGCGTGAAATAGAGGAGGATAAAACCACCGGGTTATTCTCACGGACAGGGTTACTGCGTCAGACATCGCTATATCAAGGTAGAAACCTGCTCGCGCTGGTGCATATCAGTAATATGAACTCTATTATCAATTCCTTAAGTACGGAGTATGGTGAAAAATTTATTAGCGATTATATTCTTCGCCTGCATAATTTACTGCCGACGAATACGCTGATTGCCCGCGATACAGTGGATAAGCTCATCGTGGTTTTTCCAGGACAAACTCAGCCAAAAGAGCGTCAGCGCTACAGAGAACTGCTCTCCTCACTATTTATCGACGTCAATAATGAAGCGTCTCCTACGGCAAGCAAATACGTTTATACCGGCAATATTGGCCTGGTGACGACTGAGATCCACGCAGAGAATATTGAACAAACGTTGCGTGAGGCATGGATTGCATTACGCCATGCGCAGAAACAGGGAAACGGCGTTGCGACGTTTTTCAGCGGCGAGATGCATGAGGCTGAGCTTTATAATATCCAACTCCATGAGCATCTTCATGATGCGATCCAGCAACATGAATTTCATCTGATGCTACAGCCAATTGTGGATTTGCAGGATCAAAGCGCTTTTCAGGAAGGAGAATGTTTGCTTCGCTGGTGCTCCGAAACGGTAGGCGAAATTCCTCCCGATCGTTTCCTCCCCTTGGCGGAAGAGAGCGGGTTGATAATCCCGCTGGGACGCTGGATTATTGAACAGGCCTGTCGGGAACTTTCCGCGATGATTCTCCGCGGGGCGCCGGCGAACTTTATTCTGCATATCAACGTATCGGCGATTCAACTCCTGCAACAGGATTTTGCCTGGCATTTAATGGATGCAATTTATCGTCATGGGCTGGTCGCGGGCAATATTTGTCTTGAGATAACCGAACGGTTATTGATGAATGATGCTGTGCGAATTAGCCGGATGATTGCTTATCTCCGCCGCCATGGTATTGCCGTCGCGCTGGATGATTTTGGCGTCAATTTATCCAGTTTGCCTTATTTACATACGCTGTCATTTGATAGCATCAAAATTGACCGCCGTCTGATTTGCCAATTTGCCGATGATGATAAAGCAGAATCGATGATTGCATCGCTGATTGTGCTGGCTCAGGGGTTTAAGGTACCCGTCGTTGCTGAGGGTATTGAAGATGAGGCGATAAAAAACCAGTTACGCGACCTCGGTTGCCAGAAAGCGCAAGGTTATCTGTTTGGTCACCCGGCGCCATTTGCCGACTTTCCCTTCCTGGCAAGTGCATTGACGGCGAGCGATAATCTATAGACAGAGAAATGTATCGCAGTGAAGCATTCATTTTGAAGTTAGTGTAGTATGTTCGCCCACGCAGGCGCGCGCGCTGTTTTACAGTGCTGACGAATGGCGCCTTAAAATGTGTAAAGTATTTATATAACAACAGGTTGGTGATTTTATATGGCCTGTTGTTGCCAAAGCATATCAGACGCCTGGGAAGGCCATAAAACTATATAATAAATCAAGTCGTTAGCGTTAACTCTATGAAATTTATAACAAAAGGGTCAACGCAATGGGTAACAGAGTGGACAACAAAGCCCCCAAATTCACTACCAAACGCGGCAACACTTTCTACATCAACTTTCGTCTCCCGGATGGGACTTTCTTTCGTCGTAGCCTAGGTACGGACTCTTTAAAAGCTGTGCAGGTGACTATGAGTCGCCTAAGCCCTTACATTCCCCTGGTTCAAAATGGCTCGCTGTCTGTCGCACAATTCAAAATGCACATAGATGGTTTCCGTGAGGCCACTCAGCGCGATTTTGATACTTATCTGTTGGACTGGTTGAGAATGGGGGTTGAGGAGGCTAAGCGGATGCCTGACCTGGGGCGTTTCCAGCGTAAAATAGACTCTGAAACTGCTATCTCACCTGCTGCTACAGTCACAGAGGCAAAAGGCCGTGCCGATATACATTTGAATCGGGTTTATAGCGGGGACGATTCTACCGCTCGCATGCTGCTTGCTACTTTGCACCAGAAGAAAGTTTCTTTCGGTCAACGAGATTTAGACCAGGCTTATGAGGTGGCGGGGCAGATTGATATGCATCAGGCCATGCTACACCAAGCTTATGAGGCGTTTTATGCTGGTGACATTGTCCGTTATCGTGCCCTTGTTGACTCCATGCAATCACAATTGGTTGAAACTGAGAGACGTAAAAAACCAGCAACTAAACAGGCTGTAGTAACTGTTGAAGCTCCTGACGATGACAATACACCGTTACTTTCTGAGGCCTGGAAGCTGTTTGTGGCAGAGAAGGGGAAAACATGGGCTATCACCATATCTCGCGAAAATAATCGTTTCTATGAAGTGTTGATGCATGTTCTGGGGGATGTTCCCGTAGGTAGCATTACCAAACAGCATATACGCCAAACACTTGCAGTGATTGAGAACCTTCCACGGCGTAATCTCAAACCATATTCAGAGATGAGCCTCTCGGAGTGCATAGATTGTGATGTGCCAGAGGACGATCTGATCAGTAGTGCCAATGTTAAAAAGCATCTCAAGATTTATTCCTCATTTTTCAAAGTGTTCCTTAAAGATGAGAAGGATATCTTAGAAAAATCCCCTACTGAGGGGATCAAGTATGAGGTGCAGGAAAACAAGGGCGGTCATTACTCAAAACCAGAAATGAAACGCTTAATAGAACGGTTATCAACTTATACTGATTGGCGTAAAGATTACTTCCTGACCTTGATCTACACAGGTGCTCGCCGGGGTGAACTGGCGGCTATCCGTAAAGAGCATATACGCAAGGATGAGGAAACAGGGCGTTATTACATATTTATTGAGGGAGGTAAAACTGAGCATGCGCAGCGGCAGATTCCCCTTAGTAAAGAGATAGAAACGCTGCTGTTAGCGCGTATCAAGCCCCTTAAGCCAGATGATCTTGTGTTTGGAGACCTGCCAACTTACGAGCATATTGCTCTCGTGTGGCGTAGCCTAATGGATGATTGCAACGTTCCGAAATATAACGAATTTGGACAGAAACGTGTGATTCATGCCTTGCGCCACACTTTCATATCTGAGGCTATAGCTAAAACTGGCAATGCAGCACTGGTGCAGTTTGTAGTAGGGCATAGTCGTACTCAGTCTTTGGGGATCACGGCAAGATACACGCATAGACCAGCGCTGAGCCAACTGCTAACAGTGGTGGATTGCATTAGCTAGTGAAAGGGTTACTCTGATATTTGATTATGGACATTTGATGAGTAGAGGAAGGTGAAAATGACAGCTAGTAAAGAATTAAAAGTTCGTTACACCCGAGGCGGTAAACCGCTCGAAAAATCAATTACATGGGATGGCTGTGATCCTGTTGGAAGTACATTAGGTTGTATAGTTGAAGAACATAATCTGGCGAATTTAATCTTAGGTGAGGAAAGGGCTGAATTCGGTGGGATTAGAAACCTTCGTAAACCAATAAATCTTCTCGAACACGGTATTGATGATGTGTTCTTCTTTGACGATGAAATAAACGACTGGCAAGAAATCTCCCCTGATTGGCTTACGGATGCTTAATTAGGTGGCTGCTGAGAGAAAAGAATAATAAAGAACAAAACCAGCAACTGAATCTGGAGAGTAAGTTGGGTTCTCCAGATTCATTTGTTAGTTGATTATATCAGATGTTGTTTTTTATAAAATTTTCATGGTAAATGTAACGTACAAAGGAAGGGAGTCAAATGAGTATATCTGATGGAGTAAAGGTTCTTATTATAACAGTGTGTGGCTATACCTTCACATATGCTTATTATTTGGGATATTATGCCGCTAAAGAAATTCCTGTCGAGTTTATTGATGTTTCTTTATTAAGCATGATGAAAATTGGTTTTGGTACATGTGCTATATTATCTTTTGCACTATATTTTCTTGATTTTTTTAAAGAGGAAATAGAAGATCCTGTTAGTGTCAGTGTAAATACAAAAAGATTTCTAATTCGACACTCGATAGGCATTATTACAATGTTATTGTTTACTGTTAATATGACATTGTCAGGAAAGTGGCTTTCTCTTATCCCACCATTTATGATCTGGTATGTTTGTTTAAAGCAGGATATTACCATTTCGTTTAAAGATTCAGAGACGAAACGCTTTAAATTTAAAGTTTCCATAAATCCATTGAAAAAGTTAGGTAGTACTATAGTTGCAGAAAAACTTAATGTCCGTTCATATTATGCATGCTTTAGTTGGTATTTGGCTTTGTTATTTTTATTGTTTAATGTTGGCGGTGTTTTTTCTCATATGATAAAAGATACACTTGTTTGCAATAAGGATATTCATGTTGTCAGTGTAGGTGATTCTGATGTACTCGTAACAAGAGATCATAAAAATTTTGAATTCATGGATAAGAAAGATTGTAAGTTTTCAATTCCAGAAATTAAATAAAAACAGCGAAGATTATTTCTCATTCTCGTCTGTATTAAAGATTTGGCATAGAGACAAGAGCCTTTAGTGATGTACGTGAATGTGTAATTACTGTTCTCATAGATGCATAACGTGTTCCTCCTGTGGATTGGTCATCGTAATCTGTGCGCCATTTGCTAGGGTTGGCAGCAGTGCCAGCATTACCCATGGTAAGGCCAATAAATTTTCTATTCATCCTTGAACCTTAGCATTTTTCCAATGATACGTTGGCTGAAGAAAAACATTATTCCTCCGCCGATGACGGCGAGAATAAACCGTGAATCCTTGTCCCCCTCAAAATAACCCAGCCCACGATCTAACAAAAATGTAGTGCCCCAAAATGTAATAAGTGGAATCACAAACAACAAGATCATTTTCACCGCAACTAGCGGCTTTTTGATAGCCTTTATGATTAAACCGATACCAAGCACCATGATTATGATTGAAAGGAATGCATATCCGAAGCTGTTTAATGGATACATTCTAACCCCGCCCCTGTGGGTGTCCCGTCTCTGTTCGTTCCAGTTTACATCTTTATGCTGAAAATATCCCTAGCTCTACATTCTCACGCTCAGTAAAAATTACATGATTTTATAAAGAATTAACCACCAATTAACCCCTATTTAAATCGATTAAAATTGGCTGTTTTTGCTCTACATCCGAGCTTCTAAGCAAGCTAACTCGATGATTGATTACCACGCTAATAATTTCAAAATATCATGATGCCGCATGATAACTACATGCATAAGAACTGAATACAACATGCATATAACAGGTCAAACGGGTGTTTGGTAACTGTTATATATAAACAAACAATGTAACCTATTGTATTTATTATGTTTTTGTTCTTGATGTGAACTACACGCCAAGGTAGGCGACTAAGAAACTCACCTGATCACCACGCAACAACTCTCTCATTCCACGCAAATCTACCGACATCGCGTCATGATATTCCCTCATTGATCACCACTCAATCAAGAATTATTCTCACCTAAAATACTGATCATTTATACAAGAAAAAATTTATTCAAAAATTGAGATTTTTATAATTGTTATATTATAACAATGAGAGAAGAGATAATGTTGTTTAGCAAATTGGTAGTTAACTAAAATGTGGTTATTTTGGTTTACAAATAAAATGTTCTACTTTTAACATTTTGCCGTGTACAATGAAAATAAAATGAATAACGAAGATGGATTTATTCAAATGAAATTTATTATAGTCTTTTTATTATCAGTTGTAGCCTTCAATATCAATGCTAAAGAAAAAGGTTTCACAGGAGTATGCAGTGAAGGAAGAGAGTTAACTGGTAAGATTCTTAATGATTTTGATAACGCAGCATCATGTAACAATGATGATTCTTTTTCCAGAGAATTTAAGCGAGTTCAAGATTATTATCCTACATACACAGCATCAGAATTACATAAGATAGTTAAAGAAAATGAATTTACTTTGCAGAAAGATATTAAAGCAAAAGCTTATTTTCTTGTTGTAAAGGTAAAAAAGATAGAGAAAACCCAAATTGGTGAAAAATATGTGGTATATAATGGTGATCGAAACCCATATGCTGATTCGTTTGTTTTCACCGCATCCCAAGATTTTGATTTAGTCTTCGGGAAGACGTTCTTTGGCAGACTTATGAAAAACTCTCGTGAAAATGACTTGCCAACAATAGGGAAGGGAGATGTTCTTACATTCATTTGCCCTAGTACCACTCCGAAATCTGTAGGTTCTTTATCAGAAAAATACACTGGGTGTTTTTATTTCTCGAAGAACTGAATTTATTTTAGTCGTGCGGCTTTAGTTGAATTTATGCTTCTCTAACGAGAAGCATAATTCACCATGCTATAAAATGTATAATGGATAGATCTCCATAGCATAATAGGTAATGCATAGTTTACCATAGTTAATAATCATATAATGCATTAAAGGTAATACGCGATGCTGGAGCAATAGCGAACAGGTCAGCGTATAGTTATTAATCATAATAGTTAATAAGTTTAATTATATTAACTTTATTTTATTTATAAACTATTAACTATGATCATCATACGCGACTCCACTGTCGCGGGAACATTCAGGCTATATCAAAGGATAAAACCATTAACATAGCCTGATGATATGCACCATAGCGTCATAGCTAATGATTGAACGATACGACCATTCAATCTATTAACTATTCCTGATATAACCACACTAACACTATTAACAATCAAACGTGGTAAACCTTACTTATTGTTAATACTATTATTGTGATAACTGATTCTATGTTGCTAACTCATTTCATTCGTGATCAACCAACAATCAGTCACGTTCTCTATCCTCTCCTAAATTAAAAAGGGGTAATTTTAATTCTTAAGTATCTTTAGATTTATTTTTACCCTTTTTAGTGATGCTGTGATCTACCGGAGAGGAGAACGTAAACGTCAACTAAAGCCGCCCAGGCTCCTCAGCCCACAACCTTAAACCCAACTCAAGATTTATAACAGGTCAAAGGGTTGACAGCCAGCATCATAATTTGATATAGTGCGTTATGGGTTACTTTAATAAATTAATTATTGACTAACGTTAGAATATCGTATACAATAATTACATAGGCACAGAAAAAGCCTCAACTCACCGCACTTTGAGCCGTCAGGCTGCAAGGTGTTTTTATTTTTGTAGTAAAAGGAGGTTTATTGAAGTTCTTTAGTATCGAGCAAATTTTAACATCACTCCAAGAGGGTACATCTACCCGATATCAAATCTACCAAAACTTCATGATGGCCAAACAGCGTGGCTATACCGCACGCGCCGATTTGTTCAGAGAGGCTTTGAGGATTTATGACCGTCAGCAAGAGGAAGCAAAAAAGTGAATATTAATTTCAAATCTGAAGTGTTTAGCAAGCTCTACCAGATGGCAGAGAAACAGGATACCAGCATCCCTGTACTCATTAACAAACTAATCGAAAAAGTCCTTAGCGAAGAGGAAAAAAATGAAGAAAACGGAACAATCCTTAAAAATACAAATCGTTAACGCCATCTGTGGCAGTGGAAAAAGTTACAAACTCAAACAATATATAAGGAACAATCCTGATAAACGAATCCTAATAGCTGTCCCAACTCACGATTTAGCTTCTCAAACACAATCAGACCTTCAGAAACTCGGCATCCCCGCATATCATAATCAGGTAGATAAGGGGGAGAGCGCAACACGATCATTAATAAACGCGCTGGATGATGATTTTGGGCGAAACGTTGTTATTGTGACCCACGAATGCCTTCTACATTTTTGTCAATATGCGTATCGTGATGAGAAAACCCAGAATAAATTACGTCTATTTGACATCTATATTGATGAGATCCCCTCTGCCTGGTACGGGGCAGAGATAGACTACAAGGATGAGGAATATAAAAAATCAAACTTTCCATTTTTAGAATGGATAGAGGAACAGAACGGTTTATATTTTATTCGTGATGAGCACAGAGAAAAGTTTCTTGCATATTACGAAAGTGAACACGCCAACAGCAAACTTCTGAAACAAGCTCTGTTCTCTATGCTAACAGGTCAGGGAATGCTCCTGGAAGAGGACAAATATTTTTTCTCATTTACTGCTAACCCAATCCTGTATAGCGCCCTGTGGGCTAAATCATTCACCGTGTTAGGGGCTAATGTCGGAATTAGTGAGTTTGCCTACGCCGCTAAAACTATTCTGAATGCAGAAATCTCGCTGGCTGATGATGAGTTGCAGCCAGACCTGATGCGCCGCATTCATACTGACACAAAGAGAATTGAACTGATCCCAGTGTTTAACCAGAAATGTACTAAAAAACTACTGAGTGACTACTACAGCGATATCCTGAACAGGACACGCAGAGTACTGAGGGACGAATTTATCTATACCAGCAACAACGATGAGCAGTACAGCAACGGTTTTTACTACGCCTCACATGCTGATGACGTGTTAGAAGGTGGTGAACGTGTTTCAATGGCCTCATACGGATTAAACCATTACCAGCACCTGCATAAAGCTGCATTCTTGGGATGTGCAAACCTCGACAAAACAACCATTGGACACTGGCGCAAATATTGCGATCTTAATGGCTGGGACTGGCGGGAGTTAGAAGAAAAACGGCAGGCAGCGCTGAACTACGAAAAGGTTTATCAGTTTGTTTCCCGCTGTTCTGTCCGTGTCAGAGGGAACAACAATAAACAGGTTTAT
Organism: Klebsiella sp. JN_Kp121; assembly: GCF_040062145.1. Taxonomy (NCBI): domain Bacteria; kingdom Pseudomonadati; phylum Pseudomonadota; class Gammaproteobacteria; order Enterobacterales; family Enterobacteriaceae; genus Klebsiella; species Klebsiella sp. JN_Kp121. Next base: position 461,143 of record NZ_JBEAHX010000002.1, read on the forward strand.
ATTGTTCCTGATGTCGGTTGTGCTGAATATCTCAAACAACATTATTTTCCAGATGCAGTGATCAAACCAGAAATGATAAAAACTGAGAGAAAAAAAAGAAACACAAGCAAAGGGGATGATAAATTTAACTTGGTTAAATCTCTAGTTGATCAAGGTTTGAAGAGAAAAGATATCGTAGAAAAAACCGGATTCAAAATAGATACTGTTAAATTTTATTTAAAACAAATCAAAAAAGCAGCTTAAACAACAGGAGGCCTATTGGCGCTAGCGAGAAATGTGGTATTTGAAGAATCAATTGAATTAGGATTTAACAACAGAAATAAAAAAGTTCGAGTTTCTAAAAAACTAAAACCCTTAGCAATAATCAAACTTTACGAACCATCCCCACCACTAACACCAGAAGAACAATCAATAATTAATTCCATGCAAGGTGTTAAATGGAAGCCTCGCCAACGGTATACCGGATTCAGGTTCAATCGTGAACCGCTCAAGTTTGAATGTCTCTTTGATAACATCAATGAGTACGAGGGCTGGTTAGAATTCAATCGCCTTGAGAATGAAAACTTCACAGGCAATGATCTAGGGCTTTATTTTGATGCCCCAGGCATCATCGACTAATAACAATAATAAAGGAAGGTAAAATGATCGATTTTGAACAGCATAAAAATATTGTAGAAGATTTTGTAGAGCAGTACTACCCACTGGCACATAGCTTGATGATTGATAGCTATATTGACCCAGCAGCCTATTACTCAAACTACCAAATGCTACTAGAAGCGATGAATAAATTGCCTGAACATCCTGAGTACTTTTTAGAGTGGCTCTTAGAAGATGACGCAGCTTTATATATAAATCTGATGGAGTTAGTTGTCATCACCAGAACCATTGATAACGTGTTTGAACAAGTAACGGCATAAAAGTTATCACCTAAATATTAAAACCTCTCAGAATTCGTTACAGGCGCTCTGAGAGGCATATTTTAACACAATGGAGGATAGGTTGAAATATGATGAAAACTGTATAAGGGTTTTAACAGATGAGGAACTGGAATCCCATTCAGCGGACTCCATTTTAGAAATTCTTCTGGATGAATACCCGAATACATCACCTGACCATCTGGCAAAAATGGCTGAGTGTCTGGTTACTTTGGGGTATAGTGTCAATGAATACAGAGAATATAAAACTGGAACTTTGGATAATATTAAATTCCAGACAATGCAGGAGTGGTTTAGAGAAAGAAATAAAATCAAAAAATATTAAAAAGATCTCTAAATAGAGACTCTATTTATTGACAAAATAACGTTTTAATGGTATTATAAATATGTAGACAATAATCAAAGGATGCTATACCTAGAATATTGTGTACTACAAAGACATAGGCGTTATTGGCATTACGCCTTCCTTGGGAATCCTCACAGTAAACTCCGGGCCTAATTCACCCATCCACGATAACCGTGAGGCAATTCCCAATACACATTTTGCGTGAGTGTGCATTGGGGATTAAATCCTCCAAAAAGTTTAATTCAAGTTAGTCAATTTTCTCTTCTGTATCAAGGCCACTATCTCCGTGGCCTTTCTTTTATTTCAATTTGCAAAATGAAATGGATTTAAAAATTATGGTAACTATCACAAAAGGCGTCCAAACATATGACGGAAAAATCCCCGTTACGCTGTTGGTTGATGACGTCGAAACCGCTAACGAGCTAATTAAACTCGCTAAAGCTGCTAATGTTCCTGTAGTGGAACAGGACGAAGATTTAAATAAATCTAAAAATAAAACTACTCAAGATAAACTAAAACAGATTATTAAAAATAAAGGAGTCCCTGATGGCACTAGTTAAATTCCCACAGCCTAACCTCAGCGTCTGCGACGTTCTTAGCCGTGAATTAAACGGCTATAGCCGAAAAGTTAAAGTTTTTCCAAAGATTCCTGATTGCGTCCCAGGTACCGTGATTGATGATGGTGGCGAAATTGTCGGTTCGGCTTCTACCTCTGCAAACGTTGTCCTTGAGTATAAGGATGCTGACACTACGCCTGTCGCTGTTCTGGTAGCAAATACGAACATTCATATTAAGGATTTCAGCCTAATTTGTGATGATGTAGCGAAAGCAAAAGAGCTACTTTCTGCTGATCCTGCTGTTTATTTCAGTACTGGCAATGATTTGCCAACTACCTGATTAAAACTAATCCACAAACTAAAATAATAAAGGAAAATAATATGTTTTCATACGATGCCTATAAAATGGTAGACCTTGCCCCGATTTTTGAAGTCGCCCCTAGCGAGGGTTATCTGCTACAGAACTTGAATATTTTCGATAAATCTTCGAGTAATGGTATTTACGTTATGCTCGATCGCCTTATTGAGGATAATAAAACCCTCCTGAACCAACCGAAAAAACGTTACAGTTTTGAACACGATTCAACGGCTCGGACTCCTGCAAACAGCTTCCCTGTAGAGCTTCTGCATCTGCATCGCGAGGATACTGCGAGCGCTGTTGATTTTCAGAAAGCTGGACGCAAACCGGGGACAGATGTTCAGGAAACCATGCTCGACATCGTCGCAGACTACACCCTCAAACACGCCAAGGCGTACAGACGTTATATCGAGGCTGCATACGGTGATGCTCTGTTTCGTGGGCTGGTTCAGACTCCATACACTCAGGAAGCGCCAGTTATTGATTATGCGGACAGTTTCGATGCTCCGATGATGGCGGACACTATTACCCTGTCCAACGGCTCTACCGATGCGCTGGAGGTGTTTAACGGGTTCCTGGATAAAATTAGCACTGCTACAGATGGTTTATGGACTGATGTTCGCCGTGTTGTCTGTTTTGCATCTGCAAGTTTCTATAATAGTTTGCGTTTCCATGCTTCTATGAAAAGTGCCTACCAGTACGTTGATCCATTCAACGAGATGAACATTGTTTATCAGCGTAAGGAGGTTCTCCCAAATGTGCAGACCTTCACCTTGCCAGGACTGAGCATCGACGTAATCAAGGTTACGGATCCGCTCCTGACTCCGTTTATCGCTGATGGTACAGCGGTTATGCTGCCAGTATTTCAGGCTAATACGAACGTTTACCAGCATCTGTATGGTCCTGCCTCAGTTGATACTAATTTAGCGGCGTCTGGCATTACTCAAGAATATTTCTCCTATCAGTACGAGAAAGAGCGCGGCGAGGTTGAAATTGTATCAGAGGCGTCGGTGTTGCCCGTAAACCACGGTACCAATTTCAGTCTGGTTATTACTGCCAATTAATGATCTTCGCAGCAGCATTAACCGTGCTGCTTGTTGAATTATGGATTGGTGAGCAAATTCCAGTTCATATAATAATTATTCTATTGTGGAGATTGTTAAAAAATGACAGCACAAATAATTCTTAAAGATGAAAACGGAAACTTCGCTACTATTGACAATCTCAGCGATTGGGATCTATTTAGGTTAATCAATATTACACGGTTAGCTGAGAAAACTGGTGGGAATCGTCATACTATTGCAGCTAGGGTATGCCGTCAATATCCCGATGGTGAGTATAGAAGTCTCGTTACAGCATTGAACAAATAAAAATAAATTATACAAAGCCTCTGCCCTCAATACCCCCGCTTGCGGGTGAGCAAAGCTCATTCCTGTTTAGGAAGGTTTACGGGTCAGGGGCTTTTTTTATATGGAGCAAATAAAAATGAATGGAACACAGATTACCGCCAGTACATTGGTAAATAAAATAGTTTACCGAACAGATTTAAATAGTCTGAAAAAAGTCAGAAACGATATGAGGAAACTCCAACAGGAATTCTCTAAATCAAACAACCAAGTAGCTAAAGCGAAACAGGCAGCAGATAAACAGGCGTACACTGCACAAATGCAGCAGCAGAAACAGGTTCAACAACAGCAGAAACAAGCTGCAAAACAGGCGGCTGTAGATGCTAAAGCTAAACAGAATGAACAGAAAAAATTAGCGGCAGCGCAAGCACGCGCTTTAAAAATTCAACAGCAGCAGCAAGCTAAAACAGCCAAAATCAGCGAGAATGCTGACCTAGCAAGAAAACGCGCCGCATTCCAGCTTGGACGCCTCCAGGGAATGGATGGAGCCTCCAGATATCAGGCAATAAAACAGGCTAATGCTATTGTAGATGCCTATGCACGAGGAAATCAAAGTCTCAAATCGATGAATCAAGCCCTGAGCCAGCATCTGGTCACCCAACGCAGTATTGCTAGAAGTAATTCAAAACAACAAAAACAATCTGGTAAAAAACCTAAATCTGGGCGAACTGGTAGTTCTGGTTGGTTATCTCAAAACGTTAACGCGATTGTCCCACAGCAATTATTATCAGGAGCAGCAGGTGTATATCTAGGACAACAAATGTACGCCATTTCCTCACAGGCAATTTCTGATTCACTCGCCAGAAATCAGGATAGGAAAATGGTTAGTTCAATGGGTTTAAATCCCCTTGAAGCCGATGCGGCTATTATGGAGACGCTAAAACGAACTGGATTTGTTATGTCCGGTGCTAAGATTTCTGATATTGCAAAGGATGTCCAGGACAAGATCGGACAGTTGAGTCTTGGCGAATGGAAAACTGATAAAAAAACAGGGCAATCGTCATATTCAGGCGGTGGGGAGATGGGAGATTGGCTCCAGATGATGGTTAGTCGTGGAGGCTATACCCAACAGGGAGCATTAAAAACTCTTCAAAATGTTAAAGGTCCCGTTGAATTAGCTGTACTTTTAAAATCCCTTCAGAAGAGTGCAAAACTAACTGAATCTGAGTTTACCGCGCTAGCAGAAACAATAAATGACTTTTCTTACCTAGCAAAATCGGTAGATGCATCTGGTCAGAATGTCATCGCCACAATGAATATGATGGTAGAAAATGGATTAGCACTGAACGATGCTCAACAGAAAACTATTGATGGATTAAATCAAATGGGGATTGTCTGGAGCGCTATTAAAGATTCAGGCGCTGATCACTTTACGTTAGGATTTGCTGAGGCGATGAAAGAGGCCAATTTAAATTCTGACAACCTCGCTAAATCGTTCTCGGGTTTAAACCCTCTGATGGAGAATCTAGGCCAATCTGCTGGTGAACTCTCAAGAGTATTTCTGGATTTTGCAAACAAAATTGGTTTAAACGTTGGGAAAGGGCAAACGTTGCCAGATGCTGTTTATAATACCGTGGTTGATAGCAGTGCGAATAGTGCCGCTGACTGGATACAAAATATGATCGGATTTGATCCTCGCAGTGTTGGGCGCTTTTTTGGTTCAGGTTCCTCAGTCGCAGCACAAGTGCAGTCTGGAACGCTAATGAATCAAATGATGGTACAGACCCCAGCTATGAGTTATCAACCTGTGATCCCAGATTTAAAAGCTGATTTTAACCTTACTGTGAATCCTAGTCCTGAATTTGGAATGATGGTAGAGGCGGTAGCTGATAAACGCATAGAGTGGGCATTTGATGACCAGAATTTCCAAATAAATCAAAGTATTTTAGGTGAATAGCAGGGGCATTACGCCCCTTTTTTGTTTCTTATTTTGTTGATTGAGCTAACACCGTTGCTGCAAGCTGTTTGGTCTTTTCGCTTGAGCGCGGATTATCGAGTGCCTTAGCTGCAACCGTTTCCATAGTTTCGCTGGTATGGCTGGAGGGGGCTCGCTGAGAAAGTGCGGAGGCTGCCAACCGTTTTTGCACCTTTGAAGCATTGGGATCGTTTAAGGTTTGACCAGCAACAGAAGCGATTTTACTTGATGTTTGCTTAGGATTCTTTGCCATGCTATCAGCCCTTTGATGGTTGTGATGGTTACATGTGGTGTTTGTATTTATTTTCAACCACCACATATAGTGTTAAAGATAATCCTCACCGCTTCGCTTTGCAACGATGAAAATCAACTTTACTGGATAAATTCACAGATAACAAAACGTGCGGTGTTTTATGCTGTAATTTTGGGTTTATTTACGTTCTTAACAGAGGATAACACTGGTTTTATAGGTCGGTATTTGTTCTTAACGCACGATATCAAGTTAACTCTCCCATGCTCATCTTTTCATGTCTAAAATCCACCTTAGATCTAAACTCTTTTTTACCAACGTACTGCACAACAAACTGGGTTACAAACTGGTGAAAAGTGCGTATAATAGCATGCAATGAAATGTGCTAACGCATTGATTTATATAGATTTATATAAAATATCCCGACGCCTGGGAAGGCGACACCTAAAGGAAGCTCTATGAGCGAGAAATTACAGAAAGTGCTGGCTCGTGCTGGCCATGGCTCCCGCCGCGAAATTGAAACTATCATCGAAGCTGGACGCGTCAGCGTGGATGGTAAGATCGCAACCCTCGGCGATCGTGTTGAAATCGTACCTGGTTTGAAAATCCGTATCGACGGTCATCTTATTTCGGTAAAAGAATCTGCCGAGCAAATTTGTCGGGTATTGGCCTATTACAAACCAGAAGGCGAACTCTGCACCCGTAACGATCCGGAAGGGCGCCCAACGGTTTTCGACCGTCTGCCGAAACTGCGCGGCGCGCGCTGGATTGCGGTAGGTCGCCTCGATGTGAACACCTGCGGCCTGCTGCTGTTTACCACCGATGGTGAACTGGCGAACCGTTTGATGCACCCAAGCCGCGAAGTTGAGCGTGAATACGCCGTCCGCGTTTTCGGCCAGGTCGATGAAGACAAACTGCGCCAGCTGGCGCGTGGCGTACAGTTAGAAGATGGCCCTGCAGCGTTTAAAACGATTAAGTTCACCGGCGGTGAAGGGATCAACCAATGGTATAACGTTACCTTGACCGAAGGGCGCAACCGCGAAGTGCGTCGCCTGTGGGAAGCCGTCGGCGTTCAGGTTAGCCGTCTTATCCGCGTACGCTACGGCGATATTCTGCTGCCGAAAGGCCTGCCGCGCGGCGGCTGGACTGAACTGGATCTGGCGCAAACCAACTATCTTCGTGAACTGGTGGAGCTGCCGGCGGAAACCGAAAGCAAAGTAGCGGTGGAGAAAGATCGCCGTCGTATGAAAGCGAATCAAATCCGCCGCGCCGTCAAGCGTCATAGCCAGACCAGCGGCAATCCTCGCCAGGGGAATAACGGCAACCGCCGTTCCAGCACCCGCAACAAGACTAACGGCTAATGCTGTACATTCCGGCGGGTTCCCGCCGGGATGCTCCTCTTTTCCCTCGCTTGTGACATTTTTCACACTTTCGCATAAAGACAAGAAACAGGAATTACGCAGACAAATAACGCAAAGTGATGTTATTAGCGTCGCCATATACTGTCGGCACTGATTACAAAACAGGTAGCCCGCAATGAGTACAACAACAAAGTTATCGGCAAGCTATGTGGTCATCGGCGTAAAAGAAAAGATAGGCTATGGCTTAGGCGATTTCGCCTCTAATTTATCGTTCGGTTTTGTCTCGTTATTCTTACTATTTTTTTATACTAATGTTTATGGCATCAGCGCGGTACAGGCGAGTCTGATCTTTGTGATTGCCCGAGTGATTGACGCAATTTTTAATATCCTGATTGGCTTTGCAATTGATAAAACGCAGAGTAAATATGGCAAATTGCGTCCCTGGCTATTATATGGTGCGATACCGTTAGGCTTTTTAACCGTGTTGTGTTTTGTGCCATTTGGTGGGGAAGCTAAATTTTATTTCGCGCTGGCCTCCTATACCATCTATTGCCTGGCCTATACGGCGGTTAACACACCTTATTCGGCATTGACCAACCGCTTGACGCAGCATGAGGCCTCGCGTTCGTCGCTGTCGGTATATCGCTTTGTGTTGGCTATTGTCGGGTATCTGATTGTTTCCACAACGGCAGACTGGCTGATTTCGCCCTTTAACGACAAACAAATGGGCTATGTCTTTGCCGTTTCCTGCTTTGCGCTGTTAGCGACTTTTATGTTTCTTGCCTGTTTTGGCATGACCAAAGAACGCGTTGGCGAAGAGGATAAAATGAATGCGCCGACGCTTCGCGAAATGTTCCGTGCGGTATTAGGTAATGCACCACTGATTCATCTTTCATTATTTACCGTGTTTTTCTATATCGCCTATACAGTCTGGATGGCGATCGCCATTTACTTTATTAAATACATTATCGGCAGCGAAGGGTTTACCGCTACTTTCTTCATGATTCAGTCTGGTGCTTATATTATTGGAACCATTATCTCTGAGAAAGTGATTGCGTTAATGGGGAAAAAGAAAATGGCGCTTCTGGCGTTGTTAATTGGCGTGCTGGGGGTACTGATGCAATATTTCATCGCTGGTAATAACCTGTGGCTGATAATGATCGGCGTGTGTCTTTACAGTATTACGCTTGGCATGGGCTTTGTCGCCATGTGGTCGATGATTGCCGACACCGTCGAATATGCTGAATGGCATCACGGTATACGCTCTGAGGGGGCCATCTACGGTTTCTTTAACTTCATCACCAAAATTGCGATGGCGATTGGCGGCGGCTGCGCGGGCTGGATGCTGGATCTTTATCACTATGATGCGGGTAATGTGACCAGCGATGCGATTAATGGCATCAATATTCTGATGACGCTTTTCCCCGGCGCAATGTTCGCCATCAGCGCCATCTTCGTGGCCTGCTATGCGTTAGATGAAAATACCTATCGCGATATCGTGCAGAAAATCAGCCTGCGTAAGCAAAACGCGCTTTAACCTCAAGGAGTCAGAGAGATGAACAACGATTTTAGTACCGTTATCGCCGCCATGTCGGTAGAGGAAAAAGTGGCGCTGCTGACCGGCAGCGGCCTGTGGCGCACGGCATCGATGCCGCAGCACGGTATCCCCGATATCGTGATGACCGATGGTACCTACGGCGTGCGCTATAGCAGCGCGCAAATAGATGGCAATGAAAAGTGGAGCATGGATGACTTCATCTCGGTGATTACCCAAACCGCCGACCAGGCCAGCGCCGACGAGCCTGTCGCCAAGGGCGGCAGCGAAGCGTTGTTCAGCGCCTCGCTGCCGGCCACCTGTTTTCCGAATGGCTCCAGTCTGGCCTGTAGCTGGGATGTTGAACTGGTACGGGAGATGGGCGAAGCGCTGGGTCGCGAATGCCAACAGATGGGGGTGGGTATTCTATTGGGGCCGGGAATTAACATTCGGCGCACCCCGCTGGCTGGACGCGGCTATGAATACTATTCAGAGGACCCGGTCGTTAGTGGGGATATCGCCGCGGCGCTGATTAACGGCTTACAGGCCGAAGGCGTCGGCGCCAGCCTTAAACATTTTGCCGCCAATAACTCCGAGTATCGGCGTACCGAAATGGATTCGATTATTGAGGAGCGGGCGCTGCGTGAAATCTATCTCGCCGGATTTCAACGAGCGATCGCCAAATCCCAGCCCTGGACGGTGATGTCTTCTTATAATCGTCTTAATGGCGTTCAAACATCGCAGGATCCGTTCTTACTGACCCAGGTATTGCGTGATGAATGGGGGTATGACGGTCTGGTGATGTCCGACTGGTACGGTATTAAAGATCGCCCGGCATCGCTGCTTGCCGGCAATGACCTGGCAATGCCGGAAACCCGCCGGGAGAAACAAACCCTGCTGGCGGCAATCTCCTGCGGGGAGGTACCGATGCCGGTGGTCGACCGGGCGTGTCTGCGGATGCTGGAACTGGTTGATAAAGTGCAACGACATCGCCGGCCGCACACGCGTGCTGACTTTGCCGCACATCATGCGTTATCGCAGCGTTTAGCGGCAGAATCCATCGTATTACTGAAAAATGAAGACAACCTGCTGCCGCTGAAGCCACACAAAACGCCGCGCATCGCGGTGATCGGTAAACCCGCTCAGGAGCCGGTTATTCAGGGCTCGGGTTGCGCCACTACGGTTCCCTATTTACTCGACCGTCCGCTGGATGAGATTTTCGATCTTGCCGGGGATGACTTTAAGGTCACGTGGGCGCCGGGCGCGCCAGACGACAATCAAAGCGACGAGCAGGCGCTGGCGCAGGCGCGTGACGTCGCCGGAGCCGCCGATGTGGCAGTGATTTTTGTCAGTACGGCGGTCGGTGAAGATGGCGAGAATGGCGATCGCCAGGATCTGAATATTCTTCCCGCGCACGAACAGCTGATCCGTGAGGTCGCCGGGGTACAGCCAAACGTGGTTGTGGTGTTGGCCAACAGCGATGCGGTGGTGATGCCATGGCTTGGCGAATGCCGGGCGCTGCTGGAAACCTTCTTTGCCGGACAGGGGATGGGGCGCGCCGTGGCTGAAATTCTCTTCGGTAAGCGCAACCCCTGCGGTAAGCTAACCGTCACAGTGCCAAATACTCTCGAAGAGACGCCTGCCTGGCTGCAGTATCCAGGGGAAAACCTGCGCCATCACTATGGCGAGGGTCTGTTTGTCGGCTATCGCTATTACGATAAACGCCTTCTTTCGCCGCGTTTCCCGTTTGGCTTTGGCCTGAGCTATACCCAATTCAGCTATGCCAATCTTGCGCTTTCCGCATCGCGGCTTGCCGAAGGCGAAACCCTGCATGTCGCCTTTGATTTAACGAATATCGGCGATTGCGAGGGCAAGGAGATTGTACAGCTGTATGTTACGGCCCCGAAGGGGGAGCTGATCCGCGAGGTTCGCGCGCTGAAAGCCTTTAGCAAAGTGTCGTTGCTGGCAGGGGAAACGCGTCGCGTTGAGCTTGCGCTGCCCGTCGCTGATTTAGCCTGCTATCATCCGGGGCTGGCGGATTGGCTGGTGACCCCTGGGCAGTGGCAAATCTACGTGGGCGCCTCGTCTCGCGATCTTCCCTTAACGGCAAGCGTTGAGATTGATTGCCCTGCGCGCTACGTACCGCTGCGCGACGACAATTCTCTGCAGCAGCTTATTCAACAGCCGGAAGCCTTTGCCCGCGTGGTGGCGCTGATATCGGCGAAGAGCGGGGTAGCGCCTGACCTGGTACGTGAAAAGCTTATCCGCCTGGCGCCGGATCTGTTCTGTGGTTTGCTGATTGCATTGACTGAGTTCCTGGCGCTGGATATCGATCGCGACGAACTCAATGCCGTGCTGGCGGGTCATTAATCAACAAAAGTTCAGGAGGTACTCCGTGTTCCCGTTTTCAGTGACGCATCCCCGTCAGGTGACACAAAGCGGGCAGCCGGCGACCAATAGCGGCTACGAGCTGATCGCCTTCGACGCTGAGAAACTCAACGTCTTCGCCGCCGAGGTGCGCTACTGCGAACCTCACTGGCACCCGGCGCCGGAGCTTATCACCGTCCTGCATGGCGGTTTCACGCTGGCCGTCGGCCAGCGGGAGTGGCAATTGCGCGCGGGCGATATGTTGTATATCAACGCGGAGGAAGTGCATTCACTCAGCGCGGAGATGCCCGGTAGCCAACTGGTCACCGTGCAGTTTTCGCCAGGTCTGTTTGATGAAATGCATCCCTCTCCGCGGCTGGAGTGGTGTACCGCCGGGCGTATTGCGCAGAGCGTGGATTGGCAGGTGCGCCAGCGGTTAACGGCGCTGCTGCAACAGCTTGTCGATAACCGTACGCCATTCCAGCGTATCGCGGCGATATATTTGCTGCTTGATGCATTGGTGACGGCAGGAGAGCCTCAGGAGCGTGAGGAGAGCTCGCTACGCGAAGAGTCGATGATTAAAAAAGGTATTGATTATATTAATCTGCATTACGACCGGCCATTGACCTTGAGCGAAGTGGCAGAGCACAGCGGCATGAGCTATTCGTGGTTTTCCCGGCTGTTTAAGCGGGTGAGTCGTTACAACTTTAAAGAGTATCTGACCCTGGTGCGGCTGAATAAGGCTCGCAATCTACTGCGTGATACGCGTACGCCGATCACCGAAATCAGCCATAGCTGCGGTTTTCAGGAGCACAAATACCTGATCGCCGCTTTTAACAAATACTGCGGACTGACGCCGACCGAGTACCGCAAACGCTTTGTTTCGCGGCAAAACGTCCTCGACCAACAGCTGGCGCTCGGCGAGGACTGCGTATGCCTGCCATTAAACGGCCAACTGCTGGCGAGGCTGGCGGTTAGTAATCAATCCCCATCTGCGCTTTGACCCCGGCGTCAAAGGCGTGCTTTACCGGGCGTAGTTCGCTGACGGTGTCAGCTATCTCGATAATCTCGCGGTGGCAGCCGCGGCCGGTAATCATCACCGTTTGATGCGCTGGGCGGTTGCGCAGCGCCGTCAGCACCTCTTCCAGCGGCAGATAGTCGTAAGCCACCATGTAGGTCAGTTCATCCAGCAGTACCAGATCCAGGCTATCGTCGGCGAGCATTCGGCGCCCGTGCTGCCAGACATCGAGACAGGCGGCGGTATCGCTGTCGCGATTTTGCGTATCCCAGGTAAAGCCGGTGGCCATCACCTGGAACTCGACGCCGTGCGGCTCCAGCAAATTACGCTCACCGTTAGGCCAGGTACCTTTGATGAATTGCACCACGCCGGCTTTTTTACCGTGTCCAACCGCACGGGTGACGGTACCGAAGGCGGCGGTGGTTTTGCCTTTGCCGTTACCGGTAAATACCATGATCAGCCCGCGTTCTTGCTGGGCGGCCGCGACCCGCGCATCGACTTTGTCTTTTACCCGCTGCTGGCGCTCGCGGTAGCGTTGATCGCTCATTGGGAGATCCCTGGTTTACGCCCCGGCTGGGCATCGAAGGTCATACCGGTTTTGCGCCGGCTATCGTCGCCCATCAGCCATAAATAGACCGGCATGATATCGGCGGGGGTTTTCAGCTTTTGCGGATCTTCTGTCGGGAAGGCGCTGGCGCGCATTTTGGTACGCGTCCCGCCGGGATTAATACAATTTACCCGCAGATGACGGCTTTGGTACTCTTCGGCCAGGACCTGCATCATCCCTTCGGTAGCGAATTTAGAGGCCGCGTAGGCGCCCCAGTTGGCGCGGCCCTGGCGGCCAACGCTGGAAGAGGTAAACACCAGCGAGCCGGAATCGGACTTGAGTAATAAAGGAAGAAGCGCCTGGGTAAGCATAAACGTGCCATTAACATTCACCTGCATCACCTGCTGCCATACCTCAGGATCCTGCTGGTCCATGGGACAGACGTCGCCAAGCAGGCCGGCATTGTGCAGCACGCCGTCAAGGCGCGGGTAGTGAATCGCGATTTTCTGCGCCAGCTGCTGGCACTCCTGCGGCGTGCAGGTCAACAGGTCGAGGGTGAACCAGCGTGCCGCAATACCGCCAGCCTGTTCAATTTCTTGCGCGACGCCGCGCAGTTTTTCTTCATTGCGGCCAACCAGGACCACGCTTGCGCTGTAGCGCGCATAGGTGAGGGCGGCTTCACGGCCAATGCCGTCGCTGGCGCCGGTGACCAGAATGATACGGTCTTTAAGTAGGTGATATTGCGGTTGATAGTGCACGGCGACTCCTCTGCTGGCCTGCGTACGGCCATGTCTTATTCGGTATCTTACTTTTGCGCTTTATGCCTCAAACGATTGATGATTGCAATCAGTCAAAGGGAAACTCTTCGCAGAATTAATATCTTGCAACGATTTCATTGCGACAAAAAAAACGGGAATGCGCCTCGCAGCGCACGGAAAGCGCAGAGACTTGATGATAAAGGCTGATGTACACTGTGCGTCAACGTCAGTGCTTTACACAAGGTGAAAACGTGGAATTACTTGCTCAGTACGGCTTATTTTTAGCCAAGGCTGCGACTATCGTCGTCGCCATTGCGGTTATCGCCGCCATTATCGTTAATCTGACTCAGCGTAAGAAGCAGCGCGGCGAGCTGCGGGTAACGAATCTTAGCGAGCAATATAAGGAGATGAAAGAAGAGCTGGCGGTGGCGCTGCTGGATGGCCCGCAGCAAAAACTCTGGCATAAAGCGCAGAAGAAAAAACATAAGCAGGAAGCCAAAGAGGCCAAAGCGCGGGCAAAATTGGGTACCGCGGAACCCAGCGGCAAGGCGCGTGTCTGGGTGCTGGATTTCAAAGGCAGTATGGATGCTCACGAGGTAAGCGGCCTGCGCGAAGAAATTACGGCGGTGCTGGCTTCGGCGAAGGCGCGCGACCAGGTGGTGGTGCGTCTGGAAAGCCCTGGCGGAGTGGTTCACGGCTATGGCCTGGCGGCTTCGCAGCTGCAGCGCTTACGTGATAAACAAATCCCGCTAACGGTCGCGGTCGATAAGGTCGCTGCCAGCGGCGGCTATATGATGGCCTGCGTGGCGAACAAAATCGTCTGCGCGCCGTTTGCTATCCTTGGCTCGATTGGTGTAGTGGCGCAGATCCCCAACATCAATCGCTTCCTGAGAAACAAAGACATCGATATTGAACTCCATACCGCCGGGCAATATAAACGCACGTTAACCATGTTGGGCGAGAACACCGAGGAAGGTCGACAGAAGTTCCGCGACGATCTCAATGAAACCCATCAGCTTTTTAAAGATTTCGTCCATCAGATGCGCCCGTCGCTGGATATCGAAAAGGTGGCGACCGGCGAGCACTGGTACGGCGTGCAGGCGCTGGAAAAAGGGCTGGCGGATGCGGTACAAACCAGCGATGAACTCCTGTTGAGCATGATGGATAATCACGATGTGATTAGCGTGCGTTATCAGCAGCGTAAGAAATTGCTCGATCGCGTTACCGGGAGCGCGGCGGAAAGCGCTGACCGTCTATTGTTGCGCTGGTGGCAGCGTGGACAAAAACCGTTAATGTAATAAAAACAACGCGAGGCTGATACCTCGCGTTGTTGTTTCTGGCTGGCTTAAGCCGAGAGCCGGCCCATCAATGACTGGCGATTAATTAACCAGGTGATACTTATCTGACAACTCATGAGCGAGATACTTGAACATGTTAAATACGGCAGTGCTCTTCGCTGTCGGCAAACCTTGTTCATCAAGATAAAACTCGCCGCTGAACACCAAAACCCCGTTACGCTGAACGACGTTGGTGGCTTCAATTCCGGCTAACGTATCTTCATGATCGCGAATGAGTTGGTTGGCAATTTCAAGTAACGCCTGGCGTTCGATGGGTTGGGTTGTACCTTGCATAACGGACTCCTGTAGTTCTTCGCCGGTAGTCTACGCCGCGAGAGGGCAACGGGCAAATTTTCCATTGATTGTGCAGGGGTAATTGCAACTGGCTAAGAAACATCACTTTACTGGCGGAGTTAGCTTTTGCATGCTAATAAAGTTGCGTAACGAATTTTATCAGGTACAGTGTGACGCTTTCAGCGATCTGGCAACAGATTTGCTTGACATTCGGCCAAAAATTCTTCGTGCTATGCAACCTGGCTCGCAAAAGCCAGCAAACTCAGCTATCTGGTTTTATGGATGTGAAACTGGGCGTGCAGAGGGTTGATATCCATCGACGTGGCCGCAACATATCAGGCACGTCGCTAGTGGATGGTGAATCAATGTGCGATGTATTCCTGGATGAATTAAATTAGGTAAAGGTGAATATGGGTAAAGCTCTCGTTATCGTTGAGTCCCCGGCAAAAGCCAAAACGATCAATAAGTATCTGGGTAATGACTACGTGGTGAAATCCAGCGTCGGTCATATCCGCGATTTGCCGACCAGTGGCTCAGCTTCCAAAAAGAGCGCCGACTCTACCTCCACCAAAGGGGCTAAAAAGCCTAAAAAGGATGAACGTGGCGCTCTGGTCAACCGCATGGGCGTAGACCCATGGCACGACTGGAATGCGCATTATGAAGTACTTCCGGGTAAAGAAAAGGTAGTTTCAGAACTCAAACAGTTGGCGGAAAAAGCCGACCACATCTATCTCGCAACCGACCTTGACCGCGAAGGGGAAGCCATTGCCTGGCACCTGCGGGAAGTTATCGGTGGTGATGAGCAACGGTACAGCCGCGTGGTGTTTAACGAAATCACCAAAAACGCGATTCGTCAGGCTTTTGAGAAGCCGGGCGAGCTGAATATCGATCGTGTTAATGCCCAGCAGGCGCGTCGCTTTATGGACCGCGTGGTGGGGTATATGGTTTCTCCACTGCTGTGGAAAAAAATTGCCCGCGGTCTGTCCGCAGGACGCGTGCAGTCTGTCGCAGTCCGCCTGGTCGTTGAACGCGAGCGCGAAATTAAAGCCTTCGTTCCGGAAGAGTTCTGGGAGATCGACGCCAGTACTACCACGCCGGGCGGCGATGCATTACCGCTGCAGGTGACTCACAAGAATGACAAGCCGTTCCGTCCGGTTAACCGCGACGAAACCATGGCTGCCGTCGCGCTGCTGGAAAAAGCGCGCTATAGCGTGCTGGAGCGCGAAGATAAGCCGACCAGCAGCAAGCCGGGCGCGCCGTTTATCACCTCCACGCTGCAGCAGGCCGCCAGTACCCGTCTTGGCTTCGGCGTGAAGAAAACCATGATGATGGCCCAGCGTTTGTATGAAGCCGGCCATATTACCTACATGCGTACCGACTCAACCAACCTGAGTCAGGATGCGCTGAACATGGTTCGCGGCTATATCGGCGATAACTTCGGCAAAAAATACCTGCCTGAAAACGCGAATCAGTACGCCAGCAAAGAAAATTCGCAGGAAGCGCACGAAGCGATTCGTCCTTCTGACGTGAACGTGATGGCGGAATCGCTGAAAGACATGGAAGCCGATGCGCAGAAATTATATCAACTGATTTGGCGTCAGTTCGTCGCCTGTCAGATGACCCCGGCAAAATACGACTCAACCACCCTGACGGTACAGGCTGGCGAGTTCAAACTGAAAGCCCGCGGACGTACGCTGCGCTTTGACGGCTGGACGAAAGTAATGCCCGCGCTGCGTAAAGGCGATGAAGACCGTACGTTACCGGTGGTCAATCAGGGCGACAGCCTGAGCCTGGTGGAACTGACCCCAGCGCAGCACTTCACCAAACCGCCTGCGCGTTTCAGCGAAGCCTCGCTGGTGAAAGAGCTGGAAAAACGCGGCATTGGTCGTCCGTCCACTTATGCGTCGATCATTTCGACCATCCAGGACCGCGGCTATGTACGCGCCGAGAACCGTCGTTTTTACGCTGAAAAGATGGGTGAAATCGTCACCGACCGTCTGGAAGAGAACTTCCGCGATCTGATGAACTACGATTTTACCGCCCAGATGGAAGACCGCCTCGATCAGGTGGCTAATCATCAGGCCGAGTGGAAACAGGTACTGGATAACTTCTTTGGCGATTTCACTTCTCAGCTACAGACTGCTGAGAAGGATCCTGAAGAAGGCGGCATGCAGCCGAACCCAATGGTGCTGACCAGCATCGACTGTCCGACCTGCGGGCGTAAAATGGGCATTCGTACCGCCAGTACCGGGGTATTCCTCGGCTGCTCTGGCTACGCGCTGTCGCCGAAAGAGCGTTGCAAAACCACTATTAACCTGGTACCGGAAAACGAAGTCCTCAACGTGCTGGAAGGCGATGATGCCGAAACCAACGCGCTGCGCGCTAAACGTCGCTGTCAGAAATGCGGCACCGCGATGGACAGTTACCTTATCGATCCGAAGCGCAAACTGCATGTCTGCGGCAACAACCCGACCTGCGATGGCTATGAGATTGAAGAGGGCGAGTTCCGTATCAAAGGCTATGACGGCCCTATCGTGGAGTGTGAGAAATGCGGCTCCGAAATGCACCTGAAAATGGGGCGTTTTGGTAAGTACATGGCTTGTACCAACGACGAGTGTAAAAATACGCGTAAGATCCTGCGTAATGGCGAAGTGGCTCCGCCGAAGGAAGATCCGGTGCCTTTACCGGAACTGCCATGCGAGAAGTCCGACGCTTACTTCGTCCTGCGCGATGGCGCGGCGGGCGTTTTCCTGGCGGCAAACACCTTCCCGAAATCACGTGAAACGCGTGCGCCATTAGTGGAAGAGTTGTACCGCTTCCGCGATCGCCTGCCTGAAAAGCTGCGTTATCTGGCCGATGCGCCGCAGCAGGATCCGGAAGGCAATAAAACGCTGGTACGCTTTAGTCGTAAGACCAAGCAACAGTACGTCTCCTCCGAGAAAGAGGGCAAAGCGACCGGCTGGTCCGCTTTCTTTATCGACGGCAAATGGACTGAAGCGAAAAAGTAACCTTCTGAATGGGCCGCAATGCGGCCCATTTTCTCTTCGATTATCCACGCGCACCGCCTCGTCGCTCCCGCTTTATAACCGACTTATTATTTTTTGTTACCATCTATACACTGTAGATATAAATGATATAGTGGTTATAGCGAATCACTTTTTTATTATCAAATCGTCTTATACATCATCGGTTTCAGGACGCGTTGTGGCGCTGGTTCGGCGCGCCGCAGGGAATGTCTGGCATTTTGCCGCCAGCAGGCAGCAGTCTGAACGTAATGTGTATTAAGCGGATTCATTTTACGCGTTTACGGATATCAGCCATGAAACTACAGCAACTCCGCTACATCGTTGAGGTTGTTAACCATAACCTGAATGTCTCCTCTACCGCCGAAGGTTTGTATACTTCGCAGCCAGGCATCAGCAAGCAGGTGCGGATGCTGGAAGATGAGTTAGGGATTCAGATATTTGCCCGCAGCGGCAAGCATTTAACTCAGGTCACTCCAGCCGGGCAGGAAATTATCCGCATCGCGCGCGAAGTGCTGTCCAAAGTTGAGGCCATTAAATCCGTGGCAGGGGAGCACACCTGGCCGGATAAAGGCTCATTGTACGTCGCCACCACCCATACTCAGGCGCGTTACGCGCTGCCTGGGGTGATTAAGGGCTTTATTGAGCGTTATCCGCGGGTCTCTTTGCATATGCATCAGGGGTCGCCGACGCAGATTGCTGAAGCGGTTTCGAAGGGCAATGCCGACTTTGCCATTGCTACCGAAGCGCTGCATCTGTACGACGATTTGGTGATGCTGCCGTGTTACCACTGGAACCGCTCAATTGTGGTGACCCCGGATCACCCGCTCGCTTCTAAAGGCTCGGTGACCATTGAAGAGCTGGCGCAGTACCCGCTGGTGACTTATACCTTCGGCTTCACCGGACGTTCCGAACTGGATACCGCGTTTAATCGCGCCGGGCTAACTCCGCGTATCGTCTTCACCGCGACTGATGCCGATGTTATCAAAACCTATGTGCGTTTAGGGCTTGGTGTTGGGGTCATTGCCAGCATGGCGGTCGATCCAGTGTCCGATCCGGACCTGGTAAAACTTGATGCCAATGGTATTTTCAGCCACAGCACCACCAAGATAGGCTTCCGCCGAAGCACCTTCCTCAGAAGTTATATGTATGATTTTATTCAGCGTTTTGCGCCACATTTGACGCGGGATGTGGTAGACACAGCCGTGGCGCTACGTTCGAATGAGGATATTGAGGCGATGTTCAAAGATATTAAACTGCCGGAAAAATAATCGTATTGCTAAATGGCATTTCCTCCGGGGAGTGCCATTTTCTATTATGGACCTTATCAGAACTTATAAACCTCGTTGTAATCACATTTCTGCGTATTTCACTTCATTATTTTTTCATTATACCCGCTGCGATCAAAATAACGGCTAAAAGCCTTTTACCTGTTCCTGAATTAGCTGGATCTATTTTATATATCTTATTAAGATTTATCTGTACCTGATGATTTTAGCAATTGGTGGTGATGAAATGATAAACAATATCGATTATACAAAGCTCGCGATGGCATACCAAAGTGACAAAGCGGAAATCGATCCAACGCTGCGCAGTCAGGTCTGGGGCTCACTACTGGTGGGACTTAGCGCTTTCTGGTGCATCGTTGCATTATTCATCTGGATTATTAGCTAAAGCAGTTTATCAGAGAAAGTTATATTTCACTTTTGTGACAAAAGGAGGTTGGTAAAATTAGCACCCGGAATTGTGAAACACTGTGGAAGAAATTATTTTCCGACTTATCAGCTTTAAATGTTAATCCATCCTGAGCTAATCACGACAAGCCGTGATTAGCTCTTTTTCGATCACACTTGTTTAGCTGTTTGGAACTTACTTAACCTCATCAAATATCTCCTCGTTGTAATATCGCTATCATCAAATTTTCTGAATTGTACGGTTTTGTCAATTTTAGCAATTTGAGTTGTTATCAAAGTGTTATGTCAGGTTTGTGTTATCTTTAATAAAGACCCTGAGGAGTTCAGGGCATGCATCCCTGTGATAAAGGAGGAGCTATGTCGTCAACATTACGAGCAGCCAGTAAGGATACGCTACAGGTCAAAGACAAAACCTACCATTACTACAGCCTGGCGCTGGCCGCTAAACAACTGGGCGATCTCACTCGACTGCCCAAATCTCTCAAAGTTCTGCTTGAAAACCTCCTGCGCTGGCAGGACGGCGATTCGGTCACCGAACAGGACATTCAGGCGCTGGCCGGCTGGCTGGCGACAGCGCATGCTGACCGCGAAATCGCTTATCGCCCGGCACGCGTGCTGATGCAGGATTTCACCGGCGTACCGGCGGTGGTCGATTTAGCTGCCATGCGCGAAGCGGTAAAACGTCTGGGCGGCGATACGGCGAAAGTGAATCCGCTCTCGCCGGTTGACCTGGTGATTGACCACTCGGTGACGGTGGACCGTTTTGGTAATGAAAACGCTTTTGAAGACAACGTGCGTCTTGAAATGGAGCGGAACCACGAGCGTTATGCTTTCCTGCGCTGGGGACAGCAGGCCTTTAGCCGCTTTAGCGTTGTGCCGCCGGGTACCGGGATCTGCCACCAGGTGAACCTTGAATATCTCGGCCGTGCCGTCTGGAGCGAACTGCAGAATGGCGAATGGGTGGCGTACCCGGATACGCTGGTGGGTACCGATTCGCACACCACCATGATCAACGGCCTTGGCGTATTAGGGTGGGGCGTCGGTGGGATTGAAGCGGAGGCCGCGATGCTTGGCCAGCCGGTATCCATGCTCATTCCCGATGTCGTTGGTTTCAAGCTGACCGGTAAACTGCGTGAAGGGATCACCGCGACCGACCTGGTGCTGACAGTGACCCAGATGCTGCGCAAACACGGTGTGGTAGGCAAGTTCGTCGAATTCTATGGCGATGGTCTCGACTCGTTACCGCTGGCCGACCGGGCGACCATTGCGAATATGTCGCCGGAATATGGCGCGACCTGCGGATTCTTCCCGATCGATGCAGTGACCCTCAGCTATATGCGCCTGAGCGGGCGCAGCGAAGAGCAGGTGGCGTTGGTTGAAGCTTATGCCAAAGCGCAGGGTATGTGGCGGCAGACGGGCGATGAGCCGGTCTTTACCAGCACCCTGGCGCTGGATATGGGCACGGTTGAGGCCAGCCTCGCCGGGCCGAAACGGCCGCAGGATCGCGTCGCGTTGGGCGATGTGCCGAAAGCGTTTGCCGCCAGTAACGAACTGGAAGTGAATCAAACGCAAAAATCGCGCCAGCCGGTTGATTATACGCTCAATGGGCAACGCTATTCGCTGCCGGAAGGCGCGGTGGCGATTGCGGCAATCACCTCATGTACCAATACCTCCAACCCGAGCGTGCTGATGGCCGCCGGCCTGCTGGCGAAGAACGCCGTTGAGCGCGGCCTGAAACCGCAGCCGTGGGTGAAAGCCTCGCTGGCGCCGGGTTCGAAAGTGGTTTCTGATTATCTGGCGCATGCCGGGTTGACGCCTTATCTTGATGAGTTGGGCTTTAACCTCGTAGGGTACGGTTGCACAACCTGTATCGGTAACTCCGGGCCGCTGCCGGAACCTATCGAAGAGGCAATCAAAAAAGGTGACCTGACCGTCGGCGCAGTGCTCTCCGGCAACCGTAACTTCGAAGGTCGTATCCATCCGCTGGTGAAAACCAACTGGCTGGCGTCGCCACCGCTGGTCGTGGCTTATGCGCTGGCTGGCAATATGAACATTGACCTGACCCGTGAACCGCTCGGCGTCGGTAAAGACGGTAAGCCGGTGTTCCTGAAGGATATCTGGCCGAGCGGCG
Source organism: Klebsiella sp. JN_Kp121 (assembly GCF_040062145.1). Classification (NCBI taxonomy): domain Bacteria; kingdom Pseudomonadati; phylum Pseudomonadota; class Gammaproteobacteria; order Enterobacterales; family Enterobacteriaceae; genus Klebsiella; species Klebsiella sp. JN_Kp121. The sequence continues at coordinate 482,974 of NZ_JBEAHX010000002.1, forward strand.
AGGAGATTGCTCGCGCGGTGCAGCAGGTTTCCACCGACATGTTCCGTAAAGAGTATGCCGAAGTCTTCGAAGGCACCGAGGAGTGGAAAGCGATTCAGGTTGAGCGTTCCGATACCTATCGCTGGCAGGATGACTCTACCTATATTCGCCTGTCGCCGTTCTTTGATGAGATGGAGGTTGAGCCGAAACCGGTAGAAGATATTCACGGCGCCCGGATCCTGGCGATGTTAGGCGATTCAGTGACCACCGACCATATCTCTCCGGCAGGAAGCATCAAGGCAGATAGCCCGGCAGGACGCTATTTGCAGGAGCACGGCGTGGCGCGCGGTGATTTCAACTCTTATGGGTCGCGACGCGGTAACCATGAAGTCATGATGCGCGGCACCTTTGCGAATATCCGTATCCGCAACGAAATGGTGCCGGGCGTGGAAGGGGGGATGACGCGTCATTTGCCGGACACGCAGCCTATCGCCATCTACGATGCGGCTATGCTGTACAAAGCTGAAGGTACCCCTCTGGCGGTGATCGCCGGTAAAGAGTATGGCTCAGGCTCCAGCCGCGACTGGGCGGCAAAAGGGCCGCGTCTGTTGGGCGTGCGGGTGGTCATTGCCGAGTCCTTCGAGCGTATTCACCGCTCCAACCTCATTGGCATGGGGATATTACCGCTGGAGTTCCCGCAGGGCGTGACGCGTAAAACGCTACAGCTGACCGGCGAAGAGCGGATCGATATCAGTAACCTGCAGGCGCTGCATCCTGCGGCAACGGTTCCAGTCACGATTACCCGCGCCGATGGACAGCAGGAGGTCATTCAGTGTCGCTGTCGTATCGATACTGCGACAGAACTGACTTACTATCAGAACGACGGCATTCTGCATTATGTGATTCGTAATATGCTGTAAAAGAAAGGGCCAGCGAATGCTGGCCCTGATTCATTCTGGAGCTGATTTATTTATTCAGCAGATGCCCCATCTTGGCAGCTTTGGTATCGAGATAGTGTTCGTTTTTCGGGTTACGCCCGACGATGAGCGGCACGCGCTCGACGATATTGATCCCCGCCTCGGTCAGAATTTCGACTTTCTTCGGGTTGTTGGTCAACAGGCGAACCTGCTCTACGCCAAGTAGTTTGAACATGTCGGCGCATAGCGTAAAGTCGCGCTCATCGGCGGCAAAGCCGAGCTGGTGGTTGGCTTCGACGGTATCGTAGCCTTGATCCTGTAGCGCGTAAGCGCGAATTTTATTTAGCAAACCGATATTTCGGCCTTCCTGACGGTGATAGAGCAGGATCCCGCGTCCCTCTTCAGCGATGTGCGACAGCGCCGCTTCCAGCTGAAAACCGCAATCACAACGCAGACTAAAAAGGGCATCGCCCGTCAGACATTCTGAGTGTACGCGAGCCAGTACCGGGGCTTGCCCCGAAATATCGCCATACACCAGCGCGACATGATCCTGCCCGGTTGCCAGTTCTTCAAAGCCCACCATCAGGAAATCGCCCCAGGGGGTTGGCAGTTTGGCTTCTGCCACACGTTTAAGCTGCATGTGATTCTCCAGATTCTGACAGCACCTGAATGTGCTTTCTGTTTACTACTATTTTGCCACAACGCCGCGACGTTCTCCTAATTACCAACGACCGCCTGCGCGGAAAGCGCACAAACGATCTACTTTCCGTTATGATATTCAGAAGGAAAGAGAAGGAGATACGATGCTGTTGATTGCCAAAAGGACCGCCATCGGGGCGGCGCTATTGCTTGTTATGCCCGTTATAGTCTGGCTCTCCGGCTGGCAGTGGCAGCCGGGTCAAGCACCGGCCATGTTGAAAATGTGGTACTGGGTGACTGAAACCGTCACCCAGCCGTGGGGAATAATTACTCACGTAGCGCTATTTGGCTGGTTTTTGTGGTGTTTACGTTTTCGTCTGCGCGAAGCGCTGGTGCTGTTTCTCATTCTCGGCGCCGCTATCCTGGCAGGACAGGGGCTTAAATCCTGGATCAAAGAACGGGTGCAGGAACCACGGCCGTTTGTGATTTGGTTAGAAAGAACCCAACAGGTTCCGGTGGCGCAATTCTATGAGTTAAAACGTAAAGAACGCGCTAAACTGGTGCATGAGCAATTGGCTGAGCAACAGACAATACCGGGGTTCTTGCGTAAACACTGGCAAAAAGAGACCGGTTTTGCCTTTCCGTCCGGCCATACCATGTTTGCCGCCAGTTGGGCGCTACTGGGGGTCGGGCTGTTGTGGCCGCGCCGGCGCTGGGTAACTATCGGTTTGCTGTTGGGTTGGGCTACTGCGGTCATGGGCAGTCGTCTGGCGTTGGGTATGCACTGGCCGCAGGATCTTATCGTGGCGACCAGCCTTTCATGGCTGCTGGTTACCGCGGCGACCTGGCTCACGCAGCGTTTTTGCGGCCCGTTAACCCCGCCTGTTGAAGAGGCGAGCGATATCAAAAAACGCGCAACCTGACGGCGTTTATGTTGAATTTCGCGGCATCTGGCCGCATATCATGATGGGTGTCATGCTTTTCCATTTCACCACTGCGGTGAAAATGATACTTTATAGGGCTTGAACGCGTTTTACTCGCGCCACCCACAGAACGGGAAGTCATGTGAAATATTTACTTATTTTCTTACTGGTATTAGCTATCTTCGTCATCTCTGTGACGCTGGGCGCGCAAAATGACCAACTGGTCACGTTCAACTATTTGCTTGCCCAGGGTGAGTTCCGTATCTCCACGCTGCTGGCGGTACTGTTTGCTGGCGGATTTGCCATTGGTTGGCTGATCTGTGGTCTGTTCTGGCTGCGGGTACGTGTGTCGTTGGCGCGCGCCGAGCGTAAAATTAAACGCCTGGAGCAGCAGATCGCGCCAGTGGCCGCGGCGCCCGCTGATGCCGGCGTCCCTGCGGTCAAGGAATAACCTTCTATGCTGGAGTTGTTGTTTCTGCTTCTTCCCGTTGCCGCTGCCTATGGATGGTATATGGGGCGCAGGAGCGCACAACAGTCCAAACAGGACGATGCTAGTCGCCTGTCGCGTGATTACGTGGCCGGGGTCAACTTCCTGCTGAGCAATCAGCAGGACAAAGCCGTAGATCTGTTCCTCGATATGTTAAAAGAGGACACCGGCACCGTTGAAGCTCATCTGACGCTTGGCAACCTGTTTCGTTCCCGTGGCGAAGTTGACCGCGCCATCCGTATTCACCAAAGCCTGATGGAGAGCGCCTCGCTCACCTACGATCAACGCCTGCTCGCCGTCCAACAGCTGGGGCGCGATTATATGGCCGCTGGCCTGTACGATCGCGCGGAAGATATGTTCAAGCAACTGGTGGATGAAACCGACTTCCGCCTGGGCGCGCTACAACAACTGCTGCAGATTTATCAACTGACCAGCGATTGGCAGTCCGCCATCGAAGTCGCCGAGCGGCTGGTAAAATTGGGCAAAGAAAAACATCGCAGCGACATCGCCAACTTCTGGTGTGAGCTGGCGCTACAGCAGATGGCCAGCAACGATCTCGATAAAGCGATGACGCTGCTGAAGAAAGGCGCGTCTGCGGACCGCAACAGCGCCCGCGTCTCGATTATGATGGGGCGCGTGTGGATGGAAAAAGGCGACTACGCGAAAGCGGTAGAAAGCCTGGAACGGGTGATTGGCCAGGATAAAGAACTGGTGGGTGAAACCCTGGAAATGCTGCAAACCTGTTATCAGCAGTTGGGTAAGCATGCGGAGTGGGAAGCGTTTTTGCGCCGCTGTGTAGAAGAGAACACCGGTGCGACGGCGGAACTCATGCTGGCGCAGATTATCGAGCAGCAGGAAGGGGCGGAAGCGGCGCAAAGCTATGTAACTCGCCAGTTGGAACGTCACCCAACGATGCGCGTGTTCCATAAACTGATGGACTACCATCTTAATGAGGCGGAAGAAGGGCGCGCGAAGGCGAGTCTGGGGGTTTTGCGTAACATGGTTGGTGAACAGGTGCGGAGCAAACCGCGCTACCGCTGCCAGAAGTGCGGTTTTACTTCCCACACCCTGTACTGGCACTGCCCGTCCTGCCGCTCGTGGGCGACTATCAAGCCGATTCGCGGCCTGGATGGTCAGTAACTTCTAAAAAAAGCCAGACTTTAGTTACAACATACTTATCTGGGTTTTACCATGCCCAATCCTGTTGCCGCGTGCCCGTTTTTGTCTGTAGAGGGGCAAAAGCAGCCTGTCATTTTCCCCACTTCGCAGGTAGAATGCTGCCCGTTTACCTTTTTTGCGCCCTGGCGGCGCTCATCCACAATTAAGGTCCGGTCATGACGTCTACTGCTACCTCTTCTCCTCGTGTTATCACATCCTCTCCCGTCGTTGTTGCGCTTGATTATGATAACCGTGACAAGGCGTTAGCCTTTGTTGATCGAATCGATCCCCGCGACTGCCGGTTGAAAGTAGGTAAGGAGATGTTCACGCTGCTGGGGCCGCAGTTTGTTCGCGACCTGCATCAACGCGGCTTTGAAGTGTTCCTCGACCTGAAATTCCACGATATTCCTAATACCACCGCACGTGCGGTCGCCGCTGCGGCGGAACTCGGCGTATGGATGGTGAACGTTCACGCCTCCGGCGGCGCGCGTATGATGACGGCTGCCCGCGAGGCGCTGTTGCCGTTCGGAAAAGAGGCGCCGTTACTGATTGCGGTCACCGTATTGACCAGCATGGAAGCCAGCGATTTGCAGGACCTTGGCATCACGCTTTCTCCTGCCGATCATGCCGCTAAACTGGCTGCGCTAACCAAACGCTGTGGTCTCGACGGCGTAGTCTGTTCCGCGCAGGAAGCCGTCCGCTTTAAGCAGGAGTTAGGGCAGGAATTTAAGTTAGTCACGCCAGGGATCCGCCCTACAGGCAGCGATGCTGGCGACCAGCGCCGAATCATGACCCCGGAACAGGCGCAGCAGGCGGGAGTTGATTATATGGTGATTGGTCGCCCGGTTACCCAGTCTGCCGATCCGGCGGCAACGCTTGCGGCAATCAACGCATCGCTGAAGCAGGGGGCGTAATGAGTGATTCTAATAGCCGCCTGGTTTACTCCACCGATAGCGGCCGTATCGAAGAGCCGAAAGCGGCGCCGCAACGAGCGAAAGGCGATGGCATCGTGCGTATTCAACGCCAGACCAGCGGGCGCAAAGGAAAGGGCGTCTGCCTGATTACCGGCATCGATCTGGATGACGACGCGCTGGCGAAGCTGGCCGCTGAGCTGAAAAAGAAATGCGGCTGCGGCGGTTCACTGAAAGATGGAGTGATTGAAATTCAGGGGGATAAACGCGACTTGCTGAAATCACTGCTGGAAGCCAAAGGGATGAAAGTGAAATTAGCGGGTGGCTAAGATAATTTCTATGAAATAAACAACAAGGCCACGGTATTTACCGTGGCCTTAATTATTTGTAGATGCGTGAGTCAGTAACTACGAAATTATTATTAATTTAATATGCGGGGTGGTTATTTGCCAACCTGGTGGCCAATGATGCCGCCAACCGCTGCGCCACCCAGGGTGCCCAGGGTGCTGCCGTCAGTTAATACCGCGCCGCCCAGTGCGCCGGCGCCGGCGCCGATTGCGGTGTTACGGTCGCGTTTAGACCAGTGAGAGCAAGCGCTCAGAGACATTACTACAGTAACCGCCAGTACGGCCGCAGCCATTTTTTTGCTCATCGAAGTCATCATTTTATTCTCCTGAATAATCTATTCATGGATACAACTTCCTTTAAGCATAGCAACAGGCTATGACTTACGGGTTATTCCATGAAACTTAAGTTGCGCAGGTGTTGCTCTAATCACGCAGGTGATAGTCACTTCCTGTTATATCGCTAATAATAATTCTACTTATTTTAAAATTTAACGTCAGGTAAAAAATCTTAATTGCGGGTCGGAATACTCTCAGACGCAGAAGGGACGCCAACGCCATTTTATCGGGCGCTGGCGGAAGCGATCAGGCGGGGTTAACAATATCGACGGTTAAACCGCTGTCGGTGAGCTGCTGGCGGATAGTGTCGTGCAAATTATTATCGGTAATGATGCGATTGAAACGGGAAATCGGGCCCAGCGGATAGGGATGCACAACGCTGAATTTCGAGCTGTCGCTCAGCACAATGGCTTCGCACTGTTTTTCCAGCACCGCATTAACCACATCGGCGCGCATCATGTCGCGGCCGGTGAAGCCGGTTTCGCTCTGCCAGCCGTCAACGCCGATAAATGCCTTGCTAAAGTGTACCTGCTGAATGCACTGGCGGGTTAACGGGCCGACCATGCTTTCACTGCGCTTCTGATAAATACCGCCCAGCAGAATCACCTCGCCCGGCGTTTCCTTGAGTAAATGCGCGATATAGCTGCTCACGGTGATGATGGTGATATCGCCGCGTTCCGCCAATGTGCGAGCCAGAAGGGCGTTTGAACTGCCATTTTCGATGAACACCGTCTCTCCGGCTGCCACCAGCGACGCGGCGCGCGCGGCGAGTTCACGCTTAATGGCAAAGTTGGTCATCATCCGGGTTTCGACGTCTTCACTATCCAGCGGTACCGCAAAGCCGTGGGTACGGCGCAGGTAGCTTTGTTTTTCCAGAGAATTCAGATCCTGACGAATAGTGACTTCTGAGACACCGGTCATCCTGGCCAGATCGGCTACGCTCATACGGCCTTTATCGATGACCATTTGCAAAATACTTTGTTGTCGGGCGTTCATAGCTACATCACAGTTAGAGGTCTATACGGCGCCCAGCAGGCCTTAAGGCGTGCTGGGGGACAGGAATGATTTAGATTTCCCACGGCGCTTTCGATTGCCCTGAGTCCTTCTCTGGCTCGTCGTGAGACAACGCCTGCAGCTCGGCTTTGAGGATCTCCAGATTATGGATCGCCGAGTGATAATCTCCGGCAACCAGAATATCCAGCACGGTATCGATACGTTGGGCGAGCAGGCGGGCATTCAGATCAGACATAGCATTATCCTGGTTACAAAAATGAATGAAATCAATGATGCAAAAAACAGTTGCAAAAGAGAAGCGAAAAAAACGCACATCCTTGCGCGGCTGGCGATATTCACTCAAAACGAGAAATGTATGGCCCCTGGGCAGGGGCCATAAAAGCGTTACGCCGCCGGACGGGCGATGACGCTGCGGGTTTCCATACGGACTTCAGCGATAGTCACGTCGATAACATCGGTGACTTTGTAAACGACTTCACCTTTAATCTGTACGGTTCCGTTCTCCTGACTGCAGACCAGTTCATCGCGCACCGCGTGCAGGAAAGGTGCCGGGATAAAGGCGACAGCGCCGTTATCGACCAGGCGCACGCGCATGCCGCCGCGGCTGACATCAATGATTTCTGCCGCGTAGCGGGTATCGGTTCCGGCTTTATCATTGAGGAAGCGAGCATACAGCCAATCTGCGACGTCGCGTTCCGCCATCCGGTTCAGACGACGGCGTTCCGCCATCTGCACGGTGACGTCATCCTGCGGGCGACCAATGGTCTCGCCTTTGATGACGGCTTTTAACAGACGGTGGTTGATCATATCGCCGTATTTACGGATTGGCGAAGTCCAGGTGGCGTAAGCTTCCAGCCCAAGGCCGAAGTGCGGGCCCGGTTCGGTACTGATTTCGGCGAACGACTGGAAGCGGCGGATGCGGCTATCAAGGAAACCTGAAGGCTGAGCATCCAGTTCGCGGCGCAGTTTACAGAAACCGTCGAGTGTCAGGACTTCCTGCGGATCGACGTGCACATCGTGCGTCTTCAGCAGCGCGGCCAGTTGTTCGGTGTTGGCCGGATCGAAACCGGTGTGCACGTTATAAACGCCAAAGCCCAGGTTATCTCGCAGCACGCGTGCCGCGCAGATATTAGCGGCAATCATTGACTCTTCAACGATGCGGTTGGCGATGCGGCGCGGTTCGGCAACGATATCCAGCACTTCACCTTTCTCACCCAACACGAAGCGATAATCAGGGCGGTCTTTGAATACCAGCGCGTGGGTTTGACGCCATTCGCTGCGGCGCTGGCAGACTTCCTGCAGCAGTTTGATTTGCTGCGCGATAGCGTCATCAGCAGGCTGCCATGAGCCGATATTTTCCAGCCAGTTGGAGACGTCGTCATAAGCCAGTTTGGCTTTAGATTCGATAGTTGCTGCGAAGAATTCGATATTATCTTCAATGGCGCCGTCAGCCGCCAGAGTCATGCGGCAGGCGAGTACCGGACGCACTTCGTTGGCGCGCAGCGAACACAAATCGTCAGACAGCTCGCGCGGCAACATTGGGATATTAAAGCCCGGCAGATAGTTGGTGAAGGCGCGGATTTTCGCCGCGTTGTCCAGTTTACTGCCCTCGGCAATCCACGCTGTCGGATCGGCGATAGCGACGGTCAGCAGCAGTTTACCGTCGTCGGCGCGCTCGACATACAGCGCATCGTCCATATCTTCGGTGCTGGCGCTGTCGATGGTTACGAACTCAAGCGGCGTCAGATCGCGGCGTTCCAGTCCTTCATCGAGCATCTCGGTGGCAACGCCATTCGGCGCTTCTTTTTCCAGGTTATGACGCGCCAGCGTCACCCACCACGGCACGAAATGATCGTCGCTAAAGGTGATGAATTGCGTTAATTCGGCATAGAAACCGCGGTCGCCTTTCAGCGGATGGCGACGCATTTCAGCCACCGCCCAGTCACCCTGTTTGAAGTCGTGTTCTACGCCGCGCGCGGCGCGGCAAGGGATGGCGTCTTTCAGCAGCGGATGATCAGGAACAATAGACAGACGATCGTCTTTTTTCTGCACTTTACCGACAAAACGGGTCAGGAAAGGCTCAACCAGCTCTTCCGGCTCGGCGCTTTCACGTTCTTTTTCGGTATGGACCACAGCGATAATACGATCGCCATGCATCACTTTTTTCATTTGCGGCGGCGGAATGAAGTAGCTTTTTTGCGAGTCGACTTCAAGGAAGCCAAAACCTTTTTCCGTGCCTTTAACGACCCCTTCAACGCGGGGAGTCTGGGAATGCAATTGCTGTTTAAGCTGCGCTAGCAGCGGGTTGTCCTGAAACATAATTAGGTTTTTTCGTGGCTAAAAGAGCGGCTGACATTTTTACGCGAATATGCCTGCCTCAGCAAGCGCTGTTTCAGCATTTTACGTCGCTTGACGTACCTCACCGAGGGCGATTTTAAGCCGGTTCAGCCACCCGCAGAGGCCGCACCACGCCAGCAGATCGATAGCCTCAACGCGGGAAAGCCCATATTCAGTGAGGGGAGTTAGCTGCGCGGCGCTAAAACGGTCCGGCGCACGAGTCAATAGCTGCGCCGCCTGTAGGAAAACGTGTTCCAAAGAATGGCTTCGCGCCCAGTGCTGAACCGTTCGTTCATCGCCGCGCAATGCCTGCAACAATCCGTTGTCACCTGTCCAGCGAGCTCTCCAGGCGTTAAAACAGCTGACGCTGCCGTTGATTCGCGCCGCGAGTAACGCCGCCATTGCGCTTAAGGGCTGCGCAGAATTATCCAGTTGATTCAGCAGTTGATGTAGCAGGGCCAACGCGCCTTCATCCGTTGCCAGAAGGGGGGCGAGAGGCTGCAGGCCGGGATGACGGTTCCATGCGGCGAGCCTGACTTGCTTGTCATCATTGGCGTAACGCAGGTCGGCATCATCGATATCCAGGGACCACTCTCCAGTAACATCAGTAAAGCGTTCTGCCGGGGCATCATTCTGCTGCGGCATACCGGGAAGCCAGCGTACCGGTTGCCCAAGCGCGGCCTGAAATGCGGCCACCGCGCGGGCCTGAAAGCCCACGAAGCCGATAATTTGGTTAATTAACACAATATCGCGGCTGGTCAGCCCGACCTCCTCAAGCTGGCGGCGGGAGACCTCGTTGATAACCGAGGGAGAACTGGCTAACTGGCGGGCGTACTGGGTTATCTGCGCCAACCGGTGATTACTTTCTCGTGAGGAGTCAGGGCCAGGCAACGGCGCCAGACGGGCGGCGTAGTGGTTACACAAGCGCTGTATGCCGTAGACCTGAGCGACGGTCAGGGCGGTGCTAAGACGGTCGTAGGCGCTGAAGGTTTGTAATCGGGTTACCGTGACGTTGTCCGGGAAAAGGACCTTTGTCAACTGACGCGCGGGCGCCAGCCAGCCTTCATGAGGGTGGCTGAGATCGGCTGCGAGTGGCAGATCGAGCAAAAAACGGTCATCAACGTCAGCGGCCTCCGGGACCAGAGGAAGAATCTCGACCGGGCTATTGGTTGACTGGGTCTCGTGATACCAGTGGTTTTTGCCATACACGCGGCGTTGCTCCATGGGCGTTCCTTGTTCGGTAGGTGGCGAACCGCCGTTTCGCGGTACCTCTATGCACAACTATCCTGGCGTAACCCTGAAGCAGGAGAAAATATTGATACGTACTAACAAATAGCGGATTGGAATAACAGAAGAGAAGCGTAAGCAGAGAAAGGAGAGAGATCCTCCTCACCGGGGTGAGGAGGATAGGGAACTTATTTCAGTTCCAGTTCGTTCATCGCAGCGATGCTGAAACCGCCGTCAACGTGAACGACTTCACCAGAGATGCCCGCAGACAGGTTAGAGCACAGGAAGGCCGCGCTGTTGCCGACGTCTTCGATGGTGACGGTGCGACGGATCGGGGTGACCGCTTCGCAGTGCGCCAGCATTTTACGGAAATCTTTGATACCGGATGCCGCCAGGGTGCGGATCGGACCTGCGGAGATGGCGTTAACGCGAATACCTTCCGGACCCATCGCGTTCGCCATATAGCGTACGTTGGCTTCCAGAGACGCTTTTGCCAGACCCATCACGTTATAGTTCGGGATAGCGCGCTCAGCGCCCAGATAGGAGAGGGTCAGCAGCGCGGAGCCCGGGTTCAGCATCGAGCGGCAAGCTTTCGCCATCGCCACGAAGCTGTAAGCGCTGATGTCGTGGGCAATTTTGAAACCTTCGCGGGTGACGGCATTGACGTAGTCGCCATCTAACTGGTCAGCCGGCGCATAACCGATAGAGTGCACGAAACCATCAAATTTCGGCCATACTTTTTCAAGCTCAGTGAACAGCGCGGTGATGCTTTCGTCTTCAGCCACGTCGCACTGCAGCACAATGTTAGAACCCAGCGCAGCAGCAAACTCTTCTACGCGGCCTTTCAGTTTTTCGTTCTGATAGGTGAATGCCAGTTCAGCCCCTTCACGGTGCATTGCTTGCGCAATACCGTAGGCGATGGACAGTTTACTGGCCACGCCAGTGATCAGAATGCGCTTACCGGAAAGAAAACCCATAGCTTTAATCCTTATCGTTATTGCTTATTTTTACTCTAACAATCAAACGGTTAACGTTGTTATTTCAAAATAACTCAAATTTAGCCGGGAATTATATCCCACTGAAGACCCCTTGTGTCACGATTTTTTGTGCCGCCTATCGCAACGCAGCGCGTAATGATAAATGCGCTTACCCCAGTATATCACCGGATAATCACTACGTTTTACCGTGAGATCACGACGCGTTACCGATATTTCTGCGGTTAACGGCGCACGATCGTGGTGAGTAACAGTAGAGCGTCCGTCGTGAGCGGCGCGAGTTCGCCCGGCGTTTGCTGATGCCAGAAAATACCCGATTGCGCTTCACATTGCCGTTCACCAAGTTGCCAGCGCCCCTGTAATACCCAAGCGACGCCTTCGTCGCCGGGAGTCTGTATATCATCAACGACCCGTACCTCGGCGGCGGCGCGGTTGCGCTGGGTCATGATATTAAAGTCGAGACCGGGTTCGCGGATCCCTTCGCTACGCAACGGCCACTCGCCGGCAAAAGCCCAGGGTTGCCAAAGCGTTAAAGCGTGATCGATAGCTTCGCCTTTCAGGCGCAGCGGCTGCCCGGCCAGTAGAGTAATGACCCGGTCGACGCCGGGAAAGCAGGAAAACGGGCCATCATTTTGCAGGGTGGCAATGCTGGCTCGCCATAAAAAAGGGGCGTCAGGAGAGGGGACACAGACTATCTCACGGGTCTCGCCTGCGCCATTTTTCCAGGGCGTGACGGGCAGAGTGGATAGTTGGACGGGAACGATCATGAGCGTTACACCTCGGTTTAGCGCGGTATGCGCAGGCGTTATCAACGTTATTGTTATGGTTTTGTTACTTTTTGCAATACAAAGAATTTACATATTCATCACAAAAATAGGATGCGTGCGGTGCGGGCAGTTGTCAATGCTTGTATATACAGGATCGGTCAGATGGGGAGTGAATAAATAATAATAGCGAGGTACCTATGTCTTCTTTTTCATCTACAGATGGGCAGTCAAAAAATAGTCAGGCTGGATTAAGTGAAACGCGGTCGATTGATTACATCCCCGAGCGCGAAAGGCATGGGCATCCGTTTAGCCAGTTTACCCTGTGGTTTGGCGGCAACCTGCAGATTACCGCTATTGTCACCGGCGCTTTAGCCGTGGTGCTGGGCGGCGACGTGGTGTGGTCGCTGATAGGTCTTCTCCTCGGTCAGGTGCTGGGGGCGGCGGTAATGTCGCTGCATGCGCTGCAGGGACCACGGCTGGGTTTGCCGCAGATGATAATAAGCCGCGCCCAGTTTGGCGTCTTTGGCGCAGTAGTGCCGTTGGTACTGGTCTGCATTATGTATGTCGGTTTCTCCGCCAGCGGTACCGTACTGGCGGGGCAGGCGATGGCAAAACTGTTGAGTATCAGCAATGTAGCCGGAATGCTACTATTCAGCGCAATTATTATTGTTATTGCGGTGCTGGGTTATAAGGTAATTCATAAGCTGGGTAAACTGGCGAGCATTATCGGCATTCTGGCCTTCGTCTATATGTTCGTTACCCTGCTGATGTCGGCGGATCTCGCGGCCCTGGCGCAAAATAACCATTTCTCCCTGCCGATGTTCCTGCTGGCGGTGTCGCTGTCCTCGTCGTGGCAAATCGCTTTCTGCCCGTATGTGTCCGACTATTCGCGCTATTTGCCACGCAATGTATCGGCAACGAAAACGTTTTGCTCGGTGTTTTTCGGTACCGTATTGGGAACCCAGACATCTATGACGCTGGGGGTGTTTACCGCCGCGATTGCCGGCAGCGCTTTCCCCGGTCATGAAGTGAGTTATCTGGTGGGATTGGGTAAAAGCCAGGTGATGGCGATGGTTATCTACTTTGCTATTTGCTTTGGCAAGATCATCTTCACGACGCTTAACGCCTACGGCAGTTTTATGTCTCTGACCACCATTGTTTCCGGTTTCCGTCGCCAGACGGCGTTGTCGCAGAAATGCCGCGTTGCTTTCGTCGTCCTGATGGTCGCGGCTTCGTGTATTATCGCGCTGCTTAGCGAACCGGCTTTCTTAAAGCACTTCACCCATTTCCTGTTATTTCTGCTGGCCTTTTTCGTTCCCTGGAGCGCCATCAGCCTGACCGATTACTACATTATTTCTAAAGGCGCGGTCGATATTCCGGCGCTTAGCGATCCGCATCAGCGCTATGGTTTCTGGAATTTGTATGCCATTACCATTTATATCATTGGCGTGCTTATTCAACTGCCGTTTATTGAGAACCCGCTGTTCCATGGTTCGCTGACGTGGATATTCGCCGGCAATGATGTGTCATGGATTATCGGCTGGGTAGGTACCGGATGGTTGTATTATGCGCTGCGCCGCTTTGACCGCCGACCATTACCGGCGCAGAGTGTGTTTCTGCAGTGATAAATAGCAGGGGCTGCTATTATGCTGCCCCTGAAGGAAGGTTAACGCTATTTACCATCTTTTCGCCAGGCGTCGGCAGTCAGCGCCTCGCCGAAATGGCCGGCGATCAGCCGCTTGGTCAGTTCGTGGAGCGGCGAGGCGAGCACATCGGCGGTGCTGCCGCGTTCGACCACTTCACCCTCATGCATCACCAGCACCTGATCGCTGATATGCTTCATCATCCCCAGATGCTGGGTGACATAGATGTAGGATATTCCCTGTTTTTCCTGTAGTTCCAGCATCAGGTTGATTAGTTGCGAGCGCATTGACATATCCAACGAGGCCAGCGCCTCATCGCAGATAATCACTTTCGGACGCAGGATCAAGGCGCGAGCAAGACCCAGGCGCTGCTTTTGCCCCGGCGCCAGCATATGCGGATAGTAGCTGACGTGATCCGGTAGCAAGCCCACCATGCGCATCGTCTCGATAATCTGCTTTTCCCGGGCTTCTGGTTCAAGATCGGTATTGAGACGCAGCGGGAAATCGAGGATCTGCGAAATACGCTGACGTGGGTTGAGCGAGGTCGAGGGATCCTGAAAAATCATGCGAATACGCTGGCTGCGGAATGAGTAGTCGCCAAACTCCAGCGGATGGTCGTCAATCAACAGTTCGCCGGTGGTCGGCTCAACCATCCCGGCCAGCATTTTGGCCAGCGTTGATTTACCGGAGCCGTTTTCACCAATAATCGCCAGCGTCTGACGCTCGCGCAGGGTAAAGCTCAGCGGCTTCACCGCCTCTACCGTCTGACGGTGGAACCAGCCGGTGCGATAGCGAAAGGTCTTACTCAGATTGCGAACTTCCAGCAATGTTTCGACCATTTCACTCTTTCTCCATGTTCAGCGGGAAATGACAGGCGTACAGATGATTACGCGCGCCGGTCAAACGCGGCGTGACGATACACTCGCGTTGCGCATAGGGACAACGCGGCCCCAGCCGACAGCCGATCGGCAGTTGTTCCAGCAGCGGAATGGCGCCGGGCAGGGTATTCAGCCGGCTTTTATGCGGCATTGAGCTGCCGAAATCCGGGATGGCGCGAATCAATGCCTGAGTGTAGGGGTGATGAGGGATGGTCACCAGCTCCTCGCTCGGCGCGGTTTCTACCGTCTGCCCGCAATACATGACGTTAATTTTATCCGCCCATTTGCTGAGCATCTGCATATCGTGACTGATCAGCAAAATAGTGGTGTTGTTATTCTGGTTGAGCCGGGTCAACAGGCGAATAATCTGCGCCTGGGTGGTTGGCTCCATGGCGTTAGTGGGTTCATCAGCAATCAGCAAGCGCGGCTGGTTAGCAAGCGCGATGGCGATCATGACCTTCTGACATTCGCCGTCGGTCAGCTCGTAGGGGAAGCTGCGCATAATATCTTTGTGATCTTTAATTCCCACCCGGTGCAGCAGTTCAATAGCGCGGCGCTTACGCCAGCCAAAGCGTTGCCACCAGTGGCCTTTAAAGGTCCAGCCGGGGATATTTTGCATCAACTGCAGCCCAATACGCTCGGAAGGATCAAGACAGGATTGCGGCTCCTGGAAGATCATCGATACGTTGTGGCCAATCAGTTTTCGGCGCTCGCGGTTAGAGAGACGCAGCAGATCGATATCATCAAAACGCATACGGTCGGCGGTGACCCGCCAGTTATCTTTGGTGACGCCGCAAATCGCCTTGGCGATTAAGCTTTTGCCGGAACCTGATTCCCCCACCAGGCCACGGACTTCACCTTCAGCCAGCGTCAGGCTGACCCGATCGACGGCCTTTACCCAGCCCTCGTTGGTTTTAAACTCAATGGTTAGATTACGAATATCCAGTAACGGCATTATTGAACCCCGGCAATAATTGCGCGGCGAATACCGTCGCCCAGCAGATTGATGAGCAGTACGCTTATCATGATGGCCGCTCCCGGCAGCATGACCGTCCAGGGGGCGACGTAAATCAATTCCAGCGCGTCGCCGAGCATGGCGCCCCATTCCGGAGAGGGTAGCTGAGCGCCGAGGTCGAGAAAACCGAGCGCGGCAATGTCGAGGATCGCCATCGACAGCGCGCGGGTAATTTCGGTGACAAGCCCTGCGGTAATATTAGGCAGAACCGCAAACCAGAGAATATTGAGCGTGGAAGCGCCGTCGAGGCGGGCGGCAATCACGTACTCTTTTTCCAGTTCATCGTGCACCATGCTGTAGACCGAACGCACCATGCGCGGCAGCAGCGCCAGCCAGACGGCGAACATGGCATGGCTCAGATGCGGTCCGGCGAATGCGACGACGATAATCGCCAGCAGCAGCGACGGAATCGACAGCAGGGTGTCGAGAATGTGGTTCATTATCGCTGAACGCAAACCGTGGGTGGAACCAGCAATCACGCCGAGTACCAGGCCGAACAGCGCGGCGCCGAGCGTGACCACAAAGGCGCCGCCGACGGTCGGCGCCGCGCCGCTGAGCAGGCGACTTAGCACATCGCGACCAAGATCGTCGGTCCCGAGGAAGAACGACACTTCGCCATAGCGCGACCATGAAGGCGGCAGCAGCTGGTAGCCGAGGAACTGCTGATCGATGCCATAAGGCGCGAACCAGCCGCCGAATACGCACAGCAGCACCAGCGCGCCGCAGCCGTATAAACCAATCATCGCGGTGGTATCGCCGTAGAATTTACGCCATACGGTGCGCAATGCGCCGGGCGGGCGCTTTTCGAGATAGACGCTATCGTAGGGCATACCATTCCTTATGTTTCAGTGGGTTAGCCATGGCTCCTAAAATATCCGAGATCACGTTGACGATAATGACCAGCGCGCCGATCACCATCACTCCGGCGGAAATCGCTGCGTAATCCTGTTGGCGGATAGCGTTGATCAGCCAGCGCCCCAGTCCCGGCCAGCTGAAGACCATTTCGGTAATCATTGCCAGCGTTAGCATGGTGGAGAACTGCAGACCCAGGCGCGGGATCACCGGCGGCAGGGCATTGTGCAACACGTGACGATGCAGAATCGTCCTGCGGGTAACGCCGCGGGTCGCCGCCGCTTTAACATAGTTAGTATCGTAGACTTCACTGGTGCTGATACGCATCAGGCGAATCACTTCGGTGGTCGGCGCGACGGCCAGCGTCAACACCGGCAGCACCATATGCCGCGCGGCGCTGACGATCATCTCATGGCGCCACGGCGAATCAGAGAGCCAGGCATCAATGAGCGCGAAGCCGGTCACCGTCTTCACTTCGTACAACAGATCAAAGCGGCCGGAGACCGGCAACCATCCCAGCGTTAGCGAGAAGAACAGGGTGAACAGCAACGCCAGCCAGAACACCGGAATGGAGAACCCCACCAGCGCCAGGGCGCTAATGAGCGTGTCCGGCCATTTATTACGCATAATTCCGGCAATCATCCCCACGGGAATGCCGACCAGCAGCGCAAAACCAAACGCCAGAATGCACAGTTCCATCGTGGCAGGGAAGACCACCTTCAGCTGTTCGGAAATCAGCTGGCCGTTGATGCTGGAGACGCCAAAGTCCCAGTGCAGAACTCCTTTGAACCAGAACAGCCAGGCATTCCATAGCGATGCGCCCTGCAGCGGCGCGTGCGGCGTAAAGTAGCTGAGGCTAAAGCCAATAAAGGTGAGAAAAAACAGCGTCACAAGTAACAGCAGCAGGCGGCGCAGGGTAAAAATAATCATGGTTTTTTCACCTCTTCTTTTTCGCGCGACACGCCTGCGAAGGAGGCGTTGCCAAACGGACTCAGCACCAGTCCTTTCATATCATAGCGATAAGCCTGCAGACGCAGCGAAGAGGCCAGCGGCAGCACCGGTAATTCACGGGCGAGAATATGCTGAGCCTCTTTGTAGGCCTCGATACGCGACGCCAGCTGTTGTGAAATCAGCGCTTTTTGTAATACCTCGTCAAACTCGCGGTTGCACCAGTGGGCGAGGTTGGTCTGCGAACCAATCGCCGCGCAGCTTAACAGCGGGCGGAAGAAGCTATCCGGGTCATTACTGTCGGTCGCCCAGCCGGAAAGCGTTAAATCGTGGCTCATATCCATTAAACGCGCCTCCTGGAAGCGGCCTTCAACCGGAATAATAATCACTTTGACACCCACTTGCGCCATATCCGCCTGTATCAGCTCGGCGGTTTTCAATGGGCTGGGGTTCCACGCCTGGGAACTGGTCGGCACCCACAATTTTAGCGTGAGATTACTGAGCCCCAGCGCCTGCAGACGACGGCGCGCCTCCGCGGGGTTGTATTCGGTAATTTTAGCGTCGTTATCATAAGCCCACGAGGCGCGTGGTAGCATTGAGGCCGCGGTTTCCGCGGTGCCGTAGTAGATCGATTGCATCAGACGCTGGTTGTTGATCGCCAGCGCCAGCGCGTGGCGAACTTCCGGATTATCCAGCGGCGGTTTAGCAGTGTTAAAAGCCAGCCAGGCGATATTCATACCCGGGCGCAGCGTCAGACGCAGGCGCGGATCGTCGCGCAGGATGGTGAGCTGGCTGGCGGCGGGCCAGGCCAGCACGTCGCATTCGCCGGTCAGCAGTTTTGACAGACGGCCGGTGCCGCCGGAACCGAGATCCACCACCACCTGTGGCATCAATGGCTTGCCGCGCCAGTAGGCCGCGTGGCGCTGCAGGCGGATGTACTGCCCGGTGCGATACTCTTCCAGTTTAAACGGGCCGGTGCCGACGGGCTGGCGGTCGAGTTGTTCTTCGCGGTCGCTTTTGGTCAGCTGCGCGGCATACTCCGCCGACATGACTGAAGCATAGTGTGTTGCCAGGTGCCACAGGAATGAGGCATCCGGGCGTTTCAAGCGAAACTCGACGGTATGGTTATCCAGCTTACGAACGCTTTCTACGGTGTCGGCGAACTGCAGGCTATCGAAATAGGGGAAGCTACTGCCGTTAACGCTGTGCCACGGGTCGTCGCGGTTAAAGATGCGCCCGAAGGTAAAAATGACATCATCAGCGTTAAAGGCGCGGGTCGGTTTAAACCAGTCGGTGGTCTGGAACTGGACCTTATCGCGCAGATGGAAGCGGTAGGTGGCGCCGTTATCAAGCACTTCCCAGCTTTCCGCCAGTTCAGGCACCAGACGATAGGTATAAGGGTCGACGTCGAGCAGGCGATCGTAGATCTGGGCGGCGAGGGTGTCGACAATCAGGCCGCTGCTGACTTTTTGCGGGTTAAAGGTATTTACCTGCCCGCTGACGCAATAGACAAACCCGCTATCGCGGATATCGGCATTAGCCGGCAGCGCCGGGGCCGGTGCGGCAAAAGCCTGCCCGCACAGCATCGAGGCTGCCGCTAAAAGAGAGGACAATTTCAGGCGCATATTTTCTTTTTGATCATAGAGCAGAGCTCTATCTTATTAATATTAAATGACATTTACCACCACCTTTACGACATCGAGGGGGATAATGCGGTCACCGGCAGCGCATGTTGTCCAGCCAGTTGGTCAAAATAGTGTCGGAAATAAACCAGTATTAAGAAACATGGTATCTTTTTATTGCCGATTTCTCCAGTTAGCCATCTGTATGCGTTCTGTAGAGGGGGGGTGTGAATTGCGGGATCAGAGCGGAAGGAGTTGATTATAGCGGGCGATATAATCCTTTGGCGTGATCTCCAGTTCTCCGCCGTCGCGATGGATAGCGACAAAGGTACGCAGCACCAGTCCGCTTTTACGTTCTGATATTTCCCATCCTTGTTCGCTGTAGGCATCGCGCGTGGAGCGCACGCAGAGATCCGAGAAAATCATCATTAAAGAGAGGGCTGGGGCATGATGATTTTTCATGGTGTGGATCAAACTGGCATGGGCGGCATAGCGGGTTAGCGTATGAGAATTAACCGGAATCACGTGAATTTTCAGTCCATTGAATATAATTGCCGCCGATGATAATTCACATTAAGACATCTTACCAGTTACATATTATTAACTCCTCGCGTTTTCATACATGAAATGATAGTGACGTTGTCACGCTTCAATCATCCAGCGGTGTGAATTCATATAATGCCAGCGCATTGCTCTGCAGTGAATCCACCCGAAGCCAGCCATCATCCATCTGTTCCTCATGCACGCTCAGCGCCGGGCGGGCGTGGTGCTGGAGCCAGCGATAATCTTCTTCGTCCGGGCCGCTGCGGCTGCGGAATGCCTCAAACAGCGGAAATAGCGCGCCGTGATGTTGATCGAACAGATGCTGTTTGATGCGCCAGCGTCCCTCCAGCCCTTCAAGCCGCAGGGTATAGGGCTGGCGAAACCGCTGAGTAAAGGCCTCTTCGCTCGACAGCCAGGGGTTGAAAATCACCGTATTGCGCAGCAGCAACTGGTAGTGTCCGTTATGGCGCAATAACAACAGGTTTTTGTCATTGATTAAGACTTCGCCGCGCAGACGCCGCCACAGCCATAATACCCAGTAAACCGGGCGCGGCAGACCATGCAGGTAATGCAGCGCCAGGCTGGAGGTATCAAGTTTACCGTTGTCCCGCGCCTCCCCCTGCAGCCCGGAATTAAGCCAGAAGCCGGCCAGCCACACCTGTTCGGCAATGCCCAGCAGGTTATCCATCAATAGCGCGCCGCGGAAAAAACGTCCGTTGGTATCGCGGGTATCACCGGTCAACGTATTCCACGATAGCAGCCACAGCGGCAACGAGAGCTGCCGTTGCCGTAGGGCATTATGTATTTGGCGTAATTTCTGTCGCGGATAGCTTTCACTGGCGGCCAGCTTGCTGCTATCGGCCTGCGCCAGGTCAAGCAGTTCATTCGCATCCGCCTGGCAGGCGAGAAAATCGGCTTCGCTGAGCAGCGGGGAATGCAGTAGCGGATCGTCGGCAATATCGCTTTGCGGGAAACGATGCCAGATCCCCATTTGCGGTTGTTGCAAGGTGGACGCGAGCACTTCGCGCTGTTGTCGCCAGGCCTGCTGTCGCGCCGCTTCACTGGCCTGCGGCGACCAGTGCCAGACAAAACGCCAGCTCGCAAGCGTCGTGGGTGAAAAGTGATTGGCGGCAAGTTGCAGAAAACGCTGTAGTAAATCGCAGCGGGTGGTTAAACCGGTGTGGAGTAGCACCGTCCAGCCTTTCTGCGCCAGCCAGCTAAACAGCTGCTGAAGATTGTACCAACAGGCATAACCCGCGAGCGTCGGGTCGTCCCAGCCTTCGCCAAACAGGCGGCTACTGAGAAACGGATCGTGAATATCGATGCCGTAGACGGGTAGCGTCTGCTGCAGTTGCTCCAGCTCGCGGCGGACATCTTCGCGGAGTAAATCATCGAGTTCTCGGACAGTAACGATGGTACGGGTATGGCGCAATACCGGCGCGCGCGCTGGCAACTGGCGGATATCCACCAGCCTGGTCTGACGCGGGTTGAGCAGCAGCGGCGGCGTATTATCGCTGTTTTTTTCCGCCTCATTCAGGCGGGCGTAAAGTCGCTCAACCGCGACCGGATGCCAGACTTCACTGGCGCTGACTCGCGGACGAGCGGCGGGCTGCGGCTGCTGTTGGCGAAATTGCCGTGGTGTGACGCCATGCTGGCGCTTAAACAGATCGCTCATAATGCGGGCACTGGCGAAGCCGTTGTCCTGCGCCACCTGCTGAACCGAGCGCCGGGTGGCCAGCAGTTGCTCGGCGGCTTTGCCGAGACGCAGGGCGGTAATGTACTGCACGAAGCTGACGCCGACCTCTTTATGAAACAGGCGGGAAAGCCAGGCCTCCGAGACAAACTCAGCGGCGGCCACTTCCTGCAGCGAGATCCGCCGCTGATAGTTGGCTTCAATGCGCGCTACTACGTTGATAATTCGTCGGCTCCAGTTTTCGGCACCGCGGCGCAGGCTGGGTACGATGGGCTGCGTAAAGCGGGTCGCCAGCAGCAGGGCGATTTCGCTGAGCCAGCGGTTGGCCTCTAAGCGGTAACGCGACTGATGATTAACCAGCCCGGCTACCAGCAACTGGCGCATCAGCTGGCGCAGGTTATCTGCCGCATCCATGTTTTCGCCGTTAACCCGAAAATCACAGGCAAAAAAATCGCTATCAAGGCGGGTGAGCCAACCGGCGGCAAGGTTGAGGATCATGACCGCATTGGCCTCTTCGCCGGTAATCTGCCAGCGCTGGCGGCGGTTAACGATCGCCAGTTCATCAACCCGCATCGGTTGCGGCGCTTCGCCGAGTTGCAACCGCGCGCTGCCTTCCAGTAGCCACAGCAGCGTTAATCCGTCGCTTTCCGGCGGGCTGAGGTGGCGAATATCGCGAACCGTGAGGCTGAAATCGCCGAGATGGTGTTCCATGCGCCGCTCCTTAAAAGACAAAAAATAACAGGGTGTTTTTTGTCATAACAGAATTGTATAGAAAACAGTCATTGATAATTCGTCAATATAAAACAAAAAAGCGCATTTTAAAGCCGGGTGGGGCGCATAAACTCGAAAGTGTCGTGCAAACACAACACAGGAATAATAAAAATGACACATCCATTGATTGAATCTTTGCAAGTTAATGAAGCGCAGTTTGTGGCGTTACGTCGCCGCTTCCACCAACAGCCCGAGATTGGCTTTGAAGAACATAAAACCAGCGATGAAGTCGCCAGGCTGCTTGCTGAGTGGGGGTATGAAGTGCATCGCGGCCTCGCCGGTACCGGCGTGGTCGGGACACTGAAAGTCGGCAGCGGCGAAAAACGTCTGGGTCTACGCGCGGATATGGATGCGCTGCCGATGCAGGAAATGAGCGGTAAAGCATGGGCAAGCCAGGTCGACGGGCGTTTTCACGGCTGCGGCCATGACGGTCACACCACCACGCTGCTGTATGCGGCGGAATATCTGGCGCGCACGCGTCAGTTTAACGGTACGCTGCAGTTAATTTTCCAACCGGCAGAAGAGCTGCTGTACGGCGGACGGGTGATGGTCGAAGATGGCCTGTTCACAAAATTCCCCTGCGATGCCATCTTTGGCCTGCATAACATGCCGGGCCAGAAACTGGGCAAAATCGGCCTGCGAGACGGCGCGATGATGGCCTCTTCCGATACGCTGCATATAGAAGTGAAGGGCGTTGGCGGCCATGGCGCGGTACCGGAACATACCGTCGACGCGACGCTGGTTGCCTGCCACATTACCCTCGCGCTGCAATCGATCGTTTCACGCAACATCACGCCATTTGAACCTGCGGTAGTCACCGTCGGCAGCATTCAGGCTGGTCACGCGCCGAACATCATCAACGATAAAGTGTTGATGAAGCTGACGGTCCGTACCCTTAACCAGCAGGTGCGCGAGACGGTGCTGCAGCGCATTCACGATATTGCGGTCGCTCAGGCGGAAAGTTTTAACGCCAGCGCTACCTTAACCCACGTCAACGGCAGCCCGGTTTTACGTAACGATCCGGCGGCTAATGAGCTGGTCCGTGAAGTGGCGACCTCGCTGTTTGGCAAAGAACAGGTTGGTACCGTGAATCCATTTATGGGTAGCGAAGATTTCGCCTTCATGCTGGAGAGCAATCCCAACGGCTGCTACTTCACTATCGGCGCGGGTGATGAAGCCGACCGCTGCATGGTGCATAACCCGGGATACGATTTTAACGATCAAATCCTGCTTACCGGCGCAGCGCTGTGGTGCGGCCTGACGGAACGCTATCTGCGTTAACCTATCGCGACGGGGGGACCCGATTATGAGTTCTGTATCGTTAAGCGAATCTCGTTTCGTCGGTAGCGATCGCCTGCTGGCGGGTATTGTGCTCAGCGTGCTGACGTTCTGGCTGTTTGCGCAATCGGTTATCAATGTTGTTCCGGCGATGAAAAGCAGCCTCGATATTTCACTGGAGACGCTAACCCTGGCGGTGAGTCTCAGCGCCTTATTTAGCGGCTGCTTCGTGGTGGCCAGCGGCGGGCTGGCGGATAAATTCGGCAGGGTGCGGATGACCTATCTCGGCCTGGCGTTGAGTATTATCGGCAGCGCGTTTCTGGCGGCGTCGCAGGGGCCGGGTCTGTTTATCACCGGTCGTATCCTGCAAGGGCTTTCGGCGGCCTGCATTATGCCGGCGACGCTGGCGCTGATTAAAACCTGGTATGAAGGTAGGGCGCGGCAGCGGGCGGTGAGTTTCTGGGTCATTGGTTCCTGGGGCGGCAGCGGGCTTTGCTCGTTTGTCGGCGGCGCGATTGCCACCGGTCTTGGCTGGCGGTGGATCTTCGTGTTCTCGATTGCTGTGGCGCTGCTGGCGTTGCTGCTGCTGCGCGGCACGCCGGAGAGTCGAAGCGCCAGCGCCGATCGGCATAAGCTGGATGTGGGCGGACTATTAAGCCTGATCGCGTCGCTGGTGCTGCTTAATCTGTTTATCAGCAAGGGCCATCAATGGGGCTGGAGCAGTGGCTTATCGCTGTCGATGCTGGGCGGCGCGGTAATTACGGGTGGTTTGTTTATCCGTAGCGGTTTGCGTAAAGGTGAAGCGGCGCTGATCGACTTCGCTTTATTTCGCAACCGGGCCTACGGCGCGGCGGTGCTGTCGAACTTCATGCTTAATGGCGCTATCGGCACCATGATGATCACCAGCATCTGGCTGCAGCAGGGGCATCATCTTACCCCGCTGGAAACCGGCATGATGACGCTGGGGTATCTGGTGACGGTACTGGCGATGATTCGCGTCGGGGAAAAGTTGCTCCAGCGCTACGGCGCGCGGTTGCCGATGATGACCGGGCCGGTCTTCACCGCCATCGGCATTTTGCTGATCTCCTGTACCTTCCTTGATAAGTCGCTGTATATCGGGACCGTCTTCTTCAGCAATATTCTGTTTGGCCTCGGGCTCGGCTGTTACGCCACACCTTCGACCGATACCGCCGTCGCCAATGCGCCGGAGAACAAGATCGGCGTCGCGTCAGGGGTTTATAAGATGGGAAGCTCGCTTGGCGGCGCGATGGGTATTGCCGTGACGGCGTCACTTTTCGCGCTGTTCCTGCCGTTGGGAATGGCCAGCGCCGCGCAATACGCGTTGTGGTTTAACGCCGCGCTGTGTTTAGGCTCAATGGTGGTGAGCGCGACGATGCTGCCGCGCGCCGCTCATAGCTGATGCTTCTTCAACAAGGCGCGTAGCTGGTGGTAGGTTAGCCCCAGCAGCTCCGCTGACTGCTTTTGATTGTACTTCGCCTGCTGCAGGCTCAACTGCAGCAGGCTTTTTTCTTGCTCCAGTTGAAAGGCCCGCAGGTCCAGTGGCAACGCGGGAAGCGCATGTTCAACGACCGGTGCAGGCGCAGGCGTCGCGCTGTTAAATGGGTTGATAATGATATTATCCAGCTCGCTATCACTGCTGCCGTGGCGGTAAACCGAACGTTCAACCACATTTTTCAGCTCACGAATATTGCCCGGCCAGCGGTATGCGAGCAGCGTGTCGACGGCTCGCTCGCTAAAGCCGGGAAACAGAGGAAGCCCCAGTTCGCGGCACATCTGAATGGCAAACTGGTTGGCAAGCAGCATGATGTCGCTCTGGCGCTCGCGCAATGGCGGTAGTTGCACGACATCAAACGCCAGCCGGTCGAGCAGGTCGGCGCGGAAATGACCTTCCTCGACCATTTTGGGCAGATCGGCGTTGGTGGCGCACACCAGCCGTACGTTAACCTGCAGCGGCTGGCTGCCGCCGACGCGTTCCAGTTCGCCGTATTCAATTACCCGCAGCAATTTTTCCTGCACCAGCATCGGAGCGGTGGCCAGCTCATCGAGAAACAGCGTGCCGCCGTCGGCACGTTCAAAGCGCCCCGGATGTCGTTTGCTGGCGCCGGTAAAGGCGCCGGCTTCATGACCGAACAATTCGGAATCGAGAAGGTTTTCATTCAGCGCCGCGCAATTCAGTGAAATAAACGGTCCCTGCCAGCGCGAAGAGAGAAAGTGCAGTCGGTTGGCAATGAGCTCTTTGCCGGTCCCGCGCTCGCCGATCACCAGCACCGGTTTATCCAGCGGTGCCAGCTGCGAGACCTGTTCGAGCACCTCCAGAAAGCTGTTAGCCTCGCCCAGCAGGTTATCCTTGTATTCCGCCATGATGAATTTCGCCATTAAGTAGTGTGATTCGCCAACTCACTGTAGCAAGCAGGCGGCCATATCTCAACCACCTTGTTTAAAATCAATAAGATAAAAAGTTGGCACGCCATTTGTATTAACTACTGCACAGGCCGCTGCCTGCTATCAGAACTATGAGGATTGAAATTATGGGTATTTTTTCTCGCTTTGCCGACATCGTGAACGCCAACATCAACTCCCTGCTGGAGAAAGCGGAGGATCCGCAGAAGCTGGTCCGTCTGATGATTCAGGAGATGGAAGACACGCTGGTTGAAGTGCGTTCTACCTCCGCCCGCGCGCTGGCGGAAAAGAAACAGCTGACCCGCCGTATCGAACAGGCGCAGGCGCAGCAGGTGGAATGGCAAGAAAAGGCCGAGCTGGCCCTGCGTAAAGAGAAAGAAGATCTGGCGCGTGCGGCGCTGATCGAAAAACAGAAGCTGACTGACCTTATCGGCAGCCTGGAACACGAAGCGCAACTGGTGGATGAAACCCTGGCGCGGATGAAAAAAGAGATTGGCGAGCTGGAGAATAAGCTCAGCGAAACCCGCGCTCGTCAGCAGGCGCTGATGCTGCGTCATCAGGCGGCCAGCTCTTCGCGTGATGTTCGCCGCCAGCTGGATAGCGGTAAAATGGATGAAGCGATGGCGCGTTTTGAGTCTTTCGAACGCCGTATTGACCAAATGGAAGCCGAGGCGGAGAGCCATCGTTTTGGCAAACAACAATCGCTGGATCAGCAGTTTGCCGAATTGAAAGCGGATGATGAAATCAGCGAGCAACTGGCGGCGCTGAAAGCCAAAATGAATCAGAATAACCAGTAATGCATATTACGCGGCGCGGTGTTGCGCCGCGGCTCACCACCTGTAAGGAGTACACATGAGCATGCTTTTTCTTGCCATCCCGCTCACGCTGTTTGTGCTGTTCGTGTTGCCGGTCTGGTTATGGCTGCACTACAACAATCGCTCGGCGGACGGGGCGTTAACCCAGAACGAACAGCAGCGCCTGCTGCAGCTGACCGATGACGCGAAACGGATGCGCGAACGCATTCAGGCGCTGGAAGCGATCCTTGACGCGGAACATCCGAACTGGAGAGACAAATAATGGCCGGATTGGACTTTAATAAAAAACTGTGGCGTATCCCGCAGCGCGGAATGGTGAAGGGGGTCTGCGCCGGTATCGCGCAGCACCTGGATGTGCCGGTGAAGCTGGTGCGTCTGATAACCGTACTGGCGATGATTTTTGGCCTCTTCTTTTTCGTGCTGGTGGCCTACATCATTCTGACTTTCGCGCTGGATCCGATACCGGATAGCGAACTGTACGGCGAAAAAGGGCCGAGCAATGGCGATTTACTGGCCGCCGTGGATGCCGAACTGGCTTCCGGCGAACAGCGCCTGCGTGATATGGAGCGTTATATCACCTCCGATACCTTCACGCTGCGCAGCCGTTTTCGTCAGCTGTAAAATTTTTCCATGTAACCAACGAGGCAACGCATGAATATGAAATGGCAACAGGCAGGGCAAAAAGTGAAACCGGGTCTTAAGATCGCCGGTAAGCTGGTGCTACTGACCGCGCTGCGATACGGCCCGGCGGGCGTTGCCGGTTGGGCGGTGAAATCGGTGGCGCGTCGGCCGCTGAAAATGTTGCTGGCGGTAGCGCTTGAGCCGCTGCTCAGTCGGCTGGCCAATCGTTTTGCCCGCGGCATGAAATAATTCCTCAGGGGGAGGAATACCGGCGCGCTTTATATTGGCCCTGATTATCCCCATCTAAATAGCTTATCATTAAACGACATTCCTTCTGGGCATAACGGACTGGCGATGAAGCGACTCAAAACTGAATTCAATGCGCTGGTCAACCGCGGGGTTGACCGGCATTTACGTCTTGCCGTAACCGGACTCAGCCGCAGCGGCAAAACGGCTTTTATCACCGCGATGGTTAATCAACTGCTGAATATCCACGCCGGAGCGCGACTGCCGCTGCTGAGCGCGGCGCGCGAAGAACGCCTGTTGGGTGTGAAGCGGGTTCCGCAGCGTGATTTCGGCATTCCGCGTTTTACCTATGATGAAGGCCTGGCGCAGCTTTATGGCCAGCCGCCGGCCTGGCCGACGCCGACCCGTGGGGTGAGCGAAATTCGCCTTGCGCTGCGCTATCGCTCTAACGATTCTCTGCTGCGTCATTTCAAAGACACTTCTACTCTGTATCTGGAAATCGTGGATTATCCGGGAGAATGGTTGCTCGACCTGCCGATGCTGGCGCAGGATTATTTAAGCTGGTCACGGCAAATGACCGGGCTGTTGCAGGGGCCACGTGGGGAGTGGTCTGCCCGCTGGCGGCAGCTGTGTGATGGGCTCGATCCGCTGGCGCCCGCCGACGAAACCCGGCTGGCGGAGATCGCCGCCGCCTGGACCGATTATCTGCACGCCTGCAAGCGCGAGGGATTGCACTTTATTCAGCCAGGGCGTTTTGTGCTTCCCGGTGACATGGCGGGGGCTCCGGCGCTGCAGTTCTTCCCCTGGCCGGATGTCGATGCGGTTGGCGAAGCCAGGCTGGCGCAGGCGGACAAACACACCAATGCCGGAATGCTGCGCGAGCGCTTCAAATACTACTGCGAGAAAGTGGTGAAAGGCTTTTATAAAGACCACTTTCTGCGCTTTGACCGCCAGATCGTACTGGTGGACTGTCTGCAGCCGTTAAACAGCGGGCCGCAGGCGTTTAATGATATGCGTCTGGCGCTGACCCAGTTGATGCAAAGCTTCCATTACGGCCAGCGAACGCTGTTTCGCCGCCTGTTTTCACCGGTTATTGACAAGCTACTGTTTGCCGCCACTAAAGCCGATCACGTGACCGTCGATCAGCACGGCAACATGGTGTCGCTACTTCAGCAACTGATTCAGGACGCCTGGCAGAATGCCGCCTTTGAAGGCATCAGCATGGATTGTCTGGGGCTGGCATCCATTCAGGCCACCCAGGGAGGGCTTATCGAGGTTAACGGCGAGAAGATCCCAGCGCTGCGCGGCGATCGTCTGAGCGATGGGCAACCGCTTACCATTTTCCCAGGGGAGGTGCCGGCGCGGCTGCCGGGCCAGGCCTTCTGGGAACAGCAGGGCTTCCAGTTTGAGAACTTCCGCCCGAGAGCGATGGATGTCGATAAACCGCTGCCGCATATTCGCCTCGACGCGGCGCTGGAATTTTTGATTGGAGATAAATTGCGATGAGCGAGCCGATAAAACCGCGGATCGATTTCGATGGCCCACTGGAAACGGAAAAGAGCCAGACCTTAAAATCGGCCCGCGCCTTTGACGCGGCCGATGCGCAAACCTTCTCTCCGATGCTGCCTGAAATGGTTGCTGAAGAGGAGGGGGCCGCCGAAGCGGTGGTGGAATCGGTACTGCGCCCGAAACGCAGCCTGTGGCGGCGGATGGTTAGTGCCGGGCTGGCAATTTTTGGTATTAGCGTGGTGGCGCAGGGCGTGCAGTGGACGGTGACGGCCTGGCAGACTCAGGACTGGATTGCGCTCGGCGGCTGCGCGGCCGGGGCGCTGATTGTCGGCGCGGGCGTGGGGTCGGTAGCGACTGAATGGCGTCGCCTGTGGCGTCTGCGCCAGCGCGCGCACGAACGCGATGAAGCGAGGGATCTGATGCATAGCCACGCGGTGGGCAAAGGGCGCGCGTTCTGTGAGAAACTGGCGCAGCAGGCCGGGCTGGATCAATCGCATCCGGCGCTGCAGCGCTGGTATGCAGCGATCCATGAAACGCAAAACGATCGCGAAGTGGTGAGCCTGTACGCGCAACTGGTGCAGCCGGTGTTGGATGCGCAGGCGCGGCGGGAAATCAGCCGCTCGGCGGCGGAATCGACGCTGATGATCGCTGTCAGCCCGCTGGCGCTGGTCGATATGGCGTTTATCGCCTGGCGTAACCTGAGATTGATTAACCGTATCGCCACCCTCTATGGTATTGAACTTGGCTATTACAGCCGCCTGCGTTTATTCCGCCTGGTGTTGCTGAATATCGCCTTTGCCGGCGCCAGCGAGCTGGTGCGCGAAGTCGGCATGGACTGGATGTCGCAGGATCTGGCGGCCCGCTTATCGGCGCGCGCCGCACAGGGTATCGGCGCCGGATTGTTGACCGCCCGTCTGGGGATTAAGGCAATGGAGCTGTGTCGTCCGCTACCGTGGATCGCCGATGATAAACCGCGGCTCGGCGATTTCCGCCGCGAACTGATCGGCCAGTTAAAAGAGACGCTGCAGAAAAGCAAAACCGGCGCGGAGAAATAACGTCGGCAAGCGTAAATGCCGGGTGGCGGCTGCGCCTTACCCGGCCTACGGTTCGTGCGGCCTGCCGTTAATGTCTTCACCGCGCTGGATCCCCCGGTGGCGCTGCCACTTACCGGGGCTACAGCGCTTTGCGATTTGGTAGCCCGGAGAAGGCGCAACGCGCCGCCTCCGGGAAACCCCCTGGCGCCCAGCGCCCTCTGTGCCATGCGAGCCATAACGCAAAAGAAATGCCCGCATAACTTTACGGCATAAAGCCCATTTTTCCGCCATACTGTCAATAATTGTTGACAGCTATCTTCACGTAAGCCCATATCTGTCCTATCATTCATCCGTCATTGGCCTTTTTAGGGTG
Source organism: Klebsiella sp. JN_Kp121 (assembly GCF_040062145.1). Classification (NCBI taxonomy): domain Bacteria; kingdom Pseudomonadati; phylum Pseudomonadota; class Gammaproteobacteria; order Enterobacterales; family Enterobacteriaceae; genus Klebsiella; species Klebsiella sp. JN_Kp121. The sequence continues at coordinate 513,273 of NZ_JBEAHX010000002.1, forward strand.
AAAACTCCTATGCGTCTGGAAGTCTTTTGTCAGGACCGTCTTGGTCTGACCCGTGAATTACTCGATTTGCTGGTGCTGCGCGGTATTGATCTGCGCGGTATCGATATCGACCCGATTGGCCGAATCTACCTTAATTTCGCCGAACTGGAGTTCGCCAGTTTCAGCAGTTTAATGGCGGAAATCCGCCGTATCTCCGGCGTAACCGATGTTCGTACCGTGGCGTGGATGCCGTCAGAGCGGGAACATCTGGCGCTGAGCGCGCTGCTGGTGGCAATGCCGGAACCGGTGCTGTCGCTCGATGCCAAAGGTAAAGTAGAACTTGCCAACCCGGCCAGCTGCCAACTGTTTGGTCAAACTCAGGCACGCTTACGCAGCCATCCGGTGGCGCAACTCATTACTGATTTCAACCTGCAGCGCTGGCTGGAAGGCAACCCGCTGGAGTCGCATACCGAGCATGTGGTCGTCAATGGCCAAAACTTTATGCTGGAAGTGACACCGGTGTATCTGGAAGGCGAACACGCCGAGCGTGTGCTGACCGGCGCCGTGGTGATGTTACGCTCCACCGTACGTATGGGGCGTCAACTGCAAACGCTGACGACCCAGGATACCAGCGCCTTTAGCCAGATCCTCGCCGTTGGGCCGAAAATGCGCCACGTTGTTGAACAGGCCCGCAAGCTGGCGATGCTCAGCGCCCCGTTGCTGATTGTCGGCGATACGGGTACCGGTAAAGATCTGCTGGCCCATGCCTGCCATCTGGCCAGCCCGCGCGCGAGCAAACCTTATCTGGCGCTGAACTGCGGTTCGATTCCGGAAAACGCGGTAGAGAGCGAGCTATTCGGCGATGCGTCGCAGGGGAAAAAAGGTTTCTTTGAGCAGGCCAACGGCGGCTCTGTGCTGCTGGATGAGATCGGCGAAATGTCGCCTGGCATGCAAACGAAGCTGTTGCGCTTTCTCAACGATGGTACTTTCCGTCGTGTCGGTGAAGATCACGAAGTGCATGTCGATGTCCGGGTTATCTGCGCGACGCAAAAAAATCTCGTCGAGCTGGTGCAAAAAGGACTCTTCCGCGAAGATCTTTATTATCGTCTGAATGTGCTGACGTTGAACCTGCCGCCGCTGCGCGATTGTCCGCAGGACATCATGCCGTTGACCGAACTGTTCGTCGCGCGCTTTGCCGATGAGCAGGGCATCCCGCGGCCAAAACTCTCCGCTGACCTTAATACCGTGTTGACCCGCTATAGCTGGCCGGGCAACGTGCGTCAGTTGAAAAACGCAGTGTACCGCGCGTTAACCCAGCTCGAGGGCTTCGAACTGCGCCCGCAGGATATTCTGCTGCCAGATCACGATGTGTCGTCGCTGCCGGTAGGTGAAGAGGCGATGGAAGGATCGCTCGACGATATTACCCGCCGCTTTGAGCGTTCGGTATTGACCCAGTTGTATCGCAGCTTCCCCAGCACGCGTAAATTAGCCAAACGTCTCGGCGTTTCGCATACCGCGATTGCTAACAAGCTGCGGGAGTATGGTCTGAGCCAGAAGAAAGGCGAAGAATAAATCACCGGTGCGGCCGGCTCGGCGCGGCCGCGATTTTCAGCGTTTTTTCAGCGATATCTCTGTATATACTTATTTTATTTTTCTTTTTCCGGGAAGGTGACGGTTGGCGAAGCAACGGGATTGGCCTCAGTGGATGATATTACTGGCACTCTCCGCCGTGCTCTCCTTTGTGCTGTTCCGGCTCCATCTTCCCGCTGCGCCGCTGCTTGGCCCGCTTATCGCCGGAATTACCCTTAGTCTGCGCGGCGCCGCGATTCGTCTCCCTCGTCCATTCTTTATCTCCGCTCAGGCTATCATCGGCTGTATGATCGCCCGCGCGCTAACCCCGTCTATTTTCGGCGTTCTGGCCGCCAACTGGGCGCTGGTGTTGATTATCCTCCTTTCCACGCTGGCTATCAGCGCGCTGACCGGCTGGCTGCTGGTGCGTTACAGTTCGCTACCCGGGGCAACCGGCGCGTGGGGAAGCTCGCCGGGCGGCGCTTCGGCGATGGTGGTGATGGCCCAAGAGTATGGCGCCGACGTTCGTCTGGTGGCCCTGATGCAGTATCTGCGGGTACTGTTCGTGGTTGGCGCGGCGGTAATGGTGGTGCGTTTCGCGCTCGGCGGCGAGGCGCAGGAGATGACCCAGCAGATCGTCTGGTTCCCGCCGCTGACTTTTAATCTACCGTTAACGTTGCTATTGACTGCGGTCGCCGGTTGGTTAGGGTTACGTTTACGCATCCCTTCCGGGGCAATGTTGTTACCGATGCTGGCCGGTGCGCTGGCGCAGGGTGAAGGCATGCTATTGCTGGAGCTACCGGAATGGTTACTGGTGCTGGCGTATACCGCGCTTGGCTGGACGGTTGGCCTGCAGTTTAATCGCGAGATTTTTATGCTGGCGCTGAAGACGCTACCGCAAATCATTGCCGCCATCGTCGGCCTGATCGCGCTGTGCGCGCTGATGGCTTTAGCGTTAACGCACCTGCTGCCGCTGGATTTTCTCACCGCCTATCTGGCGACCAGCCCCGGGGGTCTGGATACGGTGGCGATAATCGCCGTCGGTACCCGGGCGGATATGTCTTTTATCATGGCGATGCAAACGCTGCGCCTGTTTACCATATTGCTCACCGGCCCGGCCACCGCGCGGTTAATTTCGCGCTATGCGCCGCGCAAAGAAAAAAGCCCCCGTTGAAGGAGGCTTGATAACAGAAGGGAAGCGATTACGCTTTCAGCGCAGCCAGCGCCGCATCGTAATCCGGCTCTTCGGTGATTTCGTTAACCAGCTGGCTGTATACCACCTGGTCGTTTTCATCGATAACAACGACTGCGCGTGCAGCCAGACCAGCCAGCGGGCCGGCGGAGATAGCAACGCCATAATCTGCCAGGAACTGCGGCGCGCGCAGGGTGGACAGGGTGACCACATTGCTCAGGCCCTCTGCGCCGCAGAAACGGGACTGCGCGAACGGCAGGTCAGCGGAGATGCACAGCACCACGGTGTTGTTCAGCTCAGAAGCCAGTTGGTTGAATTTGCGAACCGATGCCGCGCAGACGCCGGTATCGATGCTTGGGAAAATATTCAGTACTTTACGTTTACCAGCGTATTGGCTCAGCGTGACGTCAGAGAGATCTTTGGCGACCAGCGTAAACGGCTGCGCCTTCGCGCCAGCCTGCGGAATGGAGCCCTGAACGGACACTGGGTTACCCTGGAAATGTACGGTTTGCGACATGGTTATCTTCCTGTTTACATATAGTTAACGTCGTAGTTAGTGTATGACATCAGCCAGCAACACGGCAAACTCTATTTAACATTTACCTAAGAGGCCCAGGGAATGCGCAACCTTCGAGTTTTTGAAGAATCATGGCCGCTTCACACGCCGTTTGTTATCTCTCGCGGCAGCCGCAGCGAGGCCAAAGTCGTGGTGGTGGAAATAGAAGAGGATGGGGTAAAAGGGGCCGGAGAATGTACGCCTTATCCGCGCTACGGGGAAAGCATCGCCTCGGTGATGGCGCAGATTATGGCGATCGGCGAGCAGCTTGAGCGCGGCGCTACCCGCGAGCAAGTGCAACAGCTACTGCCGGCTGGGGCAGCGCGCAACGCCGTCGACTGCGCGTTGTGGGATCTGGAGGCGCGCCGCGCGGGGAAAACGTTGCCGCAGCTGCTTGGCGTCAATCTGCCGCGCGAAGTCGTGACGGCGCAAACCGTGGTAATCGGCACGCCGGAACAGATGGCGGCCAGCGCCGCCGCGCTGTGGGAGAAAGGCGCGCGGCTGCTGAAGGTCAAGCTCGACGATCATTTGATTAGCGAGCGGCTGGTTGCTATTCGCGACGCGGTGCCGCAGGCGACGTTGATCGTTGATGCTAACGAAGCGTGGCGTGGCGAAGGTCTGGCGGCGCGCTGTCAGCTTTTGGCCGATCTCGGCGTGGCGATGCTGGAGCAGCCGTTACCGGCCGGCGCGGATGAGGCGTTGGAAAACTTCATTCATCCGCTGCCGATCTGCGCCGATGAGAGCTGTCATACGCGGGAAAGCCTACCGGCGCTGCAGGGTCGCTACGAAATGGTCAACATTAAGTTGGATAAAACCGGTGGTCTGACCGAGGCATTGCTGTTGGCGCAGGAGGCTGAACGGCTGGGTTATAAGAGGATGCTGGGCTGTATGCTTTGTACTTCACGGGCCATTTCCGCCGCGCTGCCGCTGGCGCCGCTGGCCCGTTTTGCGGATCTCGATGGCCCGACCTGGCTGGCGGTAGATGTGGAACCGGCGCTGCAGTTCAGCACCGGCATGCTTCATCTGTGAGTGTGCCAGTGTAGTAAATCGGTCATCGCCGCGAGGTACTTTTCTGTCGCTTCGTCGGCGGAGACCGGCGGAAATTCGGCGGTAATGCACGGCAGGCCGATATCGGCGCACCAACTGCCAAAAGAGCCCGGCGTTTCGTAACCGACGCTGCCCACCAGCGGTAAATTAAAAGCCCCGGCGAGCCATTGTCCCAGCTCGCTGTGGCCGGGGTCCTCAATGCAGGCCAGCGGATCGTGGAAGGAGACTACCCACGCCGGATGGATCTGGTGGATCAACTGGCACAGCGCCTGGGTTTCGGGCTCCGAACCGGGTTTTTCACCGGTCAGCAGAACCACATCACGCTCTTCGGCTGCACTATTCCAGCGATACACCGTTTCTCCCGCCTTCCAGTTAGCGGCCGGGAAATTACGATTGAGATCGATACCGCGGGCGTTGGCGCGTAACCCTAGCTGACAGCCGTCAGGGTTGACCGTTAATACCACGTGATGGCGACGCAACTCCGGTTTTAGCGTGCGCAACGCGCAGGAGAGGGTGACGATCGACGAGTTTTCGTCGCCGTGCGTGCCGGCGATAATCAGACCGCTGCGGCTATCTGCCAGCGGAGCGGGGAACCACAGCAGCGGCGCGCCGAGATGCGACTGGCCGTAACGTTGCGTGCCTGGCGGGAAAGCGCCGCGCAGGGGACGAGGGCGTGAAACGGGCATAGGGTATCCTGTCATCAGGTTATTGTTAGCAGTGTTGTAGAAAAGCGTCCCGGAATCAAACGCTTTCCCTCTCTGGCGAAAAAACTCGTCATGTCAATTTTCTATCATAAGCCGTTTGCAATTTCAGGTGGGGAAACAAATAATTATCGCTCTGCCAGCACTGGTTTGTTCATTTAAAAGGGGATCTCATGAAGTATCCTGTCACATTGACATGCGGCGCGCTGTGGTTAGCCAGCGTTTCTTCTCTTGCCTGGGCGGCGGACGTGCCTCCGGGAACCGTATTAGCTGAAAAACAGCAGCTGGTACGCCATATAAAAGACGAGCCCGCTTCATTAGATCCCGCTAAAGCCGTCGGCCTGCCGGAAATTCAGGTTATCCGCGATCTGTTCGAAGGGCTGGTGAACCAGGACGCGAAGGGCAATATCATCCCTGGCGTGGCGACCCGCTGGCAGAGCAACGATAACCGCGTCTGGACCTTTACCCTGCGTGATAACGCGCGCTGGTCAGACGGCACCCCGGTGACGGCGCAGGATTTCGTCTATAGCTGGCAGCGGCTGGTGGATCCGAAAACCACCTCGCCATTTGCCTGGTTCGCCGCCTTGGCGGGTATCAGTAATGCGCAAAATATTATTGATGGTAAAGCGGCGCCGGACACCCTTGGGGTGACGGCGGTCGATGCCCACACGCTGCGCGTGCAGCTGGATAAACCGCTGCCGTGGTTCAGCAACCTGACCGCCAGTTTTGCGTTCTACCCGGTGCAGAAAGCCAACGTCGAAAGCGGCGCTAACTGGACGCGCCCGGGCAGCCTTATCGGCAACGGCGCCTATGTGCTGAAAGACCGGGTGGTGAATGAGAAGCTGGTTGTCGTGCCGAATACACAATACTGGGAAAACGCCAAAACGGTGATTAAGCAGGTGACTTTCGTGCCGATTAACCAGGAATCTTCGGCGACCAAACGTTATCTGGCGGGTGATATTGATATCACCGAATCCTTCCCGAAAAATATGTATCAGAAGCTACTGAAGGATATTCCCGGACAGGTCTACACGCCGCCGCAGTTAGGTACCTATTATTACGCTTTCAATACCCAGAAAGGGCCAACCGCCGATGAGCGTGTGCGTCTGGCGTTAAGCATGACCATCGACCGGCGGATTATGGCGGAGAAAATCCTCGGCACCGGTGAGAAACCGGCCTGGCGGTTCACCCCTGACGTCACCGCAGGCTTTACTCCGCAGCCTTCGCAGTTTGAGAGCATGAGCCAGGCCGAGCTTAATGCCCAGGCTAAAGCGCTGCTATCGGCGGCAGGATATGGCCCGGACCGTCCGCTGAAGCTGACGCTGCTGTACAACACGTCGGAAAATCACCAGAAAATCGCCATCGCCGTGGCGTCGATGTGGAAGAAAAACCTTGGTGTGGATGTGAAGCTACAAAACCAGGAGTGGAAGACCTATATCGATAGCCGTAATACCGGTAATTTCGACGTTATCCGCGCATCGTGGGTAGGGGATTACAACGAGCCGTCGACTTTCCTGTCGCTACTCACTTCTACTCATAGCGGTAATATCTCGCGCTTTAACGATCCGGCATACGATAAGATCCTCGCCCAGGCGGCGCAGGAAACCTCGGAAAAAGCGCGTAACGATGATTACAATGCGGCAGAGAAAATCATCATGGCCAAAGCGCCTATTGCGCCGATTTATCAGTATACCAACGGCCGCCTGATCAAGCCGTGGTTAAAAGGATACCCGATCACCAATCCGGAAGACGTGGCGTACAGCCGCACGATGTATATTGTGAAGCACTAATCGGTAGCGGTTGCCTGATGGCGTCAGGCAACCATCGCTAACCTCAGAACTGGCGCGGCTTACAGCGCCAGTTTCTCCTTCTGACCATTACCCGCCACAGCAGAAAGCATAACTTTTCTGACGCATAGTTATCCTGCCGTATTCGGTGGGATAACAAATCAATAAATATGTCGCCAACGCTACTGCTTCCTGGTGCTGGCGCGAACTTGTAACGCTGAGGGTAATTCAATGAATTTATCCGTCGAATTACCCGCCAGCAGCTCAAGCAGTGTTTGTCCTGCGAGGGTTCCCGTTTCACTCCAGGGGAATTCGACGGCAGTCAGCGCCGGTGAGCAAACGGCGGCAAGAGTCCCCCCGCTCAGGCTTGCCAGTGCCAGAGAGTCAGGCACTTTTTGCCCCGCGCCATGGCAGGCCATAATACAACCGCAGGCGATTTCATCGGATGTGCAAATCAGCGCATCAAGCTCAGGCCAGGTGATACGAATATCGCCGAGCAGGTTCAGGCCGGTCGTAATGCCTGCCGCCAGGTGAGAGGTCACCACGCGATGCGGAGAGTGGTTAACGGAGAGCATCGCGCTGTTCCAACCGCTCAGTACCTGGCGAAACATAATGTTATTGGAAGCCGTGCAAAGCAGGCCGATATTTTTATATCCGGTCTGTACAAGCGATGTGACCAACTTTTTGATGGCTGCGGCATAGTCAACGCCAATGCTGACCCAGCTCGCATCGCGATTGATGGCGCCAATCTCAACCACCGGCACGCCGGTGTTACTTATCATTTGCGAACAACTGCTGATGTTATCAATATTGAATTGAACAATCGCAGCCGGGTTGTAAGCGAGCATTTGCGCAAAAGCTTTTTCTTCACTCTGTCCACCCTGACCGGACTCGATAAACATCATGCTATAGCCCTGGGTCGTGAGCACGGTCTGTAGTGTTTCGGAGACGGCAAGAAAGCCCGGGGAGGAAAAAGAGGGAACCACGCCCATCACCAGACTGGAGTCAGCAGAGGCAAGGTTGCGGGCCTGCAGATTTGGCACATAGCCCAGCTCGCTTACTGCGGCTTCAATGCGTGTACGCAGTTCAGGATTCACTTTTTCAGGCATGCGTAACGCGCGTGACACGGTCATCGTGCTCACGCCGACCAGTTTTGCCACTTCAGCAAGCGTAATTTTACCGGTGTTTTTCCTGCGTTTTTCTCTCGCGCTATCGTCCGCTTCTAACGTCTGCACTGGTGTCCTCCTTTCGCCTGACTGGGCAGCCATTGTAAATGATGTTTGGCATTTTACGCATTGCCCAACTGCAAAGTAATGATAAGTATGGATAACAAAGTTAGCGGTAACAAGAATTTTAACATTATTGACGTGTTAGCGCTAACTTTGAGATGAAGATCACGGTAAGCCGCGAAGAGATTCCACTATAGTAGGCTCACTTTCAATGCTATCGGGGAATTTATGATCACGACCTGGTTACCAACGGAAAATATCCAGATTGTGGATTCAGTCAGTGACTGGAAACAGGCAATTACGTTATCGGCTCAACCCTTATTGGCGAAAGAGGCGATTACTGAAGATTATATTCAGGCCATTTTTAACAGCCATGAAAAACTTGGTCCTTATTATGTTTTAGCGCCTGGTCTGGCGATGCCTCATGCTCGCCCGGAGCAAGGCGCAATTAAAAATGGTTTATCGCTTTTGCATATTAAAAAAGGCGTTTCTTTTGGCTCGGAAGAGAATGACCCTATTTACGTCGTGATTATGCTGTGTGCGCTTTCGGGAGATGAACACATCAATATGATTACAGCCCTGGCAGACATTTTTAGCGATGATGAACGACTCTCAGCACTGCTGAAAGCCTCATCAATGACGAAAATTCAAGCCGTTATCAATGGATAGTGAGGTAGAAATGAAAAAGGTTCTGATTGTTTGCGGTAACGGTTTAGGTAGTAGCTTTATCGTTGAAATGAACGTGAAAAAAATCATTACAGAGTTAAATAAAGAAGCAGAGGTTTCCCATACCGATCTGACTTCAGCAAAAAGCGAGACTGCCGATATTATTCTTAGCGCCAGGGATATAGCTGAACATCTGTCCAGCCATTCTGCCCAGGTTTTTGGTTTATCTAACCTGCTGGATAACAATAAAATCAAAGAAATTCTTTCCGAGAATCTCTGATTAATTATTTGCGGCCTTACGGAGTCATTCTATGCTGCAGTTTATTATTCATGATGTGTTGGGCACACCAGCAATACTGGTCGGTTTGTTTTCCCTGATCGGCTTATTATTGCAGAAAAAAGCAGTTTCCGACGTTATTTCCGGAACCCTCAAAACCATTATGGGGTTTGTGATATTAACATCCGGGGCGGCGATTGTCGCCACGACGTTAACGACGTTTAGCCAGCTGTTTGAGCACTCCTTCCATATTCAGGGTGTTGTCCCCAATACTGACGCCATGGCGGCGCTGGCGCAGAAAAACTACGGTACTGCGACAGCCATGATCATGGTGCTGGGGATGTTGTTTAATATTGTTCTTGCCCGTATTACGCCGCTGAAATACATCTTCCTGACAGGCCACCACACGCTGTATATGTCGGCGATGCTGGCTGTCATTCTCTCTGTCGGCGGTCTGTCGCCGTTCTGGGTGGTACTGGTGGGGGCGGTAATCCTCGGCATCATGATGGTGGTCTCTCCGGCTATTCTGCAGCCATTTACCCGCAAAATTACCGGCACTGATGACCTGGCGCTGGGCCACTTTGGTTCAACCGGGTATCTGCTGTCGGCGCTGGTGGGAAAAGCGATCGGTAAAGGCAGCCCGTCGATTGAAGAGCTGAAGGTGCCGAAAACGCTGAACTTCCTGCGTGACTCCTCGGTGGCTATCTCGCTGACGATGATGATTCTGTTCCTGATTCTGGTACTGGTCGCAGGTAAAGAGTTTGTTGAGACCAGCATCAGTGGTGGTCAGAACTTTATCATCTTTGCCATTATCCAGTCGCTGACCTTCGCGGCAGGCGTGTGGATCATCCTTGCGGGTGTTCGCATGATTATTGCCGAAATTGTTCCGGCCTTTAAAGGCATCGCCGACAAGCTGGTGAAAGACGCGAAACCGGCGCTCGACTGTCCAACCGTCTTTCCGTTCGCCCCGAACGCGGTGATCGTCGGCTTCCTGTCAAGTTTTGCCGCTGGTCTGGTGAGTATGTTCCTGTGTCCGCTGCTTGGCCTGAGCGTCATTGTTCCCGGCCTGGTGCCGCACTTCTTCTGCGGCGCGACGGCGGGCGTTTACGGCAACATCTGCGGCGGTCGTCGCGGCGCGGTGGTGGGGGCATTCGCTCACGGTCTGTTGATTTCTTTTTTGCCCGCGATTTTGCTGCCCCTGATGGGCGACCTTGGCTTTGCATCCACCACCTTTGGCGATGCGGACTTTGGCGTTGTTGGCATCATTCTTGGGCATGTCGTGTCACTGTTTAACTAACTAATTTTATAGAGGTGAGGTATGGCAGCTAAATTTTCGCCCTCGTTAATGTGTATGGATTTAACGCAATTCAGAGAGCAAATTACGGCAATGAACGGTCGGGCTGATTTTTATCACGTCGATATTATGGACGGTAACTATGTGAAGAATATTACGCTATCACCGTTTTTTATCGAAAACCTGAAAAAAATTACCGATGTGCCGATCGACGTACATCTGATGGTGAATCACCCGGAAGATATAATTCCAATGTGTATTAATGCCGGGGCCGATATTATCAGCTTCCACCCTGAGACGGCGAATAACAAAATATTCCGGCTGTTGAACCAGATTAAAGACGCTGGTCGTCGCTGCGGCGTAGTGTTGAACCCAGCTACTCCGGCGGATGCTATTAAAGAGTACGCGCATCTGCTGGATAAAGTGACCGTCATGTCGGTTGACCCGGGCTACGCAGGTCAGAAATTTATCCCAGAATCGCTCAATAAAATTAAACAGCTGATCGCGATGCGCGAAGTGCATGGTTACCACTATCTGACCGAAATTGATGGCTCCTGTAACGAGAAAACTTTTAATGTTATCTCCCAATCGGGCGTTGACGTCTTTATTGTGGGAACCTCGGGCCTGTTCTCCCTGGCGGATAATGTCAGCGATGCATGGGATAAAATGGTCGATATCTATCAACGCGAAATCGCTGCCTGAAAATTGCAGCGCGCTCAGCCGTATTGAGCCATTGCGCAGTGCAAAGAGTCTATTTAACCGGTCTGTCTCTTTGCCTTCGCGTTAGATTTATATGGTTGAGAGCGCTGTAACCCTTTTTATATCTGGAGTTCGCTTGCGACGCCTCGTCGTACGCTTGCGGATGCTATCTATTATGCTGTCCGGCCCCGACGGGTTTGGCAGACTACGTGGTGGCAGAAGCTGGTATCGCTGATTACTGATGATTATTTATGTTAACGAAGGTAACTTATGGACATTTCGAGTGTACTGAACGTAAAAAATATTAAATTAAACATGATGGCTAAGAGTAAGGAAGAAGCAATTGAAGAATTAGCCGACTTATTAGTACGTGATGGAGCTGTTATTAATAAAGATATTTTTCTGCAAGATGTTTGGTTACGCGAAGAACAGGGCTCTACTGGATTCGAAAATCATATAGCGATCCCTCATGGTAAATCCTCAGGCGTAGCCCGTACGGCATTGGCCATTGGCCGAACCCAACATCATATCCCCTGGGAAACTATGGATGGTAGTGACGTTCGTTGTATTATTTTATTTGCTGTATGCCTGCTGGATCAAAATACCACCCACATCCGATTATTATCCCAGGTTTCAGGTTCACTTGCCGATGAAGAGATAGTAGAAAAATTACTGATGGAAGATTCCCCGCAGAAAATCATTGATCTTTTAAATGCTGAAGATGTCAGCGCTTAATTTAATTATCATAGCATCGATAACAATTAACCCTGGAGAATAGTTATGAATATTGTTGGAATTACAGCCTGCACTGTAGGTATTGCACACACTTATATTGCGCAAAAGAAAATTGAAATAGCAGCAAAAAAGGCCGGTCACAATGTCAAAATCGAAACGCAAGGGACTATAGGTATCGAGAATGCCTTGACCGCTGAAGAAATTGCACAAGCCGACATTGTTCTGTTAGCCGCCGATGTTAAAGTTTCAGGTGAAGAAAGATTTGCCGGGAAGAAAGTTGTCAAAGTACCAACGGAAATGGCAGTTAAATCACCAAATAAGCTTATTGAAAAGCTTGGTGAATTAGTCAATTCATAACACCTACCTATGCGTATCCTATATAAAATAAAGGGCGTAATTTATGAATATAAAAGAAATATGGAAAGCAGCAAACCCTAAAGGTCATCTGCTGACTGCCATCTCATTCTTGATTCCGATTGTCTGTGGTGCTGGGTTTATTATTGCCATCGGTATGGGTTTTGGCGGGACGGTTCAGGACACTTTAGTATCGGGTCAATTTGATCTGTGGCAGGCTTTCGCTACCATGGGAGCTAAGGCGCTCGGACTATTGCCCGTCGTTATTGCTATCGGAATTTCCGGTTCGATCGCAGGTAAGCCCGGTATTGCCCCTGGTTTTGTTGTCGGTCTGGCAGCTAATGCTATTGGTGCGGGTTTTATCGGGGGCATGATCGGTGGCTACATTTCCGGGTATATTGCTCTTGCTATCATTAAAAATGTGAAGGTTCCTGGCTGGGCCCGGGGTTTAATGCCGACATTGATTGTGCCATTTTTTGCATCCATTTTCAGTGCTCTGCTCATGGTCTATATCATCGGCACGCCTATTGGTATTTTTACCGATGCACTCACATCGTTTTTGAGAAGTATGGGAACTTCATCTAATTTAGTATTAGGTGCTGTTATTGGGGCGTTGTGTATCGTTGACTTTGGTGGGCCGATCAATAAAACGTGCTTTGCATTCGTCTTAACTCTCCAGGCACAGGGTATAAATGAGCCAGTTACGGCCCTTCAGTTAGTCAACACGGCAACACCTATCGGTTTTGGGCTTGCATTTTTTATCGCCAAACTGCTTCGCAAAAATATCTATAATAACGAAGAAATCGAAATGTTAAAGTCGGCGGTTCCTATGGGGGTAGTGAATATTGTTGAAGGGTCTATCCCTATAGTGATGAATGATATCGTTCGCGGTATTGCAGCAGCGGCAATCGGCGGTGCTTGTGGTGGTGCAATCACCATGGTGTATGGTGCGGATGCAACTGTACCTTTTGGCGGGGTATTGATGCTCCCAACAATGTCAAATCCCATGGCAGGTATTATGGCATTGATAGTTAATATATTAGTAACAGCAACCATTTATGCTGTCATCAAAAAAGATGTTCCTCGCGATGTTGTTATCAATAACGATCAAGAAGAGGAAGATATCAACTTCGATGATATTAAGATTAGTTAGATATATGCATAATGGCATGCCGTAACATGATGTCGCGTTCACAATGAATGTTATTATTATCGCGACATATATTATTTCTGCATTCTGTTCTTATCGCCACGAGTAAAAAATGGGTCGCCATGGTGGCCCATTTTTTACAGGCATGTTATCAGAATTACTTAAAAAGGCTATCTAATAATCAATTACGGCCCTGACGATTAACGTTGGGTGAAGAGCATGAGGGTAAAAAACAGCAATATTTTGTGGTTCACTCTTAATCGTCGTTTCCATATCCGGCATTAATTCAATACGTTCGCCGCTCTGTAGCGTTGCGCCAATCAACCTGCCTGTATTTATGAATTCGCTGCATAGGTCAAATCAGAAATGACTGACTAATCATGGTGGTGTTTCCGGCCTAAAATGGTGTTTTAACATGACAGGGGCCTTGCCGTGAAATATTCAGTATTAAGTAACAACCTCAGAATGCCGATGGTCGGCTTTGGCGTGTTTAAGGTTACCGATAAAGAAGAGTGTAAGCAGTCGGTATTATGCGCTATTCGTACCGGTTATCGCCTGATTGATACCGCTGCCATCTACGCCAATGAAGATGCCGTGGGTGACGCGGTTCGCGAGGCCATCGCTGAAGGGTTGTGTACCCGTGAGGAGTTATTTATCACGTCGAAACTGTGGGTTCAGGACATGGCCAACGGCGATGTGGCTAAAGCCGGTATTGAGGCCTCGCTGAAAAAATCGGGCCTGGAGTATTTTGATCTCTATTTATTGCATCAGGCCATGGGCGATTATTTCAGCGCCTGGCGCGCGCTGGAAGAGGCTTATGAAGCCGGTAAACTGAAAGCCATCGGCGTGTCCAACTTCTACGCTCACGTGTTAGTTAATTTCTGTGAAACCGTCAGAATTAAGCCCATGGTGAACCAGGTCGAATTACATCCTTATTTTGCGCAACCCGCCGCGCTGGAAACCATGAAGCACTATAACGTTCAGCCCGAAGCCTGGGCGCCGTTAGGCGGCGGGAGACATAAACCGTATGAAAATGAAATGCTGCAGGGGATTGCCGCTGCCCATCAAAAAACCATCGCCCAGGTTATTCTGCGCTGGAACGTGCAGCGCGGCGTCACGGTAATTCCTAAATCCACCCGGCAGGAACGTATTGCAGAAAACTTTGATCTCTGGGATTTCTCCCTAACCGATAGCGAAATGGCGCAAATTAGTGCACTGGATTTAGGCTATGTGGGTGAAGCGGTGAAACATTTTAATCCGGAATTTGTACGTGGTTGTCTGGGCGTTAAAAAGCAGTAGAAAAGTCATAACGAGACGGTGGGGGAACCCACCGTCCTGATATAAACATTGCCAATCCACAGATCTTCGCTTTCTTCTTACCGGGTTAATCTGCGCCAGGTTGACTATAAAAGACGTTCATCAAACTAATCAGCACGTAGCTCGCCAGCCTCCCAACTATAAACATCCGTGCCAATTAACGAGTCGCCAAGCTCTTGATAATCGAAATCATAAAAATCAGCACAGGCGCCGTAGCCGGAGTAGTCCACTGCGGCAAGCCCTACAAATGCTCCGGTAAAGAAACCGCCATAGCTCTGCAGGACATAGTCATCGGAAAGGACGGCGGCATCGAAAACTACCGGGATTTCAATAAACTCGGCGCCGTCAAAACTATACTCATAGCTATAGGTCTGCTTCCTGACTTTTGTCCGTAACCACACGTATTCGACGTCGTCAGGAATATTAATCGCGTTATCTTTCAGGTATGAAGTATATTTTCCACGATTGTTTTCGGCAACCTCGATGACTCTGCCGTTAATTTCATTCCAGGTTACAAAAGCAAAACTCCAGTGACGGTCGTTGTAGTAATTGGTTAATCCGGCCATTTGTTGGTAGCTGAAAGGATTAAAAGCGACTTTAACTTCAGCATTAAAGTAAAAGGCTTGCCAGCGGCGGGCAATAAGCGACAAATCATGCGTATTCGCTAATGATCCCTGGCCGATTAAGGTAAGCTTTCCGTCGCCTGTGGTACCCATCTTTTCGGTAAACGGTACCCGCAGGGTATTCCAGTTGAGATTAAGCGTTGGCGTAGTAAATTCATCGTGCTGGCTATTATCTTTCGCGCTTTCGGTATAAATGGCGTCTTTTGGGCCCTCAACAAACGTTTTACCGCCGTGACCGCCCACAATGCGCGGCCAACCGTCGTCATCCCAGTACACTTTTTGGATAGCCGTTTCCCGGCCAAGCGTGGACCAGCCGCGAGGATCATAGATTGATTCTCCGGGACGATTCCACGGACGAGCGCACAGCGAAGCATAATACCATTCGCCTTCGGGCGTCGAAACCAAAGCGCCGTGTCCTTGCTTCTGGATATAGCTGTCAGGGGTATCAACGTTAGTTAAGAATACTTCTCCAGGCTCGGTTTCAAAGCTGTCGGCATTTAAAGTGGTGGAACGGGCCACCACCTCCTGATGAGTAAATACCGTCCCCCCTTGAGCGGCAAAGAGATAGTAATAACCGTTCAGTTTATAGAGATGCGGCCCCTCAACGAGCGCTACTGCGGTACCGCGATAGATGGTCCGTGCGGTTTCCGGCATTAATTTTAAAGTTGTTGTATCAAGCTCTGTTAAGGTAATCCCATCAAAAGGATGGTGGTACTCCCGATGATCCCACGTCTGTTGCACAATATATTTACGGCCATCATCGTCATGGAAAAGTGAAGCATCGAAACCCACGCCATTCAGTTTTATCGGCGCACTCCACGGGCCGCGAATATCTGTTGCGGTGGTCAGGTAGTTTGTCATGTCTTTAAAGGCACCTTCGGTGACTTTCACATCGGTATACACTAACCAGAATTTACCATCCGCATAAGAGAGCGCCGGAGCCCAAATACCGCCTGAAGACGGATTCCCCTTCATATCTAAGAGGGTAGTGGTTGACAATGGCGACGGCAGAAGATTCCAGTGCTTCAGATCTTTTGATTCATGTAAACGAACGCCAGGAAACCACTCAAATGTCGAGTTGGCGATATAGTAGGTGTCCTCAACACGGATAATGCTGGGGTCGGCATTAAAACCACGTAATATAGGGTTTTGGATAAGGGACATATTATTACACCTTTATAAATTTAAAGTTTACTCTGTATTGGATTTACACCCGAATCTCATCAAGCTGGCGGTTAATGTCGCTGACGTGTTTGTCTGAGATGGGATAAATTTGCATGACGATCATTGCTACAATCGCTAAGGCGATGGGGATCCAGACCGCTGTCATCATAATCCCATCGATAGCGCTCGCGCTTTGCTGCGCGCCGGTTTCATTAAATCCATAGACGGCCAGCAGCCACAGAGGAATGGCGCCGCCAATGGTAAAGCCAATCTTGAAAAACAGGCCCATAATGGCATTAATAATTGCTGCATTTCGCTTACCAGACTTTAATTCACCATAAGCAATAACTTCAGGAACCAGCGCCCACATAAATCCGGTGGCTGAGGTTAAGCCCCACTGTTTAATGAATGTGGCGATGTAAGCAAGCCACAGCGCATCGTGCATGCCTTCACGCGACCAGACGTAAGTTAATAATTCACCAGCAATAAACATTCCCAGGAAAATGTGGAAGAAGCCTTTTTTACCAAAAATCTTTTTTAGTTTTGGCCAAAATATGGGGAACGCAATGCCGGGTATAGAGGCGACCAGCCCAACGGCGCCCATCCATTCGGAGTGACCAACAACATACTGATTGAAAAAGCCGTTAACCGTGTTCATAAAGAACATGAAGGTAAAGGCCAGCATGAAAAACAATCCAAGAATGACGAGTGGACGATTATTTTTAAGTTCAAGGAACAGATCGGTTGTTTTAACGTTGGCGGTCTGTTCCGCGGTCGCAACAACGCGTTCTTTAGTGAATTTATAGCAAATGAAAAGTGCCACCGCACCTAATAACATATACACGGAGTAGACGCCGAACCAGGCGTAATTTGCTGATGGATCGGTATAGTTTCCCAGATTGAGTTCTATGCCAAAAAAACCGGTATCCTTCAGGCTACGGTCTTTTGGTGAGGCCATTTGCACGAACATCGGAAAAAGGGTATACACCAGAAGATTGGCGCTATTAGCCAGCATCATTCGCGTACTGGTTAATTTATCAATAGATTCCGGATCTCTTGTCAGTGAGGCATTAAGAGAACCATAAGGGATATTCACCAGGGAGTAGACTAAATCCAGCGCTAAATAAATGATAAAGGCGAACGGTACGGAACCTCTCACGCCAGGAATGGGAGCAAAAAGCAAAGCGGAAAGGATCACCAGCGGCACGCCGGCTCTTAACAGCCAGGGACGGTATTTACCCGCGACTGACGTCCTTTTGTCTACATAGGTTCCAACCATCGGATCCCAAAACACATTGATTATTCGTACGAAAAGAAAAATGAACCCCGCAGTGGCCGTACTGATCGTATTCACCGTCAACATATGTAGAGCAAGAAAGCCGCCTATTGTGCCGAAAACCAGGTTTTGCGCAAAATCGCCCATCCCGTAGCCAATACGTTCCCCACAAGTTAACTTATGATATTCATCATTGCGACTTTGCATTATTTTTTTACCCATTCTGAGCAGACTCCGGTTTGTTGTGTGAGTGTGAAACACTTTCTGACACAAATGATCTCGAAGAATCTATTACGTTTTTAAATTAATTAATTATGTTTTTTTACTTCTGTGATCCTCAGAGCAACAGCCACTTGACACAATCTATGTACTCTATATGGATTTTCTCGCATTAAATATTTGAAAGTAATATTTGCGAGGTGGCTCACATTTGAGTGTTTTCTCAATCGCTGAGTGAAATATCGTAATTGAGCAACCGGTTTATAGAATACAGGATGTGTCATAGTTGTTACATTTCTTACATTCACCAATGTCGGAGGTATTATGCCATCTTAGTTTAGGCGGATAACTATCAAGGGTTTTACTCACCATATAATGATGCCCACGCGGCAGAATCACTGTGGCGATGATTTTCTATCAGCGCTAATCATTAATTTCGATTGTGGAGAAAGAATTACGATACTAGTTTAAAACCTCTGTAACGGTACAAAATAAAAATAAATTGTTCTCACAGTAGCGACATATTCTGCGTAGCCAGAGTAAGGTTGTTATTGTCTGAATAAAATTAACCTCTATTGAGATAATGATGACAATGATTAGAAAGCTTCCATTAACTATGGCGGTTATCGCCGCGTTTTCTCCGTTTACCTCTGTAATAGCCCAAGAATTTACCCAGGAACAGATCGACGCCATCGTCGCGAAAGCCGTCGATAAAGCGCTGGCCGACCGCCAGGCTAAAATTGATGCCGCGGCCGATAAAAAGGTCGATGTTATTACCAACCCGCAGACCACCGCCGCTTCGCCGGATATGGCGATCCCTTTCGGCCTGAAATTTAGCGGCTACGCCCGCTATGGCGCCCATTTCCAGACCGGCGACCAGAAATATGTCGGCGTCGACGGCTCCTATAACGGCGCCTCGGCGATCGGCCGTCTCGGTAACGAAAGCAACGGCGGCGAATTCCAGATCAGCAAAGCGTTCAAAAGCGCGCAGGGGGCCATCTGGGATCTCAACGTCATGTTTGACCACTGGAGCGACGAGGTTAACCTGAAAAAAGCCTACGTCGGCGTCACCAACGTCTTCGAATCCAACCCCAACGCCTATATCTGGGCCGGCCGCGATTTCCACCAGCGCCCGCAACAGGGGATCAACGACTACTTCTGGATGAACCACGACGGTCAGGGCGCGGGGGTGAAGAACTTCGATATCGGCGGCGTGCAGTTCGACGTGGCGACGGTGTCGCAGGTGAAATCCTGTAGCCCGGAAGTGATGGCCGATGAGACCAACCCGTCGCGCATCACCTGTACCGGCAGCTCGGATACCGGCGATAACGGCCACTACGCATTGACCACCAAAACCCACAACATCAAGGCCGGGCCGATCGACGTCGAGGTATACGCCAACTACGGCTTTGACTCAAAAGCGGTGGACAGCGACGCGCGCCTCGATGCCTGGCAGGGCGGGCTGGTGCTGAGCCATAGCAACGACAGCGGAGTGAACAAAGTGATCCTGCGCTATTCCGATAACTCGGATAACAGCGTCTATAACAAAACCGACGACCTGACCACGGTCTACGCCAGCTTCGAGGGCAGCCATAAGTTCACCCAGCAGGCGCAGATCGAGTATCTGCTAGCCTTCCACGACTACGACAACGGCAAGGATAATACCGACAACCGTAAAAACTACGGCGCGATCGTCCGGCCAATGTACTTCTGGAACGACGTGCACTCGACCTGGCTGGAAGCGGGCTACCAGCGCGTTGACTACGACCAGGGCGGGGATAACCACGGCTGGAAGCTGACGCTGTCGCAGAACATCGCCATCGGCATGGGGCCGGAGTTCCGCCCGATGCTGCGCTTCTATGTGACCGGCGGCCAGGTGGATAACGAACACACCGCGAAAGTAGACGGCACCAGCGACGAGCGGTTGGATTCGCTGAACATCGGCGGTATGTTTGAGGCGTGGTTCTGAGAGAATGTGTTTACGGGAATACCAGACTGGCCTACGCCAGTCTGGTAGTTTTTGGCGCCCAGAACGCTATTTTATTAACGTCTCTATTAATACTTCCTTTTAATAATTCATTTATTAAAAGGAATGAGTTTATGTCGACGCTGAAAGTTGAATTTATAATATTTAAATAGTTTCCATCTGTGATTGAGTAAATTACATATTGGTTGTCGTGTTGAGATTGCATGAGTTATTGGTTGGAATTATTGCTTGCCAGCGATATTGATCTATGCCAATTAAATGACTCGTTATCTCTGGATCTTCGTATCTGCTGGTTGATATATTACCCTGGTTTCTTTAAACATAACGTTGTGAATAAAACGAAATTTACTCCACAATCATTCCTTAAGGAAAAGGGACCGCTATGGCTGATTCATTCCAGAATGAGGTGCCGAAGGCACGTATTAATTTAAAATTATCCTTACATACCGGGGGGGCGCAGAAGAAGGTTGAACTACCGCTTAAATTGCTCACCGTTGGTGATTTCAGTAATGGAAAAGAGCATCGACCATTGGCCGAGCGCCAGAAAATAGATATCAATAAGAATAATTTTAATAGTGTGCTTTCTGAATTTAACCCAGAGATCAATCTCACCGTTGAGAATACGCTGGCCGGTGACAACTCAGAAGACAATGTTAAACTGCGTTTTTCCGATATAAAAGACTTTGAGCCCGAACAGGTTGCCCGGCAAATCCCTCAACTCCGCGCCATGCTGGCGATGCGTAATTTATTACGCGATCTCAAATCGAACCTGCTAGATAACGCTACTTTCAGAAAAGAGCTTGAGAGAATCCTTAAAGATCCAGCTCTGTCCAGCGAATTACGCGCCGAAATGAGTGCCCTTGCCGGGAAGTAAACGGCGGTCATCTCTTTTAATGGATTAACCGGGAATATGCTGATGTCTGTAAATACTGAAACGAACCCCGCGCAGGGGCAAACCGCCGTAATGAACAAAGAAAGCGTTTACGCTTCTCTGTTTGAAAAAATCAATCTGAGCCCGGCATCAAGCCTTGGCGATATTAATGTCTTTCTGGACGATGCGGCGCTATCAGAGGCCACGGCGGGGGAACGCCTGACCGCGGCGATGCAGGTTTTTATGGACTGCATTCGTCAATCCGGTCAGCAGGTGGAGAAACTCGATAAAACGCTTATTGACCACCACATCGCGGAGCTGGATTTCCGTATAAGTCGTCAACTCGATGCTGTTATGCATCACCCGGAGTTCCAGAAGGTGGAATCTCTGTGGCGCGGCCTGAAGCAATTGGTAGATAACACCGACTATCGCCAGAACGTGAAAACCGAAATCCTCGATGTGTCCAAAGACGATTTACGTCAGGATTTTGAAGATGCGCCAGAGCTGATACAGAGCGGCCTGTACTGGCATACTTACACCGCCGAATACGACACCCCCGGCGGCGAGCCGATAGGCTCGGTAATTTCGGCGTACGAGTTTGACGCCAGCCCGCAGGACATGGCGCTGTTGCGTAATATTTCGAAAGTCTCCGCTGCGGCGCATATGCCATTTATCGGCGCCGTAGGGCCGAAATTTTTCCTCAAGGATTCAATGGAGGAAGTCGCGGCGATTAAAGATATCGGCAACTATTTCGATCGCGCTGAGTACATTAAATGGAAATCGTTCCGCGATACCGATGACTCGCGCTATATCGGCCTGGTCATGCCGCGGGTATTGGGCCGTCTGCCGTATGGGCCGGACACGGTTCCGGTGCGCAGCTTTAACTACATTGAGCAGGTAAAGGGGCCGGATCACGAAAAGTATCTGTGGACCAGCGCGTCATTCGCCTTCGCCTCGAACATGGTACGCAGCTTTATTCAAAATGGCTGGTGCGTACAAATCCGCGGCCCGCAGGCGGGCGGCGCGGTGAAAGATCTTCCCATCCACCTCTATGATCTCGGCACCGGAAATCAGGTGAAAATCCCTTCCGAGGTGATGATCCCGGAAACCCGTGAGTTCGAATTCGCCAATCTGGGCTTTATTCCGCTGTCTTATTATAAGAACCGTGACTACGCCTGCTTCTTCTCGGCTAACTCAACTCAGAAACCCGCGCTGTACGACACCGCGGATGCGACAGCCAATAGCCGTATCAACGCCCGCCTGCCGTACATCTTCCTGCTGTCGCGCATCGCCCACTACCTGAAACTGATCCAACGCGAGAACATCGGCACCACCAAAGATCGTCGCCTGCTTGAGCTGGAGCTCAATACCTGGGTTCGTGGCCTGGTTACGGAAATGACCGATCCGGGTGACGAGCTGCAGGCCTCACATCCGCTGCGTGATGCGAAAGTGGTAGTGGAAGATATCGAGGATAATCCAGGCTTCTTCCGCGTCAAGCTGTACGCGGTGCCGCACTTCCAGGTGGAAGGCATGGACGTCAATTTGTCTCTGGTTAGCCAGATGCCGAAGGCGAAAGGGTAACACGCCTGTCACTATCCAGGTCGTCTGGCTCGACAGGCTACAGCCTGTCTGGCGACAGACAACACACCCGCGCCATCTCAGGATGATGGCGTGTCAAAAAATGAAATGGAGTAATTAACATGGCAATACCAGTCTATTTGTGGTTGAAAGACGACGGCGGGGCGGACATTAAAGGTTCCGTGGATGTGAAGGATCGTGAAGGCAGCATCGAAGTGGTGGCGCAGGAGCATAACCTGTACATCCCGACCGACAACAACACCGGAAAGCTAACCGGCACACGTATCCACACGCCGTTTCTGTTTACCAAGGAAATCGACTCCTCAAGCCCCTATCTCTACAAGGCGGTGACCACCGGCCAGACGCTGAAGTCTGCCGAATTCAAGTGGTACAAAATCAATGATGCTGGTCAGGAAGTGGAATACTTCAACACCAAACTGGAAAACGTGAAAGTGGTGAAGGTCAATCCGCTGATGCACGACATCAAGAACCCAGCCTACGAGAAGCACAGCCATCTTGAGCAGATTGAACTGCGCTACGAAAAAATCACCTGGACCTATAAAGACGGCAACATCATTCATTCCGATTCATGGAATGAACGAACGACAGCCTGACGCCCGAAGCAGGCGGTTCGCCGTCTGCTTTTTTGCTAAGCGCCTGTGACCGCTGGCTTTTAGCAAAAAACAATCAGCCTGCCCGACCTTGCGCGCTTTGGTCTCCTGCGGCGATGGGCGGTAGCGTGTCCGGAATCGACAAAGAGAGAGCCTCATGGAAAACCCAGCCATCCTGTTACGCCGTTTAAACCCTTACTGCGCCCGCGCCCTGGAAGGCGCCGCTTCGCTGTGTCAGGCCCGCGCGCATGCGCAAATCCTTCCAGAACACTGGCTGCTAAAACTACTGGAGCAGGGCGAGGGAGACCTGACCGTTTTAGCGCGGCGTTATGAGTGGGATATGGACGCTATCTGGCAGGATCTGCTCTCTTTTCTGGAAACGCTTCCACGTTCGGTACACAGCCGGCCGCAGCTGTCTGGCAGCATCCAGAGCCTGATGCAGGAGGCGTGGCTGCGGGCTTCACTGGCGGGGGAGACCTCTCTACGCAGTGTTCATCTACTGATGGCGTTAGTCAGCAACCCAACGCGGGTGCGCTGTGACAGTCTGTGGCCGCTGTTAACGTTGGGACAAGCGCAGCTTGAACACCTGCGACCATTATTAGATATGCAGTCTGATGAGCGCCCGGAATTACAGCCAGATGAGCCTGGCCACGCTGGCGATGTGGATTTTGTCGGTCGCCCCGTGGAATCGGCCGTGAAGTCCGCTGAGATGAACCCTGCATTACAGAACGCGCTGGATAAATTTACCCTTGATATCACTGCTCGTGCCCGTGAAGGCAAAATCGACCCGGTTTTTGGTCGCGATAACGAAATTCGTCAAATGGTGGATATCCTGTCACGCAGGAGAAAAAACAACCCAATCCTGGTTGGCGAACCCGGTGTAGGCAAAACCGCGCTGGTCGAAGGGCTGGCGTTGCGTATTGCGGAGGGCAATGTGCCGGACAGTCTGAAGCCGGTTTCATTGCGTACGTTGGATCTCGGCTTACTGCAGGCCGGCGCAGGCGTCAAAGGGGAATTCGAACAGCGGCTTAAGAACATTATCGAAGCGGTACAGCAGTCGTCTGCCCCGGTGCTGCTGTTTATCGATGAAGCTCATACTATCATCGGCGCAGGCAACCAGGCCGGTGGCGCGGATGCCGCTAATTTGCTCAAACCGGCCCTGGCGCGCGGCGAACTGCGAACTATCGCCGCCACGACCTGGAGTGAGTATAAGCAGTACTTTGAGCGTGATGCCGCGCTGGAGCGCCGCTTCCAGATGGTCAAAGTCGACGAACCGGACGATGACACCGCCTGTCTGATGCTACGCGGGCTAAAATCTCGCTATGCTCAGCATCACGGGGTACATATCACCGATGAAGCCATTCGCGCCGCCGTGACACTTTCCCGACGCTATCTCACCGGCCGCCAGTTGCCAGATAAAGCGGTGGACCTCCTGGATACCGCATCGGCCCGCATTCGCATGGGAATCGATACGGTGCCGGAATCGTTGACGCGTATGAAAGCGCAAATCACGGCGCTGGAAATGGAAAAACAGGCGCTGCTGGAAGATGCCATGGTCGGTAGCGGTAGCGACGAAGCGCGGCTGGCGGCAATTGAGCTGGAAGAATCGCGTATTATTTTACAGCTTGACGATCTGGAAACGCAGTACGGCCTGGAACTGAAGCTGACCGAGCAACTGCTGAGCTGCCGAGCCGATCCTTCCCGCCGCAAGGAGATTGGCGCATTACAGAGCCAACTTGCCAGCGTCCAGAATAACCATCCGCTGCTGGGGCTGGATGTCGATTTACGTACCGTAGCAACGGTGATTGCCGACTGGACCGGGGTACCGCTCTCTTCATTGCTGAAGGACGAGCAGACGGAACTGCTGGGTCTCGAATTTCATTTGGATAAACGAGTGGTGGGGCAGGATATGGCGCTAAACGCCATTGCCCAGAGACTGCGGGCGACCAAAACCGGACTTGCGCCGGATAACGGCCCGCAGGGCGTATTTCTGCTTGTCGGTCCAAGCGGTACTGGTAAAACGGAAACCGCGCTGGCGCTGGCTGATGAGCTGTTCGCTGGTGAGAGATCGCTGATTACCATCAATCTTTCCGAATATCAGGAGCCGCATACGGTGTCCCAACTGAAAGGGGCGCCTCCCGGTTATGTCGGCTACGGTCAGGGGGGGATTCTCACCGAAGCGGTACGCAAACGTCCGTACAGCGTGGTCCTGCTTGATGAAGTGGAAAAAGCGCACCGCGATGTGATGAATGTGTTCTACCAGGTGTTCGACCGTGGCTTTATGCGCGATGGCGAAGGACGCGAAATCGACTTCCGTAATACGGTGATCCTGATGACCTCAAACCTCGGCAGCGATCGGCTGATGCAGATGCTGAAGGAGCAGCCGGAAGCGACAGAATCCGATTTACATGACCTGTTGCGGCCGGTGCTGCGAGAACATTTTCAACCAGCGCTGCTCGCGCGTTTCCAGACCATTATTTACCGGCCGCTCAGCCAGCCGGCGATGCGTAAAATTGTCAACATGAAACTCAACCAGGTCAGCCAGCGTTTGTATCGTCATTACGGTATGACAACCGATATTGCCGAAGGCCTGTACGATGCGTTGACGGACGCCTGCCTGCTGCCGGATACCGGCGCGCGTAACATTGACAGCCTGCTTAATCAACAAATTCTACCGGTGCTGAGTCAGCAACTGTTGAGCCATCTGGCGGCAGGGTTGAAACCACTACATCTGGCTCTGGATTGGGATGAAGAAGAGGGGATTTCACTAGTCTTTGAAACGGGAGAAAACCCACCTGGTTTAGCTATTCGGGAAGGATGCAAGTAATGGCGTCCATTGAAACCCTGATTTCTGCCTGCCAGCTGCAGGTTAATGAGCTGGAGAGGCTGGCACAGACACATATTATCCTGTGGGAACGCTGGCTGCAGCCGATTGCAGATGGTGAGCCCGTCGGAGAGGAGCCGGATTACGATGATGATTTCCAGCAAATACGCGAGGAAGTGAATAAACTTTCTGGCGCGGATACCGAACGCATTCTGCTGCTGGTGGAAAAACTGCTGACCGCCACCGCTAAGGATATTCGTGTCGCCACCTACTACGTTTGGGCGAGACTACATCGCGATGGCGAAGCAGGGCTTGCGGAGGGGCTGGCGTTACTGGCTGGATTACTACAGCGTTTCGGCATGAAACTTCATCCCCAGCGGGAGCGCAGTAGAATCGCGGCGCTGGAGTGGCTGTGCAGCGGTCGTATGCTGGACAGCCTGTCACTCTATCCGGAAGTGACAAAAGAGGGGACTGGCCGTATTGCCGCGGCGTTATGGGAGATAGAAAAGCGCCTGGCAGACAGTGAAAGTAAAGAACGACCCCAGCTTAATAGTCTCTATGCCGCACTGGAGTCGCGGGTTTTGAAATCTGGCGGTATGGATGCCCTGGTGCCACAGAGCATCGGTGAATCCTCAGGCCAAACGTCGGTATCGGGGGATGTACCCACACTGAAAGGTATTGCCTCGGGCCAGGAGCTTCTCGCTCAGGTACGCACCCTGGCGCAGTACCTGAGAAACCAATCAGATGGTTGGCTCGCCGCTCACCGACTGATAAAAAATCTTCGTCACGACACCCTGCACCAGCTACCGTTGTTGACGGTCGAGGGTAAGACCCGCATTGAACCACCTAAACCAGAACAGCGGGCGCAGCTCAAGCGGCTCTATCTGCAGCAGAGCTGGCGGGAGCTGCTGGAGGAGGCGGACAGCCTGTTGGCGCGCGGGTCAAATCATCTGTGGCTGGACGTGCAATGGTATCTGCATCAGGCGTTGATGAAATCCGGGCAGGAAGCCGAGGCGGCCATTATTCAGGACGATCTGAAAGGGCTGCTTTCACGGCTAAGAGGGTTGGAAACACTGGCCTTTAACGATGGTACGCCATTCGCTGATGAAGTGACGCTTAACTGGATACAACTGCAGGTCATGGATGAACCGGGCAACTGGCAGGACGAGCCTGCCACCACGGCGTCCGGTGAGAACGATATCCTGCAACTGGAGACGGAGGCGCTCGCCCTGGCCGACCGTGAGGGGACCGAAGCAGCGCTTATGTGGCTGCAAAATCGTCCTGATGCTAACACTCCCCGCCATTGTTGGCTGCTGCGCTTGCTGATGGCGCGTATTGCAGAACAAAACGGTAAAAATGAGCTTGCGCTGCACCTGCTGGGGGAGCTGGACAGGAACGCTGCCTGCGTTACGCTCTCGCAATGGGAGCCGGATTTGCTGTTCGAGGTTAAAGCGCGGCGATTAAAACTATTACGCATGAAGGCCGGACGTAGTGAAGCAGAAAAAAAACGCCTGCAAGCGGAAATGGAACAACTGCTCGCGGGGCTTATTGCCATTGAACCTGCGCGGGCGGTGGTGCTGTGCGATTAGTCAGGAGAAAAACAATGCCGCGCCCCTCACTTTACGACACCCTGTTTGGTAATTTCTCCGGCGGTCTCGATCTGCATCAGATCGGTGAAGAAAATCAGGTCATTTTATCGGTGCTTGATAATATGCAGCGTATCCTCAACTGCCGGGCTGGCACGCTGGCGCATCTTCCGGATTACGGTCTGCCGGATATGACAAAAATTCTCCAGGGGATGCCGGGTAGCGCTCACCAGTTAATGACCACGCTGTCCGCGGTACTGCTCAAATACGAACCGCGGCTGAACAGCCTCCGTGTGGAGATGCTCGAACAGACACAGCCAGGCGAACTACGTTATGCCATCGACGCGGAACTGAAGGAAATTGGTCTGGTACGCTATGGCACGGAATTTGTGCCTGAAGGCAGAGTACTCCTTCGCCATCTGAAACAGCAACAGTATCTGAATGCCCGCACCGCTATTTAGCCCTCACTCTGGTTACTCCTATGACAACTTATCCTAAGCGTCACCTGACTACCGGCGGCGACCCGCGCACGCTGGCTGACTACGCAAAGCTGCGTGAAGAAATGCATAAACTCAGCCACCCGGCGCGCCCCGACGTTGACTGGCTATACGCAGAACGGCTTTGTCTGTCGCTGTTTGACCGTAACGGCGTAGAGCTGCAGACTGCGGCCTGGTATACGCTTGCCCGTACGCAGTTAACCGGTTTATCCGGCCTGAATGAAGGCCTGGCTATCCTGGAAACGCTGATTACCCGTCAGTGGGGGAGCCTTTGGCCACAGCCGGTACACGCGCGGATGGAAATCCTCTGCGGTTTGGGTAAACGGCTACAGCAAGCGCTACGTACGCTAACGCTGACCTATGCCGATCTTAGTTTGATTTATGAGGTGGAAGCGCATCTGAAAGCGCTGGACGCTGCGCTACAGCGTCTGGAATTAAAGCATGCCAGTCAGTTTGATGCGTTGCTCAATTTAATGCATAACGCGGCGGTACGGCTGGAGAACAGTGATGGCGTAACTAGCGCTGATACCCTACCGCACGTAGTCGCGATGGAGAATGCTTCCACCCATTTGGATGAGCGGGTTGAGCGAACGAAGTGGGTTTATATTGCGCCGCCGGAAACGCTACCACACGAGCAAGCCGGCAATGAGCGTCAGAATTCTGAAAAACGATGGCGACCTTTTGTGGCCGGTATGCTGACGATGCTGGCGCTGGCCGCTGCGGCGGGATGGGGGTGGCAGGCGATGGCTAAACCAGAGCCGGAACAGCGGCAATTCGCTCTCAGTCTGGCGCCATTGCCGACGGTACTTTCGCCAGATCAGTTACGCTCCTTTTCTCAGCACGCACCGCCGGCAGACGGTGGGATAAAGCAGACCCGGCAGCAGCTGTCAGATCTGGCCCAACTCAAGCCGAATTGGGCCATCGACTATAGCGAGCAACTGGTACAACAGGCACAAGTGCTATGGCCGGAGCAGGCGAAAACATTGTCCTCGCAGTGGCGGCAGCAGATCATAGCCGCCGCGCTGCCGGCGGAAAATCTCACCGGGTGGTATCAGGGAATGCAGCAACTGCAGCAATTAACTCAGCGTCTGGATGCCCTTGATGAACAGAAGGGCAAATACATGACGGTTAGTGAACTGAAATCCGCGGTGTTCGCCATTACTCAGTCTTTTAATCGAACCGTCCCGGCTGAAGAACAGTTACGCCAACTGTCAGCGATGACAGAAGGACAAATCAGCCGCGCCGCGCAGCAACAACAGGCGGAACAACACCTGCAGCAGCTGATAGTCTCTTATGCGCTACTGAAAAGTAAAATGGCGGAATAGCTTCGCGCAAGGCGTAAGGGCTGGGGCATATCGTAGCGTAGCGACTCCAGCCCCGGAAAAGGCGTTTACCGCTGCAGCACCTCGGCAAATTTAGCAAGCCATTGCGGATGGGCGGGCCAGGCGGGGGCGGTGACCAGATTGCCGTCAACGTGCGCCTGGTCGATGCCAATATCCGCATAATGCCCGCCGCTGAGTCGCACTTCGGGAGCGCAAGCCGGGTAAGCGCTACAGGTACGGCCTTTAAGAATACCCGCGGCGGCCAGAAGCTGCGGGCCATGGCAAACGGCAGCAATCGGTTTATGCGCGGCGTCGAAAGCCTGGACCAGTTTAATCACCTGCTCATTCAGGCGCAGATATTCTGGCGCGCGGCCGCCGGGGATCAGCAGGGCGTCGTAGTCCTGTTCTCTGGCGCTGGCAAAATCGGCGTTCAGTACGAAGCGGTGACCGGGTTTTTCGCTGTAGGTCTGAGCACCGTCAAAATCATGAATCGCCGTCATAATATAGTCGCCTTTGCTCTTATCCGGACAGACGGCATCAACCTGATGGCCGATCATCTGTAATGCCTGAAACGGTACCATGGTCTCGTAATCTTCAGCGTAATCACCCACCAGCATTAAAATTTTCTTGCCCATATTCTTGTTCCTCCCACGATAAAGATGAATAAGATATAGACTGCCACAAGAGAGAAAGCGAACCGTGAGGGCGCTCAAAAATGGTTATTGATGACATTTGGCTGCCGGGATTTAACCCGAGGGGAATGCGTTGCCGCAGCTAACGGCCACGGCAACAAAAAGCGGTCAGAGTTAATCCACGTTAGTGAAGTAGTCGCGAGCAACCGCTTCTACACGCTTCGCTTCCAGGCCGGTCTTTTCGCTGATCCCGGCGATAAACGGCTTGAACTGCTCGGTCATCACGTGGCCGCCGTCCCAGTGGGCGACGTAGTAACGGCACTGATAGCGATAAAAGTGGAGGGTCTTTTCTCCTAACGTGTAATACATGACATTCTCCTGTCCAGTGTGTCGGGCTGCGTCCGCAGAAGCTAAGGGCGTACCACAATAATCAGGTATTTGATTATATCCTGCTCCCAAATGTGGCAAATTTCCAGCAGCCAATTGGCGATCGAGAGAGATTTTCCTTGGGAGGGTTTTCAGCAGAAGAGAATATGTAGCGGCTGAAGAATACGACAGCCGCCAGGGAGAGCTTACTGAAGCCCGGCCAGTTCGTTGGCGGTTAACGCCAGCTTCTGCACGCTGCCGCTTTCTGACGAGGCAACGGCAGCTTCCAGCACCGCCATCACTGCCAGCGCCTGTAGCGGAGGCACCGGGTTGGCGATTTTGCCCAGCAGGGCATCGCGAACCTGAATATAGTACTGGCGCTGATCGCCTTTCGGCGTGGCGAGCGTGTGCGCCTGCAGGCTGGCGTCGAACAACGTCATGCTGTCGTCATCCTGGCCCCAGCTTTCACTCCCTGGGATGACGCCTGCCAGCAGCTGGCTCTCCTGCTGGTCTGCTTTCAGTTTCACGACGCTGCCGCTATCTCCGTGGACCGTGAAACGCGAGACGCCGCCGGCCACCAGCATGCTACAGTGCAAAATCACTTTGTGCTGTGGATAGTTCAGTACCACATGTGCCCAGTCGTTAATCTCTGCGCCCTGGCGCAGGGTGGCAATATTACCCTGTACAGTTTGCGGCAGGCCGAAAAGTTGCAGCGTCTGGTCGATCAGGTGCGGGCCAATATCAAACCACAGGCCACTACCCGGTACGTTCTGTTCGCGCCAGCGGACGCGAACCTGCGGGCGGAAGCGGTCGATATGCGACTCGAAATGCTTAACCTTGCCGATCAGCCCCTGCTCGATGGCCTGCTTAATGCCGAGATAATCGCTATCCCAACGGCGGTTATGGAAGACAGAAAGCAACCGTTGCTTTTCTTCCGCCAGCGCGATCAGCTCGCGCGCTTCCTGCATATCGAGAGTAAAAGGTTTATCTACCACTACGTGCTTACCGGCATTGAGCGCCAGGCGAGCCAGCGGGGCGTGGGTGGCGTTTGGCGAAGCGAGTACCACCAGATCGACGTCCGGATGCTGAATGGCCTCTTCCGGCGAAGCGATTACCGCGACATCCGGCAGATCCTGTTTCACTTTAGCTTCGTCGCGGGAGGCGACGACGGCAAGCTTTAACCCTTCGACCGAATTAATGAGCGGCGCGTGAAACGTTTTGCCGACAAATCCGTAGCCGATCAGCGCAATATTAATGTGCTTACCTGCGCCGTTGATAACTTTATGCATGACTTTCTCCACGTTATTCAGCGTCAGCAATGCTGACCTGCATTGAATTGTCTTCGCCAAGCGCGTGCCACGGCTTGTCGAGGAATAGACGATCGATGTGTTTCAGTTCGGCGACCAGGTAAGGCTCGCAGCGATTAAGTTTCAGATGATCAGCCACCAGCCAGTGCTCGACGCTGGCAGCCAGCATGGCGCGTTTCACTTCAGCATCCGCTTCCTGGCTGGCGCTAAGCCCTTGTTGCGCATGGATCGCGCAGGCGCCGAGAATGGCGATATCCGCGCGGTAACGAGAAAGCAGCGCCAGCGTGGCGCTACCGGCAAACAGCCGCTGCCGCATATCCCATTTCCCGCCAAGTAAAATCAACTCGATATCGGGCCGTTCGCTAAATAGTTGTGCAATATCCAGAGAAGGGGTGATGACCGTCAGCGGCCCTTTTAGATGCGCGGCGACGGCGAGTACCGTGCTGCCGGCGTCTAAAAATAGCGTTGCACCCGGAGGAACCTCACGGGCGACCAGCGCGCCAAGGCGTTGCTTAGTCTCGGGCAGCAGCGCATTGCGCCCCTGGCGATTCATGGCCGGAAGATCGAGGGCGATAGCGCCGCCATGGTTTTTCTGCACCAGTCCGCGTTTTTCCAGGTCACTTAGATCGCGGCGAACGGTATCGGGCGAGACCTGCAATCGTTCAACCAGTTCGCTGATGCTAATTTGACCGTTTTCGCTCAGTAGTTCGAGCAAAAACTGTTGTCGGGCGGTTTTATGCATAATTGCTTTTCCTGCAAAATACTGCAACAACCTGCATAATACAGCATGATGTGAGAATGTGAATCGCAAAAAACAGCAAAAAATGCGTTACCAGTTAAAAGAGGAGATGGAGCATCGCTTTTGGGAAGGGGACCGGCTCAGCGCAGCCTATAGAGCGTTAAACCGGTCTATTTAAAGGTAATCCGCTTAGCGCATTACCCAGTGCTGGTTACCGACTTGTTCGTAGCGACGGGTCGGCGGCTGCCAGTCTTTATCGCGAAATGGCGACGGCAGTTCATCGTTATTGGCTTCACGCAACAGATGGCGACGAGACGGATCGGTCTTTGGGATCGCCGCAATCAGCTTTTGCGTATACGGGTGCTGCGGATTGGCGAAAATGGCCTGCCGCGGGCCAATTTCGACAATTTCACCGAGATACATCACCGCCACCCGGTGGCTGATGCGTTCAATCACCGCCATATCATGCGAGATGAACAGAAAGGCGATTTTCATCGTTCGTTGCAGTTCGATAATCAGGTTGACCACCTGCGCCTTGACCGACACATCCAGCGCCGACACCGACTCGTCGGCGATAATCACCTTGGGATTCATCGCCAGCGCGCGGGCAATGCAGATGCGCTGGCGCTGACCACCGGAAAATTCATGCGGATAACGGTTAAGTACCGCGACGTTGAGCCCCACTTTTTCAATTAATTCATGGGCGCGCGCCAGCGCCTGCTGGCGGGTGGCAAGGCCATTTTCCAGCAGCGGTTCAATCAGCGTTTCCTGGATTTTCAGCCGCGGATTCAGACTGGCGAACGGATCCTGAAATATCATCTGGATATCCTGACGCATCCGCTTTTGCTGCTGGCGCCCGGCTTGCAGGACGTCATAGCCATTAAGGCGAACATGGCCGGATTGCGCCTGAACCAGGCGAATGAGACTGCGACCGGTGGTCGATTTACCGCAGCCTGATTCGCCCACCAGCGATAGCGTTTCGCCGGGCCATAAATCAAAGCTGACGTTTTCTACGGCGTGTATATGCCCGGCTAACTGATTAAAAAAGCCTTTTTTGACGGGAAAACGGGTGACCAGGTTTTTGACCGACAGCACAGGTTCGTTGCTGGTCAGACTGAGATCCGCTTCTGGCGGATAACGATGAATTTCTCCGGTTTGCAGGTTCACCGATGGAAATTTACAGGGGGTCGAGCTTACATCCATTTCACCTGCCGCAGGTACCGAGGCCAGCAGCGCGCGGGTATAGGGCTGTTGAGGTGCGGCGAATAGCGTCGGCGTGCGCTCGCATTCGATGGCGTCGCCGCGGAACATCACCAGCGTATCGTCGGCGGTTTCCGCGACCACGCCCATATCATGAGTAATAAACAGCACTGCGGTATTGTTTTCTGCCTGCAGAGTTTTAATCAGATCGAGGATTTGCCCCTGGATAGTGACGTCCAGCGCGGTAGTAGGTTCATCGGCGATCAGCAGTTTAGGCTTCAGGGCCAGCGCCATCGCGATCATCGCGCGCTGGCGCATACCGCCGGAAAACTGATGCGGATATTCATCGAAACGCTGTGCGGCATGCGGAATGCGGACTTTTTCCAGCAGGGCGATGGCCTCCTGCTTCGCCTGGCGCGCCGATAACCTCTGATGGCGGATAAAAACTTCCGCTATCTGATTGCCGATGGTAAATGCCGGATTAAGACTGGTCATCGGCTCCTGAAAAATCATCGCTACCTCGGCGCCGCGTACACGACGCATCTCCTCTTCAGGAAGCTCGAGCAGGGATTGGCCGCCGAGCAACACCTGTCCCTCGGTACGGCTATGGCGGGCAGAAAGCAGGCGCATGATGGCCATCGCCGTCACGCTTTTGCCTGAGCCCGATTCGCCGACAATCGCCAGCGTCTTACCTGGATAAAGGCTAAAACTGATATTACGCACCACTTTCTGCCAGCTATCGCCGTGGCGGAATGAGATGCTCAGATTGTTGACGGCCAGTACTGGCGCAGGCGTTTCCCGGTTCATGACTCAGGACTCCCTGGCAAAGGGCGCGCGGGCGGAAACCCGCACCTGTGGGGTGAATTCGAGGTCACGCGTAAACGGCCAGGTCGGGGTCAGCATTCGCCGGCGGGCCACCCGTTCAATATCCTGATCGACGACCCCTTCCGAGAGCGCCATCAGGTTCGGATTGGCCAGCGGCGCCAGTTCCGGCGATAAATAGCCGGATTTTACCACCAGAATTTTCACCTGCCGCGGGTCTAACCCCAGCGCGCTAAAGTCAGCAATGTCATGATACGGACGACGACGGTCAGCCACCACCACGGTAATACCGCCGGTCTGCAAAATCGCCTGATTGGCCGGGCGCTGCGGGCCTGCCGCCAGCAAACCTGTCACGGTAAAACGCGCGCTCGCGCTGACGCCCGCCGGATCGAGGTTAGCGCCGAGTGTTAGCTGTAGTTCAGCGCCAATACCGGCTTCAAAGGCCGCACGCGTTGCCGGCGCGTCGGTAATGCCGGCAACCAGAGTATTTTGCGCCTGTTGGCGTAGCAGTTCGGCGAGCACATCGCCGCGATCGCCGACGCCGCCGCCGGTTGGATTATCGCCAGAATCCGCCAGGATCACCGGGCCCGTGGCGCTGGCGATAGCCTGAGCGACGCATTCGGCTACGCTGCCCGTCCTGCAGCCGAAAACAAAATCTTCCCGCACGTCCCAATATGCCTGAGCCAGTTTTGCGGCCTGTTGCTCCAGTACCGCGCGATCGGTGCCGGTAAAAATGGCCGCGGCGGTGGCGCGCGGTTCATCGGCCCACACGTAGCCGACCATTAATGAGCTATCGAGTACGCCGTCTATCTGGTCGCTGTGCGGCAGCATGGCGTAGAGGCTTTTCGCCGGTTCATCTTCTGTACTGGTTCGCTCGCCAGGGAGTAATACCGGGATGGGGGCCCACACTATGCCCGGGCGCACGCCGCTTTGCAGACTATTCACCAGCATACTGACCGAACGGCGCATGGTCTCTTCGATATCGATATGCGGCGCGGTGCGATAGGTTGAGTAGATGTCGATGGCGTCGATGATGCGCTGGGTCACGTTACCGTGTAGATCGTAGCTGACGGCAATCGGGCAGTCATCGCCAACGCAGGCGCGGGCGGCGGCGATCCAGTCTCCTTCGGCATCTTCCATACCTTCAACGAACATTGCGCCGTGCATCGCCAGGTACAGGCCGTCGATCGGCAGTTGCGCCTGTAGACGGCTTAAGAATTCGGCTTTGAACTGTTCATAGGTCTCTCGCGCCACCGGGCCGCCGGGAATCGCCCTGGTGTGCAGCGTCGGCAGAAACGTCGCCGGATAATCACGTAAAAACTGAAAGTGGGGCGCCTCCAGCAGGGCATCGCCCTTGACGGTGCGAAACTCCGCTTCATGAGTCAGTACTGGGTTAAACGTGCTGCATTCAATATGTATTCCGCCAACGGCAATGCGCATAGGGACCTCGAAATTAGGCTGGGAAAAGAACGTGAGTCAGCGCGACGCTCGCCGCGGCGAGCGCCCAACTGTCCTGCGTCAGCGGGCGATAGATAAGCGGTGTGTTTCCCGCCATCCCCGGCAGCAGGTTGGTTTCTATAGCTTGTTGCATCACGGTATTCAGTAAACCGTTAAAGCTTTCCGGCTGATGGGCAAGCATGATCGCCGCCGGATCGTGGGTCTGGATCTGATGTGAAATAGCCAACCCTAAGGCGTCACCGGCCCGATGCAAGATCTGGATGGCGGCTGTGTGGCCCTTGCGCGCCATGGCCTCCAGTTCATCCAGTTGGTCGGTGTTGATACCGGCCATGCGCGCCTGTTCAAAGATAGCGGTGAGAGACGCAATGGTGTCGAGACAGCCACGTTTCCCGCAGCGACAAGGCGTGCCTGCAGGCACAATGGTGCAATGGGCTATTTCGCCTGCGCCGCCGTGGGCGCCGCGCCAGATTCGGTCATAGATGACCGCCGCGCTGCCGATGCCGCTGCCGTGGGAAATCACCACTGCGCTCTCCAGCTTGCGCAGATGACCAAACGTTTTCTCCCAGTTCGCCAGTGCCCGGGTGTCGTTTTCAATAAATACCGGGATCCCGCCGGTCGCGTGGCTTAACAATTCAGCTAGCGGCACCTGATGCCAGCCCAGCAGCGCCGACTGTACGCAGACCGCTTGCGCGGCGTCCACAAAGGCAGACAGGGCAAAACCGATGCCGACCAGCCGTTGGCGCTCGATGAGCGTATCGTTTAATAAACTGCGGATTTCACCCGCCAGTTGCTGGATTACTTCGGGGATTTCAAGCTGTGGCGTGAGCAGGCTCTCGGCGATTTTCTCGCCGCTGGCATTCATCAGCACCAACACAAGCTGGTTATCGATCAGCGAGATGCCGATGGCGTAAGCGGCGTCCGGCGCCAGCGAGAGGGTGACCGAAGGGCGTCCCTGGCCGCCGGAAGCGGCCATATCGCTCTCCTGTAGCAGACCATCAGCCAGCATCTCTTTCACCAGCGCGCCAATGGCCGCTTTACTCATACCCGTCAGGCGGGCGAGGTCAGCGCGGCTGGCGCCTTCCTCGCTACTGACCAAATGAATCAATTGTTGGTGGAGTTTGTTCAGCATAGTTACTCAGCCATAACGCTTTTTTCTGAACATAATCGCGGGCTGGCGCTTTAGCAACCACTTTATTTTCAAAAATAACTAAACCATCACATATAAGTTAAATTTATTACCTAATTAAGCGTTATTCATGGCTAATATCACATTTATGGGACTCTGTTTTAGGTAAAAAGAAAACCTAATCGCAACATAAAAGTCACAACTGGCGACATAACAGACAGGTAGGGGTTAACGGATGAAGGCAATTATGAATAAATATCGACTTGCCATTCTGGCAGGCTTACTGGCGGCTGGTGGGGCGACGGCGCTGCAGGCGGCGACGCTGAACGTGATGCAAAACGAACCTCCGCGTAGCATGGACCCGGGCGATCAAACCGCGACCTTTACCGATACTGTATTAAAACCAATGTATGAAGGACTGGTAGACTTATCGCCGGATTTCAAGATAGCGCCCGCGTTGGCCACCGCCTGGAAGGTGAGCGATGACGGTAAAGTCTGGACGTTTACCCTGCGTAAGAACGTCACTTTTCATGATGGCTCGCCGTTTAATGCCGATGCGGTGGTCGCCAATATCGAACGACATATCGACCCAAAAGGCGGCCTGGCAGCCAGTTCGCGGATGCGCAACGTTATCGCTTCCGTGAAGAAGATCGATGATAACAACGTCGAGATTACGCTGAAAAAGGTCTATCCCTCTTTCCTCAATCTGTTGACCGGCGGCTCGGCGAAGATGGTGAGCCCGGCGGCGGCGAAAGCCGGCACCATTGGCCGTAAAGCGGACGGTACCGGCCCGTACATGCTGCAGGAGTATAAAACCGGTGAATATGTGCTGGAGAAGAAAAACCCGAAATACTGGGGCGAGAATCACGGCCCGGATGAGATTAAGTGGACCTGGAGCGCGGAGCCGTCGGTGATGAACATGGCGCTGCTTTCCGGCCAGGTCGATGTGATTAACCCGGTACCGCCACAGTTTGGTCGGCAGTTGAAAAGCAACCCGCAGGTGAAGCTGGAGCAGGGGCAGGGGGCGTCGGTATTCTGGGTGGCGCTCAACGTTGAGCAAAAACCGCTGAACGATGTCCGCGTGCGTCAGGCCCTGAACCTGGCGACCGACAAAGAAGCGCTGCTGAAGGCGGTGATGTTTGGCTTTGCTTCTGCCGCCAACTCGCCGCTGGCGCCGGTGAACGAAGGATATGATAAAACCCTCAACGACTATCCGTGGGATCTCGATAAAGCGAAAGCGTTATTAAAAGAGGCCGGTTACCCGCAGGGCTTTGAGATGAACATCGCCGTGCAGGGACCGGATGCGCGTACCGCGCAAATCCTGCAGGCGATGTGGGGCAAAGTCGGCGTGAAGCTCAATATCCAGCAGATGGAGAGCGGCGTCTGGAGCAAAGCGGCGTTTGCGCCGGCGGCGGAAAAGTTGGCCAACCGTACCGATGCGGTGCTGGCCTCCTGGTCGTCCGGCCTTAATGGGGCTGATTTGCAGCTGCGCCCGCTGTACTACTCACAGAGCGCCGCGCCGGCCGGGGCTAACCTTGGCTTCTACCGCAACCCTCAGGTGGATGAGCTGTTAGACAAAGCGGCGACTACCATGGATGACAACGCGCGTATCGCTGAATATGTGGCGGCGCAAAAGGCCATTATGCACGACGCACCGCATGTGATGCTCTACTTCCAGGACGATCTGTACGCCACCCGCGCCACCATTAAAGGCGTGCGGATGGAGCCGGGCGGCGAAATTATCGTTACCGAAGCGCAAAAGCCATAACGTCGAGGTCAGGGTGGAGTTGTTATGAAAGCTTATGTGATTAAAAAACTGCTTTCTTTGCCGCTGATCCTACTGGGGGCATCGCTGATTGTCTTTCTGGCGATCAGAATGCTCCCCGGTGACCCGGCCCGCCTGATGGCCGGGCCGCAGGCCACCCAGGATGATGTCAGCCGTATGCATACGCGCCTCGGTCTGGACGATCCGCTGGCGGTGCAGTATGGCCATTTCGTTAGCGGAATGCTGAAGGGGGATTTTGGCACTTCGCTGAAGTCCGGTCAGCCGGTCTCCGCCGAAATGAGCGAACGGGTTCCTTATACTTTAGGCCTGGCGCTGCTGGCGTGGATGATGGCGGTGATCCTCGGTATTCCCATGGGGATGTGTGCGGCGATTTACCGCAATCATGTTGCCGACCATGTGCTGATGCTGGTGGCGATTGCCGGCGCGTCGATAGCCAATTTCTGGCTGGCGCTGATCGCCATGGATACCTTTTCGGTGAAGCTGGGCTGGCTACCGCTACTGGGCGCCGAAGGCTGGAAAAGCTATATCCTGCCGTCGGTTTGCCTGGGGATTTTCCCGATGGCGGTGATGTCGCGGATGACCCGCTCCAGTATGGTTGATGTGTTAGGCGAGGATTACATCCGCACCGCGAGGGCCAAAGGGCTGGCGCCGTTTCAGGTCTATTTCAAGCATGCGCTGCGCAATGCGCTGATCCCCATCGTGACGATTATCGCACTGAACTTCGGCAGCCTGATCGGCGGCGCGGTGGTGACCGAGTCGGTGTTTAACTGGCCGGGGATAGGCCGCTATCTGGTGGATTCGGTACGCTATCGCGATTATCCCGTCATTCAGGGAGTGACGATGATTACGGTGGCAAGCGTGGTGGTGATGAACCTGGTTGGCGAGATGATTATCGCCAGAATCAACCCGAAAATAAGGTTTGACTGATATGTCGGAAATTTCACTCGCCAAATCGCGCAGCGGTGTGCTCAGCGGCCTGCGCTGGGGGATGGAGCATCCCTCGCTGACCCTCGGCGGCATCATCGTCGCCTTAATCGTGGTATGTGCCCTCTTCGCGCCGTGGTTAAGCCACTACGATCCCTATGCGCAGGACCTGCTGAATATTCTCTCCGCACCGTCGGCCGACCACTGGCTGGGCACCGATGACTATGGCCGCGATATCTTTTCCCGCACCATTTACGGCGCCAGGATCTCGCTGATTGAAGTGGTGGTCAGCGTGGCGCTGTCGCTACTGATGGGGCTACCTCTGGGCATTATCGCCGCCCTGTGCGGTAAAAGTGTCGACCACCTGATTATGTGGGTGATGGATGTCATTTTCGCTTTTCCCGGTATCGTGCTGGCCATCCTGCTGGTCAGCGTCCTCGGCGCAGGGTTGATGAATATGCTGCTGGCGATCGCTATCTTCTCGGTGCCGGTTTACGCGCGCCTCAGCCGTAACCTGACGTTGGGCATCAAGAATATGGAGTACATGGAAGCGGCACGGGCACTGGGAATTGGCTATCGCCGGCAGATAATCCACTACATCCTGCGAAATACCCTGGGGCCGATTACCGTGCAGGCGACATTGACCGGCGGCTCGGTGATCCTCGCCGCGGCTTCGCTCTCCTTCCTCGGCATGGGCGTGCAACCGCCGATGCCGGAGTGGGGGACAATGATGAGCGATGGGCGTAACTTCCTGGGTATCAGCCTGGGGATTTCGCTATGGCCGGGGCTGGCTATTGTCTTTTCGGTATTAGGCTTCAACCTGCTGGGCGATGGCCTGCGTGATTTAATGGATTCGCGCCTATGAGTAACAGCGTGCTTTGTCTGGATATTGGCGGCTCCTTTATTAAAAGCGCGGTTTCTCCGGCGCTGGGGCAACTTGTTATGCCGCGCCAGCGGGCGATGCCGCTAAGCTCCTGGCCCGCCTTCGTTTACGCCGTGGAGGAGATTATCGCGCAATATGGCGATGCGATTAGCGAACAGAGTCCACTGGCGCTCTCCTGCGCCGGCGTGGTAGATGTTGCCAACGATCGTATTCTGTCGAGCAACATTCCGCCGTTTGCCGATATTGATATTACCCAATCGCTGCAGACTGAGCTCGGGCGCCAGGTGGCGATGGCTAACGATGCTGACTGTTTTACCTTAGCCGAGGCGCGTTTCGGCGCGGCAAAAGATCTGCCGGTGGTGTTGGGCGTGATCCTCGGCAGCGGGATCGGCGGGGGGATTGCCATCAATGGTAACATCCTCTACGGCAATCAGGGGATCGGCGCCGAGTGGGGGCACGGACCCATTACGCGCACTCATCTGCGGGGAATTGAGTTGCCGCGGCTGGCCTGCGGCTGCGGACAGCAGGGATGCCTCGATACGCTCGGCGGTGCAAAAGGGATGCAGCGGCTGCATCAACTGCTCAGCGGTCAGGCGTTAAGCAGTGTCGAGATCGTGAAGCAGGGTATGGCCGGAGAAGAGACAGCGGCGTTGACCCTTGAAGTATGGCTTGAACTGATGAGCGAACCGTTGGCTCATGCGGTAAATATCCTCGGGCCGCATAAAATCGTCGCAGGCGGCGGGCTGGCGAGCGAAACGACGCTGCTGGCGCGCCTTGATACAGCATTGCGGGCAAAGATTCTGCTGAAGAGCGCTGAGCCACTACTGGTCGCCGGGCAATTTAGTCGCGAAGGGGGATTATTGGGAGCATCGGTGCTGGGCTGGGAAAAATTTTAGCCAGAAATGTGGCGAATTTGACGGAAGCTTCTAGGATTAGAGCCTATCCCAGTAGGCGTAATTGGCACAGCCAGTTTGAACACGGACAGCGCGCAGAAACCGGAGCGTACACGTAGTACGTGAGGATTTCGAGCACTGCCCTGGTTCAAAATGGCAAGTAAAATAGCCCTAATGGGATAGGCTCTTAGTCTGCTTATAAAAATGGAGTAATAACCATGTGCACTAATTTACACGATAACGCCCGCCGCTATGCGGAAGAGAAAAAATGAACGCTTGCTACTAATCCTGTCCTGTGCCCGCCCAGACGACGGCAAAGGTTAATACAGTGGATTAGCCGACGACTGATACGAACGAATAAGAACCCGCCAATGGCGGGTTCTCCCTTTCTGGCGGCCTGAACAACTTTTGTGCTGTAGTGCCATTAGCGTCATTAAAAACGGTGCGCTGTCTACTTGTTAGGCGATTGCGACGATTGCGGGAGGCGAAATGCAGCCGAATAGCGTACCTTATGGATTATTCACGCTTTTTACAGGCATGCATTAATGGAGGTTCAGTGGACGCGATTAAGGGCTCGGAGCTGAAAGTGCCGGACGCCATCTTTGCATGGGTGCTCGACGGGCAGGGCGGCGTAAAGCCGCTGGCTGATGACGATATTATCGATAAGAGCAGTCCCTGCTGGCTACATCTTAATTATACCCATACCGATAGCGCCGACTGGTTAGCCGCTACGCCGTTGTTACCGAATAATGTTCGCGACGCGCTGGCCGGTGAAAGCACGCGCCCGCGCGTGACGCGCATCGGCGATGGCGCGCTGATTACCTTGCGTTGTATCAACGGCAGCACCGATGAACGCCCCGATCAACTGGTGGCGATGCGACTGTATATGGACGAGCGGCTAATCGTTTCCACTCGTCAGCGTAAGGTGCTGGCGTTGGATGATGTGCTGGGGGATCTGCAGGAAGGCAATGGGCCGACGGATTGCGGCAGCTGGCTGGTGGAAATTTGCGATGCGTTGACCGATCACGCCAGCGAGTTTATTGAACAGCTGCACGACCGGATTATCGACCTTGAAGATGACCTGCTTGATCAACAGGTGCCGCCGCGCGGTTTTCTGGCGCTACTGCGAAAGCAGCTTATCGTCATGCGCCGCTATATGGCTCCGCAGCGCGATGTCTACGCCCGTCTTGCCAGTGAGCGTCTGCCGTGGATGAGTGACGATCACCGTCGGCGGATGCAGGATATTGCCGACCGTCTTGGCCGCGGTCTTGACGAGATTGACAGCTGCATTGCCCGCACGGCAATCATGAGCGATGAAATCGCGCAGATCATGCAGGAGTCGCTGTCGCGGCGGACTTACACGATGTCATTGATGGCGATGGTTTTTTTGCCCAGCACCTTCCTGACCGGTCTGTTTGGCGTCAACCTTGGCGGTATTCCTGGCAACAGCTGGCATCTTGGCTTTTCGATATTTTGCGTAATGTTAGTTGTTCTAATCGGTGGTGTTACCTGGTGGTTACATCGTAGTAAATGGTTGTAAGAAATTGTCTTTTCAGGCGATTTTGCCGCTGAAACTCCGGCAATATTTGAGCGAAATCAATAAACCATCTACCCATTCAGGGCAATATCTCTCTCGCAGGTGAATGCAACGTCAAGCGATGGGCGTTGCGCTCCATATTGTCTTACTTCCTTTTTTGAATTACTGCATAGCACAATTGATTCGTACGACGCCGACTTCATTGAGTCGGCTTTTTTTTTGCCCTCTGCCAGCTAACTTCTACGCTTAAAGAATAGTCCTGTAAAGAGAGGGGATAAAATATGCGTAACATGGCGCTGTCCTTGCAGTCGATACCCATCGGCCCTGAGCCCAATGACCCGGTGCCGGTGCCCGATCCGCGGCCTCGCCCGCACCCGCTTCCCGACCCGCCGCCGGACGATGACCCGATTAAATTGTCGCATCAAGAGCGGAGATCTGCGAGGATACGCGCCTGCAGATTGTCCGCCCTTTAATGCGAGAAAACATTGTGACCGCTTTTTCAACACTGAACCTTTTGCCCGAAGCTCAACTGAACAACCTTAACGAACTGGGATATCACGCAATGACGCCAGTGCAGGCTGCCGCATTGCCTGCGATCCTGGGCGGAAAGGATGTGCGCGTACAGGCGAAAACCGGCAGCGGTAAAACGGCGGCCTTTAGTCTGGGATTGCTACAGCACGTTGATGCCGGTCTGTTCCAGACCCAATCACTGGTGCTGTGCCCGACCCGCGAACTGGCGGATCAGGTTGCTGGCGAACTGCGTCGCCTGGCGCGCTTTTTGCCAAATATTAAAGTATTAACCCTCTGCGGCGGCCAGCCTTTCGGCGCCCAGCGCGATTCCTTACAGCATGCGCCGCATATTATTGTCGCCACGCCTGGCCGCCTGCTTGACCACCTGCAGAAGGGGACCGTATCGCTGGACGCGTTGCAGACGCTGGTTATGGATGAAGCCGATCGGATGCTCGATATGGGCTTTAGCGACGCCATCGATGAAGTGATTCGTTATGCGCCAGCTTCGCGCCAGACCTTACTGTTCTCCGCGACCTGGCCGGAAGCTATCGCCGCAATCAGCGGGCGGGTGCAGCGGGATCCGCAGACGATTGAAATCGATAGCGTTGATGCGCTGCCGTCTATTGAACAGCAGTTCTTCGACGTTTCGCAAAGCGGTAAAATCAAGCTGCTGCAAAAATTGCTCAGCCAGCATCAGCCGGCTTCCTGCGTGGTATTTTGTAATACTAAGCGTGATTGTCAGGCGGTGTGCGATGCATTAAACGCTGCCGGCCAGAGCGCGCTGTCGCTGCATGGCGATCTGGAACAGCGCGATCGCGATCAGACGCTGGTGCGTTTTGCTAACGGTAGCGCCCGCGTGCTGGCCGCCACCGACGTGGCGGCGCGCGGCCTGGATATCAAATCGCTGGAGCTGGTGGTTAACTTTGAACTGGCG
Organism: Klebsiella sp. JN_Kp121; assembly: GCF_040062145.1. Classification (NCBI taxonomy): domain Bacteria; kingdom Pseudomonadati; phylum Pseudomonadota; class Gammaproteobacteria; order Enterobacterales; family Enterobacteriaceae; genus Klebsiella; species Klebsiella sp. JN_Kp121. The sequence continues at coordinate 557,500 of NZ_JBEAHX010000002.1, forward strand.
TGGGATCCTGAAGTTCACGTTCACCGTATCGGGCGTACCGCGCGTGCAGGCGAAAGCGGCCTGGCGATTAGTTTCTGCGCGCCGGAAGAGGCGCAGCGCGCTAACATTCTTGCCGAAATGCTGCAGATCAAACTCAACTGGGTTAACGCGCCGGCGGGTAATCATATTGCGCCGCTGCAGGCGGAAATGGCGACCCTGTGTATTGATGGCGGCAAAAAGGCGAAAATGCGTCCGGGCGATGTGCTGGGGGCGTTAACTGGCGATATGGGGTTTGATGGCGCGGATATCGGTAAGATCAATGTTCATCCCGCGCATGTTTATGTCGCTATCCGTCAGGGCGTGGCGCAGAAGGCGTATAAGCAGCTGCAAAACGGCAAGATCAAAGGCAAGTCCTGCCGCGTACGTTTGCTGAAGTAAGGGCGGCAAGTGACGGTCTCCGGCGCTTGCCGGAGACGTGTTGCCTGTTATTTTACTTCAACCACATTCAGACGCAGTTCATCTAACTGAGCGTCTTCTTCTTCCGGCTGCCAGCCCGCAGGCTGCAGCGGGATCTCTTCGCGGTCAAAGGCCAGATCGCCGCCGTCAACCACCGCAGAACCGTGTGTGATGGATTTAAAATCAAACAGATTGACGTCGCTCAGGTGCGACGGCACCACGTTCTGCATTGCGCTAAACATGGTTTCGATACGGCCAGGATAGCGTTTATCCCAATCGCGCAGCATATCGGCGATCACCTGACGCTGCAGGTTAGGCTGGGAGCCGCACAGGTTACAAGGAATAATCGGGAAGCCTTTGGCCTGCGAGAAGCGTTCGATATCTTTTTCGCGGCAGTAGGCGAGCGGGCGGATAACGATATGTTTGCCGTCATCGCTCATCAGCTTCGGCGGCATACCTTTCATTTTGCCGCCGTAGAACATGTTGAGGAACAGCGTCTGCAGGATATCGTCGCGGTGATGGCCGAGCGCGATTTTGGTCGCGCCCAGTTCGGTCGCCGTACGGTAGAGAATGCCGCGACGCAGACGAGAACACAGTGAGCAAGTGGTTTTGCCTTCCGGGATTTTCTCTTTAACGATGCCGTAAGTGTTCTCTTCGACAATCTTATACTCAACGCCCAGCTGTTCCAGATACGCTGGCAGAATGTGCTCCGGGAAGCCCGGCTGTTTCTGATCGAGGTTAACGGCCACCAGCGAGAAAGAAATAGGTGCGCTTTTTTGCAGGCTGCGCAGAATTTCCAGCATGGTATAGCTGTCTTTACCGCCGGAAAGACAGACCATAATACGGTCGCCATCTTCAATCATGTTGAAGTCGGCGATCGCCTCACCGACATTGCGACGCAGTCGTTTCTGCAGTTTGTCGATATTGTATTTTTCTTTCTTTGTAACTTGCTGATTATCTTGCATTATTAACGTTCTCTGAAACTAAAGGGGCATATAGGGGGCAAAATGATTTAAAGCCCAAGCCGGGAATTCAGCATTGAAAGCTGGTCGCCGTTCATCTCTTCAATCCATGTACTGTAAACTTCGTACACCATCTGTGCGTTTTCATGCCCCATCTGAATGGCTATAAAAGACGGGTTTACGCCAGCCGACAGCAGCCAGCAAGCGAAAGTATGCCGCGTATGGTACGGATTCTTGCGCCGAATGCCAGCGCGTTTTACTGCTGCCTCCCAACGGCTTCCTCTGCGGCTGTGTGAGTAGTACGGTTTTTGCTCGCCATTTGAAAGCCCGCAGTTAAGCGGGCTCGCGGGGAATCAGGCGACTTTCTTATCAGCTTTGCTGGCGATAAATTTCGAGGCGGGAACAATGCGGCTAAACTCTTCCTGCGCGCGGGTGTCATTCTCCACCTCCCACAAATCTACAGCAGCCTGAAGGTTAAGCCAGAAATCAACGGTGGTATTGAAGGCTTTAGACAGGCGAAATGCCATGTCAGTAGTTAGTTTGCGGTTGTTGTTAACTAATGCACTTACACTATTACGATGCACATGTATCATTTCCGCAAGTTCGTTGATTTTTAAATCTAGCGGCTCCAGGTATTCAAACTGCAGGATGTCACCTACGGTAGTTGGTTTTCTGGTTGCCTGTTTCATAGTATTCCTTGAGGTTTTTGAGTTTCAAAAGGCGCCAGCTGCAACTGGCACCCTTATTTAGTACTTGTGCGGATCCAGGTAAAGGTCTTCCGCTTTTCCATCCACCCACTTAAATATTAAGCGGTACTGCTGGTTAATTCTAATTGACGAATAACCTTCCAATTTGCCGTTTAGCTCTTCATATCTATTACCAGGTGGCGAGCGTAAATCCAGATAGGTAACGGCGGCATTGATGATATCGAGTTTGCGAGCTAGCGTGGTATGTATGTCTGGAGGAATTTTTTTATGTGGTGCCGAGTGCAAAAAAAACTCTTCCAACCATACATCACGAAAGCTACCTATGTGATTCTGCATTCCATTTAAGCCTCCCTGATCCTTTATGTGGTCATTTTACTGCACTCATGCACAGTGCGCAAGTGCAGTAAAATCTTGTTCAGATTACAGGTTGAAAAGCAGATCTCTTATTGTGAGGGAGAGTTTGCTGGTGGGGTTGTAGGTATTCCTGCAAAAAAACCATGCACCTCCGACATACTGAATATGTCCCTTGAGAAGGTCGAGTGCGTAAAGCCCGCCGGGCGGCGGGCTTGGGATTACCTGACGACCAGCACCGAGCACTCGGCATGGCGCACCACCGCCGCGGCGTTAGAGCCGAGCAGATAGGTAGTAATGTCCGGGCGATGCGAGGCGATAATGACCAGGTCGGCGGGCAGCGATTTAGCCAGCGCCAGAATCTTATCTTTTGGCGAGCCCTCGGCAACGTGGAAATGCATTCTGTCTTCCGGAATGGCGAAGCCTTTTGCCAGCTCACGCAACTGCGCTTCCGATTCGGCGCGTAGTTCATCCATAGCCGGCAGTTCAGCGGTATAGGCCATGCCCAGGGAGGCGTAGTAGGGTAGCGAAGGGATAACGGTGAGGAAATGCACCTGCGCGTCATCGACGCGTGCTTCGGATTCAACGTGGCGGATCACACGTTGAGTAAATTCTTTATCAGAAATATCGATGGGTACCAGAATCATTCTACTCATAAAACCTCCTGTTTTAATAACCACCAAAACAGTATGCCATCAGGATTGAGGTTCTACTACAGCGTGAATCACAAATTGCTACGGGAACCGCTATTTTATTGGCGGTTGAAGCGAAATGCCCGCCGCGAGCGGCGGGCGCAAGCATTAGAACTGATATACCAGACCCAGTGCTACGATATTGTCGGTAGAAATACCGTTGTCTTTATAGAAGTCGTCATTACCGTCGAGCAGGTTGATTTTGTAATCAACGTAGGTGGACATATTACGATTGAAGTAATAGGTCGCGCCGACATCCATATATTTAACCAGGTCTTTATCAGAGTACTGGCCGTTAGAATAGAGATCTTTACCCTTAGACTGCAGATAAGAGATCGCCGGACGCAGACCGAAATCGAACTGGTACTGTGCGGTCACTTCAAAGTTCTGGGTTTTGTTGGCTACGCCACCGCCATCTTTGCTGCTGGTAGAACCATATGGTGTCATATTGCGGGTTTCAGAATACATGGTCGCCAGATAGATATTATTGGCGTCATATTTCAGGCCGGCGGTCCAGGCATCGGCTTTATCGCCATGAGCGTTGGTTTGGGTCATTTGATCGTTAGTACGATCGGATGAGGTATATGCTGCGCCAGCGCTGATGCCCATGCCTAAGTCATAGGTAGCAGAAAGACCGTAGCCGTCGCCGTTGTCATAGCGCACATCATTGTCGTCAATGCTGCCACGGTTGTTGGTACCAACGTCTTCGTTAGTCCCTTTACTTTCGTTTTTACCCTGATACTGGAGCGCGAAGTTCAAGCCGTTAACCAGGCCGAAGAAATCGCTGTTACGATAGGTCGCGACACCGTTGGCGCGGCCGGTCATAAAGTTGTCGGCCTGAGTATAAGAGTCGCCGCCGAACTCCGGCAGCATATCGGTCCAGGCTTCGACGTCGTACAGGACGCCATAGTTACGGCCGTAATCGAATGAACCGTAGTCGCCTGCTTTGATCCCGGCGAAAGCCAGACGAGTCCATGCCTGATCGCCAGAGCTTTCAGTATTGTTAGCCTGAACGTTGTATTCCCACTGACCGTAGCCGGTGAGCATATCGTTAATTTGCGTTTCACCTTTAAAGCCGAAGCGCAGGTAGGTCTGATCGCCGTCTTTACTGGAGTCGCTGGAGAAATAATGTAAACCGTCTACCTTGCCGTAGAGATCTAATTTGTTGCCATCTTTATTATAAATTTCTGCCGCGTGAGCAGCGCCGGCAGCCAATAATGCCGGGATAACCAATGCCAGTGCTTTTCTTTTCATTTGGATATTCCTTTAACTATTTTTGTTTTAACTTCCTGGGTGGAAGTACGGCCATGCTAAAGGAGCGCATTCTGATATGATAAGTATCAATTGTTACAATATAAGTAAATTCTAAAGCAAATAAATATACAGTAATGATAATTTCCCGCATGAATATAATGTGAGGATGTATATAAAATAAAAATTATACATCATCGTTTGAATATCGTATTCTGCCTGGGTTATATGCCTTTATTGTCATTTAAAATTTATATTGTTGCCGTCTCATTCATATCGAATGATTAATTCGTCGGAAAATGACAAGCCCGAATAGTTTTACTATTCGGGCTTTTTTTATTGCGCCAGATATCCGTCAGCCGGGTTAACTTTCGGTGGTCGGTTTCTCCGCTTTACCTGCCAGCTGGGCCAGGAAGTCATAGCGTTTTTGCAGGTCGGCGGCCGCGTCCTTCCACAACTGCTCGGCGACTTCCGGCTGCTGGGCGTTCAGACGACGGAAGCGTTGCTCGTTGAGCAGCGTTTCCGCCAGCGCATCCGACGGCGGACGCGAGTCCAGCGCCAGCGGCAGCTTGCCTTCATCGGCGCGACGCGGGTCGAAGCGGTACAGCGGCCAGAAGCCGGTTGCCGTCAACTGGCGCATCTGGTCGTGGCTCAACGCCAGGTCATAGCCGTGCTCCTCACACGGGCTATAGGCAATTATCAACGATGGACCCGGATAGGCTTCCGCCTCCTGAATCGCCTTCACCGTCTGGTTAAGCTGCGCGCCGAGTGAAATCTGCGCCACATAAACATGACCGTACATCATCATGCTTACGCCGAGATCCTTGCGCGCCTTACGTTTGCCGTGCTCGCCAAACTTGGTGACTGCGCCGAGAGGCGTCGCCTTCGATGCCTGACCACCGGTATTGGAGTAACATTGCGTATCGAGCACCAGGATATTGACGTTTTCGGTCAGGCTCAGCACATGGTCAAGACCGCCAAAGCCAATATCATAGGCCCAGCCATCACCGCCGATAAGCCAGACTGATTTCTCGACTAACGCATCCGCATCGGTGAGCAGCTCTTCGGCCCCTTCGACCCCCGTCAGCGCCTGACGCAGCTCGGCGACCTGTTGGCGGCGCGCTTCCGGCGACGCTTCCGTATGCAGCGCGGCGTTCAATTCGGCCGGGAGTTTATCGGCAAATTCGCTCAACAACCGCATCACGCGCTGGCGGTGTTGGTCGACGGTTAAGCGGAAGCCCAGGCCGAATTCGGCGTTATCTTCAAACAACGAGTTGGCCCACGCCGGACCACGGCCGTAAGCGTCAGTGGTATAAGGCGTTGAGGGGAGGTTGCCGCCGTAAATGGACGAACAGCCGGTGGCGTTGGCAATCAACATCCGATCGCCATACAACTGGGTCAACAGTTTGATATACGGCGTTTCGCCGCAGCCCGAGCAGGCGCCAGAGTATTCAAACAGCGGGCTAATTAGCTGCGAGGTGCGAATATCAATGCGCTCAAGTTTGGTGCGATCGATTTCCGGCAGGTTGAGGAAGTAGTCGTAATTGACTTTCTCTTCTTCAACGTGCTCAAGGCGCGACATCATATTGATGGCCTTGATGTCCGGATTCTGGCGATCTTTCGCCGGGCACACTTCGACGCACAGGTTGCAGCCGGTGCAATCTTCCGGCGCGACCTGCAGAACGTATTTCTGCCCGCGCATATCGCGGGATTTCACATCCAGCGAGTGCAGGCTGGCTGGCGCGTTTTCCATCTCTTGCGGAGCGACCACTTTGGCGCGGATCGCCGAATGCGGACAGGCGGCGACGCAGTGGTTGCACTGGGTACACAGCTCTTCCTTCCAGATCGGGATCTCTTCGGCAATGTTGCGTTTTTCCCAACGGGTGGTGCCCATGGGCCAGGTACCATCTGGCGGCAGCGCGGAGACCGGCAGCGCATCGCCAAGGCCGGCAAGCATCGCCGCGGTGACGGTTTTGACAAAGTCCGGCGCGGCATCGGAGACCACTGGCGGACGGTTGGGGCTGCTGGCGTTAACCGGCTGCAGCGGCACTTCCGCCAGCGATTCGCGGGCCAGCGCCAGCGCCTGCCAGTTGCGTTCCACCAGCTCCTGGCCTTTGCTGCTGTAGCTTTTGGCAATCGCACCCTGTAGTTCGGCCAGCGCGCTGTCGCCCGGCAGGATTTGGGTTAAATGGAAAAAGGCCATCTGCATAACGGTGTTGATGCGCGCGCCAAGGCTGCACTCACGGGCGATTTTCGCCGCGTTAACGACATAAAAGCGCGCCTGCTTTTGATTCAGCGCGGCCTGTACTTCCTGGGGCAGGCGGGACCATACCTCATCAGCGCTGTAGGGGGTATTGAGCAGGAAAATGCCGCCGGGCTTCAACCGCTCTACCATCTGATATTTATCGATAAACTGCAGTTGGTGGCAGCCGACGAAATCGGCCTGCGAGATCAGATACGACGAGCGGATCGGTTTTTCGCTGACGCGTAGGTGCGAGACGGTCAGGCCGCCGGCCTTCTTCGAATCATAGACAAAATAGCCTTGTGAGAACCACGGCGTGGAGTTGCCAATAATCTTGATATTGTTCTTGGTCGCCGAGACGCTACCGTCGCTACCGAGGCCGTAAAACAGCGCTTCCAGCTTCGCTTCCGCCGGTAGCGTATTTTCCGCCAGCGGCAGCGAAAGGTTAGTCACATCATCATAAATGCCCACGGTAAAGCGGGGTTTTGGCTGTGCGGCCTGTAATTCATTAAAGATGGCCAGCACGCATTCCGGGCCAAACTCTTTGGACGAGAGACCATAGCGGCCGCCGATAGTACGTGGTAGTGTTTCGCGCTCGCCGCGGTTGAAGGCTTCCGCCAGCGCGGTCATCACGTCGAGATACAACGGTTCGGCAAGCGCGCCAGGTTCTTTGGTGCGATCCAGTACGGCAACCGCGCGGGCGCTCTCCGGTAGCGCCTGCAGCAGATGCGTGGCGGAGAACGGGCGATAGAGGCGAACTTTCAGCACGCCGACTTTTTCCCCACGGCTCAGCAGTTCATCCACGACCTCTTCACAGGTGCCGATAGCGGACCCCATGATGACAATTACCCGTTCCGCCTGCGGGTGACCGTAAAATTCGAACGGTTTGTACTGGCGACCGGTGGCGGCGGCGAAATCATTCATCGCCGTTTCAACGTGTTCGTATACCGCGTCGTACCACGGGTTGGTCGCTTCACGGGACTGGAAATAAGTGTCCGGATTGGCGGAGGTGCCGCGAATGACCGGATGCTCCGGGTTAAGGGCGCGTTGGCGATGCTCGGCGATTTTATTCTGCGGCAGCAGGGAACGAATGGTGTCATCCGCCAGCGGCGCGATTTTGTTGATTTCGTGCGAGGTGCGGAAACCATCAAAAAAATGGATAAACGGCACCCGGCTTTGCAGCGTGGCGATATGGGAAATCAGCGCGAAGTCCTGCGCTTCCTGGACGCTGCTGGCGCAGAGCATCGCGCAGCCGGTCTGGCGCACGGCCATCACGTCGGAATGATCGCCGAAAATTGACAGGGCGTGGGTAGCCACGGTGCGGGCGGCTACGTGCAGGACAAATGGCATCAACTGGCCGGCCAATTTATACAGCGTCGGGATCATCAGCAGCAGGCCCTGCGATGACGTAAAGGAAGTGGAAAGGGCGCCGGTCTGCAGCGCGCCGTGCACGGCGCCGATAGCCCCGGCTTCCGACTGCATCTCGACCACGCGGGGGACATCGCCCCAGACGTTTTTCAGCCCATCGCCAGACCAGGCGTCAGCCTGCTCCGCCATCGTTGAACTGGGCGTAATCGGGTAGATGGCGATAACTTCACTCGTGCGAAACGCGACTGAAGCGACCGCGCCATTACCGTCAATCGTAATCATAAGAAGACACCCTTACATTGCGCAAAAAGAAGGGACCCGTGAAACGGCGACGAGTCCTGTAATTATGCTTTCATTTTAGCAAACGCCCGCCGCGGCCATTTTCGCATTTGTGTCCTTGGGAATGTCCTTATCTATGTTTGGATCAATTTTTTGGCGGAAAAACAAAAATGTGACTGGTTAAGGGCCGAAGAAGGTGTTGACGGATACCTACGCTGCACTGCTTAAACAAAGCAAAATCTATTTTTAAATTTAATAGCTTTTAGCCAACCGGTAATCGCGTGCTATTTATTTGCTGCGGTGAATTCCCCTCTGCGGCGGAGCGTTCAGTTCAGTCTCCTGTTGGCGAAAATTAGCACGCGAATTAGTTCGAACTGGCTAATTCACCGGGAGGCACCCGGCACCGCAATCACCATTCGCAAACTATGAAACCCGATCGCTGCAAGCGTGATTTTTTCGTCGGGAAAATATTTAGCGCTGGAATGAAAGCCGCGCTGCTGCGGCGCTTTGCCTGTCGAGATCAAGCTTTAAGCGGAAAATTTGCTAGAAAATGTTAATGAGGCGCATAAATACGTATTTCGCCTCTCGACGGCAGGCGCTGCGCTGCCTATTATTCTTGAGTTTGTTTATTCTAAGATGTTTCTGAAGGGGGAGAGGATGCGAGCTGCGTTTTTAGTGGGATGTGCGGCGTTATTACTGTCGGCTTGTAGTAACGAGCCGGTGCAACAAGCCACCGCGGCACACGTACCGCCCGGCATGCGCGCGGCGATGAGCGACAGCGGCCAGGCGAATTGCGCGATGGTTGGCGGTTCATTATCGGTTGCCCGCCAGCTTGATGGCACCGCTATTGGCATGTGCGCGCTACCGAACGGTAAACGCTGCAGCGAGCAGGCCTTAGCGGGCGGAAGCTGCGGAAACTACTAATACGCAAGGCGTGTGGTTACATTAAATCGGCGAGTTTATATACCAGCGATTGGTCGGCGGTCGCCAGCGTGAGCTGATTCTCCGTCAGATCGACCTGCGCGCCATCGCGCAGCATTTTGCTGAGGGTATTATCCAGCGCGTTCCGTTGTGGATCCGCGCACAGCTTACGCGTCATCGCCAGCTGTTCAACTTTTAGCTCGCCGTCTGACAGCTTGCCCTCGCCGCTGAAGCCGTTGCACATCGTGCCTGACACATACATTTTTTCGCCGAAGCTAATTTCCGGCGGCGGCGTCTGGCTTGCCGGTAGCGCCTGGCCGTTAACGCTGGTCAGCACAAAACGGTGATGTTGTAGTTGTTCGGCGTTGGTAGAAACTTTGCTGTTGTATACGCAGCCCGATAGCAGCATGCCCGCCGCCAGCAGTGCAGCAAACTTATTCATTCGAACTCCAAAACATTTGTCATATCAATAAAACGAAAAACAGTGTAACTGTAATGCAGGCAGGATCTGTGGGGATTGTCTGAATGTGCCCCCCGTTAGCGGGGAGCACAAAAGGGGAAAGAAGCTTAGACCAGCGCGTTCGGGCAGGTTTCGCCCTTAGCTACCTGCTGCAGATTGCCAAGCGTTGTCTCGGAAATACCGATCAGCGCCTCAGCCGTCAGGAATGCCTGGTGCCCGGTAAACAGGACGTTGTGGCAGGCGGAGAGCCGGCGGAACACGTCATCCTGGATGACATCATTCGATTTATCTTCAAAGAACAGATCGCGTTCATTTTCATACACGTCCATTCCCAGCGCGCCGATTTTCTGGTGCTTCAGCGCGTCGATAGCCGCTTGTGAATCTATTAGCGCGCCGCGGCTGGTATTAATGACCATCACGCCGTCTTTCATCTGATCGAATGCCGCCTGGTTGAGCAGGTGATAGTTTTCGTTGGTAAGCGGGCAGTGCAGGGAGATGACGTCGGACTGCGCGTACAGCGTCGGCAGGTCGACATATTCAACGCCGAGATCCAGCGCCGCCGCGCTCGGGTAGGGATCAAACGCCAGCAGGCGCATACCGAAACCCTTGAGGATCCGCAGCGTCGCGACGCCGATTTTACCGGTGCCGATCACCCCTGCGGTTTTACCGTACATGGTGAAGCCGGTCAGCCCTTCCAGCGAGAAGTTGGCATCGCGGGTACGCTGATAGGCGCGGTGAATGCGACGGTTCAACGACATCATCATACCGATGGCGTGTTCAGCAACGGCTTCCGGCGAGTAGGCCGGGACGCGCACGACGCGCAGGCCCAGCTCTTTAGCCGCATCAAGATCGACGTTGTTAAAGCCGGCGCAGCGCAGCGCGATGTATTTCACGCCGTGGGCTTTTAGCTCTTCCAGCACCGGGCGGCTGCCGTCGTCATTAACGAAGATACATACCGCTTCACAGCCGTTGGCCGTTTTCGCGGTCTTCTCGGTCAGCAGGAAGTCGAAAAATTCCAGTTCAAAGCCGTATGCGTCGTTAACATGCTGCAGATACTTTTTATCGTACTGCTTGGTACTATAAACAGCGATTTTCATAAGGCTTTCCTCTAGTGATAATACCGTCACGGTAGCATAATTAAAATAATCTTACAAATATTAAAAATTAGTTTAATCATCAGGTTATGATATTAATTCTAGAGCATATCGCAGTCTTAAGAAATCTCTTTAAAAGACAATACGTTTCACCAAAAACTGAGGCTGAATGCCCCCGGCGCCAGCAGGATAAATGGCCAGAGTAACCCTGATGCCACATTGGCTACCTGGAAACGCCATAGCGGTGTACCGCTGGCGCCGGTGACCAGCGGTAACGTTGCGCGCAGCGGCGACAGAAAACGGCCGAAGAACACCGCCCAACCGCCGTGACGGCGCAGGAATAGCTGGCTACGCAGCACGCGTTCGGCGCTGAGCCAGCGCAGGCGTTGCAGATGATGCTGATAGCGCCGGCCAATTTGCCATGAGAGCCAGAATCCGCCGATTGCGCCCAGGCTGGCGCTTAGCCACATTAACAGGAAATGACCGATGCTGGTTGAGGCAAGGGCTCCGAGCACCAGCAAACCCGAGGTACCGGGGATCACAAAAGAGATGAGGGCGCAGGATTTACTGAAGGTCAGCAGAAAAACAATCAGTAATACCAATGAATAATGGCTCTGGGCGTGTTCGATCAGCGAGATAATGAGCTCCACGGAATAACGGCTCCTTATTACCTGTTTTTCCAAGTGTCGCAGGCACAATTTAAACGAAGTCTAAATAGTTATTCAGCAGAAATGAGTGCGACTATCCTTAATCAGGACGTTAACTTTCACTCGCGGGTCGAACGTGCCACAATAGGCGCCTATCGGCTTTTACTTAGAATCAGGATTTGACTGCCCATGAAGGGTAAATATAAAGCCGCTCTTGCGCTGTTATTAGCTCTAATTTTGCTGCCGTTGGCCCTGCTGGCCACATTAACGCATTGGGTTCCGACGCTGGCGGGTATCTGGCTGCCGGTCGGCACGCGTATCTCGCTTGGCGAAAGTCCGCGCCTGACGCGCTCCTCGTTGATTATCCCCGATTTACGCTACCTGGTGGGCGATTGTGAAATTGCTCGTGTCAGCAACGCGCGCCTTACCCGTCCCAGCCGCTGGCGGCTACACCTGAGTGAACTGGATATCAATAGCGCCTGCCTGGCTAAGATCCCCGCCAGCGAGCCGCTCTCCGGCGCGCCGCGAACTCTCGCCGAGTGGCAATCGATGCTGCCTTATAGTTGGTTAACTATCGACAATCTGCGCCTGTCGCCGTGGGAAAAATGGCAGGGGAAACTGGTGATGTCGTTGACGCCTGGGCAGCAGGATATCGGTTATTCAGGCAAAGAGGTCACGTTACAGGCGAAACTGCGCGGCCAGACCTTAACGGTCAGCAATTTCAGCGCGCGGCTGGTGGACGATCAGGCGCCGGTTAAGCTGGTCGGTGAATTCGAAATGCCGCTGGTGCCGGATGGTCTACCGGTCGATGGCCATCTGGTCAGCACCTTCGAGTTCCCACAAACGCCGGGTCTGGTGGATGCGGAACTGGAATGGCAGAAAAACCGCGGCCAGCTGCTGGTCACGCCGCGCGGTGAGGTCGAGCCGATGCTCGACCTGCCGTGGGAGATCACCCCTGAACGTATCACCATCAGCGATGGGCGCTGGAACGCGGTGTATGCCGGCTATCCGCTTAGTGGGCGGGTGGCGCTTTCGTTTGGTGACTGGCAGAAAGGCACCGAGGAGATGGAAATCAGCGGCCGGCTCAACGTGTTAACGCACGGCGAAGCGGGTAAAGGCAACGCCGTGCTGAATATTGGCCCAGGTAAGCTAAGCATGGACCACAGCGACATGCCGCTCAGCCTGACCGGCGAAGCCAAGCTCGACGATATGATTTTTTATGCCGTGCTGCCCGCAAAACTCAGCGGCCCGCTGATGACGCCAGAGCTGGCTTTCCATCCCGGCGCGCTGCTGCGTTCACGCGGGCGGGTGATTGACTCGCTGAACATCGATGAGATCCGTCTGCCGTTGGCGGGGGTGAAAGTGACGCAGCAGGGGGTGGATGGCCGCCTGCAGGCGATACTGCGCGCCCATGAACAGGAAATGGGCGATTTTACCCTGCATCTGGATGGGCAGGCCGACAATTTTATGCCCGACCGCGGTCGCTGGTCGTGGCGTTATTGGGGCGATGGTCACTTTTCGCCGATGCAGGCGCGCTGGGATGTGAAAGGCGCCGGTGAGTGGCGGGATAACGCCATTATTCTTAACAGCCTGTCGACCGGGTTCGATAAGCTACAGTACGGCACCATGCTGGTCAGCACGCCGCGCCTGACCCTCGATAAACCCATTCACTGGCTGCGCAATGAACAGCATCCAAAATTCAGCGGCACGTTGTCGCTGGATGCCGGTAAAACCACCTTCAGCGGCGGCAGCGTTCTGCCGCCGTCAACGCTCAAATTCAATATTGATGGCCGCGATCCGACCTGGTTCCTGTTTAACGGCTCATTGCACGCGGAGAAAATCGGCCCGATTCGTCTGACCGGCCGTTGGGACGGCGAACGCTTGCGTGGCCAGGCATGGTGGCCGAAACAGGCGCTAAGCGTATTCCAGCCGCTGATTCCGCCGGACTGGAAAATGACCCTGCGTGAAGGTGATATGTATGCGCAGGTGGCGTTCTCCGCGGCAGCCGGGCAGGGCTTTGAGGCCGGGGGCCATGGCGTCTTAAAAGGCGGTAGCGCCTGGATGCCGGACAACCAGATCAACGGCGTCGACTTTGTTCTGCCATTCCGTTTCAGCGGCGGGAGCTGGCAGCTCGGTACCCGCCGTCCGGTTTCACTGCGTATTGGCGAAATCGTCAACCAGTTCACCGCCAAAAACCTGAGTGCCGATCTCCAGGGAACATGGCCCTGGAGCGAGCAGGATCCGCTGGAATTGAGCAACGTTAATGTTGATATCCTTGGCGGCAAGCTGTCCATGCAGCAGCTAAGGATGCCGCAGCATCAACCGGCGCTGCTGCGTCTGCAGAATATCTCCAGCAGTGAGTTGATAAGCGCCATCAAAGTAAAACAATTTGCGGTCTCTGGCGCGTTTAACGGCGCGTTACCGTTATGGCTGAACAACGATAAATGGATCATTAAAGACGGCTGGTTTAGCAACCCCGGCCCGATGACCCTGCGGCTGGATAAAGACACCGCCGATGCGTTGGTGGCCGATAACGTCTCCGCCGGCGCGGCAATTAACTGGCTACGCTACATGGAAGTCTCGAAATCATGGACGCGCATCAACCTTGATAATCTCGGCAAGCTGACGATGAGCGCGGCGATTAGCGGCACCAGCCGGGTGGACGGAAAAAGCAGCACCGTGCATTTAAACTATACCCATGAAGAGAATATTTTCGATCTGTGGCGCAGCTTGCGCTTCGGCGATAATTTGCAGGCATGGCTTGAGCAGAATGCAAAACTGCCCGCCCCGCGCTGTACGGATACATGTAAGGAACCAAAATGATAAAACTGTTCGCCGCGGCGCTGGCGACCCTGCTGCTGGCAGGCTGTACGCCGCGTATTGAAATCGCCGCGTCCAAGGAGCCGATCACCATCAATATGAATGTCAAAATTGAGCATGAGATTCATATTAAGGTGGATAAGGATGTCGAAAATTTGCTGAAGTCACGTAGCGATCTGTTCTGAGGCGATAATGAGAAAACGACTGCTGACTGCCACCCTGGCGTTAATGCTGTTGAGTAGCCCGGCGCTGGCGCTGACCTTGAATGAGGCGCGGGCGCAGGGTCGAGTGGGGGAGACGCTGAACGGCTATCTGGCGCCGCTGAAACAGGATGCGCAGACGTTGGCGCTAGTTAAACAGATTAATGCCGCGCGCAGCGAAAGCTACCAGCAACTGGCGGACGACAATAATCTGCCGGTTGATGAGGTGGCGAAAATGGCCGGACAGAAACTGGTCGCCCGCGCACAGCCGGGAGAATATGTGCAGGGGATTAACGGTAAATGGTTGCGCAAATAGTTAACGATAGCGCTTGCGGTATTCGCCAGGCGACACGCCGAAGCGCTGCTTAAACGCCGTTGAAAAATGGCTATGGTCGCTAAAGCCCCAGCTGTAGCCAATTCCCGCCAGTTTCTCTTCATCGTGCGCGTTTTGTAACGCCCGGGCGCACAGGTCAAGACGCCGGTTTTTAATATACTGCGCGACCACCAGACCCTTATCGGCAAACAGGCGGTACAGGCTGCGTACCGACATGCCGGTTTCCCCGGCCAGCCACTCCGGACGCAGCTGTTCCGACTGTATCGACTCATCTATCAACGCCATGATCTTTTGAAATTGCTTGTCGCGGCGCGTCGGCGGCGCGTCCTGTTGCAGCAGCATTGGGCGTAACAGGCAGATGATAGCCTCCAGCGCCGCTTCGCCTTCGCTTTCTGAGAGCGCCGGGCTGCGTAAACTTTCTTGCAGCAACCGCTGGCTGAGCTGGACCATCGGCAGCGTTTTATTCAGCCGGGTGGCGATGCTGATGTCGCCGCCGTGCAGCTGGCTTTCCACGAGCTGGCGGGGCAGCAGCAGCGAAGCCTGTTTTGACGTGTGTTGCCAGAAGATAGAACAGGGGCGCGAGGCATCAATGAGCGTGATATCGCCGGCTTCGAGCGCCACCTGGCGATCGTCCTGCTCGATAGCCGCCTGGCCTTCGAGCTGAAAAACGGTATAGAACCAGGCGTCGTTGTCGCGTTTGATTTCGTTACGGGTGCGGTAAAGATTGACGCCGCGGGCGGTGACGGTACTGACTTTGAGACTACCGGTATAGCTTGCATCAATCTCGCCATGGAATTCGTCGCCCAGCGGACGGGCGGCAAAATGGCCGCATACCTGATTAATCTTCGCTAACCAACGCTGATAGTCCTGCCCGCTTTCTACCGTCGCCATTGTCTGCACCTTGTAATAATGATGTTTCTGCATTGTTGCATTTATGCTGTGAGTGGCAAGAGCGCAGCGTGGAGTATATGAAAGAACTATTACCTGCGGCACATTTCACCGCCTTTCTGGGTGCTTAATTGCGGGACCTGTCACAGCGGCAACAACGATTGTCACAGAGAAAAAAGCGCAAATGGCTGACCCGTCCTAGACTGTGTTCACTTATCCGCGAACAATAAGGAAGTCGCATGTCCACATCACAGGTCGCGCTGCTCGCCAGCGTACAGCAGTTTCTCGACAGACAGCATGGCTTATATATTGATGGCAACCAGCAGGCGGCGCAGAGTGAAAAACGCTTAACCGTCTGGGACCCGGCCACCGGCCAGGCGATTGCCACTACGGCAGATGCTAATGCCGCCGACGTTGACCGCGCGGTGATGTCCGCCTGGCGCGCTTTTGTCGCCCGGAGCTGGGCCGGGCGCACGCCGGCCGACCGCGAGCGGATCCTGCTGCGTTTCGCCGATCTGGTGGAACAGCATGGTGAAGAGCTAGCGCAGCTCGAAACCCTTGAACAGGGGAAGTCGATCAATATTTCGCGCGCGTTTGAAGTCGGTTGCACCCTCAACTGGATGCGCTACACCGCCGGGCTGACCACCAAAATCAGCGGCCGTACGCTGGACGTTTCCATTCCGTTCCCGGAAGGCGCGCGCTATCAGGCGTGGACCCGTAAAGAGCCGGTTGGGGTAGTGGCGGGGATTGTTCCGTGGAACTTCCCGCTGATGATCGGCATGTGGAAGGTGATGCCGGCGCTGGCTTCCGGCTGTTCAATTGTGATTAAACCCTCCGAGACGACGCCGTTAACGTTGCTACGGGTAGCAGAGCTGGCAACGGAAGCCGGGATCCCGGATGGCGTCTTTAACGTCGTCACCGGCAGCGGCGGCGAGTGCGGCGCCGCCTTAACCACCCATCCGCAGGTGGCGAAAGTGAGTTTCACCGGTTCGACCGCCACCGGCAAGCATATTGCCCGCGCGGCAGCTGACCGTCTGACCCGCGTAACCCTTGAGCTCGGCGGCAAAAACCCGGCCATTGTGCTGAAAGATGCCGATCCGCAGTGGGTGATTGAAGGGTTGATGACCGGAAGTTTCCTCAATCAGGGGCAGGTATGCGCCGCCAGTTCGCGGATCTATATAGAAGCGCCGCTGTTTGATAACCTGGTGGCAGGCTTTGAGCAGGCGGTTAAGTCGCTGCAGGTGGGGCCGGGAATGGTTGAAACGACGCAGATTAACCCGGTGGTGTCGCAGGCGCACTGCGCCAAAGTGGCCGCTTATCTGGATGAAGCGCGTCAACAAAACGCCGAGCTGATTAGCGGTAACGTTGGGCCAAATGGCAACGGTTTTTATATTGCGCCGACGCTGGTGATTAATCCGGATGCCGGGCTGCGCCTGAATCGCGAAGAGGTGTTCGGCCCGGTGGTAAACCTGGTGCGCGTCGCCGATGGCGAAGAGGCGCTACGTTTAGCCAACGACAGTGATTTTGGCCTCACCGCCAGCGTCTGGACCCGCGACCTGACCCAGGCGCTGAACTATACCGATCGCCTGCAGGCCGGTACGGTATGGGTTAACAGCCATACGCTGATTGATGCCAACCTGCCGTTCGGCGGAATGAAGCAGTCCGGTACTGGGCGCGATTTTGGTCCGGACTGGCTGGACGACTGGTGCGAAACCAAATCGGTGTGCGTGCGCTACTGATTTTTTGTCGGATGGCGCTACGCTTATCCGACCTACGGTTCGTGCGGCCTGCCTTTAATTTATTCACCATGCTGACTGAAACTGCCGGTGTTGGTGGCCTCAAAATCGCTGAGACGTTCCCGGAAGGCCGGGGCAGCCCGCATGGATGCGGGCTGAGGGCCGTGTTTTGCACGGACGCTGCCTCGGCCCGACCCGAAGCCTGCAGGGATAAGTCGAAGGCACCACGAAGTGGCGATTTTGGCGGCCAGAGCCCGGGAGTACAGAGGGCGGCGGCGACTGGCCGCCCTTTGTGCGCTCCCTGCGCCATGATAGACATAACGCAGAAGACATTTCGGGAGCGCAATGTGCTCTGAAATAATAAAAAACAACTGTTTTTCCCGGACCAAAACAGTTGCAAATCGATAACAGTATCTACAGCGCTGTGCGATTTGGTAGCCCGGAGAAGGCGCACATACCTCTTCCCCCTGAGCGCTGATTTGCTATGATCGGCGCTCTTTTTTTCTGATGTTGCCCCGCTATGTGGAATGATGCGCTTTGCTATCAGCAGTACGGCGCGCCGGAAACGGTGCTCGCGCTGCATCACCTGCCGTTGCCGCCGCTGGCACCCGGACTTGTTCGGGTACAAATGCGCTATGCGCCGGTCAACCCTTCCGATCTGATTCCCATTACCGGCGCTTACCGCCATCGTACGACGCTGCCATCGGTGGCGGGCTATGAAGGTGTTGGGGTGGTAGTTGAAGACTCGACAAACGGTCGCCCACTTCTGGGGCAACGGGTTCTGCCGCTACGCGGCGCCGGAACCTGGCAGCGTTATCTCGATATTGACCCGCGCTGGCTGGTGCCGGTCGCTGAAGATATCGATGACATCCTGGCCGCGCGCGGCTATATCAATCCGCTGACCGCGATGCTGATGCTCACGCGCTGGCCGGTAGCGGGGAAACAGGTGCTTTTGACCGCCGCTTCATCGTCCTGCGCCAGCCTGCTGGGACAGTGGGCGCTAGCCATGGGCGCGCGTTCGGTCAGCGGTATTATTCGTTCGCCGCAGCACATCGCGCGCTTACAGCAATATGGCGTCTACCCGCTACTTGAAGGCGATAGAGCGCTGGTTGAACAAGTAAGCCAGTACAGCGATCTGGTGTTTGATGCGGTGGGCGGTGAGCTGGCGAATTTTCTGCTGGTGGTACTGCCGCAGACGTCAACGCTGGTCTCTTACGGGTTATTATCCGGTAAACCGCTCACCCAGACGCGAGGCTGCGCAGCGGTACGCAAATTTCATCTGCGGGAGGCCTTACCGACACTCAGCGTTGATGCGTGGCAGGCGGCGTTTGCCGGGATCTGGCGACAGCTGCCGACCACGGCGCAGCCCGCCGCGCAGGTGATAAAGCTGTGCGACTGGCGTGAGGCGATTGCCGCCGCAGGCCAGCCGGGAAGAGGCGGTAAAATCCTGCTCGATTTCACCGCGGGCTAAGATTACTTTTTCTTCTCGCCAAGCGTTGGGGTTTCGTCAAAGAAGTTCCACGGCTTGAGCAGCGCGTGCGCCCACTCGGTCGGCATAATTGGCCACTCTTCGGCGCGCGCGACGTGGGTGGTGCCGGTCGTGATCCACACGACGTCGTCGTGGTTAGTCAGCGACTCATCATCCTTCGCGTACTGCCCTAAGCCGGTATCCTGGGCGGAACGGTTGGGATATTTCCCTTCCGGATAACGCTCTGTCGGGTGGTAACGCGTCACCCACAGCTGTTTATCCATAAAGCTCAGACGATGATATATCCACTCGTCCGGGGCGAACCTGGCGCCGGTCGCCGCCGGATGCGTGCCGCCGGCATAAGGGATAATCTGGTAAGAGACCGGGTTACCCATGCGGTTCTCTTTGCTGGTGTTGCTCAGCAGGCGAATGGTGCCCGGGTCGAATTTCTGCGCCGCTTTCTGCTCGCTATCGATTGTGTACTGATTCACCTGCATGGTGCTGGTGCGCGGGCCGCCGGCGGTGTTTGGCTTCACTTCAGGATCCATCGCCACCAGGGTGTTGTTTTCGCCGTCCACGTCGAGATCGAGGCGGAAATTATAAATATGCTGGTGGGTGGTGCCGACAATATTATGGTCGATCAGCGTCCCGTAGCGGGTATCCTCTTTGGCGCTGGGGTCGTGCATGGTCTTCGCCTTCACGCCTTTAACGGCTTCAATGCCGGTGGCGCCGGCATCGATACCGATGGTGCCGTTGTCGTGGAACACCCAGTCAAAGATATAATCATAGTTCCCGACGGTACTGATCCAGCGCACCACCAGTTCCCGGCGCTCGGTGCTGACGTTGGGCTTGCCCATTTCCAGGTGCTTATACTCCGGCCCGGCATAGCGTTCGAATATGGCGACCGCGCCTGGAATAGTGGTCGGTTTGCCGGTGTAATCAGCGATAGTTTCGTCCAGCAGTACCGCATTTGACGGCGCATCTTTACCGCGAACAATCGGCGATGTTAGGGTGCCCATGCCGTAATCGCCGGAGTCCAGATAGGCTTTGAAATACCAGCCGACGTCAGGGTCGCCGTAGGGGACGATCATCCCGCCGAGGGAACCTTCATACATCACCTGGCGTTTTGTGCCGTTATCGTTGTAAGTCACCGTCGAGAGAATGGGCCCGACGCGCGAGTTCAGGCGCAGATGAAAATCCCAGTTCCGCCAGTGAATGGTATCGCCGGTGATCGTGTAGTTTTTGCCTTCCGGTTCGGTTATCTCCAGCGGTTTCACCGCCGGGGCGTTGCGGTCGCGGCCATCATAAGGTCGGGGTTCCATTGGGACCGGGATCACCGGGCCTTCTTCGATTTTGATGATTTTCTTCGCTTCAAGGTCGACCACCGCCACCAGGTTTTCAATCGGGTGCGCCCAGTAGTTGCCGTCGCCGGTATCCAGATAACTGACGACTTTCAGCAGACGCGCATCCTGTTGCAGGCCATCTTTGCCATCAAAGTAGCCGACGGTGAGCGGGGTGGTGACCACTTTACTGGGATCGGCAATACCGTGCTTTTTCAGCACCTCAGCGAACTCGCTGCTGGCATTGATAATGTTCTGCACGCTGACGAAGTCATCGAGCAGCACCATCCCGTGGGCGCCTTTAATCGGCGTCCATGAGAGGATTTTTTTGTTTTGCAGATCGACGACGGCTTCAATGACATGTTTGCCATCGAGCATCACCACATCGGCGGTGCGGGGGGAATCAACGGGCGTTCCCTCCAGGGCAAAGGCCCATACCGCCGCTTTATCCGGCTCGTGTAAGGAAATCTCAGTAAAGCGGGTATTCGGCTGGAACTCCGGCGCGGCTTTGACAATGGTCACTGCTTCACCGATTTCCGCCGCCGAGAGGGAGTTTAGCGGGTGAGGGCGTTTTTCTACCTGGAAGGTCTGATCGAGACCGGACTGGAATACATCGTTGATAAAGGTATCGGAGACCCAGGCTTTACCTTCCTTCATTACTACCGGCACCTGTAGATCAAGGGGTTTACCGTTGACGATCGCCGTTTTGGCGCCGGGTTTTACTTTGACGTAAGCGCCGTCTTTTATCAGGGTGAACATTTGCGCGTAGTCATCCCACTGCACATCGGCGCCGAACGCCTGCAGCGTTTTATCCAACGGCACCATGTGCGCTTCGCTACCGTGAGCGAAGACCGGTGATTGCCAGGCGCAAACCACCGCGACAGCCAGCGCCAGCGCGGTTTTACGAGGGGAAAACATCAAGCCGTTTGCCATTGTGACCTCATCTTATTGTTGTGTTGTTGCCGCTGCGAATGTCGGCTTTGTTACGCTTACCCTAGCAGTCTGCCGCCCGGGAACGTTTGTTTGCTTTTGCCAGCTTGTTTGTCAGTTTTGCCAGACGGACGTAAAAAATGCCTCCGTAGAGGCATTAAGCGCGTGGGTGGTGCGTGTTGACTACGCCGGGAAGTCTCCCTGCTGGCGCGCCACCAGGGTTAGAATGGAATACAGCGCCACCGCCTGCTGGTGCTGGTTGAAAATCTCGACAGCCCATTCCACCACGCCGGTGGCTTTCTCATCGGCGCTGCGCTGACGTTTGACCGTTTTCCGCTTACAGGTCAGGCGAACCTGAATGGTGTCTCCCGGTTTGACCGGCTCAATAAAGCGCAGGTTTTCCATGCCGTAGTTGGCGATAACCGGCCCGACGCCGGCATCGACGAACAGCCCGGCCGCAGCGGAGATCAGGAAATAACCGTGGACCACCCGCTCGCCGAAAATCGACTCAGCGGCGGCGATTTTGTCCATGTGCGCGTAGAAATGATCGCCGCTCAGGCAGGCGAAATTAACGATATCCGCTTCGGTCAGCGTTCGGCGCGGGGTTAATAAGCTATCGCCAGGCTGGATCTCTTCGAAGTATTTACGGAACGGATGAATGCGGTCTTCATTCACCTGAGCGCCGCGCACCCACTGCTGGCTTATGGTCGCCAGCATCGTTGGGCTGCCCTGAATCGCGGTACGCTGCATATAGTGTTTCACCGAACGCAGTCCGCCGAGCTCTTCTCCGCCGCCAGCACGGCCGGGGCCGCCGTGTACCAGCTGCGGCAGCGGCGAACCGTGGCCGGTTGATTCTACGGAGGATGCTTCATTCAGTATCTGAATACGGCCATGCGCGCGCGCGGCGCCAAGGATAAACTCGCGCGCCAGCTCGCCGTTGGCGGTGACCAGCGTACCAGCCAGGCTACCGCCGCCGGCGCGTGCCAGCGTGAGCGCATGCTGGCGGTCGCGATACGGCATCAGCGTCGCTACCGGGCCAAAGGCTTCAATGGCGTGAACCTCTGGCGTTTCATCCGGCTGCGGGCAGTACAGCAGGGTCGGCGGGAAGAACGCGCCATCAGCATTAAGATCTGCCTGTCCGCCGAGCAGCGCTTCACAGCCGGCGGCAATCAGTTTATTGACGTTATCCTGCACATCCTGACGCTGTTCGCGATTAACCAGGGCCCCCATCTTAATGCCCTCCTGAGCAGGGTCACCGACGGTTACTTTATGCAGGCGGGAGATCAGTGCATCGCTAACCGCATTAATCTGAGCCAGTGGCACGATGATTCTGCGGATAGCGGTACATTTTTGCCCGGCTTTCGCCGTCATCTCGCGGACCACTTCCCGAATAAACAGCGCGAATTCCGGTTGCTCCGGCGTGACGTCTTCACCTAATACGCAGCAGTTGAGCGAATCTGCTTCCATGGTAAAGGGAATAGATTTGGCCACCAGGTTAGGGTGCGTCCGTAGCTGCTGGCCGGTGGCGGCTGAGCCGGTAAAGGTCACCACATCCTGGCTATCGAGATGGTCGAGAAGATCGCTCGCGCCGCCGCAAATCAGGCTGATGGCGCCTTCCGGCACCAGGCCGCTGTCGACAATCGCTTTCACCATTGCCTGGGTGAGCTGGGCGGTAGCGGTTGCCGGTTTAATGATAGCCGGCATGCCGGCAAGCCAGGTCGGCGCCAGTTTTTCCAGCATTCCCCAGCAGGGGAAGTTGAAGGCGTTGATATGGACGGCGACGCCTGATTTTGATGTCAGCACATGACGCGCGGCAAAACCGCCCTGTTTGGAGAGCGGGATCAGCTCGTCTTCCGGCCACAGAATATCGTCCGGCAGTTCGCGGCTACCGAGCCCGGCATAAGTGAACAAAGTACCGATACCGCCTTCAATATCCACCCAACTGTCGGCGCGAGTGGCGCCGGTTTGCGCGGAGATGGCGTAGAACTCGTCTTTCTGCTCCAGCAACCGTTTTGCTACCGCTTTCAGCATCGCGCTGCGTTCAATAAAGGTCATCGCCTGCAGGGCTTTGCCACCGCGTTCAATCGCGAAGCGGCGCGCCTGCGCCATATCCAGGCCTTCACTGGTCACCTCCCAAAGCGCCGCGCCGGTGATGGCGTGATGGATAGTACGGGCGCGGCCCCGGCCGGTCTGCCAGGCGCCGGATAAGTAACTGGCTAACTGCTGCATCGCAAATCTCCAAATGTGTTACGCATGATTACTATAAATAGTTCTTTTATGAATCATAAAATGCAAGTCTATATTTAATATTTTATTAACATTGTGATCGGTGGTTAATTGGGGTTTTTGCTTATGTGACTGTTATTGATGCTATTTACAAAAGGTTTTGCGGTTATCATCACAAAAAGAACAAACAAAATTTGTGGTTTTATTTAACCAATATGTAACCTTCAATAAACAAAGTGATTCACATAAATGTTTTTGTTGTTAATATCGGAATCATAAAGGTGATGACGTGACAGAAGAACAACGCTTTGACCAGCGCATCGCGCAGGAAACGGCCATCGAACCGCGGGACTGGATGCCGGATGCCTACCGTAAGACCTTGATTCGTCAGATAGGTCAGCACGCGCACTCGGAAATTGTCGGCATGCTGCCGGAAGGCAACTGGATTACCCGTGCGCCGACGCTGCGCCGTAAAGCGATTCTGTTGGCTAAGGTACAGGATGAGGCCGGACACGGGCTGTATCTCTATAGCGCCGCGGAAACGCTGGGCTGCGCCCGGGAAGACCTGTATCAGAAAATGCTCGACGGGCAGATGAAATACTCCTCTATTTTTAACTACCCGACCCTGAGCTGGGCCGATATCGGCGTAATCGGCTGGCTGGTCGATGGCGCGGCCATCGTCAACCAGGTGGCGCTGTGCCGGACCTCTTACGGCCCCTATGCCCGGGCGATGGTCAAAATCTGCAAAGAAGAGAGTTTTCACCAGCGCCAGGGATTTGAAGCCTGCATGGCGCTGGCGCAGGGCAATGACGCGCAGCGGCAGATGCTGCAGGACGCTATTAACCGCTTCTGGTGGCCGGCGCTGATGATGTTTGGCCCTAACGATGACAACTCGCCGAACAGCGCCCGCAGCATGGCGTGGAAAATCAAACTGCACTCCAACGACGAGCTACGTCAGCGCTTCGTCGATAACACCGTGCCGCAGGTAGAGATCCTCGGTATGACCGTACCGGACCCGGATTTGCAGTTTGATGAAGCCAGCGGCCACTACCGCTTCGGCGAAATCGACTGGCAGGAATTTAACGAGGTGATTAGCGGCCGTGGCATTTGCAATCACGAGCGGCTGGCCGCCAAGCGTAAGGCCTGGGAAGAGGGCGAATGGGTGCGCGAAGCCGCGCTGGCCCATGCGCAAAAACAGCAGGCCCGCAGCGCGGCATGAGGAGAGACAACATGAGCAAAGTTTACTGGCCGTTATATGAAGTGTTCGTTCGCAGCAAACAGGGGTTATCCCATCGTCACGTCGGCAGTCTGCACGCTGCCGATGATCAAATGGCGTTGGAGAATGCCCGCGATGCCTACACCCGCCGCAGCGAAGGCTGCTCAATTTGGGTGGTGAAGGCTAGCGAAATCGTTGCTTCGCAGCCGGAAGATCGCGGCGAATTCTTCGACCCGGCGGAAAGCAAAGTCTACCGTCATCCGACTTTCTATACCGTGCCGGACGGCATGGAACATATGTGAGGCGGCGATGAATAATCCTAACCCCGTAGCCACCTACGCCCTGCGTCTTGGCGACAATGGTCTGGTTCTGGCCCAGCGTTTAGGCGCCTGGTGCGGCCATGCTCCCGAGCTCGAGATCGATCTTGCGCTGGCCAACATCGGCCTCGACCTGCTCGGCCAGGCGCGCAATTTTTTAAGCTATGCCGCCGAGCTTAACGGCTGCGGCGATGAAGATACGCTGGCCTTTGGCCGCGATGAGCGCCAGTTCAGCAACCTGCTGCTGGTGGAGCAGCCAAACGGCAATTTTGCCGACACTATCGCCCGCCAGTTCTTTATCGATGTCTGGCACGTCGCTCTGTTCAGCCGCCTGGTGAACAGCCGCGATACGCAGCTGGCGGCCATTGCCGCTAAAGGGCTGAAAGAGGTGCGTTACCACCAGCGCTTTAGCCGCGGCTGGCTGGAGCGTCTGGGTAACGGCACCGAGTTATCAAATCGCAAAATGCAGCAGGCGGTCGATAATCTGTGGCGCTTCACCGGCGAACTGTTCCTTGCCGATGAAGTGGATCTCAGCCTGGTTGAGCAGGGCATTGCGGTTGATCCGCGTGAGCTTCAGGCCGAATGGCAAAGCGCGGTACACACGGCGCTGCTCGACTCCGGCTTACAAATCCCGCAGGAAGCGGCCTTCCGCAGCGGCGGCAAACAGGGGCTGCACAGTGAACATCTCGGCCCGCTGCTGGCGGAGATGCAATATCTGCAGCGTTCGCATCCCGGACTGCAGTGGTAAGTGAGGTGACTATGCAACGTCTTGCCGATATCGCTCCTGCAGAGGTTCGCACCATCTGGGGGTTATTAAGCGCGATCCCGGATCCGGAAGTGCCGGTACTCACCATCACCGACCTCGGTATGGTACGCAGCGTCGCGCGCCATGGCGACGGCTGGGTGATTGGCTTTACCCCGACCTATTCGGGCTGTCCGGCGACGGAGCATCTGCTGGGCGAGATCCGTACGGTCATGAGCGAGCATGGCTTTCTGCCGGTGCATATCGTCCTGCAGCTGGATCCGCCGTGGACCACCGACTGGATGAGTCAGGATGCTCGCGAGCGCCTGCGCCAGTACGGCATCAGCCCGCCCCAGGGGCACGCCTGCCATGCGGACATGCCCGCTGAGGTGAGCTGTCCGCGCTGCGGCAGCACCCATACTTCGCTGATTAGCGAATTCGGTTCCACGGCCTGCAAAGCGCTCTATCGCTGCGACAGCTGCCGGGAACCTTTTGATTACTTTAAATGTATTTGAGGTTGCCATGACGACGTTCCATTCGCTTAAGGTGGCGAGAGTCGAGCCGGAAACCCGCGATGCGGTGACCATCACTTTTGCGATTCCGCAAGCCCTGCAGGCGGAATACTGTTTTCGCCCGGGCCAGCATCTGACGCTAAAAGCCCGTCTGGGCGGCGAAGAACTGCGCCGCTGTTACTCCATTTGTCGCAGCCGCACGCCAGGCGAAATTAGCGTCGCGGTCAAAGCCATCGACGGCGGGCGCTTCTCGCGCTACGCCCAGCACGATATCCAGCAGGGTATGGAGCTGGAAGTGATGGTGCCGCAGGGGCATTTCGGTTATCAACCGCAGGCCGAACGGCAGGGTGAGTATCTGGCGATTGCCGCCGGTTCCGGGATCACGCCGATGATGGCGATCATTAGCGCGACGCTGGCGACCGAGTCGCAAAGCCGCTTTACGCTGATCTACGGCAACCGCAGCAGCCATAGCATGATGTTCCGCCAGGCGCTGGCCGATTTAAAAGACCGCTATCCGCAGCGCCTGCAGGTGATACACCTGTTTAGCCAGGAGTCGATGGACAGCGATCTGCTACAGGGGCGCATTGACGGCGACAAACTGCGCCAGCTCGCTGACCATCTGCTGGATTTCAGCCGTTTCGACGAGGCCTTTATCTGCGGGCCGGCGGTGATGATGGACGAGGCGGAAGCGACGTTACGTGAACTTGGCGTAGCGGAGAAATCGATTCATCTCGAACGCTTTAATACCCCAGGCGGCAATGTGAAGCGGGCCGCTGGAGTGCAGGCGGAAGGGCGCACGGTGACCATCCGTCAGGACGGGCGCGATCGGCTTATCGCCCTCAGCGCCGAAGACGACAGCATCCTGGATGCCGCATTGCGTCAGGGCGCCGATCTGCCGTTCGCCTGTAAGGGCGGGGTATGCGCCACCTGTAAATGCAAAGTGCTACGCGGTGAAGTGGCGATGGCCGCCAATTACAGCCTGGAAGCGGATGAGCTGGCGGCGGGCTACGTGCTGAGCTGCCAGTCGTTGCCGACCAGCGGCGATGTAGTGGTCGACTTTGACGCGCGGGGGATGGCATGAGTGACCTGCTGATCCACCGTCATGGCCGGGCGCTTCAGTTGACGCTGAACCGCCCGCAGGCCCGCAACGCGCTGAACAATGCCTTATTAACCCAGATTGCCGAGGTGCTGGAGGCCGCGGCAGTTGATGACAGCGTCGGCGTCTGCGTTATCAGCGGTAACGCGCGTTTTTTCGCCGCCGGGGCTGACCTCAATGAAATGGCGGAAAAAGATCTGCCTGCCACCCTTGATGATATTCGCCCACGGTTATGGGCGCGAATCGATGCCTTTACTAAACCGCTCATCGCTTCGGTCAACGGCTACGCGCTCGGCGCCGGCTGCGAGCTGGCTCTGCTGTGCGACCTGATTGTCGCCGGCGACAACGCCCGCTTTGGCCTGCCGGAAATTACCCTCGGCATTATGCCGGGTGCTGGCGGCACCCAGCGGCTGATCCGCAGCGTTGGCAAGGCGCTGGCCAGCCGGATGGTGCTGAGCGGCGAGAGTATTGACGCCCGCCAGGCGCAACAGGCCGGGCTGGTTAGCGATATCCATCCGGCGGCTTTAACCGATGAGTATGCCCTGAAACTGGCAACCACCATTGCCCGCCATTCGCCGCTGGCGCTACGGGCGGCAAAACAGTCGCTGCGCCTGTCGCAGGAAGTCAGCCTGCAGGCCGGTCTGCAACAGGAGCGCCAGCTGTTTAGCCTGCTGAGCGCCACCGAGGACCGCCGCGAAGGCATCGACGCCTTCTTACAAAAACGTACACCGGAATTTAAAGGACGCTAATCGTGGAAGCTTTCATTCTCAGCGCAGTGGAACAGGGCGTCATGACCATTACCCTCAATCGCCCGGACCGTCTCAACAGTTTTAACGATCTGATGCATCAACAGCTGGCGGAATGTCTGAAGCAGGCCGAGCGCGATGATGGCGTACGCTGCCTGCTGATCACCGGCGCCGGCCGCGGCTTTTGCGCCGGCCAGGATTTGAACGACCGCAATGTCGACCCCAGCGGCCCGCCGCCGGATCTCGGCATGTCGGTAGAACGCTTTTACAACCCGTTAGTGCGCCGTCTGGCGGCGCTGCCGAAGCCGGTTATCTGCGCGGTCAACGGCGTTGCCGCCGGCGCTGGCGCCACCCTGGCGCTGGGCTGCGATATCGTGCTGGCCGCGCGTTCGGCCAAATTTGTGATGGCGTTCAGCAAGCTCGGCCTGGTGCCGGACTGCGGCGGTAGCTGGTTCCTGCCGCGGGTGGCCGGCCGCGCTCGCGCGATGGGGCTGGCGCTGCTGGGCGATAGCCTCAGCGCGGAACAGGCCGCGCAGTGGGGGATTATCTGGCAACTGGTGGACGATTCAGAACTGGCGGATACCAGTCTGCAACTGGCGCGCCATCTGGCGGCGCAACCGACGTTTGGTCTTGGGCTGATTAAAAAGGCGCTGCTGGCTTCTGAAACCAACAGTCTTGATGCGCAGCTGGATCTTGAGCGCGATTATCAGCGCCTGGCCGGGCGCAGCGATGATTACCGCGAAGGGGTCAGCGCGTTTCTGGCCAAGCGGCCACCACAGTTCAGCGGGAAATAGGCCATGACAACATCCTTAGCCACCGTGGCGGTGATTGGCAGCGGCACCATGGGAGCCGGTATTGCTGAAGTAGCCGCTGCCGCCGGACATCCGGTGCGTATTTTCGATATTAATCAAACCGCGATTGCCCAGGCGATCGACGGCATTGCTATGCGTCTGGCATCGCGGGTCGAGCGCGGCAAACTGGCGTCAGAGCAGGCCGACGCGCTGCTGGCGCGCCTGCATCCGGCCCACGATTTAGCCGCGCTTGCCGACGCGGATTTAGTAATTGAAGCGGCCTCTGAACGCTTGGAGGTCAAAACGACGCTGTTCGCGCAGCTGGCGGAGATCTGTGCGCCGTCAACGTTGTTGACCAGTAACACTTCGTCTATTTCGATTACCGCCATCGCCGCCGGGGTCAAAAACCCGGAGCGGGTGGCCGGGCTGCACTTTTTTAATCCGGCGCCGGTGATGAAGCTGGTCGAGGTGGTGAGTGGCCTGGAGACGTCTGCTGAGGTGGTAGAGCAGCTGTGCCAGTGCGTAAGCGGCTGGGGGAAACAGCCGGTACGCTGCCGCTCAACGCCGGGATTTATCGTTAACCGCGTAGCGCGTCCGTTCTACGCTGAGGCCTGGCGCGCGCTGGAAGAACAGGTTGCCGCTCCTGAGGTTATCGATGCCGCTTTGCGTGACGGCGGCGGTTTTCCGATGGGACCGCTGGCGCTGACTGACCTGATTGGCCAGGACGTCAACTTCGCCGTGACCTGTTCGGTGTTTAACGCTTTCTGGCAGGACCGCCGCTACCTGCCATCGCTACTCCAGCAAGAGCTGGCGCTGGCCGGGCGGCTGGGTAAAAAGAGCGGCCACGGCGTCTATCGCTGGCCCGCGGAGACGCAGCCGGACGCGGCGCTGCCGACGGTATCTATTGGCGCTCAATCCATTACAGCTATAAGTGACAGTGTCACAGAACTCGATGAGCTCTTATTGCTGGAGACCGAAGGCGAGACCGCGCTGGCGCTAAGCGTTAAGCATCACCGCCCGGTGGTGGTATATGACCTGTGCGCCAGCGATACGGTGGTGCTGGCAGCAGCGGCGACCAACGCGCCTGCGGCCACTGATAAGGCCGTGCATTACTTCCAACAGCAGGGCAAGAAAGTTCTGCGTATTGCCGATTATCCCGGCCTGCTGGTGTGGCGCACGGTGGCGATGCTGATTAACGAAGCGCTGGATGCGGTGCAAAAAGGGATCGCCAGCCCGCATGATATTGATACCGCGATGCGCCTTGGCGTCAATTATCCGCACGGCCCGCTGGCGTGGGGAGAACGCCTTGGCTGGCGGCGGGTGCTGCAACTGCTGGAGAACCTGCAACACCATTATGGCGAGGAGCGCTATCGCCCCAGTTCCCTGTTGCGCCAGAAGGCGCTGATGGAGAAGCACCATGAGCAATGATCCGTGGCGCAACGCGCGCGTGATGTACGAAAAAGATACTTGCGCCAGAAAGATGGGGATTGAACTTATCGAAATGGACGACGGTTTTGCGCAGATGAGCATGACCGTCTCGGCGGACATGCTTAACGGCCATCAGACCTGTCACGGCGGCCAGCTATTTACGCTCGCCGATACCGCTTTCGCTTACGCCTGTAACAGCCAGGGGCTGGCGGCGGTGGCTTCGGCGGCAAATATTGATTTTCTTCGTCCGGCGTTTGCCGGCGACAGGCTGGTCGCCACCGCAAGAGTCAAACAGCAGGGCAAGCTGACCGGCGTCTACGACATCGAAATTGTTAATCAACAGCAAAAGATTGTGGCCCTGTTCCGCGGCAAATCGCACCGTATCGGCGGCACAATCACGGGAGAAGTGTAATGCGCGACGCCTTTATTTGTGACGGGATCCGCACGCCGATTGGCCGCTACGGCGGAGCGCTGGCCGGCGTCCGCGCCGACGATCTGGCGGCGATCCCGCTACGTGAGTTGCTGAGCCGTAACCCCGGGCTCGACCCGGCAGCGATTGATGATGTGATTTTCGGCTGTGCGAACCAGGCCGGTGAGGATAACCGCAACGTGGCGCACATGGCGACGCTGTTGGCAGGTTACCCGCATACCGTGCCGGGCACCACGATTAACCGCTTGTGCGGATCGGGTCTGGATGCGATCGGTTTTGCCGCCAGGGCGATCAAAGCCGGCGATGCCGATCTGCTGATTGCTGGCGGCGTGGAATCGATGTCGCGCGCGCCGTTCGTGATGGGAAAAGCCAGCACGCCGTATCAGCGTCAGGCGGAACTCTTTGATACCACGATTGGCTGGCGTTTTGTGAACCCGCTCATGGCGCAACAATTCGGAACTGACAGCATGCCGGAAACGGCAGAGAATGTAGCTGAATTGTTAAATATCAGCCGGGCCGACCAGGACGCTTTCGCCTGGCGTAGCCAGCAGCGCACGGCGCAGGCCCAGCGCGATGGCATTCTGGCGCAGGAAATCGTGCCGGTGCAGATCATCGGCAAGAAAGGGGCGGTCAGCGCGGTACGCGATGATGAGCATCCCCGCCCGGAAACCACGCTTGAGCAACTCGCACTATTAAAAGCGCCGTTCCGTAAAGGCGGAGTCATTACGGCTGGAAATGCTTCTGGCGTTAACGATGGCGCAGCGGCGCTGATTATCGCCAGTGAACAGCAGGCCAGCGTACAGGGGCTCACGCCGCGCGCGCGTATCGTGGCGATGGCGACGGCGGGTGTTGAACCGCGCCTGATGGGGCTGGGGCCGGTACCGGCAGTGCGTAAAGTGCTGGAGCGAGCCGGACTCAATATTAACGATATGGATCTGATAGAGCTGAATGAGGCCTTCGCCGCGCAGGCGCTGGGGGTGCTCAGACAACTCGGCGTGCCGGATGATGCGGCGCACGTGAATCCCAACGGCGGCGCCATCGCGTTAGGTCATCCGCTGGGCATGAGCGGCGCGCGACTGGCGCTGAGCGCCAGCCTTGAGCTGCAACGCCGGGGCGGGCGTTATGCGCTGTGTACGATGTGTATTGGCGTGGGTCAGGGCATTGCCATGATCCTCGAGCGAGTGTGAGCTAATTTACCTGCGAGTACCCTACAATGATAACTACTACAAAATTAGATCCGATTGAAACCGCATCGCGTGATGAACTGCAGGCTCTGCAAACCCAGCGCCTGAAATGGACGCTGAAGCATGCGTATGAAAATGTGCCGATGTATCGCCGCAAATTCGACGCCGCCGGCGTACACCCTGACGACTTTCGGGAATTAAACGATCTGAAAAAATTCCCCTGTACCACTAAACAAGATCTGCGCGACAACTATCCCTTCGATACCTTTGCGGTGCCGATGGAGCAGGTGGTGCGCATTCACGCCTCTTCCGGCACCACCGGCAAACCGACGGTGGTGGGATATACGCAAAACGATATTGATAACTGGGCCAATATTGTCGCCCGTTCGCTGCGTGCGGCCGGTGGTTCAGCAAAAGATAAAATTCACGTCGCCTACGGCTACGGCCTGTTTACCGGCGGCCTTGGCGCGCACTACGGCGCGGAGCGTTTAGGGGCGACGGTGATCCCGATGTCCGGCGGACAGACCGAAAAACAGGCGCAGCTGATCCGCGACTTCCAGCCGGATATGATCATGGTGACGCCGTCTTATTGTCTGAATCTGATTGAAGAGCTGGAGCGCCAGATGGGCGGCGATGCCCGCGGCTGTTCATTGCGGGTCGGCGTCTTTGGCGCCGAGCCGTGGACGCTGGCGATGCGCGCGGAAATCGAGCGCCGCCTGGGTATCACCGCACTGGATATTTACGGTCTGTCAGAGGTGATGGGGCCTGGGGTGGCAATGGAGTGCCTGGAAACCGTTGACGGCCCGACCATCTGGGAAGACCACTTCTTCCCGGAAATCGTCAACCCGGACGACGGTACGCCGCTGGAAGATGGCGAGCATGGCGAACTGCTGTTTACCACGTTGACCAAAGAGGCGCTGCCGGTGATCCGCTATCGTACCCGCGATCTGACTCGCTTGCTGCCGGGAACCGCGCGGACCATGCGCCGCATGGATCGCATCAGTGGACGCAGCGACGATATGCTGATTATCCGCGGGGTTAACGTCTTCCCATCGCAGTTGGAAGAGGAGATCCTCAAGTTTGAACACCTGGCGCCGCACTATCAGTTAGAGGTCAATCGCCGCGGTCATCTTGATTCGCTGGCGGTACGCGTTGAGCTGAAAGAGAGCGGGCTGGCGTTAAGTCATGAACAACGCTGCCAGATTTGCCATCAGTTGCGTCACCGCATTAAGTCGATGGTCGGGATCTCCACCGATATTACTATCGTCAACTGCGGCAGCATTCCTCGCTCTGAAGGGAAAGCCTGTCGGGTATTCGACCTGCGTAAAGCGGTGGTCAGCGGTTAATTCTCTCCCCGGTAACCCGGCTGAGGCCTTTACGCCATAAGCCGGGAATTTCCTGTGCTATGATTTATAAAGGAAAAATATAACAACAGAATGAATCAGATGAGTAAACTCGACGCCTTTATTCAACAAGCGGTGACGGCGATGCCGATCAGCGGTACGTCATTGATTGCCTCGCTGTATGGCGACGCTTTATTACAACGCGGTGGGGAAGTGTGGCTGGGTAGCGTCGCGGCGCTGCTGGAAGGATTAGGATTTGGCGAGCGCTTTGTCCGCACTGCGCTATTCCGTCTCAATAAAGAAGAGTGGCTCGATGTCGTGCGTATCGGCCGACGCAGCTTTTATCGCCTGAGCGATAAAGGGCTACGTCTGACCCGGCGCGCGGAACATAAAATTTATCGGGCGAATGCCCCGGAATGGGACGGAACCTGGCTGCTGCTATTGTCGGAAGGGTTAGAAAAAACGGTTCTGGCGGAAGTCAAAAAGCAACTGTTATGGCAGGGATTTGGCGCGCTGGCGCCGAGCCTGCTGGCCTCGCCGTCGCAAAAACTGGCCGATGTCCAATCGCTGCTACATGAAGCGGGCGTTGCCGAAAACGTCATCTGCTTTGAAGCCCATTCGCCGCTGGCGCTCTCAAGGGCGGCGCTACGCGACCGCGTAGAGGAGTGCTGGCATCTCACCGAACAAAATGAGATGTACGAGGCGTTTATCGCATTGTTCCGACCATTACTGCCGCTGCTGCGCGACAGCGAGCCGTCAGAGTTGACACCGGAGCGCTGTTTCCAGATCCAACTGCTCCTTATCCATTTCTATCGCCGTGTGGTGCTTAAAGACCCGCTGCTGCCGGAAGAACTCCTGCCGGCGCATTGGGCCGGGCAAACCGCGCGGCAGCTGTGCATCAATATTTATCAACGCGTGACGCCAGGCGCGCTGGCCTTTGTCGGCGAAAAAGGCGAAAGCTCAGTTGGCGAGCTTCCCGCGCCGGGTCCGCTTTATTTTCAACGCTTTGGCGGTTTGCCGGGCGTCTAAGGAGGTTGCATGCCGATTTATCAGATTGATGGGCTGACGCCAGTGGTGCCGGATGAGAGCTACGTCCACCCAACCGCCGTGTTGATTGGCGACGTGATCCTGGGTAAGGGGGTCTATGTTGGGCCAAATGCCAGCCTGCGCGGCGACTTCGGCCGTATTGTAGTTAAAGACGGAGCCAATATTCAGGATAACTGCGTCATGCACGGCTTCCCCGGCCAGGATACCGTGGTGGAAGAGGACGGTCACATCGGCCACGGCGCAATCCTGCACGGCTGTGTGATTGGCCGCAACGCGCTGGTGGGAATGAGCGCGGTGATTATCGACGGGGCAGTAATTGGCGAAAATAGTATTGTCGGCGCTTCCGCCTTCGTAAAAGCGAAAGCGGAAATGCCTGCTAACCATTTGATCATCGGCAGCCCGGCAAAAGCGATTCGTACGCTGAGCGAACAGGAGCTGGAGTGGAAAAAACACGGTACCCGTGAATACCAGGTGCTGGTCGAACGTTGTAAGCAGACGCTGCATCAGGTGGAGCCATTAAAAGAGATGGAGGCCGGGCGCAAGCGTCTGGAATTTGACGAAAACCTGCGGCCAAAATCCTAAACCTGAGGGGTAACTATAATGGCAGAGAAATTATCCGCTCATTGTCACTGCGGTGCGGTGGCATTTACCGTTGAGCTCAGCGATGGCTTCAACACCGTTCGTCGCTGTAACTGTTCATATTGTCGAATGCGTGGGGCGGTCGCGGTCTCTTCGCCGCGTTCAGGAATAGAGGTGGTACGCGGAAGGGATAAGCTCACAGAGTATCGCTTTAATACGGGGGAAGCCGTGCACTTCTTCTGCTCGGTATGCGGGATCTACACCTTTCATCAACGGCGATCAAACCCGCAGCAGTATGGGGTAAATGTGGCCTGCATTGATGGCGTTTCGCCTTTCGATTTTCCTTGCGTGGAGGTCAACGACGGCGTGAATCATCCAAAAGATGGCGGCGGAGGCGTGGTGGGGTATTTGCGCTACGAGAAAAAGTAAAACTCTCCTCCCGCAGGCAGCGAGAGGAGTCAAATATTAGGCTGCAACTACGCTGTCGATAGCCGCTTTGGCATCGGACTGCGCTTTGGCCGCAACTTCTGGACCATAAGCAATACCTTCAGCAAATACGAAATTCACGTCGGTGATGCCGATAAAGCCAAGGAAGGTGGTCAGATACGGCGTAACCAGATCGGTCGGCGTATCTTTATGAATACCACCGCGGCTGGTCAGTACTACCGCACGTTTACCGGTGACCAGGCCTTCCGGACCTTTCTCGGTGTAACGGAAGGTGACGCCTGCGCGGGCAACCAGGTCGAAATAGTTTTTCAGCTGAGTCGGGATGTTGAAGTTATACATCGGCGCGGCGATAACAATCACATCGTTAGCTTTCAGTTCAGCGATCAGTTCATCGGACAGCGCCAGCGCTTCCTGTTGACGTGCGGTCAACTGTGCATCACTCGGACGCAGCGCGCCAACCAGTTCACCATCCAGAACCGGAATCGGGTTTGCCGCCAGATCGCGCACGGTGATAACGTCGCCTGCGTGTTTTTCACGCCATTGTTCAACAAAATAGTCGGACAGTTGGCCGGATTGCGAGTACCCTGCAAGAATACTGGACTTCAGAACTAATACTTTGCTCATGGGTGTTTCCTTTTAATGTGATTGACGGGTCAATGCCCTGGTGCTTGTTGACACTGTATTCACAATCATGCCGCAGAGATAGCGCAATATATCGAATCCTATGTTCAATTTTTTTGAACAAGGCATGAGTTCTATAGATGTGGTAATCTACAGCAATATTTCATGAGAGATTTTTCCGGCAGAGCGCTGCCCGATAACGTTATGACAGAACAACAAAAAATCACTTTCTCGCAGCTCTATGAACGGCTCGATGGTCTGATGCTGCGCGATAAATCGCGCTATAGCCGCCGCCTGCATGGCGCAAAGAAGGTTAAAAATCCTGATGCCCAGCAGGCCATTCTGCACGAGATGGCGCGGGAGATAGAGCAGGCAGCAGGGAAAGTCCTGCTACGCGAAGCCGCGCGTCCGGCAATCACCTATCCGGAAAACCTGCCGGTTAGCCAGAAAAAACAAGAGATTCTCGAAGCGGTGCGCGATCACCAGGTGGTGATCGTCGCCGGTGAGACCGGTTCTGGTAAAACCACTCAGCTACCCAAAATCTGCATGGAGCTGGGGCGCGGCCTGAAAGGCCTGATTGGCCACACCCAGCCGCGTCGACTGGCGGCGCGCACCGTCGCTAACCGTATTGCTGAAGAGCTGCAGAGCGAGCCGGGCGGCTGTATTGGTTATAAAGTGCGCTTCAGTGACCACGTCAGCGAAAACACCATGGTTAAGCTGATGACCGACGGTATCCTGCTGGCGGAAATCCAGCAGGATCGCCTGCTGATGCAGTATGACACCATCATTATTGATGAGGCGCATGAGCGCAGTCTGAACATTGATTTTCTGCTGGGCTATCTGAAAGAGCTCCTGCCGCGCCGCCCGGACCTGAAAATCATCATTACCTCGGCAACCATCGACCCGGAACGTTTCTCGCGCCACTTTAATCATGCGCCGATTATCGAAGTTTCCGGGCGGACTTACCCGGTGGAAGTACGTTATCGTCCCATTGTTGAAGAGGCGGACGATAGCGAACGCGATCAGCTACAGGCGATTTTTGATGCCGTCGATGAACTGGGGCGTGAAAGCCCCGGCGATATCCTGATCTTTATGAGCGGCGAGCGGGAAATCCGCGATACCGCCGAGGCGTTGAATAAGCTCAATCTGCGTCACACCGAAGTGCTGCCGCTGTATGCTCGTTTATCCAATAGTGAGCAAAACCGGGTCTTCCAGTCCCATAGCGGGCGGCGTATTGTCCTGGCAACCAACGTTGCCGAAACCTCGTTGACGGTTCCGGGCATCAAATACGTTATCGATCCGGGTACCGCTCGCATCAGTCGCTACAGCTACCGTACAAAAGTGCAGCGCCTGCCTATCGAGCCAGTATCACAGGCCTCCGCTAATCAGCGTAAAGGCCGTTGCGGACGTGTGTCTGAAGGCATCTGTATTCGTCTTTACTCGGAAGACGATTTCCTGTCGCGGCCGGAATTTACCGACCCGGAAATTCTGCGTACCAACCTGGCCTCGGTCATTCTGCAAATGACCGCTCTGGGGCTGGGCGATATCGCTGCGTTTCCGTTTGTCGAAGCGCCGGATAAGCGCAACATCCAGGATGGCGTTCGTCTGCTGGAAGAGCTCGGCGCCATCACCACCGATGAGCAGGCAACGGCCTATAAGCTGACCCCGCTGGGCCGCCAGCTCAGCCAGCTACCGGTGGATCCGCGTCTGGCGCGGATGGTGCTGGAAGCGCAGAAACATGGCTGCGTGCGTGAAGCGATGATCATCACTTCCGCGCTGTCGATTCAGGATCCGCGCGAGCGCCCCATGGACAAGCAGCAGGCATCCGATGAAAAGCATCGTCGCTTCCACGATAAAGAGTCTGATTTCCTTGCTTTTGTCAATTTGTGGAACTATCTCGGCGAACAACAAAAGGCGCTCTCCTCGAATCAGTTCCGCCGCCAGTGCCGGGTGGATTTCCTCAACTATTTACGCGTGCGTGAATGGCAGGATATTTACACCCAACTGCGCCAGGTAGTGAAAGAACTCGGCCTGCCGATCAACAGCGAGCCAGCGGAGTACCGTGAAATTCATACCGCGCTGCTGACCGGTTTGTTGTCGCATATCGGGATGAAGGACTCCGATAAACAGGAGTATACCGGCGCCCGTAATGCGCGGTTCTCTATCTTCCCCGGCTCTGGTCTATTCAAGAAGCCGCCGAAGTGGACGATGGTTGCGGAGCTGGTGGAGACCAGCCGCCTGTGGGGGCGCATTGCCGCCCGCATTGAGCCGGAGTGGGTCGAGCCTGTGGCCCAGCATCTGATTAAACGTTCATATAGTGAACCGCACTGGGAGCGGTCGCAGGGCGCGGTAATGGCGACAGAAAAGGTCACCGTCTACGGTCTGCCAATCGTCGCCGCGCGTAAGGTCAACTATAGCCAGATTGACCCGGCGCTGTGTCGTGAGCTGTTCATCCGCCACGCGCTGGTAGAGGGCGACTGGCAGACGCGGCATGCCTTCTTCCGCGATAACCTGAAGCTGCGTGCTGAAATCGAAGAGCTGGAGCATAAGTCGCGCCGTCGCGACATCCTGGTGGATGACGAGACGATGTTCGAGTTTTACGACCAGCGCATTAGCCACGATGTCATCTCCGCTCGCCACTTTGATAAGTGGTGGAAGCAGGCCAGCCGCGAAACGCCAGACTTGCTCAATTTTGAAAAGAGCATGCTGATTAAAGAGGGGGCGGAGCAGGTCAGTAAACTGGACTACCCGAATTTCTGGCATCAGGGCAATCTTAAACTGCGTCTTAGCTATCAGTTTGAACCCGGTGCGGATGCCGATGGCGTAACGGTTCATATTCCGCTGCCGCTGCTCAACCAGGTAGAGGAAGCCGGGTTTGAATGGCAGATCCCTGGCCTGCGTCGCGAGCTGGTCATCGCATTAATCAAATCGTTGCCGAAACCCGTTCGGCGTAATTTCGTCCCGGCGCCTAATTACGCCGAGGCATTTTTAGGCCGCGCGACGCCGCTGGCGTTGCCGCTACTGGATTCGCTGGAGCGTGAGCTGCGTAAAATGACCGGCGTGACCATCGACCGCGAATCCTGGCAGTGGGATCAGGTGCCCGATCACCTGAAAATCACTTTCCGGGTGGTGGATGACAAAAATAAGAAACTGCAGGAAGGACGCTCTCTGCAGGTCTTAAAAGACGCGCTCAAAGGTAAAGTTCAGGAGACGTTATCGGCGGTGGCCGACGATGGTATTGAACAGAGCGGGCTGCATATCTGGAGTTTCGGCACCCTGGCGGAGAGTTACGAACAGAAGCGCGGTAATTATAAGGTGAAAGCCTGGCCGGCGCTGGTGGACGAGCGTGACAGCGTCGCCATCAAACTGTTTGATAATCCACAGGAACAGCAGCAGGCGATGTGGCGTGGTCTGCGCCGTTTACTGTTGCTCAATATTCCGTCGCCGATTAAGTATCTGCACGAGAAACTGCCCAACAAAGCCAAACTGGGACTCTATTTCAACCCTTATGGCAAGGTGCTGGATTTGATTGACGACTGCATCTCCTGTGGTGTTGACAAGCTTATTGATGAAGCCGGCGGCCCGGTGTGGACCGAAGAGGGCTTTAGTAAACTGCACGATAAAGTGCGCGCCGAACTGAACGACACGGTGGTCGATATCGCGAAGCAGGTCGAGCAGATCCTGACGGCGGTATTTAACATCAATAAGCGTCTGAAAGGGCGGGTAGATATGACGATGGCCCTGGGGCTGTCGGATATTAAAGCGCAGATGGCGGGTCTGGTTTATCGCGGCTTTGTTACCGGCAACGGTTTCCGCCGCCTCGGCGATACGCTGCGTTATCTGCAGGCAATTGAAAAACGTCTTGAGAAGCTGGCAATCGACCCGCATCGTGACCGCGCGCAGATGCTAAAAGTCGAGAGCGTGCAACAGGCGTGGCAGCAGTGGTTGAATAAGCTGCCGCCGAATCGCCGCGATGACGACGACGTACAGGAGATCCGCTGGATGATCGAAGAGCTGCGCGTCAGCTTCTTTGCTCAGCAGTTGGGTACCCCGTATCCGATCTCGGACAAACGCGTGTTGCAGGCGATGGAGCAAATTACGCCGTAGCCTGGCTGGTTGTCCCCGGAGGCGCTGCGCTTACCGGGGCTACTCGCTTAAGCGTTTACCCACGCCAGAGTAAAGCCGTCCCAGCCTTTAGTGCCCACGGTCTGCAGCGCCGTTGCCGTCAACCGTGGCTCGGCGCCCATCATCTCAATGAATTGACGCACGCCCTGAACGCGCTCGTCGGCGCTCTGTGGGTTGACCACTTCACCGTCGCGTACCACGTTATCGCCAATAATTAAGGTTCCTGGGCGGGAATAACGTAGCGCCCAGCTCAGATAGTGGGGATTATTCGGCTTATCGGCATCGATGAAGATCAGGTCGAAAGCGGGACATTCGCCAAGCGCCTCCAGAGAATGTAGCGCCGGCCCCTCTCGCAGCGTGACCCGCTGGTCAACGCCCGCCAGCTGCAGATTCTCCCGCGCCACCTGGGCATGATGCGCGTCGGCCTCCAGCGTGAGTAGTTGGCCGTCGGCAGGAAGCTCGCGCGCCATCCAGATGGTGCTATAGCCGCCGAGAGTACCGATCTCCAGTATCCGCTTAGCCTGGGTAAGCCGTACCAGCAGGGCGAGAAACTGCCCCTGATTGGCGGCGACATCGTGTGCCGGCAGCCCGGCTCGATGGTTGTTTTCCAGTACCCGATCGAGCACAGGATCGCCGGGGATTAAGGCCTCAAGCAAATAATTGTCTACTGCCGACC
Organism: Klebsiella sp. JN_Kp121; assembly: GCF_040062145.1. Taxonomy (NCBI): domain Bacteria; kingdom Pseudomonadati; phylum Pseudomonadota; class Gammaproteobacteria; order Enterobacterales; family Enterobacteriaceae; genus Klebsiella; species Klebsiella sp. JN_Kp121. Next base: position 598,151 of record NZ_JBEAHX010000002.1, read on the forward strand.
ACTGTTGTTGCATATTACGCTTCCCCATTTAGCTCCCTGATGAGTCAGACCAGCCGCCTCCCAGCGCCCGGTACAAATCAATCTGCGCCAGCAGCAGGTTATTTTTCACCTGCACCACGCTCAACTGAGTGGAGAATAACGTACGTTGCGCATCCAACACGTCCAGATAGGAAGAGTAGCCGTTACGATAGCGGTTCTGCGCGATACGCAACGTCTCTGCGGCGACCGATTCCTGCTCCTGGAGCTCGCTTAACTGTTCGCTGTAGCGGCTGATGGCATCCAGGCTATCGTTCACCTCTTTGAACGCGCCGCGTACGGTTTTCTCATATCCGTATAACGCCTGATTGCGCTGGGCCATCGAGACATCAACCTGCGCATTTAGCGCCTGGCGGTTGAGTAACGGCGCCAGAATACTGCCGCCAAGGCTCCATAATCGCAGCGGGTTGTCGAGCAGATCCGGTAGCGTTCTGTCCTGCAGGCTGCCGGTGGCGGTAAGGTTGATGGAAGGCAGCAACTGCGCCTGCGACGACGCGAGGGTGGCATCAGCGGCCACCAGTTGGCGTTGAGCCTGCACAATGTCCGGACGGCGGCTCATTAGCGTCGAGGGTAACTGTGAGGGCAGGCGTAGCGGGCTAAGTTGTGCGAACTCGTTACGTTTTACCGCACCGGGATTGTCGCCCAAGAGAACGCTCAGGGCGTTCTCTTGTTGCGCGATTTGATGCTGCAATGGCGGGATCTGCGCCCGCGTCGAGCGCAGTTCGGAATCCGCCTGCATGAGCTCCAGGCGCGAGGTATAGCCGGTTTCATACTGCCGTTTAGCCAGATTCCACGCATCTTCTCGCGATTTCAGCGTTTGGCGGGTGACCCGCAACTGCTCGTCTAATGACAACAAGGTGACGTAGCCGACGGCGACCGATGTCGCCACGGTCAGATTAGCGGCGGCGGCAGCGGCTTTCTGCGCTTCAAGGCTGGCTTCGGCTGCGCTGGCGGCGCTGCGGTTGGCCCCCCAAATATCGACGTCATAGCTGGCGGTCAGGCCGCCTTTGTACAGCGTGCTGTGGATGGGCAGACCAGTCGCGGCGGACTGTGCGCGAGCGCGGGTACCGGTCAGGCTGGCATCAAGCGAGGGGAATAAGCTGCTATCAGCGGCGTAGGCACGCGCCTGATACTCGTTAACTCGCTCGCGGGCGATCAGGACGTCGCTGTTGTAGCGCAACGCCCGATCGACATACTGATTAAGCGCGCTATCGTGAAAATTGCGCCACCACACGCCTTCCACCGGGCTGGAAGGACCCACATCGGCACGCCAGGCGGCAGGGATCGCCAGCGTGGGCTCCGCACGTGGGACATCGGCAGACTGACAACCGACCAGCGCCAGCGCCAGCGCCACGGCAAGGGTTAACGGGCGGATCATTGTTTATTCTCCGCGCGGGTATCAATCGTCACCTGCACCGACATCCCCGGACGCAGACGATAGCTGTTTTTCTGCCCCTCATCGACCGCGATACGGACAGGGATCCGCTGGGCGATTTTGACAAAGTTGCCGGTCGCGTTATCCGGCGAGATCGCGCTGAATTCGACGCCGGTCGCTGGCGAAATACTTTGTACTTTGCCGTGGAAGGTTTCGCTGTTCAACGCATCGACCGAGAAGGTGACCGGCTGGCCGACGCGCACCTCGGCGAGCTGTGTCTCTTTCAGGTTGGCGATAACCCAGTGCTGAGGCGGTACCAGCGAGGTCAAATGCGTACCGGCGCTGACATAGGCGCCGAGGCGTACGGAGATCTGCCCCAGTTGCCCGGCCGTCGGGGCGATAATCCGCGTATTCTGCAGGTCGATTTCGGCAAGCTCCAGCGCCGCTTTGGCGCTGGCCACATCGGCCTCCAGCGAATCGCGATTGACGATAGTGGACTGCAGATCCTGGCGCGACATCTCCAGTGTGGCTTTCGCCTGTTCGATATCGGCTGCGCCTTGAGCCGCGCTGGCCCGCGCAGAGTCGCGTTCGCGAATGGATAACGAACCGTCCGCGGTGAGTTCCTGTACGCGTTTTAAATCGGCCTGGGTTTTCTGATTCTGCGCGCGGGCGTTTTGCAAGGCGGCCTCGTTTTTGACGATGGTCGCTTCGGCGCTTTTCCGCTGCTGCTGATTGTTTTTCAGCGCCGCCTGTTTCATCGCCAACGTTGCCTGCGCCTGGTGCACCCGCTGTTTATAGATGCGATCGTCAATCTGGAACAGCACCTGTCCCGGCTGAACGGTATCGAAATCTTTGACGTTCACCGCGGTGATATACCCGTTAACCTGCGGACTGATAAACGTCGTCTGACCGCGCACGTAAGCGTTATCGGTAAACTGACTATGCCGGGTGAAAGGGGGCAACTGCCAGGCGTAAAGAATCACCAATACGCCGACGATGCCGATCGCCGCGGCGGTAAAAATAGACACCACGCGGATGTTGTTTCGGGTATTGGCCTGTTGCCTGGCCGCGTCCTGCTGACTCATAACCACTCCAGAGTAAAAATTATCTTATTATTTATTGCCGGTTGCGCGTTTTAACGCGATACGGGCGGTGATTCGCAATCTGATTAAGCGCCAGAAAATCCACACCAGCGTTGCGGCAGAGATCGCCGCCGTCAGGAGATAAGTGTCATTGTAGGCGAGAATATTGGCCTGTAGCGTCGAGGCGTTTTGCAGCAACGTGGTAGCCTGCACGTTCAATAGCGTGCTGTCGCCAATCTGGCTTTGATACATCTGGCTGTACTGCTGCAGTCGCTCGGCGATTAACGGGTTCAACGTGGTTATCTGATCGGCCAACTGGCTGGAATGAAATTTTTCACGCCAGGTCTGAAAAGTACCGAGGATAGCTGATCCGAGCAGGCCGCCGATATTTTGGCTCATGCCAAACAGAACCGAGAAGCTGACCAGATTCCGCTGGTCGGCAATCACACCGCCAATTCCCGCCAGCATGGCCGGCGCGAGGAAGAAGGCACTGCCGAAGCCAAGTAAAAACTGGCTGAACATCAACTGTTCCGGACGGGTCAGGGCAGTTGACTGACTATCAAGCAAGGAGGCAATCATAATCAACGCCAGCGCGGTCGCGGTGGGCCAGTAGAGGCGCTGCGGGTTAAGCGTCAGGCAACTGGCGACGATACCGCAGACGATACCGGCGAAAATCGACCATGCCAGGTTGGTCATCTGCTCGTTTTGCAAACCGACGTACTGCAGCCAACCGATGACCCCGGTATTCTGTTCCGCCAGTACGATGCGAATCAGCAACATAATCAGTCCCAGACGAAGGATACTGCCGCTGGAAAGCCATTTGGTGTTAAGCAGCGGGTTAGTGCGATTATGCTCGAAGGCGATAGCCGAAACGATCAGCACCACCGCTCCCGCCAGCGACCAGCCAAGCCACGGCGCCTCAAACCACCAGTCCAGACGGCCCAGCGACAGGACCGCGCAGACTAAAGCCATACCGGGAGCCAGTAGGAAGAAGGTAATAAAGTCCTTCTTCTCAAACACCTTTTTGCGGTCGCTGGGCGGCAGTTTCAGCGCGATGACGCAGGCGAGCGACACCAGCGCCAGGCCGAGCTCAAAGAAGTAGAGCCCGCGCCATTCGTCAATCTGCAGCAGTTCGGTCGAGAACAGACGCGCCAGCGGGATCGCCAGCGACGATCCGGTGATACCGATGGTCAACGCCTTCAGGCGGTGGCGTGCCGGCCAGGCCTGCACCTGATAGTAAATTCCCAGTGAACTCAACGCCGCTGCCACCATGCCGTGCGCCGCGCGCACCATCATTGCCGAGCTGAGGTCGTTGACGAACAGGTGGAAGAAAGTGACCAGTACATACAGTACCAGGAAGCCTTCGGTAAAGGCGCGCAGGCCGAACTGTTGGCGAAATTTCACCAGCAGCAGGTTGATGGAAACGTTAGTCATAACGTAGACCGCCGGCAGCCATGCGATTTCCGTCGACCAGGCGGCGAAAGTGCCCTGCAGCAGCTGCAGGTTGGCGGTAACGACGGCGTTACCCAGCGCGCCGGTCAGGCACACCAGCAGCCCGACGATGCCGTAAGCGACGCGTTTCGGCGTACTGTGGATCGGCGTCGACGGCGAACCGAGCATCGCCGGTTTTTCATGCGGCGCCCAGTCGTGGGGCACATAAGGATTAGCTTCGCGACGAGGCATTATTTCTTTTCCACCTCGTGTAGCAGCTTTTCCAGTACCCGGTGGGTTTGCTCACGCTCTTCCGGAGTAATGGCGGTGAGGATCTCCTCACGCAGGTCGTCGGCGACCGCTTTCACCTGATGAAAGAGCGCCATCCCTTTTGCGGTGGCAACCAACAGACGCTTACGTTTATCGCTGTCAGGCTTAACGCGCTCCACCAGTTCAAGTTCGACCAGGCGGTTAATAAGCGGGACGATGGTGGCGCTTTCGACACCCAGTTCCTGCGCCAGTTCGCTTTGCGAGAGGGGCTGTTCGTTGCGGGCAATGGCTGAGACCGCCACCCATGACGCCTGGCTCATGCCAAGATTTTTCAACCGCCGGTTAACCGCCAGCCGCCAGTGATGCGCGGTTAAGTATAAGAGATGGGAAAAGTTAAGCTGTCGGTTATCCATGTTCCGCCTGCAAATTCATTAGAGCTCTAATGATTTTAGGCGCGGCGATTTACCGATTTCAAGTCACGAAGATAAAAATAGGTTAACGCAATGTGCGTTTTTTGTGGAAAAGGCGGGCTGACACGTGGAGAAAAAATAAAAAACCCGGGCGAGCCCGGGTTTCGTATCTGGATTACCTGGACATTAGCCCGGATAGATGCCGCGATCTTTACGCGCCAGCAGAATGCGCTCGCAGGCGACGATGTAGGCCGCGGTACGCAGAGAACACGCTTTCTCGGCGGCTTTATCGCAGACGTGAACAATAGCATCGGTCATGATGCGGTCCATCTTGGCGTTGATCTCTTCTTCGCTCCAGAAGAAGCTTGCCATGTCCTGCACCCATTCGAAGTAGCTGACGGTCACGCCGCCGGCGTTACAGATAACGTCCGGAACCACGATCACCCCACGGTCGGCCAGCACGTCGTCGGCGTCCGGATAGGTCGGGCCGTTGGCGCCTTCGAGGATCAGCTTACAGCTGATTTTTTCCGCGCGTTCACGGGTGATTTGGCCTTCCAGCGCCGCCGGGATCAGGATATCCATCTCGGTGGTCCAGAAATCTTCTTTGGCGATTTCACGCGCGCCCGGGAAACCGGCAATCTTCTTGTTCTCGGCCTGCCATGCGGTCAGCGCCTGCATGTCGATGCCGCCTTCGTTGAACAGGGTCGCGGTGTGGTCCTGGATAACGACAATACGCGCGCCAACGTCGGCGAACAGACGAGCGGCTTCGCTGCCGACGTTACCAAAACCTTGCAGCGCGACTTTCGCGCCTTCGATTTCGATCCCGTTGCGACGGGCCACTTCACGACCGGTGACGAAGACGCCGCGGCCGGTGGCTTTTTCACGGCCCAGCGAACCGCCGAGATGAATCGGCTTACCGGTAACCACGCCGGTGATAGTGGTGCCGTGGTTCATGGAGTAGGTGTCCATCATCCACGCCATCACTTTACCGTTGGTGCCAACGTCCGGCGCCGGGATATCTTTCTGTGGCCCAATGATAATGCCGATTTCGCTGGTATAGCGACGAGTCAGACGTTCCAGCTCGCCTTCAGACAGTGAGAACGGGTCGACGCGGATGCCGCCTTTGGCTCCGCCGTAAGGAATATTGACCGCGGCGCACTTAATGGTCATCCAGGCAGAAAGCGCCATTACCTCGTTAAGATCGACATCCGGATGGTAGCGAACACCACCTTTACCCGGTCCACGCGATAGATTGTGCTGTACGCGATAGCCTTCGAAATGGCGGATGGTGCCATCATCCATCTGCACTGGAATATCAACGATCAGCGCGCGTTTCGGGTGACGCAGAGTTTCCACCCAGTAGGCGAGGTCGCCCAGATACGGCGCGACGCGGTCGATCTGGCGCAGGTAAGTGGTCCATGGAGATGTACTACTTTCAGATGCGTAAGATAACTTTTCCATAAGAGTCCTGTATCTCAATGTTATTTGTGTCGTGTAAAACCGTGGAATAGGTACAGCAGTAAAATCTGTGTGATGAATGTTATCACCAATTTTATAAACCAGTATTTGACGGCTATTCCGAATTTTACATTTTTGTTAGTTTTTTGGGGTTGCATTTGAATAAATAAGCACGACCAGGTGCCTGTATGTCATGCATGGATATGCATATTTTATGCAGATAAGTGAATATAGAAATAATTTTTTCATATTTTTCATTATCTTGATGATCCTCTAAAAGTGAATAAAATGATTCATGGTTGTATTGACTTTGTTGCTCGTCAGGGCCCAGCATTAGCTCACGCAATACACAAGGTATTAACCGTGAATTAACATATATCCATGCAAATAAAATGGCTTATTTCAGTTGTGGTGAAAATATTTGTCATCGCAGCGGGACGTGTGCGCCCTGAAAACGGCTAAAGGGAAATTGTTAAATTCGACTATTCACGATTGGCCAATTTATGCCGCCGATCCTCGTTCCGGAGAATTGTTATGTCAGGCAGTATCACTCGCGAAGATTTTGATGCTTATATGGTTCCGTGTTTCGCTCCCGCGCCGTTTATCCCGGTGAAAGCGGCGGGCTCCCGCGTCTGGGACCAGCAGGGTAAAGAGTACATTGACGTGGCTGGCGGCATTGCGGTTAACGCGCTGGGTCATGCGAATCCGGCGCTGGCTAACGCGCTGAAAGCGCAGCTGGATAAGCTGTGGCACATCGGCAACGGCTATACCAACGAACCGGTACTGCAGCTGGCGAAAACCCTGGTGGAGTCGACCTTCGCCGATAAAATTTTCTTCTGTAACTCCGGCGCAGAAGCCAATGAAGCCGCGCTGAAGCTGGCGCGCAAGTATGCGCACGACAAATTCGGCGCTGACAAGAGCGAAATTATCGCCTTCAAAAACTCTTTCCATGGCCGCACTCTGTTTACCGTAACCGTAGGGGGGCAGCCGAAATACTCCAGCGACTATGCGCCATTACCGCAGGACATCACCCATCTGCCGTATAACGACATCGACGCGGTGAAAGCGGCGTTCTCTTCCCGCACCTGCGCGGTCATCGTCGAGCCGATTATCGGCGAAGGTGGCGTCATGCCGGCGGATCCGCAATTCCTGCAGGTGCTGCGCGAGCTGTGCGATAAGCATGAAGCAACGCTGATTTTTGATGAAGTGCAGACCGGCGCCGGGCGTACCGGCCAACTGTATGCTTACCAGCATTACAACGTGGTTCCGGATATTCTCACCAGCGCGAAAGGGCTGGGCGGCGGCTTCCCAATTGGCGCGATGCTGGCGAAAGAGGCCTGGGCGCAGGTGTTCCAGCCGGGTACTCACGGCACGACTTTCGGCGGCAACCCGCTGGCGGCGACCGTCGCTAATAGCGTGCTGGCGCAAATAGATAGTGCGCTGCTGGCGGGCGTGGGCGAACGCCATACCCTTATCGTCGATAAACTCAATGCGCTGAACGCCAAATATGATGTCTTTAGCGCCGTGCGCGGAATGGGGCTGCTGATTGGCGCCGAACTGGCAAGCCATCTGCGCGGCAAAGCTAAAGCGCTGACCAATCTGGCGGCGGAAGAGGGGCTGATCGCGCTGATAGCCGGGCCGGACGTACTGCGTTTCGCCCCGGCGCTCAATATTCCACTGGCGGATATTGATGAAGCCTTTGTGCGCCTTGAGCGCGCCGTCGCCCGCTTAACCAGCTAATCCGGGAGACGGCCTATGATGTTATTTCGTCCCGTACGGGAAAACGACCTCGATGATATTGTCCGCCTGGCCTCCCGGGCGGGCGTGGGAATGACTTCGCTGCCGAATGATGCCGTGCGCCTCGCCGCACGGATCAAACGCAGCGTGGAGACCTTTGCCGGCAAGCTGACGCGCGGCGAACAGGGGTTTCTGTTTGTTCTGGAAGATACCGAACTGAGCCGGGTTGTCGGCGTCAGCGCCATTGAGGTCGCGGTGGGGCTCGACGAACCGTTCTACAATTTTCGTATTCAGAAGACGGTACGGGCATCCAAAGAGCTTGGGGTTTACAAGCATCAGGAATTGCTCAATTTAAGCTACGACCATACCGGCCACAGCGAACTCTGTACCCTGTTTCTTGACCCGGAGTACCAGAAGAACCGCAACGGCCTGTTGCTCTCCAAAGCGCGGTTTGTCTTTATTGCCGCGTTCCGCGAGTGGTTTTCACCGCATCTGTTCGCCGAGCTGCGCGGGCGCAGCGACGAGCAGGGGAATTCGCCGTTCTGGGATGCGTTGGGGCACCACTTTTTCGACATTCCTTTCGCCGATGCCGACCGCCTCACCGGTACAGGAATGAAAACCTTTATCGCCGAACTGATGCCGGCCTACCCGATTTACATCTCGCTGCTGCCGGATGATGCCCGCGAGGTGATAGGCCAGGTTCATGCTAACACCGCGCCGGCGCGGGCTATTCTCGAAAAAGAGGGGTTTAGCTGGCGCGGGTCCGTCGACATCTTCGATGCCGGCCCGGTACTGGAAGCAGAAACCGATAATATTCGCGCCATCAGAGAGAGCTACTCGCTGCCGGCGCTGCAACTCATGACGCCGCAGGCGACGCCAACCATCGTCGCCAACGGACAGTTTGATAATTTCCGCGCGGTGCTCATCGCGCAAGAGACGCCGGGAGCGCTCGATCAGCAGGCGCTGGACGCCCTGCAGGTCAATGCCACCGACCGGGTTCACGCGGTGACACTCAATCCAGAGGAAAACAGATCATGGCGGTAAACGCACAGTTTATAGCAGGTAAGTGGCAGCAGGGCGCAGGCGCGCCGTTAACCAAGCTGGCGCCGGAAGACCAGTCTATTTTATGGCAGGCGAGCAGCGCCGGCGCGGCCGACGTGCAGGCCGCCTGTACTGCCGCGCGCGAGGCGTTTTATGGCTGGTCGCATCGCCCATTAAGCGAACGCATTGCCGTGGTTCAGCGTTTCGCGGCGCTGCTGGAAGAGAATAAAGAGGCGCTGGCGACGTTAATTTCCCGTGAAACCAGCAAGCCGCTGTGGGAAACCCGCACCGAAGTACAAGCGATGATCGGCAAAGCCGGGATTTCCATTGATGCCTACGCCGAACGTACCGGTTATCGCGAGTCCGCTATGCCGGACGGCAAAGCGCTGCTGCGCCATAAGCCGCACGGCGTGATGGCGGTGTTTGGCCCTTACAACTTCCCGGGGCATCTGCCGAATGGCCATATTATCCCGGCGCTGATCGCCGGTAACACCGTGGTATTTAAACCGAGCGAATTGACGCCCGCGACCGCGGAACTCACCGTTCAGCTATGGCAGCAGGCCGGGATTCCGGATGGGGTGCTAAACCTGGTGCAGGGGGCGAAAGATACCGGCCAGGCGCTGCTGGAAAACCGCGATATCGACGGGGTGCTGTTTACCGGGAGTGCCGCCGCTGGCTTCCATTTCCACCGCTACCTCGGCGGCCAGCCGGAGAAAATGTTGGCGCTGGAGATGGGCGGCAATAACTCGCTGATCGTGGCCGACGTTGTCGATAGAGTTGCGGCGCTGAACGTGATTATTCAATCGGCCTTTATCTCCGCCGGGCAGCGCTGCACCTGCGCGCGTCGTTTACTGGTCCCGCGCGGCCAACAGGGCGATGCGCTACTTGAACAACTGATTGCTGCCAGCCGGCAGATCCGCGCCGGTAAATGGGACGCCGAACCGCAGCCGTTTATGGGCGGGGTAATTTCGCAAACCGCCGCGCAGGGCATGCTGGCGGCGCAGTCGAAGCTGGAAGCACTAGGCGGCAAAGTGCTGCTGCGCATGAGCCAGCCTGATCCGCGCTCAACCGTGCTGACGCCGGGAATTATCGATGTTACCGGGATCGCGGTGCCGGATGAAGAGTACTTCGGCCCGCTGCTGACCGTGATTCGTTATGACCAGTTCGATGAGGCGATCGCGATCGCCAATAACACCCGCTACGGTCTGGCGGTGGGGCTGATTTCAGCCGACCCGGCGCTGTTCGACAAGCTGGCCGATGAAGCGCGCGCCGGGATTGTTAACTGGAACAAACCGCTCACCGGAGCCTCCAGCAAAGCGCCATTCGGCGGTGTCGGCGCCTCCGGCAACCATCGCGCTTCGGCGTGGTATGCCGCCGATTATTGCGCCTGGCCGATGGCTTCTCTGGTCAGCGAAACGCTGACGCTTCCGGCGACGACGTCGCCAGGTCTGCCATTCTGATAACCGTTTTTGTGAGGACACTATGTCTGGATTTGAAGCGAATTTTGACGGCCTGGTGGGGCCAACGCACCACTACGCCGGGTTGTCGGTAGGCAACGAAGCGTCACAAAACAACCGCGACGGTTTATCTAACCCGAAGAAGGCGGCGCTGCAGGGACTTTATAAGATGAAGACCCTGGCCGATCGTGGCTTTGTTCAGGGCATTCTGCCGCCGCAGCCGCGGCCAAATATGACGATGCTGCGCAGTATTGGTTTTCAGGGCAGCGACGAGCAGGTGATCCAGCGTGCGGCTAAAGAGGCCCCGCAGCTATTGTCGGCCTTTAGCTCCGCTTCCTCAATGTGGACCGCCAACGCCGCCACCGTGTCGCCGTCGGCCGATAGCGCTGATGGAAAAGTGCATTTTACGGTGGCGAACCTCAACAATAAGCTGCACCGCATGCAGGAAGCGCCGATCACCTCGGCCATCCTCAGGGCCACCTTCGCCGATGAGCGTTACTTCGCGCATCACGCGGCGCTGCCGCAGCATGGCGATTTAGGTGATGAAGGGGCGGCGAACCATAACCGTTTCTGTGGGGATTATGATCGCCAGGGCGTGCAGTTTTTTGTCTACGGTAAGCGAGCCAGCGGCGGCATTGCGCCAGCTAAATACCCCGCACGCCAGACGCTGGAGGCCAGCGAAGCGGTGGCGCGTCTGCATCAGCTCGACCCGCAGTACACCGTATTCGCTCAGCAAAATCCGCAGGCTATCGACCATGGCGTATTCCACAATGATGTTATCGCCGTCAGCAACCGCCACGTGCTGTTTCATCATCAGCACGCCTTCCTGCAGCAGCGGGAGGTGCTGGCAACGCTGAAGGAGAGCAACGCCAGGCTGAATATTCCATTCACCAGCGTTGAAGTGCCGGACGAGCAGGTTAGCCTCGATGACGCGGTGGCCTCTTATCTGTTCAACAGCCAGTTACTGAGCAAAGCCGATGGCAAAATGCTGATCGTGGTGCCGGAAGAGTGCCGTCAGCGTGAAAACGTCTGGCGTTATCTCTCCGCTCTTGCCGCCGATAGCGCATCGCCTATCGATGAAGTGGCGGCATTCGATCTACGTGAAAGCATGCGCAACGGCGGCGGCCCGGCCTGTTTACGTCTGCGGGTGGTGCTTAACGATGCTGAGCGTGCGGCGGTCAACGCTCACAGCCTGATGAATGACGAACGCTACCAGCAACTGACAGCGTGGGTTGAAAAGCATTATCGCGATCGCCTGCATGCCAGCGATCTCGCCGACCCGCAGCTGCTGCGCGAAGTTTATCAGGCGCTGGATGAGCTGACGCAGATTTTACATCTGGGCGCGATTTATGACTTCCAGCGATAAGGGGCCGGGAATGGAACAAAACGTCAACGATTTACTGCATTGTAAACTGCAGACATGGACCTTTCCGCCGACTATCGAAGCCAGTTGGTTAGGCGATGGCATTCTGCAACTGCTGCCAAAAACGTCATGGCGACAGGCGACGGTGCTTTCTGCCGGGGTGCACGGTAACGAAACCGCGCCGATTGAAATGTTGCTGCAGATCCTGCAGGGATTAAGCCTGGGCGAGCAGCCGCTGACCCACGCGCTGCTGGTGGTGTTCGGCAATCTGCCCGCCATTCGCGCCGGCCGTCGCTATCTGCATAACGATCTCAACCGGTTGTTTGGCGGCCGCCATCTGGCGGTGATGCCGGGTAACGAGTCGCGTCGCGCTTTTGAACTGGAGATGGCCGTACAGGCCTTCTTCCGTAGCGCCGATGCCCACGGTAAGGTGCCGCGCACGCATCTCGATCTGCATACCGCCATTCGCGGGTCAAAATATCGGCAGTTCGCGCTGCTGCCCGCTCATGATGGCGACTACAGCGCGGATTTTTATCAGCTGTTGCAGGCCAGCGGTATGGACGCCATCGTGCGCCATACCGAACCGGGCGGCACCTTTACCCACTTCACCAGCGAGAAGTTCGGCGCGCAAAGCGCCACGCTGGAACTGGGGAAAGTGATGCCATTCGGTGAAAATGATTTGCGCTTGTTTGCCGCCACCGAACTGGCGATCGGCGCGCTGATCGCCGACGGCATCATGCCGCCGCGGAGCAAAGCGCCGGTCGAATACTTTGTGGTGCAGCAGAGCATCATCAAGAGCGAGAACGGTTTTACCCTTAATCTCGACCCGAAAATTGAAAACTTTACCGCGCTGCCGGCAGGCTATGAAATCGCCCGTCAGGCACAGAAAACCTGGGTGGTCAATGCCGACGCCCCCTACATCCTGTTTCCGAATGCGGGCGTCGCCGCCGGTCAACGCGCCGGGCTGTTGCTGACCGCTACCGCGCCAAGCCTTTCCATGCCTGCTTGAAGGAATCAACATGACTGAACATCAACGTGAGGGGCAGGTTCATCCTGCCACCGACGGGGAGTGCCCGTCGCAGCTCAAACGCGGCCTTGGCGCCCGGCACATTCAGATGATTGCGCTGGGCGGCGCTATCGGCACCGGACTGTTTATGGGGGCGGGCAGAAACATCGCCGTCGCCGGAACATCCATTCTGCTTATCTATCTACTGGTAGGTTTCTTTACCTATATGGTGATGCGGGCGATGGGGGAGCTGTTGCTGACCCGCCTGGATTACCGTTCGTTTGCGGATTTCGTCGGCGACTATCTTGGCCCGCAGGCCAGTTTCTATCTGGGCTGGACCTACTGGCTTAGCTGGGTGGTGACCTGTATCGCCGACGTGGTGGTATGCGGCAGCTATATGCAGTACTGGTTTCCGGAGATGTCGGCGTGGATGCCCGCGTTGAGTACGCTTGGGATTCTGTTCTTGTTTAATTTGTTGTCGGTAAAAATGTTCGGCGAGGCCGAATTCTGGTTTGCGCTGATTAAGGTCATCACCATTATTGCGCTGATTTTAACCGGCGCGTGGATGATTGCTATCGGCTGGACTTCGCCGGACGGCGTGAAGGCTTCGTTAGGCCATCTCACCGACCCGACGGCCTTTATGCCGCACGGGGTGACCGGTTTCTTCGCCGGTTTCCAGATAGCGATCTTCTCCTTCACCGGTATTGAGCTGCTCGGCACCATGACGGCGGAAACGCGCGATCCTGAGCGCATCCTGCCGAAGGCGATTAACGCGCTGCCGCTGCGCATCATTATTTTCTATCTGCTGTCGATGGTGGTGATTATTGCCGTGGCTTCATGGCCGGGCGTCTCGCCGGATGCCAGTCCGTTCGTGACCCTGTTCGCCAAGGCCGGGCTACCTGCCGCCGCCGCGGTGATAAACTTTGTCGCCTTGACGTCGGCAATGTCGTCGGCGAACAGCGGCGTTTATTCCAGTACCCGCATGCTGTACGGCCTGTCGGTGGAAAAACATGCGCACTGGCAGTTCCGTATACTATCGCGTAATACCCGCATTCCGGTACGTAGCCTGCTGTTCTCCTGCTTCTGCATGCTAAGCGGTACGTTACTGCTGTTCCTGGTGCCAAACGTGATGACGTTGTTCACCATCGTTTCAACGCTGGCGGCGATCATGGTGGTTTTCAGCTGGGGTATGATCCTCGTGGCGTACCTGGTGTATCGCCATAAACGCCCGGACCTGCACGCGCGGTCGAAATTCAAAATGCCGGCGGGAGTGGTGATGTGCTGGCTGAGCCTGCTATTTTTCGCCTTCTCAATCTTCATTATGATTTTCGACCCGGATACGCTGCTGGCGCTGATGGCCTCGCCGCTGTGGTTTGTTGCGCTATGGTGCTTCTGGAAAGTGAAACAGAAGCGCGAAGGGCAACTGGCATTGGATAACGCCAGCGCCTGATGATACCCGGCAGCTGAAGCGTGGCTGCCGGATTTTCCTTTTCGCCGTAGCGCGGTTTATGATGTCGCCCGACACTTCATTGTTGGATCAGGACAGAAGAAGGAAAGGGTATGACAGAGCATTTCCCGGCGCTTTCACACGACACGTTAGCGGCGGCCAATCTCATCGGCGACTGGTTGGCGCAGGATGATTTGCCGCAGAATGCGCAGCCGCAGATTGCGGTGTTGGCCGGTAACGCGGTGATCCCGACCATTGACGCCGCCTGTCGGCTCGCGGCTCAGAGGCAGATTCCACTATTGATAAGCGGCGGTATTGGTCATTCGACGACCTTTCTTTACGACGCCGTACAAAAGCATCCGCACTATCAGGCGCTGCAGGTAGAGGGGCGTCCGGAATCGCATATCCTGGCGGACATCGCCGAACAATTCTGGCAAATTCCGCGCGATCGCATTGTGGTGGAAGACCGTTCAACCAACTGCGGCGAAAACGCGTGGTTTACCCGCCGGTTACTGGAAGAGCGTGGGCTGGATCATTCCTCTGGCGTGGTGATTCAGGATCCGACGATGCAGCGTCGGACGATGGCGACCTTTGCCCGCGTCTGGCAGGAGGCACCGGCGCAGCCGCAGTGGTGGAGCTATCCCGGTTGTTCGCCGCGGCTTGAAAACAGCGCTGCTGGCCTGAGATTCAGCGGAGACGATAGTGGATTGTGGCCGGTGGGGCGTTATCTGGCGCTGCTGCTTGGCGAGCTGCCGCGTCTGCTGGATAACGCGCAGGGTTATGGCCCCAACGGTAAAGGGTTTATTACCCACGTCGATTTCCCACACGATGTTAGCGCGGCGTGGCAATGCTTGCGTGAAGATACGCTATTGAGCGAGGCGCTGAACGCCAGAACGCTGGGGTAGGGAGAAAGGCGGATAGCCGCAGCTATCCGCTGGTTCTGAGTTTACTTCGCGAATTTATCCAGTACGCGGACAAGCTGGGTAACAAAGCCGTACTCGTTATCGTACCAGGCCACGGTTTTCACGAGCTGTACGCCGCCGGCTTCCATGATCTCCAGTTGAGTCGCATCATAGATTGAGCCGAAATGGCTGCCAATAATGTCGGAGGAGACAATTTCCTCTTCGGTGTAGCCAAAAGATTCATTGTTCGCCGCCGCATTTTTCATGGCCTGATTAACCTCTTCAGCGGTGACTTTCTTCGCCAATACGGAAACCAGTTCCGTCACTGAGCCGGTTTTAGTCGGCACGCGCTGGGCGTGACCTTTCAGTTTCCCGCTGAGTTCCGGAATCACCAGACCAATGGCTTTTGCCGCGCCGGTGGTGTGCGGAATAATGTTTTCCGCCGCCGCTCGCGAGGCGCGCAGGTCTTTGCCACGCGGCCCGTCCACCAGCGATTGCGTACCGGTATAAGCGTGAATAGTGGTCATGGTGCCCACGGTAATGCCGAAAGCATCGTTGAGCACTTTAGCCATTGGCGCCAGACAGTTGGTGGTGCAGGATGCAACCGAAATGATGGTATCATCCGGGCTCATGGTGTCGTCGTTAACGTGATAAACGATGGTTTTCATCTCGCCGGCAGGGGCGGAAATCAGCACTTTCTTCGCGCCGGCGGTCAGGTGCGCCTGCGATTTTTCCGCCGACGTATAGAAACCGGTACATTCAACAATCACCTCAGCGCCTGCGGCTTTCCACGGAATATGCTGAGCCTCTTTTTCCGCATAAACGGTGATTTTTTTACCATTAACGATCAGCGCATCTTCTGTAAAATCAACGCTCCATGGGAAAGGACCGTAGTTAGAGTCATGTTTAAGCAGGTAGGCTAAGACTTTCGGTGAGGTGAGATCGTTGATGGCCACGACCTCCAGCGGGCTATTTACTTCTAACAGGCGGCGAAGTACTAAACGTCCTATACGACCAAATCCATTAATCCCAAGTTTGCTCATGGATATTCTCCTGGTGGTGAAGTTGATACGTTAAAACTTCTTCAGGCAGAGCGGGGAGAGTAAACTATTTACTTTCAGCGGCTTAGCAGTTCACCTGCGGTGTTTCTATTGCTAAGTTACCTGCCTGAAGCGTCTTCAGTAACTGTCACGTGGAGCCAGATGGTGCGAAGGAAGTATAACGCCGGGTCGGAGGTGGTTCCAATGTTCTTACCGCGACAGCACAACAAAAAGAGTGCCTACCATTGTTCGCTATTTCATGCGGTGTTGAGTGGTAAATATGATCTACATCACAATAACAGAAATTAGAAAAAGCGCAGAAGGATATAGCTACATCGAGGTTGTATTGATAACTATAGCGGTGGTTCAGCACAATATCGATAATGAGAATGAATATCATTCATTGACATCTGGTCATATTAATGTAACCTTGCATTAGGAATAATACAGGGATGAATAGAAAATGGATTGCGGCCTGAGGAATAATTATCAACCCATAGCTTAAAAATTTAAAAATCATGCCGAAATTCCATCCTGCTGGCATGAAATGCGGGGAGGAAAATCTGCAGGGTAAATCATAATGCGGGTGTTTAAAGATATTATCCTTGCCGGGAGCATTCTCTTTTCTGTCTTATATTCTGTTTTCTCGTTGTGCGATGTTTTGTTGATTATGCAGATATTTTATTGGCACCCAGAGCACTACTGTCTGTGTTTGCCATTGGATGTATATATTTTCTGAGCAATGCTTATTTTTGGCTATTGAATTACATAAGGAATATGAAAGATGAAAGAGCTAACAAATAAACAGTTGGGTATGGTCTCCGGTGCAGGGGGGGATATTGGGCGGGAAATTGCTCAGGGAATCGGCGCTGGAGCTGGCACATTTGTAGGCGGAACTCCTGGTGCTATAACCGGTGGGATCGCAGGGGGACAGGTTTATGACTGGGCTGCAACAAAAACACCGGACCCAGCGATGTCCCCATCTGGTCTGGGCGGAACGCTCAAACAAAAACCCGCTAACCTTCCATCCGAAGCGTGGAATGCAGCAGCAGGCAGAGAATGCTACTGGAATCCGAATAACCTCAATGATATTTGTTACTGACAGATGCTGATTGGGGTACGGGTATAAACCAGTCTAAAAGCCAATAAGGATAGCTGTTAGCGTATGGAAGAGCATATTATCAGCTCTTCCATCTCTTAACCTTTAAAACTAGCCATAATTAAAGTTTGTCAGTCGAGTGGGAGTCGTCCACGCCTTTTGGCGCCGATGGAATAAAAAATGAACGTTGACGGATATAACCGCGAGTACAATATTGCAAGAAACAAAGCCGTAACCGGCTGTTTTGCCATGTTTGCGCTATTTTTTAGCATCACATGTTTGCCGCTTTTTTTCGAGGGCAGCAAAGACCTTATGATAACGGGATATCTCTATCCACTACTTTTCGGACTAGAGTTCCTGGCAATTGCCCCCCTTTATTATCTCTATTTCTACAAACGCGAGGGTATGGGGAGAGGAAATTTTCATTTCGGCATTTTTATTATACTTTTCCTGTGTATTCTGTTGATCCAATTTCTGTTGCCTTTTGTCACTGCAGGCTATCAGACTGAAAACTGGTCAGCTTCACAGATGCGACTGGATGCGCATGTATTCTGGCTAAATGCCATTGTGATGATTCTATTGGTTCCTGTTTATGAAGAGATGGTCTTCCGCGGCTGTCTTTTCAGTGTGTTTAAATACTGGCTCGGGAATAACAATTATGCGGCGGCTGTCGCTGTGTCTGTTGTATTTTCAGCCTGTCATTTACAGTACATAGACTGGCGATCGTTCCTGATATTATTTCTGGTTTCGCTGATGCTGGTTATCGGGAGAATAAAAACCGGCGGAATACTGATGCCAATTATTCTTCATGCGCTGATGAACGCGGTCGTAATTGGTATTCAGTATGTGTCATTCCTCCAGTATTCCGGAGAGGCTTAGCTATAGCGGGAATGAAATATGTTTCGTAAGGAAGCGCTCGAAAACAGGGATAAAACATGGTGTGGCAAAGCAGTATTACTACCGGGAATCTCCTCTCGGCTGGTTATAATTACCAGCGCGCTTTTTTTCGTCTGCTTCATTGTTTTAATTAGCACCGGCACTTATACACGACGTATTAGCGTGCAAGGTGAAGTTACCACCTGGCCGAGACCGGTTAATGTCTATTCCGGTGTCCAGGGATTTGTCGCGACACAGTTCGTCCGGGAAGGGGACCCTGTAAAAAAGGGTGATCCTGTTTATCAAATTGATGTCAGTAAAAGTACACGTAGAGGCGTGGTCAATGAGACTCAACGACAGGATATCGAAAACCAATTGAAGCGCATCGCCGAGATTATCGCTCGCCTTAGAGAGAGTAAGGAAACCACTTTGCGGATGCTTGAGCAACAGAAAATACAGTATAGCGCCTCTTTTGAACGCTCGGCAGGCATTGTCAGGCGTGCTGAGGAGGGAATAAAATTAATGAAAAATAATATGGATAATTACCGACGGTACCAGCAGCAGGGGTTGATTAATAAGGACCAGTTAACCAGTCTGGTGGCCTTGTACTACCAGCAGCATAATAGTTTGCTCAGCCTGAGCGCGCAGCATGAACAAAATGCTCTACAGTTAACCAATCTGGAAAGTCAAATTCAGACGCAGGCGGCGGAATTTGACAATCGGGTTTATCAGATGGAACTGCAGCGTTATGAGCTACAGAAAGAGCGGATTAATACTGATGCGGGAGGCGATATTATCATTCGTGCCTCATCAGACGGCAAAATTGATTCATTAAGCGTCACCCCAGGTCAGATGGTCAGCGAAGGCGACAGTCTGCTGCAGATAATTCCAGAAAAAATACAACGCTATTATTTGGTTCTTTGGGTACCCAATGAAGCCGTTCCATATATTTCAGTCGGTGATAGGGTGAATATCCGCTACGAAGCCTTTCCGGCTGAAAAGTTTGGTCAGTTCTCGGCGAAAGTCACACTCATTTCCCGGACGCCAGCTTCCTACCGTGAAATGCAGACCTATACGACCGCCCCGATTAACTCTACGGCAGGTGCGGCTGCTTACTACAAAGTTGTGATTAGTCCAGAAAAGCAGGCTGTCAGCTACGCCGGCAAGTGTCTGCCTCTGGAAAATGGCATGAAGGCACAGAGCACGTTATTTCTGGAAAAACGTAAAATCTATCAGTGGATGCTCTCGCCATTCTACGATATGAAGCGCAGCGTTACGGGGCCGATTCATGAACCGTAACCACTTCATATCATCCATCGAGGAGAAATTGGATCTGAAATTTCGGCGGCGAGTCCCGGTCGTTCATCAGACAGAAACGTCAGAATGTGGACTGGCCTGTCTGGCGATGATATGCGGACATTATGGTCGTAATATCGACATGATCGCCCTACGTCGCCAAATAAATCTGTCTGCCCGTGGAGCCTCGCTTGCCAGTGTTCAGCAAACCGGGATTGAGTTAGGGATGGAAAGCCGGGCATTGTCACTGGATCTCCATGAACTTAATGCTCTCAGAATGCCCTGTATCCTGCACTGGAATTTTAATCATTTCGTGGTGCTCGTTAGCGTACGTAAGAATCGGTTCGTGCTTCATGACCCTGCGAGGGGGCGAAGAACTGTCGGGAGTGATGAAATGTCACAGTGCTTCACCGGCGTGGCGCTGGAGGTCTGGCCCGGCAGTACATTTGTGCAGGAAACGATGAAGAGCCGAATCGGAATTCGGGCATTAATCAGCAGCGTGCAGGGTATCCGGGGCGTACTGAGCAAAATTTTCTGTCTGTCGCTGATTATTGAAGCTATCGGCCTGGTGATGCCTGTCGGTACGCAATTGGTGATGGATCATGCTATTCCTGCGAATGACCGGGGACTGCTCATGCTTATCTGTGGAGTCCTGATGTTTTTTATTTTGGGGCGTACTTTGGTTAGCGTGATCCGCGCATGGTCATCCCTTGCGATGGAGTCATTGATAAATGTGCAATGGCAGTCGGGGCTATTCCGTCATCTGCTTCAGTTGCCGTTGACCTATTTTGAGCGACGAAAGATGGGCGATATTCACTCCCGCTTCAGCTCGTTGGATGCGCTTCGCGCCACGTTTACAACCTGTGTGGTGGGGGCAATGATGGACAGCATCATGGTTGCCGGTCTCTTGTTGATGCTTATCCTGTACGGTGGAAAATTGACGGTTTTTGTACTGGGCTTTACAGCGGTATATGTCTTCATTCGTATATTGACCTATAGCCGGTACCGCCAGCTGTCGGAAGAAGCGTTAATCGCCGGAGCCCGTGCTGGTTCATATTTTATGGAAACACTCTACGGAATAGCTACGGTTAAAATGCAGGGAATGGCAGAACGGCGTGGGAGCCACTGGCTGAACCTGAAGATTGATGCCATCAATACCGGTATCAGACTCAGCCGACTTGATATGTTCTTCGGCGGCATTAACACGTTTGTGGCGACGTGCGATCAGGTGACTATTCTGTGGCTGGGCATCAGTCTGGTTATGGAGAACCAAATGACTATCGGCATGTTTGTGGCATTTGGCGCATTCCGCGCGCAGTTTTCTGACCGGGTAGGATCGCTGGTCAACTTCTTATTACAGCTGCGTATGATGAGCCTGCACAACGAAAGGATTTCGGATATCGCTTTGAATGAAAAGGAAGAAAGAAAACCGGATTTAGGATTAAAGGCAACCATGTCTCCGGCTAGTCTGGAGATTAAAGCGCTAAGCTTCCGTTACGACAGCCAGTCAGCACCCGTCTTTAGCGGCCTTAGTTTCAGGATCCGAGCCGGCGAGAGTGTGGCCATTACCGGGCCCTCAGGTTCGGGGAAAACCACGCTGCTCAAAGTACTGTGCGGCTTGTCTGAACCGATATCAGGGACTGTCTTAATGAATGGTACGGATATCAGGCAACTGGGGATAAATAACTATCATCGCTTGATTGCCTGCGTAATGCAGGATGACCGGCTGTTTTCTGGCTCAATTCGGGAGAATATCTGCGGATTCACTGAAAATATTGATGATGCCTGGATGAGAGAATGTGCCCGGACAAGCCGTATTCATGACGTGATATTGGCTCTGCCAATGGGGTATGAGACGTTAATCGGAGAACTGGGGGAGGGGCTATCTGGGGGTCAGAAACAGAGGATTTTTATTGCCCGGGCGCTTTATCGCCGTCCGGATATATTATTCATGGATGAAGCCACCAGCGCACTGGACGCAGAGTGTGAAAAAGACGTCAGTCTGGCAATGAAAAAGTTGAATATAACCCGAATAATTATTGCTCACCGTGAAACGACCCTGCAAACCGCGGACAGGATCATCACCCTCGGCGAATCCAATTAACAGCCAATATCCTAATCCACTGCGGCCATTTGGTTTGCGATGCGGTTGAATAATGAACACAAAGCGGAATGGCAGGAGTGGCAGGGCCTGCAGTGAGTTATCCACAAACTATGCGATCTGATACCGACTCGTTTTGTGGATAACCTCAAATCTTTCGGGATACTTAATTCACTCTGCGTTATAAGTTTGCGCTATACATCACGATAATCAATGTCTTCACTCGGTACCCTTAATATAAGAATACTTAAACAAGGGGAATAGCATACCAATGAAAAAGAGCATTGCACTGACGATGGTGGCGCTGGCCTGCCTGGCGGCTAACGTCCAGGCAGCAGAGAAACTTGCTGGTAATGAAATACTTGCCGTACAGAAAGGCGGGGTGCCGGATAAAGTCTATACCCAACATCAGCCGAAATTACGTATAGCAACCTATAATATCGGCAAGAATGAAGCGTCTGATAATGTGGCCGATTTTACGGCACTTAATTCAGCGATTAAAAAAATTAACGCCGATATTATTGCCGTCCCGGAAGTCGATCACAAAACTCAGCGCAGCCAGAAAATCGATCAGCTTAAGACGATTGCCGATGCTAACAATATGCATTATGCCTTTGGTAAAGCGTTAGATTTCGACGGTGGCGAATACGGACTGGGGCTGCTGTCAAAATATAAAATCCTGCATTCTCAGGTGGTGAAGCTGCCGTCAGGCAATGCGGAACAGCGCGTGGCGCTACTGGCGCAGGTTGATGTACCGGGTTTTGATTCCGCGCCGATTATTATGGTGACCCATCTCGACTGGCAAAAAGATCCCACCATGCGTACCGAACAGGCTCGCTATCTTCTTGATTTGAGTATTGGCGATGCGGCGTCTGATTTTAAAGATATCGCCTCTTCAATTAAGATCCTGGCCGGCGATTTCAATTCAACCCGTGAAGAACAGCCGGTGAAAGAGATCGGTTATTTCTTTAACGAAGTGTCGAAGCAGGGGACGGATACGCGTAGCTGGCCTGCCGTTAACCCGGCCATTGATATCGACCACATTTTCACCTTCAAAGGACAAAAGTGGGATGTGAAGAAGCTGGAGATCCCGCATAACTCGCCGGAATTTAACTGGTCAGCGGCCAGTGACCATCTGCCGGTCATTGCTGAACTGCAACTCACCGAGCAGTAACATTGCCCAGGGCTCTTTGCAAAAGAGCCCTGATGCTATTCAATTCGCGCTAACGCAGTTTTTTAAGCCTCGGTAAAGGTTAATGAAAATTTAAGGGAAGGCGGTTATGTTAACAACATCACACTTCCATTAAGGTTTGTTCATGCGCGATAAATATTCTGGCCTGCAGATAGGAATACACTGGCTGGTCTTTTTACTGGTTGTCGTCGCCTACGCGGCGATGGAACTGCGCGGCTTCTTTCCGCGCAGCGACCGTCCGGTGATAAACATGATCCACGTCTCCTGCGGTATTTCCATTTTTGTCCTGATGATCGCACGCCTGCTGGTGCGCCTGAAGTCTCCGGCGCCGCCGATTGTTCCTAAACCCTCGCCGATGATGACCGGTTTCGCCCATCTTGGCCATCTGGTGATCTATCTGTTGTTTATCGCGCTACCGGCGATTGGCATGGTAATGATGTATTACCGCGGTAACCCGTGGTTTGCTTTCGGCCTGACGATGCCCTTTGCGGCGCAAAGCAACTTCGCTTTGGTCGACAGCCTTAAGGGGCTGCACGGCTTACTTGCCAATATCGGCTATTTCGTGATTGGCCTGCACGCGCTGGCGGCGCTGCTGCATCACTATTTATGGAAAGATAATACGCTGCTGCGCATGATGCCGCGCAAGCGCTGAGTATCACGCCCGGCACTCCTGAACCCGCCCACCGGCGGGTTTTTTGTTTCCGTAACTCGCCAATAAATGATTCGCAAAATGTTACTTATGCTGCAAATTTGTATCGAATATGTAAATAAAAATGTCTAATCGAAACGAAAGGTTCTATAAGAATCTCAGTGCGGTGGATTGAATCCAGCCGGGAGGCCGTCGAAACGACACCCAGGCACGTTCAGCGGTATCCGCAGCGTCATTGGCTAAAACGCCTGCTTTTTCAATACCGATGAGCAAAAGGAAAACCTGACATGACCGATAATATACCGGCCGCTTCTCCCCCTGTCGCCGATGTGGGGGGCGCTGAACGCCTGAGCCCGCGCGAGCAGGTGGTGATCAATAAATTGTTCCGCCGCTTAATTCCTTTTCTGTTTCTGCTTTTTATCTTTTCGTTTCTTGACCGTATCAATATCGGCTTTGCCGGGCTCACCATGAGCCAGGATTTGGGGCTGAGTAGCACTATGTTCGGCCTCGCGACGACGTTGTTCTACGCGATGTACGTCATCTTTGGTATTCCCAGTAACATCATGCTGGGGATCGTTGGCGCGCGCCGCTGGATTGCGAGCATTATGGTGGTGTGGGGAATCGCATCGACAGCGACCATGTTCGCGACTGGGCCAAACAGCCTGTATCTGCTGCGCATGCTGGTGGGGATTGCCGAAGCCGGTTTTCTTCCGGGGCTTCTGCTCTACTTAACCTACTGGTTTCCGGCCTACTACCGGGCGCGCGCCAATGCGCTGTTTATGATTGCTATGCCGGTGACGATGGCGTTGGGCTCGCTGGTCTCCGGCTATATTCTCAGTATGGATGGCATGCTGGCGCTTAAAGGCTGGCAGTGGTTATTCCTGCTGGAAGGATTCCCATCGGTGTTGTTGGGGGCGGTAGTCTGGTTCTATCTTGACGACAGTCCGCAAAAGGCCAAATGGCTCACCGATGAGGACAAACGTTGCCTTAGCGAGATGATGGAGAAGGACAAACTACGGCTAGTGCAACCGAACGGTAGCGCCAGCCTGAGCGCCCTGCAGCAGGGGAAAGGCAGCCTCTGGCGCGACGTCTTCACCCCGGTGGTGTTGATGTATACGCTGGCCTATTTCTTTCTCTGTAATACCTTAAGCGCGCTCAGCGTCTGGACGCCTCTAATTCTCAAAAGCTTTAACCAGGGCAGCAGCAATATCGCCATCGGCTTGCTTAGCGCCGTACCGCATATCTGTACCATTGTGGCGATGATTTGGTGGAGTAAACGTTCTGACCGCTTACAGGAACGTAAGCTGCACACGTTATTGCCCTACCTGTTTGCCGCCGCGGGCTGGATGCTGGCGGCGCACGGATCAAATAGCATCATGCAACTGTTGGGGGTAATTATGGCCTCGGCAGGGGCCTATGCGGCGATGGTGATTTTCTGGACCACGCCAGATCAGTCCATCAGCCTGCGCTCACGAGCGATCGGCATTGCGGTGATTAACGCGACGGGTAATATGGGATCGGCCATGAGTCCGCTGTTATTCGGCTGGCTGAAGGATTTAACCGGCAGCTTTAACGCCGGCTTTTACCTCGTGGCCGGGTTCCTGGTATTGGGGGCGCTGGTGGTATCGCGCATCCCGATGAAGGCCAGCCGTCCACGAGCGACGCCATAAAAAAGATAAAGGAGTAGTGATGAGAGTGAGACGCGCGGTACCTGATGAAGCCCCTGCGTTGTGGAATATCCGTAATCAGGCGATTCGCCATGGCTGTCGTCAAAGCTATGGCGCTGAAGTGATTCACGCCTGGACGCCGGAACAGATGCCCGAAGGGTATCGTCACGCCGTTGCCGATAATCCGTTTTATATCGTGGAAAATAGGCTGGGCCAACCCGTCGCTACCGGCTATCTCGATATTGAGTCCTTAAGCGTGGAAGCGATCTTTACGCTGCCGGAGTGGGGCGGGCAGGGATGCGCGGATTTGATCATGAGGGCGGTTATTGCCGAAGCTCGCCGACGGGGGCTCGAAACGATTACGCTTGAGGCGACCCCCAATGCGGCGGGCTTTTATCTACGCCATGGCTTTGTTTCACAAGGAGAAAAGAGTCATTATTCGAAAATGGCCAACGCCGAGCTACGCTGTATAGCCATGAGCCTCACTCTCGATTAACGGTAAACTTGCGCCGCTATGCTATGGTTGTTAACGGCGTTTCAATTTGCCACTTTAGTTAAATAAATATAGTATACCCCCCTATATGATATGGAGGGCCTCTCGTGCCACATTCACCAGAAGACAAGAAGCGTGCGCTTAGCCGCGTACGCCGTATTCGCGGGCAGGTTGAAGCGCTGGAACGTGCGCTGGAGTCCGGCGAACCCTGCATGACTATCCTGCAACAGATTGCCTCCATTCGCGGCGCCGCCAACGGTTTGATGGGCGAGTTGGTGGAGATGCATCTGCAGGATGAACTGGTTAGCGGCGATACCACCCCGGACCAACGCGCCGCCCGCATGGCGGAAGTCGGTCACCTGCTACGATCCTATTTAAAGTAAAATCACGACGAGGAATGGACAGTATGAAATCACGTGCAGCAGTTGCCTTTGGCCCCGGCCAGCCGTTAAAAATCGTGGAGATTGACGTCGCGCCGCCAAAGAAAGGCGAAGTCCTGGTCAAAATCACCCACACCGGTGTTTGCCACACCGATGCTTTTACTCTCTCTGGCGACGACCCGGAAGGCGTGTTCCCGGCGGTTTTGGGCCATGAAGGCGGCGGTATCGTCGTTGAAGTCGGCGAGGGCGTGACCAGCCTGAAACCTGGCGATCACGTTATTCCGCTGTATACCGCCGAGTGCGGCGAATGTAAATTCTGCAAGTCTGGCAAAACTAACCTCTGCCAGGCGGTCCGCGCCACCCAAGGGAAAGGTCTGATGCCGGATGGCACTACGCGATTCTCCTATAACGGCGAGCCGATTTATCACTATATGGGCACCAGCACCTTCAGCGAATACACCGTCTGCGCCGAGATTTCGCTGGCAAAAGTAAACCCGCAGGCGCCGCTGGAAAAAGTATGTCTGTTGGGCTGCGGCGTCACCACCGGTATCGGCGCAGTACATAACACGGCGAAGGTGAAAGAGGGCGACAGCGTCGCGGTGT
The DNA here is from genome assembly GCF_040062145.1 of Klebsiella sp. JN_Kp121. Lineage (NCBI taxonomy): Bacteria > Pseudomonadati > Pseudomonadota > Gammaproteobacteria > Enterobacterales > Enterobacteriaceae > Klebsiella > Klebsiella sp. JN_Kp121. The sequence goes on from NZ_JBEAHX010000002.1 coordinate 624,562, forward strand.
TCGGGCTGGGCGGTATTGGCCTGGCGGTGATTCAGGGGGCGGTGCAGGCGAAGGCTGGACGTATTCTGGCGGTCGACACTAATCCGGATAAATTTACCCTCGCCAGGGAGATGGGTGCTACCGACTTCATCAACCCGAACGACTACGATAAACCGATTCAGGACGTGATTGTCGAGCTAACCGATGGCGGCGTTGATTTCAGTTTCGAATGTATTGGTAACGTCAACGTCATGCGCGCGGCGCTGGAGTGCTGCCATAAAGGTTGGGGTGAGAGCGTTATCATCGGCGTTGCTGGCGCCGGCCAGGAAATTAAAACCCGTCCGTTCCAGTTGGTCACCGGCCGGGTATGGCGTGGTTCCGCCTTCGGCGGCGTGAAAGGGCGTAGCCAGCTGCCGGGGATGGTTGAAGACGCGATGGCGGGTAAGATTCGCCTCGATCCGTTTATCACCCACCGGTTACCGCTCGATCAGATCAACGAAGCCTTCGATCTGATGCATGAAGGTAAATCGATTCGTACGGTTATTCACTTCGGTGATAACTAAGTATTGCTGATAGCGAAACCCGGGCCATTTATCGCCCGGGTTGACTTCTGGCCGCGTTAATACTTGCGCCAGTGCTCATAGCCGGTTTGCCAACGACGTTGCTCTCGCCGTTCTCTTTCACGCTGAATATCGGACTTTTGATCTTCCCAGACTGGGCAATCCGGGCCGCTTGCCACTTCGCAGGGGGCGGAGGTATCGTTTAGCGGATTGACCTTTTTCTCTTCCCACAGCTTTGGATCGCGTAAATCCACTTCTGGCGCTTTCAGCGCCTGGGCTGAGGTGGTTGCGGCTAATAAGAGTGCGCCGATCGGCAGGTGATGGAGGGCTCCTTTCATCTTTTATCCTTGTTATGTTGTTATTGATAACCATTCGCAATAATAACATAACGCAATAGAACATTCTAAAATTAGAGCCTGCCGAAGGCACTTATAGTGCTGACGCAGGGATCACATTGAGCTTGAATTCCCCCGGCATAGTGGAAATCGCCTCTACGGTTAAACCGTTTTTATCGGTTCTGCCCTTGAATATTTTGCCGTCTGGCGTGGTGATTTGGTAGGGCAGATACGGAATAGGTTTGCCAGTCAAAGGATGTTTAATTACAAAATCATGGCGATAAAGTTGCTGAGGCTGGTGATGCGTACAACCTTGCAGCAACAGGAGAAAAATCAACGCGGCAGCGCCTTTCATTAAAGACATTATGGCTTCTTCCCTGATTATCGAGCCGGAAATATAAGACGCTAGTGTAACAAAGGCGTGCGGATCGGCACCTAAATGGAATCTGAAAGCGGTGAAGAAAAAAAGGCCCCTGAACGGGGCCCTGGTTTTATTTTTTATCGGGTAACGCGTAGGCGATGATGTAATCGCCGCGGTCCGGAGACTGGCGCGCGCCGCCGGCGTTGATAATGATGTACTGCTTACCGGTTTTCGGTGAAACGTAGGTCATCGGGCCGGATTGGCTGCCCACCGGCAGGCGAGATTTCCAAATCTCTTTGCCGTTGGCGGTATCAAAGGCGCGCAGATAGAAATCCTGGGTGCCGGCGAAGAACAGCAGGCCAGACTGGGTAGACAGCGAAGCTCCCAGCGTTGGCATGCCGATAGGGATCGGCATATGCATGCGGATACCCAGCGGACCGGTATCTTCTACCGTACCTACCGGAACCTGCCAGACCAGCTTACCGCTTTTCAGATCAACCGCCGACATGGTGCCGAACGGCGGCTTCTGGCAGGGGATACCCAGCGGCGACAGGAAACGTTCGCGCATCGCGCCATACGGCGTACCTTCCATCGGCACGATACCCATTTCGATACCGCTGGCATCTTTAGCCACTTTCGCTCGCGGTACCATGTAGTTAGCCAGTCCAAGGCGCATGTCATTGACGAACATCAGGCCGTTATTCGGATCGACCGACACGCTGCCCCAGTTCATTCCGCCAAGCGAGCCCGGATACTGCAAGGAGCGGTCTTCACCCGGCGGTGTAAAGACCCCCTGATGGCGCATCTCTTTGAACTGAATACGGCACAGCAGCAGGTCAACCGGGGTGGCGCCCCACATATCCGATTCTTTCAACGTTTCGTTGCCGATCATCGGCATGCCGACGGAGTAGGGCTGCGTCGGCGAGTAGCGTTCACCTTTGACGTTGCCGGCCGGGACAGGGCGTTCTTCCACTTTCGCCACCGGTTCACCCGTCGCGCGGTTAAGCATGAAGATCATGCCCTGCTTGCTGGTTTGCACCAGTACCGGCGTCGTACCGCCTTTACCGTCCGGCAGATCGTACAGCAGTGGTTGCGAAGGCAGGTCGAAATCCCACAGATCGTGATGGGTGGTCTGGAAATGCCAGCGCACTTTACCGGTGGCGGCATCGACCGCAACGATTGATGAGCTGTATTTATCATCCAGCGCCGTACGTTCGCCGCCGAAGAAATCTGGCGTGGCGTTACCGGTTGGCAGATAAATGAGATTCAGTTTGGCATCGTAGGACATCGCGGACCAAACGTTCGGCGTCCCGCGCGTGTAGGTTTGTCCTTCCGGCGGTACGCCGGTCAGCTGCGGGTTACCCGGATCCCAGGCCCAGGCCAGTTTACCGGTATGCACGTCAAAAGCGCGAACTACACCCGGCGGTTCACCGGTGGAGTAGTTATCCGCGATGCGACCACCAACGACAACAAGGTTACCGGCCACCAGCGGGGTAGAGGTCTGCTGATAATAACCAGGTTTGATTTCCCCCATGCCGACGCTGAGATCGACGGTACCGTGTTCACCAAATGCTTCACAGGCTTTACCGGTATCGGCATCGATTGCGATCAGGCGCGCATCGGTAGTCGGCAGGAACAGGCGGCGGGCACAGGCGGCAGGCTGAGTCCCGGCCACGGCATTAGCCTGTGCCTGGCTATCTTCGTAGTAGCCTAAACCGCGGCAACGTTGCCAGTTCGGCGCCGTCGCTTTTGAGTCATAGCGCCATTTTTCTTTGCCGCTATCGACATCCAGCGCCAGGACTTTGCTATATGGCGTACATACATACAGCGTATCGCCAATCTGTAGCGGCGTATTCTGGTCTTCCGCACCGGAACCGTTACTCTGCGGAATATCGCCGGTATGGGCAATCCAGGCAACCTGTAGCTGGTTGATATTGTTTTTATTGATCTGATCCAACGCGGCGAAACGGTCGCCGTGAGTGGTATTACCCCAGTGCTCCCAGTTTTTTTGTTCTTCACCTGGCTGTACCGGTTTTACCGGAACCGCTTCGCTGGCGCTGACCAGCGGCTGGGATTTAAACATCCAACCAAAACTGACCAGCAGTACCACGGCCAGCACGCCCGCGAGGGTGAAGGCCGCGCCTTTTTTTGCCGGTGCGCTGGAAAGGAAAGGCCAAACAATGGCGCACAGAAAAGCCAGAACGCCAAGCGCAAACAGGCGTGAGAACAGCGGCCAGTAGGTCCAGCCGGCGTCGCTGATCGCCCAAACAATGGACGCCGCGAAGGCGACGGCATAAAGAACGATGCCGCCGCGACGATTGCGGAAAATAAGCAGGGAGGCGATAACCATCACCAGTCCCATAATGGCGAAATACCAGGTGCCGCCGACGCTTGCCAGTTTGGCGCCTAAAATGCCGATTGCCAGACCGATGATTAACATCAGTCCGGCGAGTAGCCACTGCAGGATCCGGGGGAATCCGCGCGGCACGTTGCCCGTAGCCATGTTGTCTCCTTATACCACCCCTTGCCAGGCGTGTACCAAATGAATCAAGTGCAAATAGAAATTGCTTTTGAGTGAAGCTGTTCAAAGCTTCATAAATGTGATTTCAAAAGATGAATTCATTTCACATGAACCAAATGGTGAAATCATGGCTATGATAAATCTGTTAATGAAATGAGCGCAAATGTTAATGAATGATTTCGCACTAATTGATTAGCGCGATGTATATATTAAGTGGCAGAAGAATGAACGTAGCGGTGCCGTTACCTCAATGTGCTGATTCGGGGTAACGGCCACTGAGAGTCAGCCAGGCATGGATTTGCGTATCGCGCTCAGTAGAGTTTGCGCCCCCTGCGACAGGCTGGCGTCCACCCGGGTAAGAATACCGATCGGCTCGCCGGCGCCTTCGGTGGCGATAGGTAATGAGGTTAACAAACCGCGACGCAGGTCGTCTTTCACCGCGCCGGAAGGGACGAACCAGACATAGTCGTAATCGACGGTGAGCTGGCGTGAAAGCGAGGCCGACAGCGTTTCAATACAGCCGGGGGGAATTTTACAACCCTGGCTTTGCAGTAGCGTTTCCGCATTCTGCCGCGGGATTGTCCCTTTCGGTGAGACCACCACCGGCCATTCCATCACCCGGCTGAGCGTTACCGTCTCCTGCAGCAGCGGGTGGCCGGGGCGGACGACCAGCTTTAGCGATTCAAGAAACAGCAGTTCATAGTTGAGGCCGCTCATCAGTTCTGGATCAGACATGCGCCCGATACCAATATCGACATCGCCGGATTTTAGCCCCGCCAGCAGCATGGTGTTATTCATGGTGGCGACCTGTAAGGTGATGTCTTTTTGCTGTTTATGAAATTGACCAATCACCGTAGGTAAAATACCGAGCGCCGCGGTTGGCAGGGCGCCAATCCGCACCACATCGCTATTCATGCCTTCTTTACGATTGAGAGCCTGGCCTGCGGTATTGAGGGCATCCAGTACCTTAACCGCGTGGGTAAGAAACTGTTCGCCTACCAGCGTCAACTGCGCGCCAAGCCGCCCGCGCTCAAAGAGACGGGTACCGGTCAACTGCTCCAGCTCGTTGAGCGTTTTTGATAGCGCAGGTTGGCTAAGATTCAGGGTTTCTGCCGCCCGCCCCAGGGTTCCCTGCTGTGCGACGGCGACGAAAGTATGTAAATGGCGCAAGCGAATGCGCTGACTGAAGAGACCATTTTTTTCCATAATCGATGTTAAAAACAGAGCTGTCTCGGTAGCAAGCGAAGTTGTTTAATTTTGATAACTAGTTAGCAAAATATTATTAACATTTGATCTTATTGTCTTACAAGTCATTTCTGTCAGGCGCGATAAAAAGCCCCGCACTCGGCGGGGCTGGAAAAAAGGGATGTTTTGGTGGGAAATTAAATATCGAAGAACACGGTCTCTTTATCGCCCTGTAAATAAATATCAAAGCGGTAGACGACTTCATCTCCACGCACTTCACGTTGCGCGATAAGCGTCTGGCGGCGAACTTCCCATTCAATCAGATTCAATACCGGATCCTGTTCATTTGCCGCCTGCTCATCAGCAAAATACATCCGCGTATTCAGGCCGATGTTGATACCCCGCGCTACCACCCACAGATTGAGGTGCGGCGCCATCATGCGTCCGTCACGGCCGACGACCGCGCCGGGTTTGATGGTTTGAAAGCGCCAGACGCCGGATGCAAAGTCTGAACACGTGCGCCCCCAGCCGCGGAAGTTTGGGTCCAGAGTCTTACTCTGCTGACGGTCGTCGGGATGGTTATAACGCCCGTCGGCGTTAGCCTGCCAGAGTTCCAGCAGCACGTCGCGTACCGGCGTTCCGGAACCATCGAAAACCCGGCCTTCAATCGTAATACGTTGGCCTTTGGTTTCCGCGCTCACTAAGTTGGGGCCGAAGTTTTTTTCGAAAATATGAAACCCTGCAGCGTCCGGCGCCAGACCAATATGCACATAAGGCCCGGCAGTCTGCGAGGCGGTTTCAGCTAAATAGTCTTTCATTGGGCGGCCCCCTGAGTACGATTTTCGAACAGCGTGGCGCGATGGCCGCGCAGCACAAGATCAAAACGATAGGCCAGGCTGTCGAGCGGCACGGCGGCGTGGGTGTCCAGCTCGGCAATCAGGGTACGCACGGCATCATCGTTATTGATGGTTCTGACAATCGGACACTGTTTAATAAGCGGATCGCCTTCAAAGTACATTTGGGTAATCAGCCGCTGCGCCCAGGCATCGCCGGAGAGCGAAAAGTGAATATGCGCCGGGCGCCAGTCGCTAACCTGATTACGCCACGGATAGGGGCCGGGTTTGATTGTGCGAAAACAGTAATAACCGTTTTCATCGGTCAGCACCCGTCCACAGCCGCCGAAGTTGGGGTCAATCGGTGCCAGATACTGGTCTTTCTTATGACGGTAGCGGCCGCCGGCATTGGCCTGCCACACTTCCACCAGCGTATTTTTCATTGGTCGGCCAAAGCCGTCGCGCACGTAACCGTGAACAATAATTCGCTCGCCAATCGGCAGGCCGTCTTTGGCGTAGTTGAGGATGAGATCGTTATCCAGCGGGCCAAGGTCGTCGCTGCTGAACACCGGACCGGTAATTTCAGAAAGTGAATTTTGCAGGGAGATGAGGGCATTACGCGGCGAGCGCAGCACACTAGTTTTATATCCCGGCGCCAGCGCCGGCGGATGGCTATTGTAATCGCGATGTACAACCTCGCGCGGTGACCATTTATTATTCATAGGGTACTCCATCAATCGGAAGAGAGGCATGTTGTTGTAATGTCGCCAGAAACAGTCTCTGTAAATGCTTTGTTAATTTAAAGTGAAATTAAATCTAATCTTTCATAACCCTTGGTTATGATTTGTGCAGGCGAAACGCGGTAGCAGGTTATCCGCATCACAGTTTGTAAATTCTTCCCGCCACTCTTAACGCGCTTTCCTACACTCCAGGAAGTATTCACTGGAGGTAAGACATCATGGCGAACACCATCACGGCTGATGAGATTCGGGAGAACTTTTCACAGGCTATGTCGGCAATGTACCAGCAGGAAGTTCCGCAATATGGAACCCTCCTGGAGTTGGTGGCGGATGTGAATCTGGCGGTCCTGGAACATAACCCGAAATTACATGAACAATTGGCTAATGCCGACGAGCTGGCACGGCTGAACGTTGAGCGCCACGGCGCGATCCGCGTGGGAACGGCGGAAGAACTGGCGACCCTGCGTCGCATGTTTGCCATTATGGGGATGTATCCCGTTAGCTATTACGATCTGTCGCAGGCTGGGGTACCGGTTCACTCCACCGCATTTCGCCCGGTCGATGACGCGGCGCTGGCGCGTAACCCGTTTCGCGTTTTCACCTCATTGCTGCGCCTTGAACTGATCGGCAACGAGGCGCTGCGCCAGCGAGCGGCGGATATTCTCGCCCGTCGCGATATATTTACGCCTCGCTGCCGTGAACTCATTGCGTTACACGAAGATCGAGGAGAATTCACGGCTGCAGAAGCGCGTGAATTCGTCACCGAAGCGTTGGAAACTTTCCGTTGGCACCGTCATGCCACCGTTGACGAGCAAACCTATCACGCGCTGCATAATGAGCACCGGTTGATTGCCGATGTGGTCTGTTTCCCCGGTTGCCACATTAACCATCTGACGCCGCGCACTCTTGATATCGATCGAGTTCAGGCGCTAATGCCGCAATGTGGTATCGAACCGAAAGCGCTCATTGAGGGGCCGCCGCGCCGCGAGGTGCCGATTTTACTGCGGCAAACCAGTTTTAAAGCGCTGGAAGAACCGGTGATGTTTGCTGGTGAACATAAAGGCACACACAGCGCGCGCTTTGGCGAAATTGAGCAACGCGGCGTCGCGTTGACGCCGAAAGGACGAGCGCTCTATGACCGCTTACTGAATGAGGCCGGGGTCGGTAAAGACAACCTTAACCATCAGCGCCATTTGCAGGAGGTCTTTAGCGAATTTCCTGACAGCGAATTTCTGCTGCGTCAGCAGGGGCTGGCGTGGTTTCGCTATCGCCTGACGCCTGCGGGGGAAGCGCATCGCCATGCTTTTGGCCCCGGCGACGATCCGCAACCGCTGATCGAGCGTGGTTGGGTAGTCGCGCAGCCGATTGTTTATGAAGATTTTTTACCGGTGAGCGCGGCGGGGATCTTCCAATCGAATCTGGGCAACGAAACGCAGGCCCGCAGTCACGGTAACGCCAGCCGTGAAGCTTTTGAAGCGGCGTTAGGCTGCGAGGTCCTCGATGAGTTCGAGTTATACCAACAGGCGGAGGAGCGGAGTAAACGCCGTTGCGGTCTGCTCTAAAATCGGTACTCTGCATGGCATAACTTGCAAAAGGACGTTGTTATGCAGAATTCATCTACGCCGCTGGTAAAAACGCGGCAGGGCACGTTATCCGGCACCCGTGAACAGGGGATCCATATCTGGCGCGGTATTCCTTACGCGCAGCCGCCGGTGGGCGAGCTGCGTTGGCGTTCCCCGCAGCCTCCAGAGCGCTGGCAGGGCGTGCGTCAGGCCGATACCTTTTCCGCCGCCAGCTGGCAGGATATCGAATATTGTCGTGAACTGGGCGGCGGCGATCCTGGCCGTTTTTCCGAAGACTGTCTCTATCTCAACGTGTGGGCGCCCGCCGCCCGTTCGCAGCCGCTCCCGGTGATGGTCTGGCTGCACGGCGGCGGCTACACCATCGGCGCCGGCAGTCTGCCGCCCTACGACGGTAGCGCGTTGGCCAGCCGCGAGGTGGTGGTGGTCACCGTGAACTATCGTCTTGGACACCTCGGCTTTTTCGCCCATCCAGCGTTGGAAGGCGAAGAGGGCGAACGGTTGTATAATTTTGCACTGCTCGATCAGATAGCCGCGCTGCGCTGGGTGCAGGATAATATCCACGCCTTCGGCGGCGATGCCGCCAATGTCACCTTGTTCGGCGAATCCGCGGGGGCGCGCAGCGTCCTGTCGTTAATGGCGTCGCCGAAAGCGAAGGGATTGTTCCATAAAGCGATCGTGCAAAGCGGTTATACCTTACCGGATTTACCGCGGGAAAAGGCGCTGGCCAAGGGAAAGCTGCTGGCGGAACATTTTTCTCTTGCCGATGCCAGTGCGGAACAGCTGCGGGCAATCCCCGCTGATGCCTTTTGGGCGCTGACTGCGCCGCTGAATATCGGCCCGGCGCCGATTGTCGGCGATGCGGTGCTGCCGGAGCCCATGCTCGATACGTTCTTTAAGGGACGTCAGCATGCGATGCCGGTGATGATTGGCTCCAATAGCGATGAGGCCAGCGTGATGGCGGTATTTGGCGTCGATATTGCCGGTCAGATTCAAAAACTGCGTCGCGAACGCCGTTTTGGCCTTGGGCTGATTAAACTACTGTATCCCGGCGTTAAAGGCGATGAGGCGTTAGGGCGGGAAGTGTGTCGCGATATGGCGTTCACGACTTTGGGGTATGTTGTCATGCAGGCGCAGCAGCGTCTCGGGCAACCATGCTGGCGCTACTGGTTTGATTATGTGGCCGAAGCGGAACATGAAACTTATCTCCATGGCGCCTGGCATGGCAACGAAGTGGTTTACGTTTTTGACAACCTGACCCGCGCCGAGCCGGTATGTCAGTATGCCAGTGAGGCGGATCAAGCCTTCGCCGCGCAGGTCGCCGACTACTGGGCTAATTTTGCCCGCCAGGCGGGCAATCAGTGCAGTGAGTTAACCGGCCCGGTACGCTGGCCTGCCTGCCAGCGCGGACGGGACCGTTTATTGCGTATCGGCCTCAACAAGCGCGCGGGCTTTAAAGTCGAGAACCGCTTTATGCGCGCGCGGCTGGCGCTGTTTCGTCGGGTGATGAAGCATCATGTGACGCTGGATTAACCAGCGCGGCGCGAAAGCGCGCCAGCCCGTCGGCCTTGCTTTGCGAGCGGCGAACAACCAGCCGGTAGCTGGCGCCGGTTTTGACGCTAAGCGAGAAGGGGCGACATAGTCGCCCGGTTCGCAGATCCCCGGCAACCAGTGTTTCGTCCGCCATGGCCACGCCGAGCCCCTGCATCGCGGCGGTGATCGCCAGATCCATGGTGTCGAAATATTGGTTTTTATGCATTTTTAGCGCAGTTTCATGCGGGAAGTGCGCAAGCCACAGCAGCCAGTCGGTTTTATCGCGCGTCGGATGGAGAAATGTGACGCCTGATAGCTGGGGATCGCATGGCGTATCGGGACTGGTCACCGGCGTGAGGGCTTCTTCAAACAGCAGATCGCCGGCGCTCTGATGGGTGCCAAAGATAATCGCCGCATCGTAGGGTTCAGTCTTAAAGTTGACGTTATGCTCGGTGGTGGTGGTCAACGCCACCTGCAGTTCCGGATAACGTCGTTCTATCTCCAGTAGTTTCGGCACCAGCCAGCGGATCGCGCAGGTAGGCGCTTTCAGGCGCACGACAGTTTGCTGCTGGCGCGCCTGCTCGGCCACCGTTATCAGGCGGCCGAATGCCGACTGTAGCTCCGGATAAAGCGCGCTGCCCTGTGGTGACAGTCGCAGGCCCCGGGCGTGGCGTTCAAATAGCGGGAAGCCGAACCAGCTCTCCAGCGCGGCGATCTGCCGGCTGACCGCCCCCTGCGTCAGGCATAGCTCCTGTGCGGCATGGGTTAGGTTGAGATGCCTCGCGGTTATCAGAAACGTTTCTACGGTATGAAAAGGCAGGGCGCTACGCGACATGTTGGCTCCAGCTATGCATTTTGATCATGGGCAGTATGCCACGCCTCGTTGCGAAATTGGGACGATGCGTTCCGTTTTTGCCATCTAATCGTCATCCGCTGCTTACACTATTATTAATCTCGTTGATACAACGTTTCTCACCGATTAGTTGATGTGTATAAAAGGAGCCACCATGTCTAAACCTTACGTTCGTCTGGATAAAAATGATGCGGCAGTATTACTGGTTGACCATCAGACCGGCCTGCTCTCACTGGTTCGTGATATCGAGCCGGATAAATTCAAGAACAACGTCCTTGCCCTCAGCGATCTGGCTAAATACTTTAAACTACCGACTATTCTGACCACCAGTTTTGAGAATGGCCCTAACGGCCCGCTGGTGCCGGAACTAAAAGAACAGTTCCCCGACGCCCCTTATATCGCTCGTCCCGGCAATATTAACGCCTGGGATAACGAAGATTTCGTTAACGCGGTAAAAGCCACCGGTAAGAAACAGCTGATTATTGCCGGTGTCGTCACTGAAGTGTGCGTGGCCTTCCCGGCGCTGTCGGCGATTGAAGAGGGATTCGACGTCTTTGTGGTGACCGACGCGTCCGGTACCTTTAACCCGATCACTCGTGATGCGGCGTGGGATCGTATGTCGCAAGCGGGCGTGCAGTTAATGTCGTGGTTTGGCGTGGCCTGTGAGCTGCACCGCGACTGGCGCAACGATATTGAAGGATTGGGAACCCTGTTCTCCAACCATATTCCGGATTACCGTAACCTGATGACCAGTTTTAACCTGCTGAGCAAGAAATAAACAGCTGGCGGCCAGTTTTCAGGCCTGGCCGCCGTTTCAATCAGACGGGATTATTCACTTATCGAGGCGACATGGTGCGACTTGGCACTTTGATGTTTCAATAGCCGCGATGCCAGTACGCCCGACATCATCGACCCATTCACATTCAGCGCGGTACGCGCCATATCGACAATTGGCTCGATGGCGATAAAAATGCCGACCAGCGCCACCGGGAAGTTGAGCGTAGACAGGACAATCAACGCCGCAAATGTCCCACCGCCGCCGACGCCTGCGACGCCAATTGAGCCCAGCGCGATAGCAGGAAGTAAGCTGGCTAAAAACGAGAAGGACAGTGGGTCGATACCCAGCGTTGGCGCAATCATGGCCACCATGATAGCCGGATAGATCCCGGCGCAGCCGTTTTGCCCCATACTGGAACCAAAAGAGGCGGCGATATTGGCGATGGTATTCGGCACGCCGAATTTTTCCTGTGCGGTAATGGCTAATGGAATCGAAGCCGCGCTGCTGCGGGAAACAAAAGCGAAGGTAAGCACCGGCCACACCGTTTTAAAGTAGCGCAGAGGATTTTGACCGCTAATAGTCAGCAGAATCGCATGCACGATAAACATCATGGCGACCGCCAGATAACAGGCGGCGATAAAGCCAAGCAGGCTGGTGAATTGCGCTAGCTGATAGGTCGAAAAGACTTTTGCCATTAATGCGAGGACGCCGTATGGCGTCAGCGCTATCACGATACGCACCATCTTCATCACCCAAATTTGAATCGCGTTAATCCCACTACTTAATTTTTGACCTTCCTCCGGCGCCTCTTTTTTCACCTTCAATAATGCGACTCCGGCCAGCAGGGTGAAAATGACGATGCCGATAACCGATACGCTGCGCGCGCCGGTCAGGTCGAGAAAAATATTTGTCGGGATCAGCGAAGTGACCAATTGGGGTAACGAAACGGCTGCGGTTTTGCTGACGTCTTCGGCGGTCAGCGTCGATTGCATATGGCTAAAAGCGCTGGCGTTAAGGCCGAGTAAATCAGCGGTAAACAGTCCGACCCAGCCTGCCACCATCACCAGGCATAGCATGCAGGCAACAATGGTTAAGGACATTCGGCCAATACCGGCACTATTTTCGAGTTTATTAATCGCTGACAGAATTGAAATGAAAATCAGCGGAACCGCGACAAGTTTCAGCAAATTAACATAGCCGTTGCCGACGATACTGTACCAATCAATGACCGTTTTTCGCGGTTCGTTGGCAATGAAATGGAGTGATAATCCGAGAAGGGCGCCGAGAAAGATGGCGATAAAAACGCTTTTTGATAACGAGTGGCTTTTTTGCTCGAGTTTAAAAAGTCCCCATGATGCGATTAAAAATAACGCGATATACGCTGGCGTAATAAACATAAGATTTGCCTCTTGCCCCATTCAGCACCTGAAATGCCGGAAAGAGATATATTCTAAATTTCTCTAAGACGGTGAGTAGCCTTAGAACCGCTGGGGATTATAAAGAATTGAATAGCATAAGGCATACAAAAATTGTGGTTTATGTCCTGAGTGTTAGCCCTGTCATATTTCAGCAGGAGCCCTGGGAGCCATGATCGAAATGCATAGCTCTTATGATAACAATTCGCTTGTCGCCTGAAGGCGCTTTAGTTTGAATGGATATGCAAATAAAACGAGAAAGGATTAATCATGGCTCTTAGTGCTTCGGTCACCACCCGCTCGAAATTGCCGGATGTCGGCACCACGATTTTTACCGTTATCGGTCAGCTCTCCGCGCAGCATAACGCGATTAATCTTTCTCAGGGCGCGCCTAACTTTGCCTGCGACCCACAGCTGGTGGCCGGCGTGACGCAGGCGATGACCGCCGGACATAACCAATACGCGCCGATGACCGGCCTGCGGGCCTTAAAGGAGCGTATTGCTGATAAAATCGCCACGTTGTACGGCACGCAATATGATGTCGATAGTGAAGTGTTGGTCACCGCCAGCGCCAGCCAGGGGATCTATTCCGCCATTGGCGGGCTGGTACATGCTGGCGACGAGGTGATTTACTTTGAGCCATCGTTTGATAGCTATGCGCCGATCGTGCGTCTGCAAGGCGCGACCCCGGTGGCGATTAAGCTCACCGTGCCGGATTTCGCTATTAACTGGGACGAGGTACGCGCCGCGATTACCCCGCGGACGCGGATGATCATCATTAATACGCCACATAACCCAAGCGGCCAGGTATTATCCGCCGATGACCTTAATCAACTGGCGATGCTAACCCGCCATACCGATATCGTGGTTTTGTCCGACGAAGTCTACGAGCACGTAGTCTTCGACGGCGAAAAGCATCACGGCATGGCGACCCATCCGCAGTTGGCGGAACGCAGCGTGATTATCTCTTCCTTCGGCAAGACCTACCATGTGACCGGCTGGCGCGTTGGCTACTGCGTTGCACCAGCAGCGCTAATGGATGAGATCTGCAAGGTACATCAGTTCCTCATGTTTTCTGCCGATACGCCGATGCAGTACGCTTTTGCAGAGCATATGCAGAACCCGGCTTCATGGCTGTCGCTGGCCGCTTTTTATCAGCAAAAGCGTGATTTGCTCCAGCAACTGCTGCAAGACTCGCCGTTCCGCTTATTGCCGAGCGCCGGCTCTTTCTTCATGCTGGCGGACTATCGCCATTTCAGCGATGAGCATGACAGCGAGATGGTTAAGCGGCTGATTACCGAATACGGCGTCGCCACGATTCCGCTATCGGCATTTTATACCGATGGTACTGATAACAAACTGATTCGGCTCTCTTTTGCCAAAGATGAAGCCACATTGCGGGCTGGCGCGCAGGCGCTGTGCCGCGTTAAGCCGCGTTAAGGAGCCAGACGATGAAAATAAAAGCCCTAACTCTAGCTTTGGGAATGCTGTGTACCGTATCAAGCTTTGCCGCCAGCGAGTTGCGCTACGGCGTGGAAGCGGAATATCCGCCGTTCGAAAGCCGCAACCCGGCAGGTGAGCTGCAGGGTTTTGATATTGATCTCGGCAACGCGATTTGTCAGGCCGCGCAGTTGAAATGCAGCTGGGTCGAAACCTCCTTTGATGCGCTCATTCCGGGACTGGTGGCGAAGAAATTTGATGCGATTAACTCGGCGATGAACATTACCGAGCAACGTCGCAAGAGTATTGATTTCACCCAGCCGATCTACCGTATTCCTTCACAGCTGGTGGGCAAGGCCGACAGCGGTATGCAGGCGACGCCGGAAGGGCTGAAGGGCAAAACCATCGGCGTGCTACAGGGCTCGATTCAGGAGACCTTTGCCAAAGAACACTGGGAAAAACACGGCGTCACGGTAGTTTCCTACAAAGACCAGAACATGGCGTGGGCCGATCTGCTTAACGGCCGTATCGACGCCTCGCTGGTGATGTCTGCCGCCGGTCAGGCCGGATTCCTCAGTAAGCCGCAGGGTAAGGGATTCGGCTTTATCGGTAAGCCGGTGGCTGATGATACGATTCTGGGCAGCGGTATTGGCTACGGCTTGCGCAAGGGCGATGAGGCGACCAAAAAACAGCTCGACGCGGCAATTGATAAAGTGCGCGCTGACGGCACTATCACCCGTCTGGCGGCAAAGTACTTCCCCGGTATCGATGTCAGTGTGAAATAATCTTTATTTGCGGCTCTTTGCTGCGCAAAGAGCCGCCCGCATTACATCAGCACCACCGGTTTGATGACTTTACCGGAAGCTGAATCTGCGAAAGCCTGATTAATCTCTTCGAGCGGATAGAACTCGATAAGCTTATCAATGGGGAATTTCCCTTGTTTATAAAACTGTACCAGCTGTGGGATAAACAGCTGCGGTACGGCGTCGCCTTCAATTACCCCTATCAATGATTTACCTTCCGCCATCAGATCGTTTTGCACATTAAAGGTGATATCGCCGGTAAAGCCGACGACCGCCACCGTGCCTAACGGCTTAATCGCGTGGATCGCCTGCAGAACGATGGCGGCGACGCCGGTCGTTTCGATGGCGTAGTGCGCCCCTTTACCGGTCAGTTGGCGAATAACCGCAACGCTATCTTCCTGTTTGCCATTGATCACGTGGGTTGCGCCGAGTTCACGTGCCAGCTCAAGGCGGTTCGCATGAATATCGACGGCGATGATTTGGCTACAGCCGGTGAGCTTTGCAGCCATAATGGCGCTTAAACCAACCGCGCCGCAGCCGAATACCACTAACGATTCCCCGGCCACCGGTTTTAGTCGATTTAACACCGTGCCGCTCCCGGTTTGAATTCCGCAACCCAGCGGACCAAGAAGCGAAAGTTCGACATCACGGTCGACAACAATAGCATTCGTCGCTTTGGTGACCACATACTGACTAAACGAAGATTGGCCGAAGAAGACGGATAATTCTTGATCATCCAGACGATAAGGGGTGGTGCCATCGTCTAAGCGTCCACCAAAGTTTAAGTCATTGAAACTTTCGCACGCGGAAGGATGGTTGGTGAGGCAGTTTTCACAGTGATGGCAGGCGGCGTAGCTCAGTACCACATGATCGCCAATTTCGACCCCACGAACGGCATCACCGACGTTAACCACGATACCTGCGCCTTCGTGGCCCAGGATGGCGGGCATCGGCAGGATCCCGGCGTTATCGCGGATTACCGCGTCGGTATGACAAACGCCTGTAGCGACAATTTTTACCATCACTTCGTCTTTTTTAGGTGCGCTAACCTGAATATCTTTAATGCTAAATGGTTGTTGATAACCCAACGTCACGGCGGCTTTTACTTTCATTAGATACTCCTGACATTTTTCCCTGGAGAGTAGAGATTACACCTGGCGTGATGAAAATTTATCCTGTTCGTGCTGAAAATAAACAAAGCGGGGGTAAAAACGCTGAGGTCTCGGGTCGCGCCTGTTCGCCAAAACAGCTCAGCGATAGCGATCGCTGGGTGGTTATTCAGTCTGTTCCGGTGGACATCTTTTTTTTCATGCTTTTCGCCTGCCAACAATTGGATTATCAATCATTTTTGTCTAGAGTGAGCGGAATTCACGACGCAGATGTTTGCAACGTTGCGTATCCGTCGAACTCTCAAAAAGGACGCTTTTCCAGGCATGAACCGCAGACGTTTTCTTAAATCATCCATGGCTGTTGCCGCCGTATGCGGAACGTCAGGAGTCGCCTCGTTATTCACTAAAGCGGCTTTCGCCGCGGATTCTGCTATCGCCGATGGCCAGACGCGCCGCTTTGACTTTTCCGTCCTGCAGGCGATGGCTCATGACTTAGCCCGCCAGCCGTGGGGCGGCGCGCCGCGTGACCTGCCGCCGACGCTGGCGAATCTGACCCCTCAGGCCTATAACAGCATCCAGTATGATGCGGCGCATTCGCTGTGGAATAACGTTGAAGAGCGCAAGCTGGATATCCAGTTTTTCCATGTTGGTATGGGCTTCCGCCGCCGGGTGCGCATGTTCTCGCTGGACGCGCAGTCTCAGCAGGCGCGGGAGATACACTTCCGTCCGGAGCTGTTCCAGTACAACGACGCCGGCGTTGATACCAAACAGCTGGAAGGGCAGACCGATCTCGGTTTCGCCGGTTTCCGTGTGTTTAAGGCGCCGGAACTGGCGCGCCGCGATATTGTCGCCTTTCTGGGCGCCAGCTACTTCCGCGCGGTCGACAGCACTTACCAGTACGGCCTGTCGGCGCGCGGTCTGGCCGTTGACACCTTTACCGATACCCCGGAAGAGTTCCCGGATTTCACGTCATTCTGGTTTGAAACCGTCAAACCTGGCGCGACGGTGTTCACCGTCTACGCGCTACTCGATAGCCCGAGCGTCACCGGCGCCTATAAGTTCACCGTGAATTGCCAGCAAACGCAGGTGATCATGGATGTCGAAAATCATCTCTATGCGCGCAAGGACATTAAGCAGTTGGGCATTGCGCCAATGACCAGCATGTTCAGCTGCGGTAACAACGAACGCCGGATGTGCGATACCATCCATCCGCAAATCCACGATTCTGACCGCCTGTCGATGTGGCGCGGCAACGGCGAGTGGATTTGCCGTCCGCTGAATAATCCGCAAAAGCTGCAGTTCAACGCGTTCCAGGATAAAAACCCGAAGGGGTTTGGCCTGCTGCAGCTGGATCGCGATTTCAGTCATTATCAGGATGTGATGGGCTGGTATAACAAGCGCCCGAGCCTGTGGGTGGAGCCACGTAATCAGTGGGGAAAAGGGGCCGTTAGCCTGATGGAAATCCCGACTACCGGCGAAACGTTGGACAATATCGTCTGCTTCTGGCAGCCGGAAAAACCGGTAAAAGCGGGTGATCAACTGGACTTTAGCTACCGCTTGTACTGGAGCGCGCAGCCGCCGGTACGCTCTCCGCTGGCGCGAGTGCTGGCGACACGCACCGGAATGGGCGGCTTCCCGGAAGGATGGGCGCCGGGTGAACACTACCCGGACAAATGGGCGCGCCGCTTTGCTATCGATTTTGTTGGCGGCGACCTGAAAGCCGCGGCGCCGAAAGGCATTGAGCCGGTGATTACACTCTCCAGCGGCGAGGCTAAGCAGGTAGAGATCCTCTACGTCGAGCCTTTTGACGGCTATCGTATTCTTTTTGACTGGTATCCGACTTCAGATTCCACCGATCCGGTGGAAATGCGCATGTTCCTGCGCTGCCGTGGCGACGCTATCAGCGAAACCTGGCTATATCAGTACTTCCCGCCTGCGGCGGATCGGCGTAACTACGTTGATGACCGGATTATGAAATAACCCAGGTCGTTGAAATCCGCCCGCGGCGCGCTTCTGCGGGCGTTGTTGTTTATCAGTGAGATATCGTCATGACTGCCGAAAACAGCCCCATCATCGAAACTATCCCGGTCAACGAACAGCTGGAGCTGCGTGCGGTTGACGAACGTTACGTCAGCGAACTCCATCAATTGGTGCTCAAAAACCGTGACTGGCTGCAGCATGCTTTAAGCTGGCCTGCGGAGGTGTTGAGTGAAGATGAAACCCGGCGCCACGTGCAGGGAAACGTGATGCTGCACCAGCGCGGTTATGCAAAAATGTTCCTGCTGTTTTTACAGGGGCAGATGATCGGCGTCCTGTCATTTAACCAGATTGAACCGTTGAACAAGACGGCCTATATCGGTTACTGGATCGATCAAAGCCATCAGGGGCAGGGACTGTTGTCGCAGGCGTTACAGGCGTTTATCCATCATTATGCGCAAACGGGCGCCGTTCGCCGTTTCGTTATTAAATGCCGGGTCGCCAACCAGCGCAGTAATCAGGTGGCGCTGCGTAATGGTTTCCAACTGGAAGGTTGTCTGAAGCAGGCCGAGTTTTTAAATGGCGCATATGACGATCAGAATATCTACGCGCGGATTATTGACCCGCAATAAGCTGCTATAGCGAACCCAGCAGCGGCGTACGGGTGATATGCTCGTCGCCGCTCACGATTTTGCGCCCGCGAAGATGAATTCTGTCACCCTCCAGCGCTTCGATACAGGCGTTACCGCAGATTTCTACCTGTTGTTCGATAATCACATCGCCTCGAATCGTCGCATGTCCTTCGATAAGTATCTCGTCATCCAGCAGAATGGGGCCGCCGATAAGATGGGCGTGCCCGCCGACCATGACACGATGTTTTAACAGGCAGTTGCCCTCGACCACGGCGTTTTCGCCCACTTGTGAACTGTAGCGCAGGGTCGGGATCTGATCCTCGCCGCGCCCGGCGACCAGCCGCGCGCGATCGTAGACCCGGGCGTTGTCACAGATCCATACATCGTTATTTTCATTACCTTCGATACGTGCGTGATCGAACACTTCGGCACGGTGTTCAACAAAAGCATGCTCAACCACGGCATCGCCGTAGATTTGCGCCTGGTGAACAATCCGAGAGGCGCTGACCGTGGCGCGCTGATATATTTGCAGCACTTTGTCGGTATCAGAAGTGAGTCCCTGAGCGGCAATCACCAGACAGTGGGGGAGAATACGCGCCTGGTCGGCGATTCGGCAGACGCCACGGATTTGCGATTGTTTTATAGTGACGTTGTCACTTATCCTGGCGCCGTGACTTACCTCAACATTATCAAGCCAGGCGTTGTCGTTAATTGTCGCCCCGTGGCTTATCACGCAGGTGCCGGTCAGACGGGCGTTGTCGTCAACGCGCGCGCCAGCGAAGACGACGCTATTGGCATCATATATCCAGCAGTCGCCGCCCTGGCTTAACGCGGCTTCATCATCAAGCCAGCCGCCTTCGCTACCGGCCTTAACGTCCGAGAAATCAGTCAGCGCCACGATTTGCCGCAGAGTTACGCTATGTTTAATTCCGTCTTCTTCAAAGTGATACAGGCGGACGTGGTCGCTCAGACGATATTTCTTCATCAGCATTTCTCTTTACTGTTGGTTAACATAAACATAGCAAAAATCTCCGTAGCGCGTTTTATAAGGTTCCTTTAAAATGCAACTTAAAATTAAATTGAAACTTTAAATAAAATGAATAAACACGTAACGGGCGGCCAGGTGCTGAATCTACCGGCTGGCTATTTTGGTATGGTGCTGGGGATAATCGGCATGGGCTTCGCCTGGCGTTATGCCAGTACCATCTGGCCGGTGAGCAGTATTATTGGCGATGCGCTGGTGGTGCTGGCGACAACTATCTGGGCGCTATTAATGATAGCGTTTATTGCGCGGGCTATTCGTTTCCCGTGGAGCGTGCGGCAGGAGATGCGTCATCCGGTGGCCAGCAGTTTTGTCAGCCTGATCCCGGCGACAACGCTATTGGTGTCGATCGCTTTTGCTGGCTGGCATCGCCCGTTGTCGCTGGCGTTATTTGCTGCGGGGGTTACGCTGCAGCTTTGCTATGCGGCCTGGCAGAGCGCCGGGTTGTGGCGGGGTAAACATCCGGGAGAGGCGACGACGCCCGGTTTATATCTGCCGACCGTCGCCAACAATTTTATCAGCGCCATGGCCTGCGGCGCGCTGGGATTTAATGATGCCGGACTGGCGTTTCTCGGCGCTGGCGTCTTTTCCTGGCTCAGCCTGGAGCCGGTTATCCTGCAGCGGCTGCGCAGCAACGGCGAGCTACCGGCGGCGTTGCGGACGTCGCTGGGCATCCAGCTGGCGCCGGCGCTGGTGGCCTGTAGCGCGTGGCTCAGCGTCAATGGCGGCGACGGTGATACGTTTGCCAAAATGCTATTTGGTTATGGGCTGTTGCAGTTGCTATTTATGCTGCGCCTGATGCCGTGGTATCTGCAGCAGCCGTTTAATGCGTCATTCTGGAGCTTCTCGTTCGGGATTTCCGCACTGGCGACCACCGGCCTGCATCTGGGTCACGGCCAGCCGCACGGATTTTTCCATACTCTGGCGATCCCCTTATTTATTTTTAGTAACCTGATTATCGGCCTGCTGCTGCTGCGTACCTTTCTTCTGCTGGTGCGGGGTAAACTGTTAATTCGCGTAGACCGTGCCACTTTATTGCCAAACAAGGATTAATCATGACGACTCGTGACGAAAACTACTTTACTGAAAAATATGGCCTGACACGCACCCACTCAGAAGTGGTGTCTGCCTCCTCCCAGATGCAGCCGGGACAGACGCTCGACCTTGGTTGCGGCAATGGACGAAACAGTCTGTATCTGGCGGCTAAAGGTTACAACGTCACCGCGTGGGATAAAAATCCCATGAGTATCGATAATCTGGAGAACATTCGTCAGGCCGAAGGGCTGGAGAACTTGCAGACTGCGATAAAAGATCTGAATACGCTGAGCTTTGATGGCGAGTATGATTTTATTCTTTCTACCGTGGTGATGATGTTCCTGGAAGCCAAAACCATCCCTGGTCTGATCGCCAACATGCAGCGCTGCACTAAGCCTGGCGGCTATAACCTGATTGTTGCCGCAATGGATACCGAAGATTACCCTTGTACCGTGGGCTTCCCGTTCGCCTTCAAACCTGAAGAACTGCGTGACTATTATGCTGGCTGGCAGTTCCTCAAGTACAACGAAGACGTCGGCGAACTGCACCGCACCGACGCCAGCGGAAACCGCATCAAGCTACGCTTCGCCACGATGCTGGCGCGTAAACCGGCTTAATCCGCCGCCAGCAGGCAGAGTTGCAGGGCGGTAAGATAGGAGGCCTCAAAGGCGCGCAGCGGCAAAAATTCGAATTTCGAATGGAAATTGTGCGCGCCGGTGAAGAAGTTCGGCGTCAGCAGACCCTTTGCCGAGAGCGCTGCGCCGTCGGTACCGCCGCGCATTGGCGTGGGTTTTGGCGTTATACCGAGGCTTTCCATCGCGGTGAACATCAGGTCAATAGCCCGGCGGTCTTCGCCAATGGCGTTACTGATATTGCTGTAAGTATCGCTGATAGTGAATTCAACCCTGGCAGTAGGGTACTGGGCGGCGATTTTCTCTGCCGCTTCGCCAATCTGTTGTTTACGGCGGTTAAAGCTGTCCAGATCGAAATCGCGAATGTTGGCCTGCAACCTTGTGCTGTTCTGATCGCCATGAATACCGTTAAACCATACGTAGCCTTCGCGCCCGGCGGTGTGCTCCGGCGTCTGCTGGCGGTCGAAATAGCTCATGAAGTCGGTAGCCATTAACAGCGGATTGACCAATACGCCTTTGGCGGACATCGGGTGTGCGGTTACGCCGGTAAACCGTATCTCCGCAGAGGCGGCGTTAAAGTTTTCATAAACGATCTCGCCGAGTTCGCAGCAGTCGATGGTCCAGGCAAAATCGACGGCAAAACGCGATAAATCCAGCGCTTTTGCCCCGCGAAGGCCAACTTCTTCGTCCGGGACGAACGCCACGACGATATCACCATGCTTATGTTCGGCGGTCAGGTTTTCCAGCAGCGTCATAACAACGGTCACCGCTGCTTTGTTATCGGCGCCCAGTACGCTGGTGCCGTCGCTGAAAATAATCTCTTCATCACGATAGGCCAGGATTTCCGGATGCTCGTCAACCCGCAGCCAGATTTGCTGTTCCGGGTTAAGGCAGAGATCTTCGCCAGTAAATCGCAGGATTTGTGGATGAATATCCGGCGACAGTCCGACATCAACGGTATCAATATGCGTGATAAAGCCGATCCGCGGCGCACCGGGGACGGTGCCTTTTTTTACCGCCGTCACGGTCGCATGCTCGTCGATCACGATATCGTCAAGGCCAAACTGACGTAGCTCGTCGGCTAACGCCTGCGCCATCTGATGTTGTCCGGGCGTTGTGGGTAACGTGGTTGCTCGTGGATCGCTTTGGCTGGTGATAGCCAGATAGCGAAAGAAGCGCTGGGTTAATTGTCTGGTTAAGGGCGAGGCCATAGTGATTCCTTCTTAATTTATTATTTCGGGTGTTTGCAATCTGGCTTTAGTGTTATCTATGGGCAATAAAACAAAAAGCTATTCATTAGTCAAAAAATGAAAAGGGAAACGCATGCAACGCACATCTACTTCAATAGCTCTGACGATAGCGGCATTAGCGGTGAGTTCTGCCGTGAATGCGAAAACACTGGTTTATTGCTCTGAAGGCTCGCCGGAAAACTTTAATCCGCAGCTTTATACTTCCGGGACCAGCGTCGATGCCAGCGCGGTACCGATATATAACCGGCTGGTGGACTTTAAAGTTGGCACCACGGAATTGCAGCCCAGCCTGGCGGAAAGCTGGGAGGTGAGCGAAGATGGTAAAGTTTATACTTTTCACTTACGCAAAGGCGTTAAATTCCAAAGTAATAAATATTTTAAACCGACCCGTGATTTTAATGCTGATGACGTTATTTTTTCGTTTATGCGGCAAAAAGATCCGAATAACCCCTATCATAATGTCTCTAATGGCAACTACTCCAATTTTGAAAGCCTGGAGTTTGGTTCGTTAATTACCGCAATTGATAAACCGGATGAATATACAGTGCGTTTTACCCTCGCGCACCCCGAGGCGCCTTTTGTTGCTGACCTCGGTTGGTATTTTGCTTCAATCCTCTCTGCGGAATATGCCGATGCAATGCTGAAAGCCGGTACCCCGCAGCGTGTTGATATGGATCCCATCGGCACCGGGCCTTTCAAGCTGGCGCAATACCAAAAAGATTCGCGGATCTTGTTTACCGCATTTCCTGATTACTGGCAGGGAAAAGCGAAAATCGATCGTTTAGTATTCAGTATCACGCCTGATGCCTCGGTGCGTTACGCTAAGCTCGAGAAAAATGAGTGTCAGGTCATGCCATTCCCCAATCCCGCCGATTTACCGCGGATGAAAAAGAACCCGCAGATCAATCTGATGAGCAAAGCCGGGCTTAATACCGGTTTCCTCGCCTTCAACACGCAGAAAGCGCCGCTGGATAATGTGAAGGTGCGCCAGGCGTTGGCGATGGCGATCAACAAACCGGCAATTATCGATGCGGTGTTCCACGGTACCGGTACGGTAGCGAAAAACCTGCTGCCGCCTGGCGTCTGGAGTGCCGATGCCGACCTGCAGGACTACAGCTGGGACCAGGAAAAAGCCAAAGCGCTGCTGCGCGAATCCGGAGTGAAGAGTCCCATCACCATCGACCTGTGGGCGATGCCGGTTCAGCGTCCCTATAACCCGAATGCGAAACGGATGGCGGAAATGATCCAGGCTGATTGGGCTAAAATCGGCGTGCAGACCAAAATCACCACCTATGAATGGGGCGAATACCTTAAGCGGGTGAAAGACGGCGAGCATCAGGCGGCGTTAATGGGCTGGACTACCGCGACCGGGGACCCGGATAACTTCTTTGGCCCATTATTTACCTGCCAGTCGGCCAACGGCGGTTCTAATTCGGCCAAATGGTGCTATGCGCCGTTTGATAAAATTATCGCCGAAGCTAAAACCATCACCGACCGGCCGCAACGAGAAGCTTTGTATAAACAGGCGCAGCAGATGATGCACGATCAAATGCCGGCCGTGATGATTGCGCATTCAACTATTTTTGAACCGGTGAGTAAATCGGTGACCGGGTATGAAATCGACCCGTTTGGGAAGCATATTTTTTATCAGGTGGACGTAAAATAAACATCGTAAATAAATCCGCCGCGTTGGCGGATTTATTTTTTGCAAGGAGTTGACGGACCACCATTTTTGTCACAAAACTAAGCGTGAAATTTTGTTATAAACCTTGCCGACAAACTGCATTTACAGGGATTATCCATGCGTACAAAAATGTTATTTAAAGTAGCCGCTCTGGCCGGGCTACTGGCATTAACTGGTTGTGCATCCAAACTGGCGCAACCGGAGCAGTATTCCGGGTTTTTAAAAGATTATTCTAAGTTAAAAGAGACCACTTCGGCTTCCGGCAAACCAGAACTGCGCTGGATCTCCCCGGACTACAATCCGAGCAACTATGACAACGTCGTCTACCATCCAATCACCTACTACCCGGTGCCGAAACCAACGACCCAGGTAGGGGAGAAAGCGCTGCAGGACATCCTCAATTACACCAACAAGCAGATGAAACAGGCCATCAGCGAACGTAAGCCGTTGGCGACCACGGCTGGCCCGCGCAGCCTGATTTTCCGCGGCGCAATCACCGGTGTTGATACCAGTAAAGAAGGGCTGCAGTTCTATGAAGTGATCCCGGTGGCGATGATTGTCGCGGGTACCCAGGCGGCAACCGGCCATCGCACGATGGACACGAATCTCTACTTCGAAGGCGAACTGATCGACGCGAAGACCAATAAGCCGGTTATTAAGGTAGTGCGTAAGGGCGAAGGTAAAACGCTGTCTAATGAGAGCACGCCGCTGACCGCTGATACGTTGAAGCAGGTGATTGATGATATGGCGATCGATGCGGTGAAATTCGATCCGTCGCAGAAGTAATTGATGCGTTAAGCCCGTCTTGCGAGTTGCCTGACGGGCTTATTATTAAGCCAGCCGGCGGCGCATAAACAGCTGTTCGGGGCGGGCGAACATCACCAGATTTCCTACCAGTATTAACGCCAGACCTATCACCGCATTGCTATGCCAGACGTAACCTTCGTAGAAGGTGGAGATAGTTAATGCCACCAGTGGGAAAAGCAGCGTGCTATAGGCCGCTTTGCTGGCCCCGATACGGCCTACCAGAGTGAAATAAGCGCCGAACGCGATCACCGAACCGAACAACGCCAGATACAGCAGGGCGCCCATATAACTCCAGGTCCACTGCGGCGTAAAGTTATCGCCGCGCAGCAGCGCGATCGCGCCCATGACCAGGGTGCCGTAAAACATGGCCCAGCTATTAGTGGTCAATGTCTCAAGCCCGCGGCGTTGGTGGCGAATACTCAGCATGTTGCCCAATGAAAAACCGTACGTTCCCAAGGCGCTCAGGCCGATTCCCCACAGCAGCGACGCGTTCAGACCATTGGCGAGGAGATCGTCCCAGAAGAGGGTGACAATTCCTGCAAGCCCCAGCGCCGCAGCCAGCCAAAAGCGGCCCGGCGGCTGCTGGCGGAAGAAAATAAAACTGTTGATCGCGTTAAATAAGACCGCCATCGAAAAGATGACCGACTCAAGGCCGGTATTGATATGCGCCGCGGCGGTATAAAAACACCAGAAGTTAAAGCAAAAGACGCAGCAGCCTTGCAGCATGCAAAAGAGATGATCGCGCATCGCCAGCGGGCGCAGGCGGCGGGTCATCAGCAAAATTGTCAGCATGGTGACGCTGGCGACGGCAAAACGCCAGAAAATCGATACCGGCGCGGCGACGGGGCCCTGTTGTAAAAAGATTGCAATCCATGTGGTACCCCAGATAACCACCACCAGCCCGTAGAGTAATGCGTTCAAAATGTCTCTCCTTTAAAATGCCTGGCGTAAGTGTGCGATTTTTCCAGGCAAAGCGCTGTCACCGTTTTGTTGCTGACTTGCAAAATCTTGCGCTTATTTTTCACAAGCTCATGGTCAATGCTGGTAAGCGGTGATGACAATTCATAGACTAGAGGTCTGCGGATTAAAAACGATGTGAAGGCTATGGCATACGGGACGTTCGAAACATTACAACAACAAAATGCGGTGCTGCGGGGGACCGTGGAACTCAATTCCGGGATCCAGCTTGCCGCGTGGTACAACGACCTTGACCGGATCACGGTGCGCAGCGACCACCACACGTTGAGCCTGTATGTCGCCGATGGTTACGAAAGCTACCAAAAAACACCGTACGGCTGGAAGAATGGCGGCGGGCCGGACCGTTTTTGTCTGATGCCAAAGGGCGATGAAAGCACCTGGGATATTCGCGGCGATCTCTCTTTCGTTCATCTCTATTGCACCGATGAGCACCTGCGTCGCGTCGGCGAGCAAATTTGGGATCGCAGCCCGGCGTCTTTCACCTTGCAGGAAAAAACCTTTGCCAGCGATGACAAAATTACCGCGGTGTATCGCCAGTTTCTGCTTGATAACGACTGGCGCCAGCAGGCTAATCAACTGCTATTAAGCTCGGCCAGTACGCTGCTGTTAACGCATCTGATTCAAAACTATTCGAACGTCCAGTGGCGCCTGCCGACGGTTACCGGTGGCCTGGCGCCGCATCTTTTGCGTAATCTGTTGGCGTGGATTGAGGAGCACCTCGAGCAGCCGCTTACGCTTGCCGATCTTGCCGCACAGGCGTCGCTTAGCGAGTACCATTTTGCGCGGATGTTCCGCCAGTCAATGAATATGGCGCCGCACCAGTATGTGATGCAGCGGCGGATGATTAAGGCGCAAAATCTGATTTGCCACACCCAACAGCCGTTGACCGAGATAGCGCTGGCCTGCGGATTTAGCTCCGCCAGCCACTTTAGTCACCGGGTTAAGAGCGCCACGGGTCTTACGCCAAGCCAGCTACGTGCGGCGCAGCGTGGTTAACAGCATATAGCTGATACCGCCGAGGACCAGCCCCCAAAAGGCCGAGCCGACTCCTGCCAGAGAGACGCCGCTGGCGGTGACTAAAAAGGTTACCACTGCGGCATCGCGCTCGTTTTCTTGCCCCAGCGCTTGATAGAGGCTGCCGCTAATGGTTCCTAACAATGCCAGCCCCGCCAGCATCTGGATCCACACCGGCGGTAGCGCCGCCATAAGCGCGGTTATCGAACCGCCAAATAGCCCCGCCAACAGATAAAACACACCGGCCGCCGCTGCGGCGAGCCAGCGCTTATCCGCATCCGGATGCGCATCCGGGCTTTGACAGATCGCGGCGGTAATGGCGGCGATGCACACGGAATAGACGCCAAATGGTGAGAATAACAACGCCAGCGCGCCGGTAAATACGATAAGCGGCGAGACCGGAACCCGATAGCCTGATGCCTGAATGGTCGCCAGCCCCGGCGCATTCTGTGACGCCATGGTGACAAGGAAAAACGGTACACCGACGCTGAGCAGTAGCGAAGGGGTGAACTGCGGCGTAATCCACTGCGGAGCAACAAAAACCATATCGTTTGCCACTGGCGACAGCGCGCCGGTTAGCAGGGCGATGATCCCGCCTGCCGCTAACGCCGCAACGACCGCAAAACGTGGGTAGAGCGCTTTGCATAACAGCCAGGCGGCGAACATCCCGCCGCATAGCGGGAGATTATCCTGCAAACTGCCAAATGCCTGCAGACCAAAACGCAACAGGATCCCCGCCAGCATTGCCGCCGCCAGCGAATGCGGAATGATCTTCATGAGGCGGGCAAACAGTCCCGTCACGCCGCATAGCAGGATCAGCGCGTTGGCGAAAACAAATATTCCCACCGCCTGCGCTAGCGTCGCTCCCTGTAATCCACTGACCAGTAAAGCCGCGCCTGGAGTTGACCATGCGGTGAGGATGGGGACTTTACGCCATAGCGTTAATACCAGCGTGCTGACGCCCATCGCCAGGCCAAGGGCGGTCATCCAACCGGCTATTTGCCCGGCATCGGCGCCAGCGGCGGCGGCCGCTTGCCAGATAATGGCGGCAGAACTGGCATAGCCTACCAGCACGGCGACAAATCCCGCGAGCAGCGTGGGGATGGGAAGGGTAAAGGAGCGCATGAACACCTCTTGTGCGTTATAACATACGACGAAGGTAGCATTGTGCGTTATAGCGTACAACTGGTAATATCAAGAAAATGATGAGGAGCCATCCATGAATATTGCGCAACATCTGGCAACGACGCTGAAAAGCCTGCGTCAGCAGCGCGGCTGGAGTTTGTCGCGGCTGGCGGAAGAAACCGGGGTATCGAAAGCGATGCTCGGGCAAATTGAACGTAATGAATCCAGTCCAACGGTCGCGACGTTGTGGAAGATAGCCACCGGCCTTAATGTGGCGTTTTCGACGTTCATCGTTGCCGATGAGACGGCTGCGCCCGCCGCCTTCGACCCGCAGCAGCAGGCGATGGTAGTGACGCCGATTTTTCCCTGGGATCCTGAGCTACGTTTTGACCATTTTTCAATTACCCTTGCCCCGGGGGCGTTAAGCGAATCGACGCCGCACGAGACCGGCGTCATTGAACATGTCGTGGTCATTAGCGGTTCGCTGGATTTATGTCTGCAGGGGCAATGGCAGACGTTGCAGGCGGGAGAAGGGCGGCGCTTTGCCGGCGACCTGACGCACGCTTACCGCAATAGCGGCGCGCAGACGGCGCACTTTCATTCACTGATTCATTATCCAAAAGAAAAAGCCGCGGACTAATCCGCGGCCAATCAAGATGACTGAGACTAAAATTCACAACGTGACGAGGAAAATCCGGAATACGCAGCCACTGTAACCTTGCCGGGTTTTCATGAGAAATAGCTTTTTCTTCAATGCTTTGCCGATTTCTGCAAATTCGCTGTGCGGGCGCGGCGGAAAATGTTTTCGTCTACGCCCAGTTCTGACTACAATAGCCGCCATTTCGACCCCCTATAACGGATAACGACGAGCGTATGCGCCTGCAAAACCATCATCTTGAACTTCTTAGTCCTGCCCGCGATGCCGGGATCGCCCGTGAAGCGATTTTACACGGCGCCGACGCGGTCTATATCGGCGGGCCGGGCTTCGGCGCGCGCCATAATGCCAGCAATAGCCTGAGCGATATCGCCAACCTGGTGCCGTTTGCGCATCGCTTTGGCGCTAAGGTGTTTGTGACGCTGAATACCATTCTTCATGATGATGAACTGGAACCGGCGCAACGTCTGATTACCGATCTGTACGAGACCGGCGTTGATGCATTGATCGTGCAGGATATGGGGATAATGGAGCTGGATCTGCCGCCGATTGAGCTGCATGCGAGCACCCAGTGCGATATCCGCAGCGTTGAGAAAGCGAAGTTTCTCTCTGATGCGGGCTTCAGCCAGATTGTTCTGGCCCGCGAACTCAACCTCGATCAAATTAAAGCGATCTACGATAATACCGACGCGACTATCGAGTTCTTTATTCACGGCGCCTTATGCGTAGCCTATTCCGGTCAGTGCTATATTTCTCACGCGCAAACCGGACGTAGCGCCAACCGCGGCGACTGCTCTCAGGCTTGCCGCCTGCCTTACACCCTGAAAGACGATCAGGGGCGCGTTGTGGCCTATGAAAAACATCTGTTGTCGATGAAAGATAACGATCAGACCGCCAACCTGGCGGCATTGATCGACGCCGGCGTGCGCTCCTTTAAAATTGAAGGGCGCTATAAAGATATGAGTTATGTGAAAAATATCACCGCTCACTATCGTCAGATGCTGGATCGTATTATTGAAGACCGCGGCGATCTCGCGCGTTCTTCCGCCGGGCGCACAGAACACTTCTTCGTGCCGTCGACCGATAAAACGTTCCATCGCGGCAGCACCGACTATTTTGTTAACGCGCGTAAGGGCGATATCGGCGCGTTTGATTCGCCGAAATTTATCGGCCTGCCGGTAGGCGAAGTATTAAAAGTCGGAAAAGATTATCTCGATGTTGAAGTGACTGACGCATTGACGAATGGTGACGGCCTCAATGTGATGATCAAACGTGAAGTTGTCGGCTTCCGCGCCAATATGGTGCAGAAAACGGGGGAAAATCGTTATCGCGTCTGGCCAAACGAAATGCCGGCAGATCTGCATAAAGTGCGTCCGCACGAGGCGCTTAATCGTAACCTCGACCATAACTGGCAGCAGGCGCTTCTGAAAACTTCCAGCGAGCGCCGCATTGCGGTTGATATCGCGCTGAGCGGCTGGCAGGAACAGCTGGTGCTGACCATGACCTGCGAAGACGGCGTCAGCGTCACGCATACACTGGATGGCGAATTCGCCGAAGCGACCCAGGCGGAAAAAGCGCTGGCCAATTTACGTGATGGCGTGGCGAAGCTCGGCCAGACCATTTATTACCCGCGTGATGTGCAGATTAATCTGCCGGCGCTGTTTGTGCCGAACAGTATGCTTAACCAACTGCGCCGTGAAACCGCAGAGATGCTCGATCAGGCGCGCCTCGATGCCTGGCAGCGCGGAACGCGTAAACCGGTCTCCGTACCACCGCCGGTGTATCCGGAAACGCATCTGTCGTTCCTGGCGAACGTTTATAACCACAAAGCGCGCGCTTTCTACCAGCGCTATGGCGTTCAGCTGATCGATGCGGCGTATGAAGCTCATGAAGAGAAAGGCGACGTGCCGGTGATGATCACCAAGCATTGCCTGCGATTCGCCTTCAACCTGTGTCCGAAGCAGGCCAAAGGTTCGATAAAGAGCTGGAAGGCGACGCCGATGCAGCTGATTCACGGTGACGAAGTGTTAACCCTGAAATTTGATTGCCGTCCGTGCGAAATGCACGTGGTGGGTAAAATCAAAAATCATATTCTCAAAATGCCCCATCCGGGCAGCATCGTCGCCTCCGTCAGTCCTGACGAGCTGATGAAAACGCTGCCCAAGCGTAAGGGCGCGTAAGAACCATTCTCACGGCGGGCAGTTATGCGCCTTTGCTTTGCGCGCGTACTGCCGGTGATAATGTTCGCGCAGCGAGCTGGAGGTGTCCTCAGCCCGGCTGCGTAGTTCATCGCAATCAGCCTCGTGCAGTAACCGCTGTTCGAGGCTTTGCACCGGGAAATAATCATGCCCCTGACGCTGGGCGAGCAGATGCCCGGAAAATAACCCACACATCAATACCACTGCCGCTATTCCTCTCCGCCACATATCATTTTCCATATCAATAGATAACGCGGGATTAATATGATTGATTTAATATTGGTTTTTTTATGGCGTTATCAAAGAAGCGCAAGGCTTTGTCAGGCGTGGCTGAAGAAGGATGAAAAAAGCCTGGCGCGATGAGCGCCAGGCTGGAGATGTGTTATATCAGGCACGAAGCCCGGCGGCGTTCATCAGCAGGCGGAAAATCATACTGACGGCGCCCAGTGCCAGCACGCTAGCGCCCCATATGGCTGCCAGCCATAGCAGACGTTTTATCCATGAATGCTCCATCAGTGATATCCCTCGCCAGTTTGAACTTTGCCGCGGAAAACGTAGTAGCTCCAGAAGGTATACCCAAGAATGACGGGAATAATCAGTAACGCGCCAACCAGCATAAAGCCCTGACTTTGCGGCGGCGCCGCGGCCTGCCATAACGAAATCCCTGGCGGAATAATATTCGGCCAAATGCTGATCCCAAGTCCGCTAAACCCAAGGAAGACGAGCCCCAGCGTCAACACGAACGGCAGGGTGTGAGCATCTCGTTGCCCAAGCGTGCGCCATAACCAGACGCTGATGGCGATAACCAATAGCGGCACCGGCAGCAGGTAAAACAGATTCGGCAGACTAAACCAGCGCTCGGCGATCGCCGGCTGGGAGAGCGGCGTCCATAGGCTAATCACGGCTATTATCATCAGTAAGGCCAGCAGCAGAAGGCGTGAAATTCTGCGCATGATATTCTGCAGCGGATTCTCGCTCTTCATTACCAGCCAACTAGCGCCCAGTAACGCGTATGCAACGGTGAGGCCGAAACCGCAGAATAGGGTAAATGGCGTCAGCCAATCCCACATTCCACCGCTAAAGCTGCGACCGCTGACCGGAAAACCATGAATGACCGCGCCGACGACCATGCCCTGGGTGAATGTCGCCAGTAGCGATCCGCCCAGAAAAGCTTTATCCCAGAAAGGACGGTGCGAAGGGGTCGCTTTGAAGCGAAACTCGAAGGCCACACCGCGAAAAATTAGGCCAATCAGCATCAGGGTTAAGGGTACCGACAGCGCGTCGATAATCACCGCATAGGCCAGCGGAAAGGCGCCGAAGAGACCAGCGCCGCCAAGCACCAGCCAGGTTTCATTGCCATCCCATACCGGGGCGACGCTGTTGACCATCACGTCGCGCTCATCGCCGCCGCGTACGGCGGCAAACAGAATGCCGATCCCTAAGTCGAAACCGTCCATGACGATATACATCAGGGTGGCAAACACGATGATAACAAACCAAATAACCGATAAATCAATACCCATTAGCGGGACTCCTTGTGCTGAAAACCATCCGTCGCGGCAGAAAGCGGACGCGCCGGCGTACCTGATGGCACAGGCGTCTGCTCTTGCGGACCTTTGCGGATCAGGCGCAGCATATAGCTATAGCCAACGCCGAATACCGAGCTGTAGACGGCAATAAATGCCAGCAGGCTAATGGTCATATGCAGATCACCGTGAGCTGATACGGCCTCGGAGGTGCGCTGTATACCGTAAACGACCCATGGCTGGCGTCCGACTTCGGTGGTCACCCATCCAGCAAGAATCGCAATCAGGCCAGAAGGTCCCATCCATAACGCGAAGCGCAGGAAAGGTTTTGAGGTATACAGACGCTGCCGATAGCGCAGCCATAGGGCAATGACGCCGAGCAGAATCATTAACATTCCCAGACCGGCCATCAGACGAAATGACCAGAACACAACGGTTGAGTTGGGGCGATCTTCTGGAGCGAACTCCTTCAGCGCCGGTACCTGTTTATCGAGGCTGTGAGTCAGGATCAGGCTGCCGAGGGCAGGGATCTCCAGCCCATAGCGGGTACGTTCTTGTTGCATGTCCGGCCAGCCGAACAGCAGCAGTGGCGTCGGTTCGCCCGGCGGATTTTCCCAGTGGCCTTCGATGGCGGCAATTTTCGCCGGTTGATGTTTCAGGGTGTTTAGCCCATGCATATCGCCGATCATTGCCTGAATGGGGGCGACAAGCAGCGTCATCCATAGCGCCATAGAGAACATGGCGCGGATGGCTGGGGTTTGATTGCCACGAAGCAAATGCCATGCGGCTGATGCGCCTACGAACAATGCGCTGCTAAGAAACGCCGCGACGGACATATGGAATAAGCGGTAAGGGAAAGAGGGGTTAAAGATAACGGCGAACCAGTCAACGGGTACGACCTGACCATTAACGATTTCGAACCCTTGTGGCGTTTGCATCCAGCTGTTTGAGGCAAGGATCCAGAACGTAGAGATGATGGTGCCCAGCGCTACCATACAGGTGGCGAAAAAATGCAGGCCGGGGCCGACACGGTTCCAGCCGAATAACATCACGCCAAGGAAACCGGCCTCCAGGAAGAAGGCGGTGAGGACTTCATAGGTCAGTAGCGGGCCGGTAATACTGCCGGCAAATTGTGAGAAACCGCTCCAGTTGGTGCCGAACTGGTAGGCCATCACCAGTCCGGAGACGACACCCATACCAAAGTTGACGGCAAAGATTTTCGACCAGAAATGATATAGCGAGCGCCAGACTGGATTTTTTGTTTTTAACCATAATCCCTCAAGCACCGCCAGGTAGCTGGCAAGACCGATGGTGATCGCGGGAAAGATGATATGAAATGAGACGGTAAAGGCGAATTGGATCCGCGCCAGATGAAATGCATCAAGACCGAACATGCTGGACTCCACAACAAAATTGATTCAACGCAATTTTAGGGGGAGGGGGATGGTGAAAGCAGAGGCAGAAATGATGTTTTTTATGATAACAGTTACTCACTGTTATTCTTTTTATACATATTTCATATTTATGAAATTAGTATTTATGTCATCATGAATAATGAATTGCTGGTTGTGATCTTTTTTTAATGCTACTTCACATGTTTTTTTACGATTTTCCTTAGTGCTTCTCCTGCTTTCTATTAATTACTCTGGTAGATTGGAAATGTTTGGTGTTTAATGCAAACGCGAGGTTCAAGTATTTACATTTTATATGTGAATTCTTTATTTATTGTTTTTTGATATATTTAGTGAGTGGAGATAAGGGAGGCGACTTGTCACAGAACGGACTGCGAAGTTTGTGTATCACATTGGCGCTAATGAGTATCTTTTGGCTGGTTGTGTTTGGCGGACTCTATCTTGTTTTTTGAATTCAACGGTTACATCCAGAAGAGATTGAATTCCCCAGTGTGTGATTAATTTGTTTGATATCAGTTCCTTGCTGTTTTTTATGCCGGGTGCATTTTTCAATGGACAATGGTTTAGGTGCGTTAAATTATGTCAAAAAGACTGGCGAGGAATGAATTTATCTTATTGTGAATTTTCCTTAGTGGAGGAGTTGTTGATTCATAATTAAATATCAAGGCGTGTTTACGTTGGTGCCAGTTGGGATCTCAACGATAGACCATGACGTATGGTTCATAAATCAAATGAATATTGGTGATTATGAAGCGTTTATCAATGTAACCTAAATGCGAACATTATATTAACCCTGGTAGGGTTTGATGGTATTTCAGTAGTAAAGTTAACGCGCGAATATTATTCCTGCACTGGTTCAAGAAGCACATTGTTGTATATCAGTTATTAGAACCTGCCATTTTTAGTCAACTGTTATAAGATATGAGTCTCGATTGTTAAATGGATGCGGTAATGAAAAAGTATCAGCAGCTTGCGCAACAATTAACCGACCAGATCGCCCTCGGCGTTTGGCAACCCGGCGATCGGCTGCCCTCCTTACGCGAACAGGTTGTCAGCAGCGGAATGAGCTTTATGACCGTCAGCCATGCCTACCAGTTACTGGAAAGCCAGGGACGTATTATCGCTCGTCCGCAATCGGGTTATTACGTTGCGCCGCAGCCGGTGAAGCAGCGTCAACCTGATCCCCCGGCGCAGGTGACGCGCAATGAATCCGTTGATATCAACACCTATATTTTCGACGTCCTGCAGGCCAGCCGTCAGGCGTCGATGCTGCCTTTTGCTTCCGCCTTTCCCGACCCGCGGCTGTTTCCTCTACAGCAGCTAAACCGTTCTTTGGCGCAGGTGAGTAAAACCGCCACCGCCATGAGCGTGATCGAGAACCTGCCGCCTGGCAACGATGAGCTTCGTCATGCGATTGCCCGGCGTTATGCGTTGCAGGGAATGAACGTGTCGCCGGATGAGATCGTCATCACCGCCGGGGCGTTGGAGGCGTTGAACCTCAGCCTGCAGGCGGTGACTGAGCCCGGCGACTGGGTCGTCGTAGAAAATCCGTGCTTTTACGGCGCGCTGCAGGCACTCGAACGATTGCGGCTTAAGGCGCTATCGGTGGCCAGCGATGTGAAAGAGGGGATCGATCTGGCCGCGTTGGAACAGGCATTACAAAATTATCAGGTTAAAGCCTGTTGGCTAATGACCAATAGCCAGAACCCGCTCGGATTTACGCTGACGGCAGAAAAAAAAGCGCAACTGGTGGCGCTATTGACGCGCTATAACGTGATGCTGATTGAAGATGACGTTTACAGTGAGTTGTACTTTGGACGGGAAAAACCGCTACCCGCAAAGTACTGGGATCGTGATGAGATGACGCTGCACTGCAGCTCATTTTCCAAATGCCTGGTTCCAGGTTTTCGTATCGGCTGGGTCGCCGCTGGCCGACATGCCCGCCGTATTCAGCAACTGCAGCTGATGAGTACGCTATCGACCAGCTCGCCGATGCAACTGGCGCTGGTGGATTATCTGTCTACCAAACGCTACGACGCACATTTACGCCGGTTGCGGCGTCAGCTTGCCGAGCGAAAACAGCTGGCCTGGCAAGCGCTACTGCGTTTTTTACCCGCCGAGGTCAAAATTCACCATAGCGACAGCGGTTATTTCCAGTGGCTTGAGTTGCCCGCCGGCGTCGATGCTGGCGAACTCAGTGCTCTGGCGTTACGGGATAACATCAGTATTGCGCCGGGTAAAATGTTTTCTACCACCGCTAACTGGACCTCATTCTTCCGTTTTAATACCGCATGGGGCTGGGGAGAAAAAGAGGAGCAGGGAGTCAAACGGCTCGGCGAACTTATACGTCAACTTTTGCCTTAGTTTATTCATCGCTGTTTTTTAATTGCCGGTTTATTTTTCCCGGCAATTAATTTCCGGCATTCTCGTATACATTAATCAGGGTTAAATACCCGTTAACACCGGGCTGTCATAGGGAATATGCATACTCAACTCTTTGCCATAACTCCTTGTCTATAATCCATATTATCGAATCGTGGCGGCGATTTTTGCGGAATGCGCCCCGGGTCACAACCTGAGTAAATTTCCCCAGAGCCCCGCAGGCCGCCGTCTACCCTTATTAAGGGAGATATTTTTACGGCACGGCTGCCGCTACCTTTATTCTGACAGGAGTAAGTTCAAATGAGCAAAAAATTTGCCCGTGGCAGCCTGTGCGTGCTGAGTATGGTTTTTGTTACTGCGCAAGCCGCAGAACCGCCGACATCGCTGGATAAAGGTGAAGGTCGGCTCGATATTATTGCCTGGCCGGGTTATATCGAACGCGGCCAGACGGATAAGAATTATGACTGGGTAAGTCAATTCGAAAAAGAGAGCGGCTGCCAGGTTAATGTGAAAACTGCCGCCACCTCCGATGAAATGGTCAGTTTGATGGCGAAGGGCGGCTACGATCTGGTCACCGCATCCGGCGACGCCTCGTTGCGCCTGATTATGGGCAAGCGTGTACAGGCGATTAATACCGCGCTGATCCCCAACTGGAAAACGCTTGACCCGCGAGTTGCTAAAGGCGCGTGGTTTAACGTCGGCGATAAAGTGTACGGCACGCCCTATCAGTGGGGGCCGAACCTGCTGATGTACAACACCAAAACCTTCCCGACGCCGCCGGATAGCTGGAAAGTGGTTTTCGTCAAACAGGATTTACCGGACGGAAAAAGTAACCAGGGGCGCGTTCAGGCCTATGATGGACCGATTTATATCGCCGACGCGGCGCTCTTTGTCAAAGCAACGCAGCCGCAGTTAGGAATTAACGATCCCTATGAACTCACTGAAACACAGTATCAGGCGGTGTTAAAGGTTCTGCAGGATCAGCATCCGCTGGTTCACCGCTACTGGCACGATGCGACCGTTCAGATGAGCGACTTCAAAAACGAAGGGGTGGTTGCTTCCGGCTCCTGGCCATATCAGGCCAATGGCCTTAAAGGTGAAGGGCAGCCCGTTGCTACCGTCTTCCCGAAAGAAGGCGTGACCGGCTGGTCTGATACCACGATGTTACATAGTGAGGCGAAGCATCCGGTATGCGCTTATAAGTGGATGAACTGGTCGCTGACGCCGAAAGTACAGGGCGATGTCGCCGCCTGGTTTGGATCGCTGCCAGTCGTGCCGCAGGGCTGTAAGGCGAGCACGCTACTGGGAGACAAAGGCTGCGAAACTAACGGCTACAACCAATTCGACAAGATTGCGTTCTGGAAAACGCCAATTGCCCAAGGCGGCAAATATGTCCCTTATAGCCGTTGGACTCAGGACTATATCGCGATTATGGGTGGCCGCTAAGCGCCTGGAGACTGAACATGACGTACGCGGTAGAGTTTAATGACGTTTCGCGTCTGTACGGTGACGTGCGCGCGGTGGATGGCGTGAGCATCGCCATTCGCGATGGTGAATTTTTCTCTATGCTGGGGCCGTCCGGCTCCGGCAAAACTACCTGCCTGCGCTTAATCGCAGGCTTCGAACAGCTATCCGGCGGTTCGATTCGTATTTTTGGCCAGCCTGCCAGCGAATTACCGCCATGGCAGCGCGACGTGAACACGGTTTTTCAGGATTACGCGCTATTCCCTCATATGTCGATTATCGACAATGTCGCCTACGGGCTGATGGTGAAAGGGGTGGGCAAAAAAGAACGCCATCTTCGCGCCCAGCAAGCATTAGAGAAAGTAGCGCTTGGCTTTGTTCACGCGCGTAAACCTTCACAGCTTTCCGGCGGCCAGCGGCAGCGGGTCGCCATTGCCCGCGCGTTGGTTAATCAACCGCGGGTGCTGCTCTTAGATGAACCGTTGGGAGCGTTGGATTTAAAACTACGTGAACAGATGCAGGTGGAGTTAAAAAAACTTCAGCAATCGCTGGGTATCACTTTCATTTTTGTTACCCACGATCAGGGTGAAGCGCTATCGATGTCCGATCGCGTGGCGGTGTTTAATAATGGTCGCATTGAACAGGTCGACTCGCCGCACGATCTCTATTTACGTCCTAAAACCGCCTTTGTCGCCGGATTCGTCGGCACCGCGAACGTTTTTACCTCTGAAATTTCTCAGAGGCTATGTGGCTTGTCCGGCGCCTGGTCGTTGCGCCCGGAACATATCCGCCTGAATAGCGGCGGTGATATCCAGGTACAGGGGACCGTCCAGGCGGTACAGTTTCAGGGCGCGTCTACGCGTATTGAACTGAAACTCGCTGCGGGCGATAAGTTGTTAGTCAGCCAGACCAACGTCGATGGCGGGGCGGCGGTTGGCACACCGCAGTTGGGGCAGCAGGTATCAGCCGGCTGGTCGCGTTCGGCGATGGTTTCCCTGGAAAACGGAGGCTGAGATGACGATGGCGCTTGTGCAACCGACGACCGGGCGAGTGTCAGGACTGTTCTGGCGAAAACCCTCATTGGGCCTGTTTTTACTGCTGCTGGGGCCGTTGATGTGGTTTGGCATCGTCTATCTGGGATCGCTCCTGACGCTGTTATGGCAAAGCTTCTATACCTTTGATGACTTTACGATGTCGGTCACCACGGATTTGACGCTCGCTAACCTGAAGGCGCTGTTCAATCCCGCCAACTACGACATCATTATCCGTACCCTGGTGATGGCCATCTGCGTGACTATGGCCAGTGCAATCCTGGCATTGCCGATGGCCTGGTATATGGCGCGTTATACCCGCGGCAAGATGAAAGCTTTCTTTTATATCGCGGTAATGTTGCCGATGTGGGCAAGTTATATCGTCAAGGCCTACGCCTGGACGCTATTGCTGGCGAAAGATGGCGTGGCGCAATGGTTCCTCGGCCACCTTGGTCTGGAGAGCGTGTTAAATATGGTATTGACCATCCCGGCGGTCGGCGGCAATACCTTGTCGACCTCCGGGCTTGGGCGATTCATGGTATTTGTCTATATCTGGCTGCCGTTCATGATCCTGCCGGTGCAGGCGGCGCTGGAACGTCTGCCGCCATCGCTGTTGCAGGCCTCAGCCGATTTAGGCGCCCGCCCGCAACAAACCTTCCGCTACGTGGTATTGCCTTTAGCCATACCGGGCATCGCGGCGGGGTCTATTTTTACCTTTTCCCTCACCCTTGGCGATTTTATTGTCCCGCAACTAGTGGGACCGCCCGGTTTCTTTATCGGCAACATGGTCTATTCGCAGCAGGGTGCGATTGGCAATATGCCGATGGCAGCGGCGTTCACGTTGGTGCCGATTGTT
Source organism: Klebsiella sp. JN_Kp121 (assembly GCF_040062145.1). Taxonomy (NCBI): domain Bacteria; kingdom Pseudomonadati; phylum Pseudomonadota; class Gammaproteobacteria; order Enterobacterales; family Enterobacteriaceae; genus Klebsiella; species Klebsiella sp. JN_Kp121. The sequence goes on from NZ_JBEAHX010000002.1 coordinate 664,287, forward strand.
CTGATTGCACTCTATCTGGCGTTTGTGAAGCGCCTGGGAGCGTTTGATGCACTCTGAACGCGCGCCGTTGATTCTTAAAATCGCCACCTGGGGGGGAGTGATATTTCTCCATTTTCCACTGCTGATTATCGCCCTGTATGCCTTTAACACAGAGGATGCCGCTTTTAGCTTCCCGCCGAAGGGGCTGACTTTACGCTGGTTCAGCGAGGCGGCAGCTCGTGCCGATATCATTGAATCGGTGACGTTGTCACTTAAAGTCGCCGCCTTATCCACGGCAATTGCGCTGGTGTTAGGTACGCTCGCCGCCGGGGCGCTGTGGCGGAGCACGTTTTTTGGTAAGAATGCCGTGTCGCTGCTGTTGCTGTTGCCGATTGCGCTTCCCGGCATTATTACCGGTCTGGCGCTATTGACGGCATTCAAAGCCGTCAATCTTGAGCCAGGGTTGCTCACTATCGTAGTGGGTCATGCGACCTTCTGCGTGGTGGTGGTGTTTAACAACGTCATTGCCCGATTTCGCCGGACATCATGGAGTCTGGTGGAAGCATCAATGGATCTTGGCGCAACAGGCTGGCAAACCTTCCGTTACGTGGTGCTGCCCAATCTGGGTTCGGCGCTGCTGGCGGGCGGCATGCTGGCCTTCGCTCTTTCCTTTGATGAAATTATCGTCACTACCTTTACTGCCGGACACGAACGGACGCTCCCGCTGTGGTTGTTAAATCAGCTGGGGCGTCCGCGCGATGTGCCGGTCACCAACGTGGTCGCGCTGTTGGTGATGCTAGTGACGACTGTACCCATCCTGGGGGCCTGGTGGCTAACCCGTGACGGCGAGTATAACGCCGAAAGCGGAAAATAATACACTTTACAGGATCATGCTATGCAACATAACCTTTTGATAAACGGTAAATTAGTGGCGGGTGAAGGCGAAGTACTGCCGGTATTCAATCCTGCCAACGGTGAAGCGATTATTGAGATTGCGGAGGCGACCGAGGCGCAGGTCGATGCCGCCGTCAATGCTGCAGATCGTGCGTTTGTCAGCTGGAGCCAGACAACGCCGAAAACTCGCGCCGAATGTTTACTGAAAATGGCTGACGTTATTACCGAACATGCAGAAACGCTGGCGAAACTGGAGTCCTTAAACTGCGGTAAGCCGCTGCATTGTGTTATCAATGACGAAATGCCGGCGATTGCCGATGTGTTTCGCTTCTTCGCCGGCGCCGCGCGTTGTCTGCCGGGAATGGCGGCAGGAGAGTATCTGGAGGGGCATACTTCGATGATCCGCCGCGATCCAGTCGGCGTAGTGGCCTCGATTGCACCGTGGAACTATCCGTTGATGATGGCGGCCTGGAAGCTGGCGCCCGCGCTGGCGGCTGGTAACTGCGTGGTCATTAAACCTTCGGAAATCACTCCGCTTACGGCATTGAAGTTGGCGGAGCTCGCAAAAGATATTTTCCCGGCCGGGGTCATTAACGTGCTTTTTGGCCGTGGTCCAACCGTTGGCGATCCGCTCACCGGCCACAGTAAAGTACGCATGGTTTCCCTGACCGGCTCGATCGCCACCGGCGCCCATATCATTGGTCATACGGCTTCTTCGATTAAACGTACCCATATGGAGCTGGGTGGTAAAGCGCCGGTTATCGTTTTTGATGATGCCGATATTGATGCCGTCGTTGAAGGCATTCGCACCTTCGGTTTTTATAACGCCGGCCAGGACTGTACTGCCGCCTGTCGTATCTATGCGCAGCAAGGCGTCTACGATCGGCTGGTTGAAAAATTAGGCGCTGCCGTGGCCAGCCTGAAAATGGGGCAACCGGACGATCCGTCTACGGAGCTGGGGCCGGTGAGTTCTCTTGCGCATCTGGAGCGGGTGACAGCAGCGGTCAACGCCGCACGCGCTTTACCGCATATTAAAGTGGTCACCGGCGGCAGTCGCGCTGCGGGTAATGGTTACTATTTCCAGCCCACGCTGTTGGCTGGCGCCCGGCAGCAAGATGCTATCGTACAACGTGAAGTTTTTGGCCCGGTAGTCAGCGTCACGTCGTTTAGCGACGAGGAACAAGTGTTAACCTGGGCTAATGATTCGCAGTATGGTCTGGCCTCCTCGGTATGGACGCAGGATGTTGGTCGCGCTCATCGTCTGAGTGCGCGATTACAGTACGGTTGCACCTGGGTAAACACCCATTTCATGCTGGTTAGCGAAATGCCGCACGGTGGGCAGAAGTTGTCTGGATACGGCAAAGATATGTCGATGTACGGCCTGGAGGATTACACGGTGGTTAGGCATGTGATGGTGAAACATTAAACATTAACGTACCGGCAGAATTATCAGGCTAATAGTTGCAATAGCAACAAATGTTAAAACAGATAAGGGGTAATATGAGAGTATTCTTATACCCCTTCAAGAGCTAAGCCATTGTGAGTGCCGGAGATAAGCGCCGGATGGGGTGTAAACCATTAAGAGTCTGTTCTTAATCATTATGAGATCCCTGCAGATTAATGCGGGGATTTTTTTTGCGAATCGCCTTTTATATCGATGCCACAATTAACGTTTGTCTTTTTTAGAAGGCAAACCCGAATGGCGGCGCTCACGAATATAAGAGAGAAGGCTGTAGATAGCTACCACCAATAAAACTAATGCTATTAATAGCGCTGCTATTCCTGACATAAGCAACCTCAAAATAAGTAAGAGAAAAAGCAAATACGTTATAACGAATAGTCATGAACCTATGCGGAAAACCGTGAATTTGCAAATAATAATTTCTATCACTTAATCGAATAAATAGCACAAATTAACAAATGAAAATGTCGAATCCGCATTACCTATATGGTTGAGGAAGTTGTTTGTTGATTATCTGCACAAGCCAATTTAAGAAAATTCTCACCCCTTAAGTCCATTGTAGCCAAATATGTATAACACCGTACGAGGAGTGTCAGATCATTTTGTTATTGCCAATAATATAAATATCCTTCCGCTGGCAAGAGGTCATAGGGCGGATAGCACTCGATGCTTTCTATACCGGAAGACAATAATTGTAGCGATAATGTTAAATTCACGGCATGGATCGTAGCAGTAGCGGTGACGGGTGTGTATGTGATTTGACTTTGTTGGGGCGCTCATGAGAAAATTTTACATAATTTGTTATTCTGAAGTTGAATTGGTTTGAAAAAGCTAGCATATCTCTTGTTACTCATCGGCGTAAGCGCAATGCTTTACGGTAATCTCCCTGCCCAGCGTATTAGTCGCTGTGAAAGCCAGGGGGCAACTGTGGGCGTTTGCGCAATGGTTGAATGGGATAGCGAAAAGCTAAATTTCTTGCCGCAATATAACCCTGAAAATCATAAGATTATCGCGGTGCTTCAGCAACAAGATGCTGGGGAACGCGCGACAATAAAATCATAAAAAAAAGCAGCCATTGAAGCTGCTTTTTTAGGTTTAGTTGCTGAAAAAATTACTAAAGCCAACCAAAACGAACGGATAACAGGCTAATAAGCGCAAGCGCTGCGCCGACATTAATCAGAATTACGGTTTTGCTGGAAACATCCATAACGCCACCTTTATGAGTAAGCCCCTACATTTATAGTCGGTCGCATAGAGTTGCGCTATCGGACAACACTGAATCGATCGTTATTCCATGGTCTTTGCAGCGGTTTGTTTTGTGAGGTATTGATCTCTGACGTCCTAAGTGGTGCGGGAGATGGCGCGCATTGCGCGACGTCTGACAGGGAAGGAAAAAAATGACTTTATACCAGAAAATGCTGGTTTTTTATGCCGTAATGGGCTGTATCTGCGCGTTGATAAGCTGGTTTTTAACTAAGGAAAGCCGTTGTATTCGCCTGCTGGCTGCGTTGCTGATTGGTGCCACCTGGCCATTCAGCTTCCCTATGGCGCTGCTGGTTTCTCTATTCTGAACAACAGAAATGGCTGGCCTAATTGTCTTGATGGCTGTATATAAATACAGTTAAAAATAATAAGGATGCCATCTGATGAACAGCTTCTATTCGCATTTAGCCGGTGCAACGGTCCGTTGGTTTGATTTCCAAGGCCAGGGGGACCCTATTGTGTTCATTCATGGGTTAGGTTGCGCCTCTTCATACGATTACCCGCCAGTGGTTTCTAACCCTATATTGAATGGGCGCCGGGCCTTACTAATTGATCTTCCAGGCTATGGTTACAGCGATAAACCGCTTCAGTTTGGCTACCGAATTGCTGACCAGGCTGCGGTCGTTGTGGAGTGGCTGAACAAATTACAGGTCAGCCGCTGCATTCTCTACGGCCATAGTATGGGGGGCAGTGTGGCTATTGAGGCAGCGCAGCGGCTGGGCAAACGCGTTGAGGCCTTAATTGTCGCCGAGCCCAATCTCTATGCCGGTGGGGGATTCTATAGCTGTAAAATCGCCGGGCAGACGGAAGATGATTTTATCGCCAACGGCTATCAGTCGATGCTGGCGGAAGAAACGTCCCCATGGAAAGGTTGCCTACAAAACAGCGCACCGTGGGCGTTATGGCGGGGAGCTACCAGCCTGGTAGTAGGCGTTTCTCCCTCGTGGTTTGAGAGTTTTATTCACCTGCAATGCCGCAAGACGCTTATCTACGGTAGTTTATCGCTACCCTCACAGGAAGCGGAAGATGTCGAAACTGCGGGTATCGCATTGGCTGTCATACCACAGGCGGGGCATTCGATGGCATGGGAAAACCCGGCCGCGCTGGCGCGCGTGATTGCCGGGTTGCTCTGAAAGCATTGCGGGAAATCAGAACGGTAATTCGCGCGGGCGAGTTTGCATGGTTATCCAGCGAAGTTCGGTGAATTCAGCGATCCCTGCGCGTCCGCCGAAGCGGCCATAGCCGGACGATTTACAGCCGCCGAAAGGCATCTGTGCTTCATCATGTACGGTAGGGCCGTTAATATGGCAAATACCGGTTTGCAGGTTCTGCGCCACATTCCAGGCGCGAGCGGTATCGCGGCTATAAACCGCTGCCGCCAGGCCGTATTCGCTCTCGTTAGCGACGGCCAGAGCCTCCTCCTCGCCGTTGACACGAATCACCGATTTGACCGGGCCAAAAGATTCTTCATGCCATATTCGCATCTCACGCGTCACGCCATCCAGCAGGGTGGCGCGCATTTGCGTTGATTCCGCCTTTCCACCGCAGAGCAAACGAGCTCCCTTGTTCAGTGCATCATCAATCAACGCGTTGCAGCGTTGTACCGTTTTCATATCGACCACCGGGCCGAGAAGCGTAGAAGGCAGCGCGGCGGCGCGTTGGCTGATTAATGCGACGAACTCATCCGCGATGCTCTCATCGACAATTATGCGTTCGGTGGACATACAAATCTGTCCGGCGTTAGCGAAAGCGCCAAAAATCGCGCCCGCCGCCGCCTGCTGAAGATCGGCATCATCCAGTACCAGTAGAGGCGCTTTGCCACCCAGCTCAAGAATTGCCGGTTTAAGGTATTCTCCACAGGTGCGGGCAATAATGCGCCCAACGGGGGTCGACCCGGTAAAATTCACGCGTCGTACGGCGGGGTGAGCGATCAGCGTTTCCACCAGCGCAGGCGCGTCGGCTGGCGAGCAGGTGAGATAATTCACCACGCCGTCGGGAAAGCCCGCCGCGGCGAGGGCATCGATGACTAAGCTATGCGTCGCGGGCGAGAGTTCCGAGCCCTTGAGAATCACCGTATTGCCGCACGCCAGCGGCGTGGCGATGGCTCTGGTGGCCAGAATCAGCGGTGCGTTCCACGGCGCCATAGCCAATACGATGCCTGCGCCCTGACGCAAGCCCATCGCCAGATTACCCGGCACATCAGAGGGAATCACTTGTCCTTCTATTTGGGTGGTTAGCGCTGCAGCTTCGCGTAAGATATCTGCCGCCAGATGCACGTTAAATCCGGCCCAGTGCGCCGTCGCGCCGGTCTCCGCCGCCATGGTAGCAATAAATTTCGCCTCTCTAAGCTGCATTTGCGCGGCGGCTTTCAGCAACAGCCGGCGACGCTCGGATGGGGCGCTGTCCCGCCATGAAGGGAATGCGGCGGCGGCCTTATCTGCACAGCAACGGGCGTCATTGAGGCTGGCCGCTGCGGCGGTAGAGGCTGTCTCGTTATTTTGCGGATGGCGACGGATAAAAGTGGCGCGGCTTTCGGCATCGTGCCAGCGGCCGCCGCTATATAAGCTGCAGGTTATAGTCATTAGCGTAACCTCATTGGTCTGCGGAGTGTCGAGTCTACCGCCATACCTCATTGCGCAGCGGCGAAAGGGCGGTTATCGCACAACTTTTTTGCAGATTTCTCAGCGGGTCACAACTTAATAAGATAATAATGACGAACAGAAAAGCGAGGACGGACACATCAGAAATAGAAGTGCCGCAAACAGCGCTAACCTTATGAGTTAAAGTGTGAATCTAATAGCGATTCATTATTTGCTGGTTGTATTACGCTGTGCTGTTATTAGTGGGCATATAACAAATTTATAAGGTTTATAACCATGTCTACAGGGAAATCACTACTTGCACTGGCACTAAGCGCACTGCTGCCAGCCGGCACCGCGTTGGCTGCGGCCAACGACACGCTGGTCTACTGTTCGGAAGCCTCGCCGGAATCCTTTAACCCGCAAATCGCCAGCTCCGGTCCTTCCTTCGTTGCCAGCTCGCAGGTGCTCTATAACCGCCTGATTACCTTTGATCCGCTTAAAAACACACCGATTCCGTCGCTGGCGACCGAATGGAAAGTGTCCCCGGATGGTAAAACCTGGACCTTTACGCTGCGTAAGGGCGTGCAGTTCAACAGCAATAAATACTTTAAGCCGACCCGCGATTTCAATGCGGATGATGTGCTGTTCTCGGTGCTGCGCCAGCAGGATCCGCAGCATCCTTATCACAACGTGTCGCAGGGCAATTATGAATATTTCCACGACGTTGGCCTTGATAAGCTGATTAAAGAAGTGAAGAAGATCGATGATTACCACGTTCAGTTTGTGCTGAGCGAGCCCAATGCGGCGTTTCTCGCCGATTGGGGGATGGACTTCGCTTCGATTCTTTCTGCTGAATATGCCGATGCAATGTTGAAAAAAGGGACGCCGGAATACGTTGACAGCTGGCCTATTGGTACCGGCCCCTATGCGCTGCAGCAGTACAAAGTGGATTCACAAATCCGCTATATCGCCAATCCGCATTATTGGGAAGGTGAGGCGCCGACTAAACATCTGATCTTCTCCATCACGCCGAACGTTGAGACTCGTCTGGCTAAGCTGCAGACCAACGAATGCCAGATCATTCCCGCGCCATCGCCGGTACAGTTCCCGGTGATTAAAGGGAATAAAGATCTGGCGTTACACGCGGTGGAGGCGTTGAACGTGGGGTATCTGGCGTTTAATACGCAAAAGAAACCGTTTGATAACGTGCTGGTACGTCAGGCGCTGAACTACGCCACCGACAAGCAGGCGATTGTGAAAGCGGTCTTCCTGGATTCCGGCAACGTGGCGAAATCGCCGATCCCGGCCAATATGCTCGGTTACAAAAAGGATTTGCCGGATTACGACTACAATCCGCAGAAAGCGAAAGCGTTACTTAAGCAGGCCGGGTTGGAGCAGGGCGCAGAAGTGACCCTGTGGTCGATGCCGGTACAGCGCCCGTATAACCCGAACTCGAAGCGTGTCGCCGAAATGATTCAGAACGACTGGAGCAAAGTCGGCATTAAAGCGAAAATCGTCAGCTATGAGTGGGGCGAATACCTTTCCGGTATGCGCAAGGGCGAGCATGATAGCGCGCTGTTTGGCTGGATGTCCGATAACGGCGATCCGGACAACTTCGCTGGTACTCTGCTCAGCTGTGATAATATCAAAACCGGCTCCAACGTAGCGCGCTGGTGCGATAAGTCCTATGACGCGCTGGTGAAAAAAGCGCTTCTGGTGAGCGATCCGCAGGCCCGCGACAAACTCTACCAACATGCTCAGGAAATTTTCTATCAGCAGGCGCCGTGGATCACGCTGGCGACGGGTAAAACTTTCTACGCCACCCGCAGCAATGTCAGTGGCTATAGCGTGAGTCTGATGGGAAGCGATTTTTCCAAAGCTAAGCTGAATTGATCGAAAAGGAGAACAGGATGGCACATCTGGACGATGTCATTGCCAGGGTCGATGACACCATTGCCGGGGGCGTGATTGCCTCTATGAACGAGCTATTGATCGCGTTAAGCGATGATGCTGAGCTGGGCCGTGAAGAGCGTTATACCCAGCAGCAGCGCCTGCGGACAGCGATAGCCCATCACGGGCGGCAACATCATGAAGATCAGGAAGCACGCCGCGAGCAGTTAACCAAAGGCGGCGAGATCCTTTAAGGATGACGTCAGAACTGGCGCCTGGCCACCAGCCAGGCGCCCACCACCAACATCACCGCCCCGCATACTGGCCCGATTAACGCCCGAATTGGTACGCCGTGGGCGCGAATCAAATCAATAACCAATCCGCCAACCAGCTGACTGGCCACCAGTACCGCAATGGTTGTCGCCGCGCCCACGTTTTGATAACCGCTAATGCTGGCGAAGACGAAAAAGGAACCCAGCAGGCCGGGAATGAGGGTCCACCACTTGATGTTCAGCGCCAGTTCCTGAAAGCCTGCCGCGCCGTGGCGCAATAGTAAAATGGTGACAAAAATAACAATTCCCACCAGCGAATTGAGCAACATGGCGATAAGAATCGTCGAGGCGGATTGGGTAATGCGGACCATCAGGGTGTTTTGCAATACCAGACCGACGCCCGCCGCTATCAGGCAGGCAAGGGTGAGCGACTGATTCATGCCTCGCCGTCCGGATCCTGGCGATCGTCGAGCTGTAGCTGCATAAAGGTCAGATCCAGCCAGCGACCGAATTTAGTTCCCACCTGCGGCATCTGCCCAGTGGTGATAAAACCCAGGGTTTCATGCAGATGTAACGAAGCATGGTTGCGGGATTCAATTCCGGCCACCATCACATGTTTACGCAGGCGCCGCGCCTCAGCGATAAGCGCGACTAACAACTTACGGCCAATCCCCTTGCCCTGATGGTCGGGATGGACATATACCGAATGTTCAACGGTATGGCGGAAACCGTCAAAAGCGCGCCAGTCGCCGAACGAGGAGTACCCGGTAATGATGCCGTTTTCTTCACTCACCAGCACTGGATAGCCGGTAATCTGCCGGGCCTCAAACCAGGCAATACGGTTATCGATATCGACGGTTTTGTCATTCCAGATGGCAGCGGTATGCAGTACGGCGTGATTATAGATTTCGGCGATCGCCGCGCAATCGTCTTTACTGGCATGGCGGATGGACATAGCAAGCCTCAAAGTCTATACACTATAGTGGTACGGTATTATTACAATAATGAACGGCAGGCTGTCATCAGTTTTACGATAAATTTTACGTGGAACGTGGCAATATCGGGGATGGCGGACAGTTGTGTAATACGGTAGTGCGCACTATATTGTTACGTCATGAATACTATAGAAGACAATCTCAACCAGCGCATTAGCGCACGCATTCGTATCGAACGCGAGTCCCGCGGCTGGTCGCTGAGCGATCTGGCTGAACGCGCAGGGGCCTCGCGGGCAATGGTGCATAAAATTGAACGTGGCGAAAGTAGCCCCACCGCGGCGATGCTGGGCCGTCTCTCCGGCGCGTTTGGCATCAGTATGTCGACGTTAATTGCGCGTGCAGAGATGCAGGAGGGCAAGCTTTTGCGCTTTGCCAACCAGCCGGTGTGGCGCGATCCACAAAGCCACTATTTGCGCCGTCACGTCTCGCCGCGAAGCGATCTGCCGATCGATTTGGTGCAAATAGAGCTGCCGGCCGGCAGCGATGTACCGATGCCTGCTTCTTCGTATGCGCTGGCGCGACAGCTCATCTGGCTACAGCAGGGTGAGTTAGTTTTTGTTGAAGGGAACACTCGCCATCAGATGCAGGCGGGGGATTGTCTGGAACTGGGGCCGCCCAACGATTGCCGGTTTATTAATGAGACCCGCGAGACTTGCGTCTATCTGGTGGTGCGCCTGAATCAATCCGGCTCATAATGTTAAAGCGCGTTAAGCATAAAACGGCTAGCCTCAGTACAGGCCGTTAACAAGAGGAGTTTGCTATGACCGCTAATCCACAACGCCATCACCGCTGGGTATTGGCTTCACGCCCGCACGGTGAACCTACCGCCGAAAATTTCAGACTGGAAGAGGGGGACCTCCCGACGCCAGGGGCGAATCAGATCCTGTTGCGGACTATTTATTTGTCGCTCGACCCTTATATGCGCGGACGGATGAGCGATGCGCCTTCTTATTCGCCACCAGTGGACATTGGCGCGGTGATGGTCGGGGGGACGGTAAGCCGCGTGGTGAGCTCTAATCACCCTGATTTTAAACCCGGTGAGTGGGTGCTTGGCTATAGCGGCTGGCAGGATTATGCGCTTTCCGATGGTAGCGATCTGGTTAAGCTCGGCGACAATCCTGAGCACCCCTCCTGGGCGCTTGGGGTGTTAGGCATGCCGGGATTTACCGCTTATATGGGGCTGCTGGACATCGGCCAGCCGAAAGCGGGCGAAACGCTGGTGGTGGCGGCGGCAACCGGCCCGGTGGGGGCAACCGTCGGGCAGATCGGCAAACTTAAGGGCTGCCGTACCGTCGGCATTGCCGGCGGCGCCGAGAAATGTCGTTATGCGGTAGAGACTTTAGGCTTCGATGTTTGTCTTGATCACCGCGCTGCGGATTTCAGCCAACAGTTGGCGCAGGCCTGCCCACAGGGCATCGATGTTTACTATGAAAACGTTGGCGGCAAAGTCTTTGATGCGGTCCTGCCGTTGTTGAATACCGCGGCGCGGGTTCCCGTGTGTGGACTGGTTAGCGGCTACAACGCCACCGCGCTGCCGGATGGACCGGATCGGCTGCCGCTGCTGATGGCGACGATCCTTAAAAAACGTATCCGTATGCAGGGCTTTATCATCGGCCAGGATTACGGCCATCGCATTGCCGAGTTTCAGCAGCAAATGGGGCGCTGGGTACAGGAAGGTAAAATCAAATACCGTGAGCAGCAGATTGACGGCCTGGCGCAGGCGCCGCAGGCGCTGATTGGCCTGCTGAAGGGAGAAAACTTCGGCAAAGTGGTGATTAACGTCGCAGCGGAGGAGTAACGTTACCGCCTTCTCTAACGCCCCCGAAGATGCGTGCGGGGGCGGTTTCGTCGCCTCTAAGCAAAAAAATGACTAATCCATACTTTTATTAATGGTTTGCTTTTCCGTGAGCGGCTTTTTATCCTTAAGGAAACTTAAGAGGTTAATGCGATGAAAGATGTAGTTGATAAATGCAGTACCAAAGGCTGCGCCATTGATGTTGGCACCATTATTGATAACGAAGACTGCGTTTACCGGGTCGAGAAACTTTTCCCTACCCGTGAAGAAGCGGAGTCTGCGGTAGCGGCCATTCGCGAACGCGCCGTTGCCGCCGCCAGCGAAACGCCGAGCGTGGATTACACGATTGAGCCGGTGGGTAATGAGGCGAAACTGGACGCGGCGGTGAATTTCTCCTGCCAGGCGGAAAAAATTATTTTCGAATTGTCCTTAAGAAGCGCGTTCTAACAGAATGTGGCGCAATAAAAAGGGATCCCAATTGGGATCCCTTTTTTTATCATTACTCATTGGGCGGCGTCATCATTCGAAACGCCAGGCGAGATTCATACCGATGCCGAAGTTACGGCCCGGCGCCGGTTCGTAATAACGACCATTGGATTCATTGACAATCACCGAGCCAACGTAGGTGCGATCGAACAGGTTATCGACGCGGCCGAACAGATCCATATCCATTTTCCCGTAGCTCCACTTATAGCCGGTGGTCAGGCCAACCACGGTCCACGATGGCGCTTTGGCTGTGTTGGCGTCGTTGGCCATAATGTCGCCCATATAACGGATATCGCTACCCGCGTACCAGCCCTGTTCCGGTTGGTAGCCGAAAGAGGCATAGCCCATATTGCGGGCAATACCCGGAATACGATTGCCGTTGCAGTCTGATGAATCGCAGACGTTTGTGCGATAGGTCGCATCGAGCCAGGTCCATGCTGCTTTTAATTTCCAGCTGTCGCCAAACTGCTGGTCGAGACCGAGTTCCACTCCCTGGCGACGGGTTTTACCGGCGTTTTTATAGCTGGTGCGGCCGCCGCTGCTGGAGTCGACCACAATCTCATTGTCAGTATCGGTCTGGAACAGCGCGGTGGTGAACAGTCCGTTGCCTATCCGCGTTTTGCTGCCGATTTCCACGGTTTCATTTGTGGAGGGTTTAAGATCGAAGTTTAATCCGCTCTGATTGCCGGAACGATACGAGAGTTCATTGATCGTCGGCGTTTCAAAACCGCGTCCGGCGGAAAGATAGATATTCCAGGCATCCGTGACGGCATACTTCAATGAACCAGCTGGTAGCCATTTGTGGTAGCTGGCATCGCCGCTATCATCGCTGTTACCCGGAGTGACGTAATAGTCGTTAGAGTCAAACCAAACGGAGCTGTAGCGGACGCCAGCATCGAATGTGAGCTTGTCCGTCAGCTGCCACTGAGTCTGCAGGTAGGGATCCAGGTTCCACATCAGATTACGTTCATTACGGCGTAGGTTGCCCTGTTCGCCGTATTGCGGCGCGCCGTTCACCAGAACGTAGTTTTCATAACCTTTACGCCGTTCGCTCATGTTTTCGTAATCAAGACCGGTGGTAAAGGTCACCGGCACCAGTAATTCGCCGCGGTGGGTCCAGCGGGTGTCGATCCCCTGGTAATGGCGAGTTAAATCGATGACGCCTCCGGAGTGTGAGGGCTTCAGCTGCGGCGCCATCGGGATTGACTGATACTGGGTAGTTTCGCGCTCGCCGGCATACATCATCACGCTGAGATCGTCCTGCTGGCTAAGCTGGCGCTCATAGCGTAAACCGGCCTGGGTCTGTTTCACCGTTTTACGCGTGTTGTATTGATCGCCGCGCGGCGACTGCTGAGGATTATTACGCCATTCATCATATGTCAATCCGCCCGGGTCGTTTGCTTTGATATCCACGCTATTGAACAGCAGCGTTAATTTACTGACGTCGTTTATACGCACGCCTAATTTGGCGTTGGCGAGATTTTTACGCGCCCCGCTATGGTCGCGTGAACCGTGGGTAGTAAAACGGTTGGTCGACACCGTGTAGTCGACATCACCTGCCTGGGTGCCGTCGCCGACGGCGCCGGTGGCCTTCAGTCCGTAATGCCAGGTGCCGAAGCTGCCGTAGTAGCTGCTGGCCTCGATGGTCGGCGGCTGGCTGCCGGTTTGGGTATTGACGTTAATGACGCCGCCGGAAGAGTTGCCATAGAGCGCGGAAAAAGGTCCGCGTAACACCTCGAGGCTATCGATACTGCCGATATCGATATTCGACGTCTGGCCCTGGCCATCGGGCATGGTGGCCGGGATACCGTCAACGTATAGCCGCAGGCCGCGGACGCCGTAGGTGGAGCGGGAACCAAAACCACGAATCGACAACTGCAAATCCTGAGCATAGTTTTGCCGGTTTTGTACCTGCAAACCGGGTACCGCGCCGAGCGATTCCGAGAGGTTAATTCGCGGGGCGGCCTGACGCATATCATCGCCGTTCACTACGCTGACGGCGGCAGGGGTATCCAGTTCGGAAATCGCGGTAGGCGTCGCCGTAACGACCATGGTTTGTTCGTCGTTCGTGCTGGCGTGCACGTTGGCGACGAGAGGGAGTAATAAAGCGGGGAGCGCGACCGTGCGCATGGCAATAATCTTCATCAAAGCGACTCGCAAAGAGAAACGTACCAAATGGAACATATGTATATATGTTACACCGTTTGTAAATTCTTTGAAAAGAATTAACTAACCGGTCGTTAACTAATAGCAAGTAAAGGTGATTCTTTTCATCAAAAAAGCCAATTAACGCTCCACATTACGATAAATAATGATTACTATTCTCATTTACAAAAGGAGTGAAGTTAACCTTCACGCTGTGGAAGCCATCTCTAACCAGCAATTAATTGTTCTATAAAGGGAATCGTTATGTCATTACGTCAGTTATCCGCGCCGCGTCTGCGTCGTTCTCTGTTATTAACGTCGTTACTGTTGGCAGGCAGCTTCAGCGCCCACGCCGCCGAGGAGCTCCTGCGTAAAGCGGTCGGTAAAGGCGCGTACGAAATGGCGTATAGCCAGCAGGAAAATGCGCTGTGGGTTGCCACCTCGCAAAGCCGCTCGCTGGATAAAGGCGGTATCGTCTATCGTCTGGATCCAACTACGCTCGACATCACCCAGGTTATTCATAACGACCTGAAACCGTTCGGCGCCACCATCAATAACACCACCCAGACGTTGTGGTTTGGCAACACCGTTGATAGCAGCGTGACCGCAATAGATGCCAAAACCAGCGCGGTGAAAGGGCGACTGGTGCTCGATGACCGTAAACGTAGTGATACCGTGCGCCCGCTGCAGCCGCGTGAGCTGGTCGTGAATGAGAAAACCAATACCGTATATATCTCCGGTCTGGGTAAAGAGAGCGTCATTTGGGTGGTGGATGGCGACAAGCTGACGCTGAAAGATACCATTGCCAATACCGGCGCGATGGCCACCGGACTGGCAATCGATGCTAACGCTAAACGTCTTTACACCACCAATGCCGATGGTGAACTACTGACTATCGATACCGATAGCAATAAGATCCTCTCGCGCAAGAAGCTGCAGGATGATGGTAAGGAGCATTTCTACCTGAACCTGAGCCTGGATACAGCCGGTCACCGTGCTTTCATTACCGACAGCAAGCAGCCGGAAGTGCTGGTGGTGGATATTCGTGACGGCAAAGTGCTGCAAAAAATCGCCGCGCCGGAATCCCTGGCGGTACTGTTTAACCCAGCACGCAACGAAGTCTACGTCACCCATCGCAAAGCGGGTGAAGTCAGCGTGATTGATGCTAAGACCTATAAGGTCGTTAAAACCTTTAAAACGCCGACTTTCCCGAATAGCCTGGCGCTGTCCGCCGATGGAAAAACGCTGTTTGTTAGCGTGAAGCAGGAGTCAACTCGTCAGAAAGAGGCCACCGCGCCGGACGACGTTATCCGCATTGCCCTGTAATCTTTCAAGGAGGGGGAGCCCCCTCCTTACTCCGGGTCTCATCCTCTGTTACAAACCGCTATTAGCCTGATTACTATAAAGGTTATACACTTACTTTTTCCCGCGCGCGGCGGGAGAGTGGTAATCATTCTGGAGAAATTATGAAAAAGCCATATATGGTGATCTGTGCGGCGGCAATGCTGGCGCTTCTGGCTGGCTGCAGCTCTAATTACGTCATGACGACAAAAAGCGGGCAAACTATCGTGACCCACGGTAAACCGCAGTTGGATAAAGAAACCGGCATGACCAGCTATATCGATGAGTCTGGCAACAAACGCGAAATCAATAGCAGCGACGTTGCTCAGCTGGTGGAAGATAATTAATTTTGCGGTGACGGTTTGCCCGCTGAGGGGCAAACCGTTATGGAGAGGCGCTTAGCGTTTTTCAACGCCCGGCGCCGTGCTGTGAACATCAGCCACGCGTTTACGTACGCCGAACCAGCCAGCAATGAGCAGCACCGCCAGCAGCGGAATGGAACCGATGGTATAGGTGCCGTTCGGGTAGTCAAAAGCCATCAACACCAGAACGCTCAGCAAGAACAACAGCGTTAGCCATGAAGTAAATGGCGCGCCCGGCATTTTAAAGCTTACATCCGCCGCTTTTCCTTCCTTGATAGCCTTACGCAGACGCATCTGGCAGATCACGATAAAGCCCCATGAGGCGATAATCCCCAATGATGCGACGTTAAGTACGATCTCAAATACCTGCGACGGTACCAGATAGTTGAGGAAGACCCCCACCACGTAGACCGCCAGCGTCGCGAGGATCCCGGCGTAAGGGACGTGATGACGGCTCATCTTTGACATAAACTTCGGCGCTGAGCCTCCCATCGACATCGAACGCAGAATTCGCCCGGTGCAGTACAGGCCTGAGTTCAGGCTGGAGAGGGCGGCAGTTAACACGACGATGTTCATCACGCTGCCGATGTACGGTACGCCGAGCTTCGAGAAGAAGGTGACAAACGGGCTTTGCCCTGCCTGATAGGCATTCCACGGCAGCAGCAGCACCAACAGCACCACGGAACCGACGTAGAACAAACCGATACGCCAGATCACGCTGTTAATCGCTTTCGGTACCATGGTTTCCGGGTCTTTACATTCGCCTGCCGCGGTACCCACCAACTCGATGGAAGCGAAGGCGAAGACGACGCCCTGAACCAGTACCAGAGCCGGCAACAGACCGTGCGGGAAGAAACCGCCGTTGTCGGTAATCAGATGGAAGCCGGTGGCATTGCCATCCAGCGGTTTGCCGGTACCGAGGAAAATCGTGCCGACAACCAGGAACGCGACGATAGCCAGTACTTTCACCAACGCGAACCAGAACTCCATCTCAGCGAACCATTTCACGCCGATCATATTCATGGTGCCGACGATCGCCAGCGCGCCAAGGGCGAAGACCCACTGCGGAACATCGCCGAAAGCGCCCCAATAGTGCATATACAAGGCGACGGCGGTGATATCGACGATACCGGTCATTGCCCAGTTGACGAAATACATCCAGCCGGCAACGTAGGCGGCTTTTTCACCGAGAAATTCGCGAGCGTAAGAGACGAAACTACCGCTGGAGGGGCGATGGAGAACCAGTTCGCCGAGGGCGCGAAGGATGAAGAAGGAGAAGATACCGCAAACCAGATAAACCAGCGCCAGCGCCGGGCCTGCCATTTGTAAACGCGCCCCGGCGCCGAGAAACAGACCGGTCCCGATGGCGCCGCCAATGGCGATCATCTGTACCTGACGGTTGCCCATTGCTTTGTGGTAACCCGATTCGTGCGAGTTGAGCCAGTGGCGTTTCGCGGCATGATGTTCCGCCGCGTCAGTGTGTTTGTTATTCATTGATGTACCCATTTTCCTGTCAATGTCCATGAGTGGTTGTCGTATCGCGCAGCGGCGATACATCGTGCTGGCTTTCTCACTATTCTGTCGTAGAGATAAATCATGCACGGCGCTGCATCCTACACGTAACGTGATAGTGACGCACGTAAAACATTTCACAACAGCACTTACTTAAATATCAATGAGTTCAATGACGCAACGCGTCGACGAGTAGCGCAAACGCAGCGGTATGCTGACGACGGCTGGGATAATACAGATGATAACCAGGGAAGGTGGGGGTCCAGGCATCGAGTACCCGTACTAAACGACCGGTAACCAGCGCCTCCTCGACGCAATCATCCGGCACATAGGCCAGGCCGAGACCAGATTCAGCGGCATCAATGCGTTGCGGTAAGCTATTCAGCGTCAGTTGACCCTCTACATAAACCTGAAAGCCTTTACCGTCATCGGTGAATTCCCAGGCGTAAATCCCGCCGCGGGTTGGTAGCCGCATATTAATACAGCGGTGCTGATCCAGTTGATAAGGCGTCTGCGGGGTGCCGTAGCGTTGTAGATAGTCGGGCGAGCCCACGACGACCATGCGCATGTCCGGGGCGATGCGCACCGCAATCATATCCTTTGCCACCTGATCGCCGAGACGAACGCCGGCGTCAAAACGGCCATCGACGATATCGGCCAGGCCGTTATTGACGGTAATTTCGATATTGATATCCGGATAACGCAACATAAATGGCTTTAATGCCGGCCACAACACCGCGCTGACGGCGTGTTCACCGGCGTTAAGGCGAATATTACCCGCCGGAAGGGCGCGGCTATCCCTCAAGGCGCCGAGCTCGCGTTCAATTTCCGTGAGATGCGGACGTAAATTCTGGAACAATTTTTCACCCGCTTCGGTGGGGGCGACGCTGCGGGTGGTACGGGTCAGCAGACGAACATCAAGCCGGGCTTCGAGGTTGCGCATCGCATGGCTCAGCGCAGATTGCGATACCCCAAGTTGGGCAGCGGCGCGGGTGAAACTGCGTTCGCGGGCGACTACCATAAACGACAGGAGATCGTTGAAGTTATCCTTTAACATGCTGTTACCGTATTTAATTTAGCGAATTCATGGCAGGAAATTGAGTCTAAACGCGGTAGACGGCTTTCGCCACAAGGATCTACGCAGCTGAAGAGAGTATATGCTGACTATCGGGAGAAAAAGGGGCTTGAAATCATCATGAAAATCAATGTGGTAGGCACTAGCGGCGTAGGGAAGTCGACACTTGCGCAACGCCTGGCGGCAGCGCTTTCTTTGCCCTACATCGAACTGGATAGGCTCTACTGGCGGCCAGAGTGGGAGGGGGCGCCGGATGAAGAGTTTTTCGCCAGCATCGCGCAGGCCACGGCCTCTGCTGGCTGGGTTCTTGATGGCAACTATAATCGCAGTCGCGCAGTCAAATGGCGTGATATTGATCTGGTGGTATGGGTAGATTATAGCTTTGTTCGCACACTATATCAGGCCATTCGCCGTGCGCTGAGTCGCGCCTGGCACCAGCAGGAGCTATGGCCGGGTACCGGTAATCGCGAAACCTTTCGTCGCACCTTCTGCAATCGTGATTCGATAATTTTGTGGACCATGAAAACGTGGCGCTCTAATCGTCAGCGCTATTTAGCGGATATGCATTCTGCGCAGTATGGTCATATCCGTTTCGTCCGTTTACGTAATCAGCGACAAACAGAGCGCTTTATTGCTGAAATTGTCCATCAGCAGGCAATGGCTGGCAGGGTGCATATCTAATTTCCGGCAGAGTACATGTGAATAAATTGTTTCTCAGTACGCGCTGCAGATTCTAATAATGCAGGCATGTTAATTAAAACGAGCCTGCGAAATGTCTTATCGAATCAGTATCCTGGATAAAAGCCCCCTTGCTCCCGGTGAAACGGCCGCTCAGGCGCTGGCGCGTACGTTAACGCTTGCGCAACAGGCAGAACGCTGGGGATATCATCGTTTCTGGATTGCCGAGCATCACAACGCGGAACAGCTGGCGAGCCCGTCGCCGGAGCTATTGATTGCCTGGATCCTCGGGCAAACCAGGCAGATCCGCGTCGGCTCCGGCGGCGTGATGCTGCAGCACTATAGCCCCTACAAAGTCGCCGAGAATTTTAATCTGCTGGCAAGCCTTGCCCCAGGGCGTGTCGATCTCGGCGTTGGCAAAGCGCCAGGCGGTTTGCCGCTTGCCACTCGCGCATTACAGCAGGGCATTCATCAGCACGAAAAGGGCAGTTTTGCTGAGCAACTTACCCAGCTTGATAACTGGCTAACGTTGACCGAAAACCAGGGCGAGGAGAGCCTGCGCGCGACCCCCATTCCACCGCGCCGTGCGGACGGTTTCCTGCTCGGCGCCAGCGTCGACAGCGCCCGTCTGGCGGCCAGTCTGGACTGGAACTTTGTTTTTGCTGCGCATCTCAATGGCGATAAAAACTTGTTGCAGGAGGTGCTGACGAACTGGCGCGAATTGAGCCGCCGCGAGGTGATCGTGGCCGTACAGGTTATCGTTGCGCAAGACGCCGCCAGCGCGGCCGATCTGGCGAAGCAGGTAGAGGTCTGGGGCGTCGAGCTGGCAAACGGTCAGCGGGTGACGGTGGGTAGTGAATCTCAGGCGGCAGCTTTTGCCCGTCAGGCAGGTAGCCCGCCGACGCGCATTGAGCGCCGCGAGTCCTCGCTGTTGTTCGGTACCGCAGAAGAGGTTAAAGCACAACTCGATGCCCTTCAGGCGCAGTGGGGCATTGATGAGTTTATTATTGATACCCCTATTGCCGAAGGGCGTGCGCGGCTGGCGTCGTTGGGATTGCTGGCGCAGGCGCATCTTGGCGCGGAGGTAACGCCATGAATTTCGAGCAACAGTTGATTAGCTGGCGGCGCGAACTGCATCAGAATCCGGAACTCTCATTACAGGAAGTGGCAACCACCGCGCGTATCCGCGACTGGTTGCAAAGCGGCGGCCTGCCGTTACTGCCTTACGAGTTAACCACCGGCGCGGTGACGGAAGTGGGCAGCGGCGATAAAATCATCGCCCTGCGCGCCGATATTGACGCGCTACCGATAGAAGAGGCCACCGGACTGCCGTACCGCTCGCAAAATCCCGGCGTCATGCATGCCTGCGGTCACGATATACATACCAGCGTGATGCTTGGCGCGGCGTTGCTGTTAAAGGAACGAGAAGCGCAACTGCCGGGGCGGGTGCGGATCCTGTTCCAGCCAGCGGAAGAGAGTTTCGGCGGCGCAAAAACGTTGATCCGCGCCGGGGCGCTTGACGGCGTATCGGCAATCTTCGGCATGCACAATGAGCCCAATTTACCCGTTGGCGAGTTTGCCACCCGCGGCGGCCCGTTTTATGCCAACGTCGATCGCTTCGTATTCAAAGTAACCGGCAAGGGGGCGCATGCCGCCCGGCCGCATGAAGGCAAAGATGCCATCCTGCTAGCGAGCCAACTGGTGACGCTGCTACAGAGCGTCGCCAGCCGCGAAGTGAATACCCTGGATTCGGTGGTGCTCAGCGTGACGCGGATCCAGGGGGGAAATACCTGGAACGTCTTGCCGGAAAGCGTAGAGCTCGAGGGAACGCTGCGCACCCACAGTAGCGAGGTGCAGCAGCGGGTTAAGGCGAGAGTCAGCGAAATCGCCGCCGGCTTCGCCAGCGCCTTCGGCGCGCAAATCGATGTCTTCTGGTACGCCGGGCCAACGGCGCTGGTCAACGATGAACAATGGGCGGCGTTCGCCAGCGCGGCGGCCGACCGCTTCGGCTACCGCACGCATCACGCCGATTTGCATCTGGGCGGCGAAGACTTTGCCGTCTATCTGCAGCATATTCCGGGTGCTTTCGTCAGCATAGGGAGCGCCAGTGAATTCGGCCTGCATCATCCGGCCTTTAATCCGGATGAAAACGTCATTGCCCCAGCCGCGCGCTATTTCGCGGATCTGGCGGAACAGGCATTACACCATATTTAATTTTTGACAGGGTAAGGGGTCACTATGTCTGAAAAACGGCAATTACGTCTGGGGACGATTTTACATGGCGCCTCAGGAAATATGTCCGCCTGGCGTCATCCGGCGGCGCTGGCGGATGCCAGTATTAATTTTGAATTTGTGAAAGAAACGGCGCAAAAAGCCGAGCAGGGGAAACTCGATTTTATTTTTGTCGCCGACGGGTTATATATTAACGAAAAATCCATCCCGCACTTTTTAAATCGTTTTGAGCCGTTAACGGTATTATCAACGCTGGCGGCGGTGACCGATCGTCTGGGGCTGGTCGGCACGCTCTCCACCTCCTATAGCGAACCGTTCACGACCGCGCGACAGTTCGCCAGCCTTGACCATTTAAGCCACGGGCGCGCTGGCTGGAACGTGGTGACGTCGCCGCTGGAAGGCTCGGCGAAAAACTTCTCTCGCGCCCAGCATCCCGATCATGCGCTGCGCTATCGCATCGCCGACGAATATCTTCAGGTGGTTAAAGGATTATGGGATTCCTGGGAAGACGGCGCTTTTGTGCGTAATAAAGAGAGCGGTCAGTTTTTTGATAAAAATAAACTGCATACGCTTAATCATCATGGCGATTTCTTTAAAGTCGCTGGTCCTTTGAATATTGCCCGCACGCCGCAGGGACGGCCCATTATTTTCCAGGCCGGCGCCTCCGATGACGGCAAAAAATTAGCCGCTCGCCACGCCGATGCCATTTTTACCCACCAGGAATCGTTAGCCGAGGCGCAGGCGTTTTATCAGGATGTCAAAAGCCAACTGGCTGCCTATCAGCGCAGTGCGGATCAACTGCATATTTTCCAGGGCGTCAGCGTAATCGTCGGTGACGACGCGGAGGATGCGGAGCGTCAATACCAGACCACGGCGGCGCTGGTCTCGATCGACGACGCGTTGAATTACCTGGGTCGTTACTTCGAGCATCATGATTTTGCGCAATATCCACTGGATGAACCCTTCCCGGATATTGGCGACCTTGGGCAAAACAGCTTCCGCAGCACCACCGATGAGATTAAACGCAATGCCCGTGAACGGGGATTAACCCTGCGCCAGGTGGCGCTGGAGGCCGCCAGCCCACGCCCGCGCTTCTCCGGCACGGCCAGCGATGTCGCCGACGGCTTACAGCTGTGGTTCGAGCAACGCGCCGCCGATGGCTTCATTATTCAGGGCGGCACGCCGGAAACCTTCCCGCGTTTCGTTGATGAAGTGGTGCCATTGCTGCAGGCGCGCGGATTGTTCCGCCGCGACTATCCAGGCACCACGCTGCGGGAAAGCCTGGGGCTGGATCTGCCCATTAACCAATTCGAAAAATAATAAAAGAGAACCGCGCTATGCAGAAATCAACGCTATTGCTGGCCTTCGCGTTGGCAATTAGCGCCCCGTCGTGGGCGCAGGACGTCAATATCAATGGCACCGGAGTTAGCCTGGAAGCCAATAAAACCCCGATTCATACGGCAAAAAATCCGCAGGCAATTGCACTGTTGCCGAAAGATCTGCACCTGGCGGTGCCGGGGAAATTTACCGTCGCGGTTGCGGCGCTAAACTCGCCGCCGCTGACGGTGTTTTCTGATGATAACAAAACGTTGCTCGGTAGCGAGGCGGATATTGCGCGTCTGGTGGCTGACAGCCTCGGCCTCGAAGTCAACGTTGTTCCGACCTCGTGGGAAGACTGGCCGCTTGGCGTCGCCTCCGGCAAATATGATGCCGCGATCAGCAATATTACCGTCACCAAAGAGCGCAAAGAGAAGTTCGATTTCGCCACTTATCGTAAAGATTCGCTGGGTTTTTACGTTAAAAGCACCAGCCCACTGAACAAGATCGACAAAGCGGAAGATATTGCCGGGCTGAAGATTATCGTCGGCTCCGGCACCAATCAGGAGGCAATCTTACTCGCATGGAATGCGGAAAACGTTAAGCGCGGGCTTAAACCGTTTATACCGGTCTACACCAAGGATGACGCCGCACAGACGCTGGCTCTGCAAACGGGCCGCGCCGATGCTTACTTTGGCCCTAACGTCATAGGCGCCTGGAAAGCGGCCCTTACTGGCAAAACCAAGCTGGTGGGCAGCGTGGACGGCGGCTGGCCGAAGGCGGCGCATATCGCGGTGACGCTGAAGAAAGGCAGCGGTCTGGTCAATGCCGTCCAGGCGGCGCTGAATGGCGCTATCGCCAGCGGCGATTATGCCAAAGTGCTCAATCGTTGGGGCGAAGGCGTGGAGAGCATTCCACAATCGGAAATTAACCCCGCCGGGCTGGGCGATTAACAGGAGGCGCTATGAGCGAAGCATTCCGTGATATCTCTCCGGACGCGCCGGAGCTACAGCCGATTATTAGCGGCCTATTTGCCGAGTACGCCGCCCGTTACGGCGACTATTTTTCTCGTGATGCGGAAGTGGAGTTAACCGAATGGTATCTGCCGCCGCAGGGGCTGTTTATTGTACTGGAGCGTGACGGCGAAATCATCGCCACCGGCGCTTACAAGCCGAAAGATCCGCACACCGCGGAAATTAAGCGGATCTGGACGCATCGTCGGCTGCGTCAACAGGGGCTGGCAGCCAGGGTTGTACAGGAACTCGAGCGCCGGGCGGTGCTGGCAGGGTATAGCCATATTTATCTCACCACCGGTTTTCGCCAGCCGGAAGCGGTAAAGCTCTATTTAAGCCAGGGGTACGAAGCACAGTTTGACCTCACTCGCGACCCGGAAGAGTACAGCCGCCCGCCTTATGATGGGCGGTTGCGGTTCACTAAAGCGCTGGCGGTTAGCGCCCTCAGCCACAGCGCTTAAGGAGGCGTCATGCAATCATCTGAAACGATTAAAGTGGTTCCGGCTCGCTATCCGCTGCGCGTCGCCGGGGCGGTATTGGCCCTACTGGTGCTGGCGGTCGTCGTGCAGTCGGTCGCGTTCAACCCGCGCTGGGAGTGGGGGGTGTTCGCACACTGGTTCTTCGACCCGGTGATCCTTGAGGGGTTGGGGCAAACGCTGCTGCTCACGCTACTTGGTACCTTTTTAAGCGTCATCTTCGGCGGCCTGTTGGCGCTGGCCCGCTTGTCGTCGTCGTGGCTGCTCAGCAGCCTGGCATGGGGATATATCTGGCTGTTTCGTTCGCTGCCGCTAATCGTGGTGTTGATCATTCTGTACAACTTTTCATATCTCTACGACAGCTTATCGTTGGGGATCCCCTTCACCGGCATAACCTGGGCGAGCTACCAGACTATCAACGTACTGGGGCAGTTTTCCACGGCAGTGGTCGGTCTGACGCTGGTGCAGAGCGCCTATACTGCCGAAATTATCCGCGGAGGCTTTTTGGGCGTGGATCACGGGCAGTATGAGGCCGCCGCCGCGCTGGGACTCCCCGCCTGGCGACGTACGCTGCGGATCATTTTGCCGCAAGCGCTGCGCACCATTCTGCCTGCGGGGTTCAATGAAATCATTAGCCTGGCAAAAGGGACGGCGATGGTTTACGTGCTGGCGATGCCGGAATTGTTCTACACCATTCAGATGATCTATAACCGCACCCAGGAAGTGATCCCGTTACTGATGGTGGGCGCCGCGTGGTACCTGGTGATTACCAGCGTGCTTTCTGCAATTCAGTACCTGGTTGAACGCGCGCTGGCGCGCAGCGAACGGCGCTCAGCGGTGAACAGCGTGCGTAATAATCGCGTTAACCAACCGGCTCGTCAGCCGCAGGAGGCCGTCCATGCTCAACTCTCGTAATGGTCATATTTCGATAACCGGGGTCAGTAAATACTTTGGTCGTCATAAAGCGCTGGATGATGTCTCCCTGGAGATTGCGCCGGGAACGGTGACGGTGATCCTGGGGCCGTCCGGTTCGGGAAAATCGACGCTGCTGCGCACCATTAACCATCTTGAACGGGTCGATGAAGGGTTTATCCAGATTGATGGCGACTATATCGGCTATCGCCGTCAAGGCGACAAGCTGTATGAGCTGAAAGAAAAAGAGATCCTCCGCCAGCGGGTTAACGTGGGCTATGTATTTCAGAACTTCAATTTGTTCCCGCATCTGACGGTGCTGGAGAATCTGATTGAAGCGCCGATTGCCCATAAACAGGCCAGTCGCAAAGAGGCGATTGCTCGTGCGTATGAACTGTTGGACATTGTCGGTTTGCGCAACAAAGCCGATGCCTGGTCACGGCATCTTTCCGGCGGCCAGCAGCAGCGCATCGCCATCGCCCGCGCGCTGGCGCTCAATCCGCGCGTGATCTTGTTTGATGAACCTACTTCCGCGCTGGATCCAGAACTAGTTGGCGAAGTGCTCGATGTAATTAAAAAACTTGCCCGCTCCGGGACGACGCTTGTGGTGGTAACGCATGAAATCGGCTTTGCCCGCGAGGTTGCCGACCAGGTGGTGTTTATGGTCGATGGCAAAATCGTTGAACAGGGCAGCAGCGATGAAGTGTTAAATAATCCGCAACACCAGCGCACCCGGCAATTTTTATCACGGGTGCTGGCATGAGGAAATTAGCTGCCGCTCTCATGCTGCTCCTGAGCATCAGCGAGGCGCGCGCCGAACTTGATTTGCGCGCCAATGAACGGCCATTGCCGGTGACGCGAGATGATAACGCGATTAGCAAAATCCCGCCGAACTATCGTTTTGTGGAGCCCGGCGTGCTGACGGTGGCGATTTCGGCGTTAAATTCGCCGCCGCTGGCGCTGCTGGCCAGCGACAACCGTACGCGCATCGGCAGCGACCCGGACATTGCCCGTTTACTGGCGGGTAGCCTTGGACTGAAACTGAAGCTGGTGCCTACGGCCTGGGAGGACTGGCCTTTGGGGATCGCGTCAGGGCGTTACGATGTGGCATTGATTAACATTGCGGTGACCGAGAAGCGCAAAGAGAAGTTCGATTTCGCCACCTACCGCGTTGACTCGCTGGCCTTTTCGGTCAAATCAACCAGTGAGATCACGCGGATTTCAGATGCGCAGGATCTCTCGGGGCGTAAAGTCATTGTCGGTTCTGGCACCAACCAGGAGCGGATCCTGCTGGGGTGGAATGCGGAAAACGAAGCCGCCGGCCGTCAGCCGGCGTTACCGGTTTATCTTACTGACGATGCCTCCGGCAATTTGTATATTCAGTCGGGAAGGGCGGATATCTTTTTTGGCCCGCAGTCGGTGGCCTCTTATAAGGCTGCATTAAACGGGAAAACTAAAGTCGTCGGGTTGGGACCCAAAAAAGCCTGGGTGGCGACTACTACTAAAAAAGGCAATGGGCTGGTATACGCGCTGCAGGCGGCGCTAAACGGCGCGATCGCTCGCGGCGAGTATCAGCAGGTGCTCGCGCGCTGGGGGGAACAGGGGGAGGAAGTCAGGCAATCGGAGGTCAATCCGCCGGGGATAACCTATTGATGCAATGATTATTCATAGCAGGGATTGCTATACTCATGGCTACATCGTGTGTCTTTTTAATGGATTAATCACTGTGGCTGAAAACCAACTCTTACTGGAGCAACGCTGGCAGCACCATCGTGAACCCGCGTTGCTCGCCGCTTCCGGCGGCGCTATCGACACCATCAGCTTCATCACCTTGTTTGGCCTGTTTACCGCCCACGTCACGGGAAACCTGGTGGTGGCCGGTGCAGCACTGGCCACCAACAGCGAAGGTATTTTATCCAAACTGCTCGCCATTCCTGTTTTTATGCTGGCAGTGGCGCTCGTTACGCTGGTTATCAAACGTCGAAAAATTATCACGCCACGCTTCCTTGGCGGCTTGTTCGTCGTCGAGATCCTGCTGTTACTGCTTTTCGGCCTGTTGGGGCTGCTGTGGCAGCCCTTTGTCGGCGCGGATAGCGCGACCGCGTTAATCACCGGCATGGCAGGGGTAATGGCGATGGGGGTGAGGAATGCAACCACCCGTTTATTATTACCCACCACCAGCCCGAGTACGATGATGACCGGCAACGTCACGCAGTTAACCATCGATGTGGTGAACTGGTGCCAGGCGCCTAACCGCGAGAATAGAGAGAAAATCAAAAAATCGGGGGCTTCGGTGCTCGGTTTTCTGCTGGGCGCAGGGCTCGGAGCGCTGGGCTACATCCTGGCGGGCTTTTACTCGGTACTTATTCCGGTGGTACTGGTGGCCATCGTCGCCTGGCGCGAATTCAGCGCCGCGCGGAATTAGTGCTACGCTAAAAGTTTTCTACGCGGGAGCTGACGATGATGAAATTGTATGGCGTGCCGGGGTGGGGCTCGGCGATAAGCGAGATGATGCTAACGTTGGCCAATATCCCTTATCACTTTATCAATGTCGATGGCTTTGACCAGCCAGGCGCGCAGCGAGAGAAACTGTTGGCGATCAACCCGCTGTGTCAGGTGCCCACTTTGCTGCTGGCTGATGGCAGCGTAATGACGGAGTCGGCGTCGATAGCGCTGATGATCCTCGACGAGCGCCCGGATCTGGCGCCGCCAGCCGGTACGCCACAGCGCCGGCAGTTTCAACGTTTGCTGATCTGGCTGGTGGCTAACGTTTATCCTACCTTCACCTATGCCGACTATCCCGAACGTTGGACAGCCTCAGCGCCTGACGAACTGCGTGAGAGCTGTCAGCAATACCGCAAATCACTGTATCTATGGCTGGAACAACAGCTGGCTGCCGCGCCTTACGCCTTGGGCGGGGATATCACGCTGTTGGATTGCTATATTGCCGCGATGTACAGTTGGGGGCCGCGCCGAGAGTGGTTCGCGGCGCATACGCCAAAGTTTGCCGCCGTGGCGCAGGCGGTTTATCGCCGTACGGAGCTGCAGCAGGTACTGCATGACAACAATCTTCTTTAAAGCACTAATTGTGACTTGCATCAGGAAACCTGTGATAGTTTTAAATTCCCAAGAATAAGGAGCCTGCTATGCCACATGTCGATATTAAATGTTTTCCCCGTGAACTGAGCGAAGAGCAAAAAAATGCGCTGGCTGCGGAAATCACTGAAGTTCTGATCCGCCATCTTAGTACAAAAGACAGTTCAGTTAGCGTTGCGCTCAATCAGGTGCAGCAGAGCGACTGGCAGCAGGTATGGGATAATGAAATCGCGCCGCAGATGGATTCTTTGATTAAGAAACCGGGATACCGAATGTAAAAGACCGGCCGCCGTTAGCGCATTTTCGTCACGCTAAATAGACTACCATCGGCCGAGGTCAATTTTACTTGAGCGAAAGATATGCCACTTTATTGATTCAGATCAATAAAAGTGGCTTTTTTTTGATTTCCATACCTTTCATTAATTTACCTTTTGTAAAGTAATTGGCCATTTAAGAATAATCCTAATCAACATAAATAACTGATAATACTGCACTATATAGTGCATTGCGCTTTATATGTATTTAAATGTAGTTTTATGTTTTGATTATTATGCATATCAAAATTGTTTAGGCGATTGCTGATTTGCCATGTAACCTGCCTTTGAAATGATGATTTTTATCATGGAGAGATGAATGATAATAGGTAGTGCGTTACTTGGTTACCAATTAGAGGATGATTTTTTTTACTTCTTGAAGTACCGGGAAATAGCTACTGTAAGTGGTAATAGAAAAAACATCCGTCTACGAAAAACGATGGCCTGTTTAATTGAGTATTTATTTGAACATGGTCTTGAAAGAATGGTTAGTGATGAAGAGTTGATGGTACATGTCTGGGAGAAAAATGATTTAAGGCCCTCATCACAACGTTTATGGCAAGTGATGCAAAATTTACGTCGGATCCTGAAGGATATCGGCATCGAACAAGAGATTATATTACGCGTTAAGACTCAGGGTTATTATATCAATAGTCATTACGTTACGAGTGTTTATTCGGTAAGAACTCATAAACCATTCTGCCAGAATAATGATGCGACCGTTCAGCTTTGTGAGCTGTCCGAGCTAAATTAATAGCCATAGGGTCTGCCGTATTCAAGGTATGCCTGTCGTTTTCATGTTAAGGTTATAAAATTGAAGGTGATAATTAATAGTAAGGATATTTGGTTCCGACTGGGCGTGGAACACTGTCTGCAACAGATAGCTTCTGACGATAATGAGATCGATTACGCTGATTTGGATTTTTGTAATCATTCTATACAGCAAGCGGATCTCATTATATTGCCGTTACATGGCTATCAAGATTACAAGCATATTTATGCGCTATCTCAATTTTATCAGGGCATGATTCTGGGTGTGAGCACCTCCAGAAACGTTCACTCACGGCGGCTTTTATTTCGCCAAAATATATTATGGATAAGCAGTCGTGAAACCATAGACAATGTTCAAAAATTATTGTTAACGATCAAGCATCGGCAATTATATCATCATGATGGTCAACCGGATTTTAGTGTAATGAAGGCAAAAGATGGGGCTCCGCTCAGCGAAAGAGAAATGATGATTATTGATCATGTCGCCAAAGGCACTCCGGTGAACGCCATTGCCAGAGCGTTGGGACTGCGGGTAAAAACCATTTATGCGCATTTAGATAAAATTAAAGCTAACTTCAACCTTAAAGGTGGAAGTCACTTTCATCGCTTCATGATAAGCCCGCCGTCTTATCACTTACTCTAAAAGATGGTGAAAGGGAATGACGGCAAAGTTGCCGTCATTCTGTTAATTATGTGGCGTATTCGCCTGCACGTGACGGCCGCTGGCGACAAAATTGCCGGTACCGAGATGGTGAATAGTATTGAGTTTGTCATCATCAAACTGCCAGCGCCCGCTGACGAAGGCTCGTTCATCGGCCGCGGCGGCAACTACTTCGCCAAACAGCGTATCGTATTGCTCTTGTGCCGCGGTGGCGGGTAGCAGACGGCATTCCATCCACGCCAGGCATTTCTCTTCAATTAACGGTAGCCCCAGTTCGGGCCCATTCACCACCGGGATTCCGTAAGCATTGAACTTATCTTCATCACGCCCGCTCACGCTGCCGACTGCATAGACCCAACTGGCGGCGGCCACGCCCGGCACCACAATGCCAAAGGCGCCGTTACGCTCAATGATCTCCCGCGTCCAGGTGCTTTTATCCACCACAATAGCCACTCGCGGCGGGGCAAACTCAACCGGCATCGACCAGGCGGCGGACATCACGTTACGCCGTCCTGACTGCGCATCATAACTGGTGATCATAATGGTCGGGCCGTGGTTGAGCAGGCGGCTGGCGTACTGAAGTTCCACGTGGCGAAAACGGCTCATAAGCGTTCCTTGGTGAGTGGGCGGATGCCTGTAAGTAGTTTATTCACAATACAAAGGTAATCAATACATCAACGGCTATGTAAATCAGATATCAGCTGGCGCGATCGCACAAAATACACCGTCGCGGGGAAAAAATAGGCTATAAATGTCGGACACCAAAAGCTGGAGGCGTTGATGACCCCATTTTTAAGCGCGTATTTTACTCGTCTGGCCTGGACGGGAACCCCCGATGTTTCCATTGACACCCTGCGAGAGTTGCATAGCCATCATAATAGCGCGATCCCGTTTGAAAACCTGGACGTTCTGCTACCGCGTGAAATCCACCTTGACGATCGGGCGCTGGAAGAGAAGTTAATCACCGCCCGCCGCGGCGGCTACTGCTTTGAACAGAACGGGCTGTTGCAGCGGGCGCTAAGCGAGATCGGTTTCTCGGTTCGCAGCCTGTTGGGCCGCGTGGTGCTGGCGAATCCGCCGCAGATGCCGCCGCGCACCCATCGCTTGCTGCTGGTGGAGGTCGAAGGCGAACGCTGGATTGCTGATGTCGGCTTTGGGGGGCAAACCCTGAACGCGCCGATTAAGCTGCTGGCCGATATTCCGCAGCATACGCCGCATGGTGTTTACCGCCTGGTGCATGAAGGCGATGAGTGGACGCTGCAGTTTAATCATCATGAACACTGGCAGTCGATGTACCATTTCGATCTGGGGCGACAATATGCCTCTGATTATGTGATGGGTAACTTCTGGTCGGCGCACTGGCCGCAGTCCCATTTCCGCCATCATCTGCTGATGTGTCGTCATCTGCCGGACGGCGGAAAAATGACGCTCACCAATTTCCATTTTACCCACTGGGAAAATAACCATGTAGTGGAGAAGGTGGATCTTGCGGACGTGTCGGCGCTTTATGAAACGCTGCAAACCCGCTTCGGACTTGGTGTAGATGACCCGAAGCACGGCTTCAGCGAAGCCGCGCTGGCAGCAGTGATGGCGGCGTTCGATACCCATCCGGAAGCCGGGAAGTAACGCTGATGACGACGGCGAAGAAAGCGCAGTTTCGCCGTTGTAGGCCGGATAAGGCGTAGCCGCCATCCGGCATAAAGGCTGGAGCCGGGGCTGATGAATATGACCCGGAGTCGGCGCAGGCGCCTCGTCCGGGCTATTGGTAAACGGGCATGGCTGGGGCCGCCAGCGCTCAGCGCCGGGAGCGCACCACCTGGTAGCGGCGGGTGAAATACTCTATCGGCGCGCTCCAGACGTGAACCAGCCGGGTGAACGGGAAGATAAGGAAGATAGTCATTCCCAGCACCAGATGGACGCGATACACCCACGCGACGCCGTCCAGATGCGCCGATGCGCCGCCGTGGAAGGTGACTACCGCCTGCGCCCAATCCACCAGTTTCAGCATTTCGCTGCCGTCCGTATGCTGGGCGGAGAACGGGATGGTCGTCAGCCCCAGCGCGCACTGAATCAGCAGAATGCACAGGATCAGGATATCCGCAGTGGTGGAGGTGGCGCGAATGCGCGGGTTGGTCAGGCGGCGCGCCAGCAGGCCAATACCGCCGACCAGAGTCAGTACGCCGCAGACACCGCCCAGCACCATCGCCATTACCTGTTTCTGCGACATCGGCAGGAACCATGAATAGACCCAGTGCGGCGTCAGCATCCCGAAGAAGTGGCCGAAGAAAATGCCGAGGATGCCGATATGGAATAAGTTCGACCACAGCACCATGCCCCGTTTATCGAGCATCTGGCTGGATGACGCGCGCCAGGTATACTGCCCGTAGTCATAGCGCAGCCAACTGCCCACCAGGAACACGGTGCCGCAGAGATAAGGGTAGATATCGTAAAAGAAGACGTTTAAGTACTGTATCATTTCGGGCCTCCGGCGCGGATGTCGACGTACTGCGGCGCCACATCCTGGCTAAAGCGTCGTTGATAAGCTTGCATTGGCGAGCTATCGCAAGCGGTTGCATTATCTTCAATAAACTTCACCTGTTCCTCTTCCCACACCGCATCCAGCGCCTGGCGCGTGTCGTCACGCTTCTCACTCGCTACCTGCCTGGTGACACTGTCACTATTAAGTGGGCTATCCGCCAGCGCAAGAAGGGTGTCAAAGAGTTGATAGTAATCGCATTCGCGCTGCTTTAAGCGTCCACCGAGCAACGCCAGAATAGGCGCGACGTTCTGCAGTCCTTCACGGGCATCGGCTAATGGGAGAATGCTGAGGTATTCAAGATATAAAGGCAGGTGGTCCGGCAGTTCGCGACAATCGATCTGCAGGCCCGCCTGTTCATACTGGTTCATCAGATCGACCATCGCCTGGCCGCGATCGCGTGATTCGGCGTGAACGTGTTCAAACAGCAACAGCGAGGTGGCGCGACCGCGTTCAAATACCTCACACCATTCGGCCTGGCGGTCGAGCAGCGGCGCCGCCAGTAATCGCCTAACAAACGGCGTCAGGGCAGGCGCATCGGCGCTGACCAGCGCCAGCGCCTCCTCGCGGTTATCCCACAGCGCGTCGTCGGGATACTCCAGCAACAGAGCAATGACTTTGAGGATCCGCATTACTCTCCCTCCCCATGTCGACGAACGTCCCCGACGTCAATAGCGTCGATGCGACGACTGTTGAACAGGTTGAATTTAGTATCAGAACCATGGCAACCATCGCCGAAGGTAAAACCGCAGCCGTTGCGTTCAGGGAAGGCGTCCTCCGCCAGTTCGCGGTGGCTGGTGGGGATCACGAAGCGGTCTTCATAATTGGCGATCGCCAGGTAGCGATACATCTCTTCCACCTGTTCGACGCTGAGGCCCACTTCTTCAATCGCACGGGTATCGGTCACGCCTTCGACGGTTTGCGAACGTTTGTAATGGCGCATCGCCATCATGCGTTTTAACGCGCGCAAGACCGGGCCGGTATCACCGGCGCTCAGCAGGTTCGCCAGATACTGTACCGGTATACGCAGGCTTTCTACCGCCGGCAGGATGTTACCGTTACTCGGCAGGCCGCCAGCGTCGGCGACCGACTGAATCGGCGACAGCGGCGGCACGTACCAGACCATCGGTAAGGTGCGGTATTCCGGGTGCAGCGGCAGCGCCAGCTTCCAGTCCATCGCCAGTTTATACACCGGTGATTTCTGCGCGGCGTCGATCACGTTATGTGGAATACCCTGTTTCAACGCCTCTTCGATGACCGCCGGATCGTTGGGGTTAAGGAACACATCACACTGGCGCTCGTAGAGGTCGGTTTCATGTTCAGTGCTGGCCGCTTCTTCGATACGGTCCGCGTCGTACAGCAGCACGCCAAGGTAGCGGATGCGGCCAACGCAGGTTTCTGAACAGACTGTCGGTTGCCCGGACTCAATACGCGGATAGCAGAAGATGCATTTTTCCGATTTGCCGCTCTTCCAGTTAAAGTAGATTTTTTTGTACGGACAACCGCTGATGCACATCCGCCAGCCGCGGCATTTATCCTGGTCGATCAGCACGATACCGTCTTCTTCACGCTTATAGATGGCGCCGCTTGGGCAGGTCGCTACGCAGCTCGGATTGAGGCAATGTTCGCAAAGACGCGGCAGATACATCATGAAGGTGTTTTCAAACTGGCCGTACATCTCTTTTTGCATCGCTTCGAAGTTGCGGTCTTTGGCGCGTTTTTCAAACTCGCCGCCGAGCAGTTCCTCCCAGTTTGGCCCCCAGGTGATCTTATCCATCCGTTCGCCGCTAATCAGCGAACGCGGGCGGGCGGTAGGCAAGTATTTGCCCTCCGGCGCGTTGTGCAGGTGCTGATAATCGTAGGTAAAGGGTTCGTAATAATCGTCAATCTGCGGCAGCACCGGGTTGGCGAAAATCTTCGACAACACGCTGACGCGGTTGCCCAGACGCGGAGTAAGCTTGCCGCTGATACCGCGGATCCAGCCGCCTTGCCACTCGTCCTGATCTTCCCAGTTTTTGGGGTAACCAATACCTGGCTTGGTTTCCACGTTGTTGAACCACGCATATTCCATCCCTTCGCGGCTGCTCCAGACGTTTTTACAGGTGACGGAGCAGGTATGGCATCCGATGCATTTATCCAGATTCAGCACCATTCCGACTTGTGAACGTATTTTCATTTCTTCGCCTCCTGTACCTGGTCACGACCTTCGCCATCCAGCCAGTCAATATTTTTCATTTTGCGGATCATAATGAACTCGTCGCGGTTGGAGCCGACGGTGCCGTAGTAGTTAAAGCCGTAAGCCAGTTGGGCATAGCCGCCAATCATATGCGTGGGTTTAGGACAGACGCGGGTCACGGAGTTGTGGATGCCGCCCCGGCGACCGGTCACCTCCGAACCAGGAATGTTCATAATGCGTTCCTGAGCGTGATACATCATGGTCATGCCCGGCGGCACGCGCTGGCTCACCACCGCACGCGCGGTGAGGGCGCCGTTGGCGTTGAAGGCTTCGATCCAGTCGTTATCTTCAATCCCCAGTTCTTTTGCGTCGGTTTCGCTTAGCCAGACGATGGGCCCGCCGCGCGACAACGTCAGCATCAGCAGGTTTTCGCTATAGGTCGAGTGGATACCCCATTTCTGATGCGGGGTCAGGAAGTTCAGCGCTTTTTCCGGGAAGCCGTTTGGCGGCACTTCCTTCATCTGGCTGACGCTGCGCGTATCGATCGGTGGGCGATAGGCCACCAGACTCTCGCCGAAGGCGCGCATCCAGGGATGATCCTGATACAGCTGTTGCCGCCCGGAGAGGGTACGCCACGGGATCAGTTCGTGAACGTTGGTATAACCGGCATTATAGGAGACATGTTCGCTTTCCAGACCAGACCACGTTGGGCTGGAGATGATCTTGCGCGGCTGCGCCTGAATATCGCGGAAGCGGATTTTCTCATCCTCTTTATTCAGCGCCAGATGAGTGTGGTCGCGGCCGGTAAATTCTCCCAGCGCTTGCCAGGCTTTCACCGCCACCTGGCCGTTGGTTTCCGGCGCCAGGCTTAAGATGACTTCACTGGCGTCGATAGCGCTGTCGATACGCGGACGGCCTTTGGCCGGACCGTCTGGCTTGACGTAGTTAAGTTTGCCGAGGAAGTCGACCTCGCTTTGCGTATTCCACGAAATGCCTTTACCGCCGTTGCCGAGCTTATCGAGTAACGGCCCCAGCGAGGTGAAGCGTTCCCAGGTGGCCGGGTAGTCACGTTCAACCAGCGCAATTGACGGCGCGGTTTTGCCTGGAATGAGATCGCATTCGCCCTTGCGCCAGTCGAGGACATCGAACGGCTGTGACAGCTCCGCCGGAGAGTCATGCTGCAGCGGTACCAGTACCACATCGGTCTCTTTATCAAGGTGGCCGACGCACACTTCAGAGAAACTTTTGGCGATGTCCTTGTAGATTTCCCAGTCGCTTTTCGCCTCCCAGGCCGGGTCGACGGCGGCGGAAAGGGGGTGGATAAACGGGTGCATGTCTGAGGTGTTCATATCGTCTTTTTCATACCAGGTGGCGGTCGGCAGGACGATATCGGAGAACAGGCAGGTACTGGACATGCGGAAATCGAGGGTCACCAGTAGATCAAGTTTGCCCTCGATCGCCGCGGTCTGCCACTCGACTTCCTCCGGCTTCACGTCAGCGGTGGAGCCAAACTCCTCGCCCTGAATACCGTTATCGGTACCGAGCAGGTACTTGAGCATGTACTCATGGCCCTTACCGGACGAACCCAGCAGGTTCGAACGCCAGATAAACAGGTTGCGCGGGTGGTTGTTGCCGCTATCCGGCTGCTCGGCGGCAAAGCGAATATCGCCTGCTTTTAACGACTGGACGGTGAAATCGGCCGGTGACAGCCCGGCGGCCTCGGCCTGCTGCCTGATGCTCAGCGGATTAACGTTAAGCTGCGGCGCGGAAGGCAGCCAGCCCATGCGCTCGGCGCGAACGTTGAAGTCAATCATATGGCCGCTGAATTTGCTGGCGTCGGCCAGCGGCGACAGCAGCTCCTGAGCGGTCAGTTTTTCGTAGCGCCACTGGCTGGCGTGGTTGTAGAAATAAGAGGTACTGTTCATCTGCCGCGGCGGACGAGTCCAGTCCAGCGCGAACGCCAGCGGCAGCCAGCCGGTCTGCGGGCGCAGTTTCTCCTGGCCGACATAGTGCGACCAGCCGCCGCCGCTCTGTCCGACGCAGCCGCAGAACACCAGCATGTTGATCATCCCGCGGTAGTTCATATCCATGTGGTACCAGTGGTTCACACCGGCGCCGAGGATAATCATCGAACGGCCATGGGTTTTATGCGCCGTATCGGCGAACTCGCGGGCGATTTGTTCGATATGTTGACGCGGCACGCCGGTGATCTGCTCGGCCCATGCCGGGGTATAGGCTTTGACATCCGCGAAGTCGCGCGCGGCATTGGCGTCGTCAAGACCGCGATCCAGACCGTAGTTAGCCAGCACCAGGTCATACACGCTCACCACCAAAGCGCTCTCACCATTGGCCAACGGTAGCTGTTTAGCTGGCAGCTGATGAAGCGTTACCGGCTCCTGCTTCACGCTGCGGAAATGCGGGTTTTCGTTGCCGCCGAAGTAGGGGAAACCGACCGACACCACGCTATCGTGCATATCCAGCAGCGACAATTTTAATTCGACGTCCCGGCCGTTAGCCTGTTGTTCGAGATTCCATTTGCCTTTTTCGCCCCAACGAAAGCCGATGGAGCCGTTCGGCGCGACCAGTTCGCCATCGGCGTTATAGGCGACGGTTTTCCATTCCGGGTTATTACTTTCTCCCAGCCCGTCAAGCAGGTCGGCGGCGCGCAGCATACGGCCAGGCGCATAGCTGCCGTCGTCACGACGGTCGAGCATTACCAGCATCGGCATATCGGTATAGGTACGGCAGTAGTTGAGAAAGTAATCGCTTGGGTTATCGAGGTGGAAGGTTTTGAGGATCACGTGGCCCATCGCCATCGTCAGCGCGCTGTCGGTACCTTGCTTCGGCGCCAGCCACTGGTCGCAGAGCTTGGCGACTTCCGAATAATCCGGAGTAATGGCGATGGTTTTGGTGCCCTTGTAGCGCACTTCGGTGAAGAAGTGCGCGTCCGGGGTCCGGGTCTGCGGGACGTTTGAACCCCAGGCAATAATGTAGCTGGAGTTATACCAGTCGGCGGATTCCGGCACGTCGGTCTGTTCGCCCCAGGTCATCGGTGAGGCGGGGGGTAAATCGCAGTACCAGTCATAAAAGCTCAGGCAGGTGCCGCCGATCAACGATAAATAGCGGGTACCCGCGGCGTAGGAAACCATCGACATCGCCGGGATCGGCGAAAAGCCCGCGACGCGGTCCGGACCGTAGTTTTTGATGGTCCAGACGTTGGCTGCGGCGATCAGTTGATTTAACTCTTTCCAACTGGAGCGAACAAAACCGCCTTTACCGCGGATTTGTTTGTAGCTGCGGGTTTTCAGGGGGGCCTGCATGATGCTATCCCAGGCCTGTACCGGGTCGGGATGCTGTGTAAGTGCTTCGCGCCACAGCTCAATCAGCCGTTTGCGCGCCAGCGGGTACTTCAGGCGGTTGGCGCTGTAGAGATACCAGGAGTAGCTGGCGCCGCGCGGACAGCCGCGCGGTTCGTGATTTGGCAGGTCCGGTCGGGTGCGCGGATAATCGGTCTGCTGGGTTTCCCAGGTGACCAGACCGTTTTTGACATAAATTTTCCAGCTACAGGAGCCGGTACAGTTCACACCGTGCGTGGAGCGGACAATTTTGTCGAATTGCCAGCGTTGCCGGTAGCTATCTTCCCAGTCACGGTTATTGTCGTAGACCTGACCGTGGCCGTTGGCAAAGGTCTCGCGTTTCTGCTTAAAGTAGCGAAAGCGATCCAGTAATTTACTCATGACATTTCTCCTGCTCCGCTAATGTCCGGCATCGTGCCATCCGGTAAATAGGTCGTTATGGTTGTGCTGGTTTACGGCGCCCGTAGACCAGCCAGGTCACCAGCACGCAAACCACATAGAAGACAAAAAAGACTTTCATCGCGCCCACCGGCGAGCCGGTCATGGCCAGAGAGGTACCGAAGGCTTTTGGAATAAAGAAGCCGCCGATGGCGCCAATTGCAGCGATGAAACCGAGCGCGGCGGCGGTATCGGTCACCGCTTCATGCTGGGCCTGTTCGTCGCTGCCGCCGCGCTTTTTCACGCTATCAATGGTGAGCTGACGGAAGATCACGGCGATCATCTGGAAGGTGGAACCGCTGCCAAGCCCGGCGGTTAAGAACAGGCCCATAAACACCACGTAGAAGGCGAAGAAGCTGCCGGAACCGGAGCCCGGCAGGGTGAGGAAAAGCAGCCCGGTAAAGACCGCCATCAGAATGAAGTTGACCAGCGTCACCCGTACGCCGCCCAGGCGGTCGGAAATGATACCGCCGAAGGAGCGCGCCAGCGCGCCGATAAACGGGCCGAAGAAGGCCAGTTTCAGGATATCGACATCCGGAAACTGGGTTTTCGCCAGCATCGCGAAGCCGGCGGAGAAGCCAATAAACGAGCCGAAGGTGGCCAGATACAACAGACTTAGCAGCCACATATGCGGGCGTTTCAACACCGGTAGCTGATCGCGAATTGAAGCTTTGGAACTGGCAATATCGTTCATGCCGAACCACGCGAAAACGGTGGCGATAACCAGTAACGGCACCCACAGCAGCGGTGAGTTGCCAAGCCACAGCATGGCGCCGCCAGGTTGCTCAACGCCGCGAACGCCCAGAAAGGTAAAAATCGGCAGAAAGATAAAAATAGGAGAGACCAGTTGCATCACGCTGACCCCGAGATTGCCGAGCCCGCCGTTAATCCCTAATGCGCTGCCTTGTTTGGCCTTGGGGAAGAAGAAGCTGATGTTGCCCATACTGGAGGCGAAGTTGGCGCCGGCAAAACCGCAGAGTAACGAAATTGCGATAAATACCCAGTACTGGGTAGTTGGATTTTGTACTGCCAAACCCAGCCATAAACAGGGAATCACTAGAATAACCGTGCTAATAACCGTCCAGTATCGCCCACCCATAATAGGTACCATAAAGGAGTAGGGTACGCGTAATATTGCGCCGGAAAGCGAAGGTAGCGCCGTTAATAAAAAGAGCTGGTCAGTAGTGAAATTAAAACCCACTTTATTGAGATTGACCGCAACTGCGCTAAATAACATCCAGACGCAGAAGGCGAGTAACAGACAAAATACGGAAATCCATAAGTTCCTGCGCGCAATCGCTTTTCCTTTATTTTCCCAGAAGGCTTCATTTTCTGGTCGCCAATCTTTTAAAAGATAATGATTCTTTTTATCACCTTCTATCGACATAACACCCTCACTAAAGCGTACGAGATCAAAAGGATAAATAAAAAACAGCTGAAACTATGCAGGCTGGAATTAAGCTTCAGCTGTTTTTAATAATTGTATTGTTTGAGGATAGATAAGAATCGAGGCGTGAAAGAATTCACGCCGACAATGAAGGGCGGTCAATTGTTACTAAATGTAACCTAAACCTGAGGGAGTTCCAGCGCGATATAATGTTTTAAGTAACGGATAAATGCCGCGTCGTCAATCGCTTGCATCCCCAGCGCGTAAATGCCATCCAGCCCGCAAACCAGAGCAATCAGACGCCAGGCGATATTATCAGCCGTATCCTGCGGCTGAAATTCACCGGCTTCGGCGCCGCGGTTAATCGCCGTGACCGTTTCATCATGCCACATGCTCATGGTAAGCAGATATGCGGCCTTAATTTCCTCATCGCTATCGGACAAAATCTGCGCTTCCCGCCACAGGCGGATATAGGGTTCGAGACGGCCATCTTCGCTGCCAAGTAATGAAAACAGGCGTTCGCTCCAGGAGGCGTCATCGGTCAGCAGTTGAATATCGAGCATTTCGCGGATCAAACGGATAAAGGCCTGCGCTTTCAGCTCGCCGGTCGAGGTAAAATGATGATGTAACTGACCTGCGGCGACGCCGGCTTCGCTGGCTATCTGTCGCACGGTCATGGCGCTGAAGCCGCCATTTAGCGCCACTCGCATGGCGGCCTGCATGATAACTTCCCGACGCGCTTCCCGATTTAAATAGTGCATAGCGACCCGTAACCAAGAGGTGATGGGATGATGGTAACAAAAAGTTGGACAGGCGTTCAACAATCCGGCAGGATCGCAATCCTGGACGCGTGTCCAATTTGATAAATTGAGGAAAAGAAGTATGTCTCGGCAATGGTTAACGCTGATGGCGATTTTGCTGGTTTATATCCCGGTGGCGATTGACGCAACGGTACTGCATGTGGCCGCCCCGACGCTCAGCGTCGCGCTTGGCACCAGCGGCAATGAGCTACTGTGGATCATTGATATCTATTCGTTGGTGATGGCCGGTATGGTGCTGCCGATGGGCGCATTAGGCGATAAAATCGGCTTTAAGCGCCTGTTGCTGCTCGGTAGCGCCATTTTTGGCATCGCTTCGCTGTGCGCCGCGCTGTCGCCGTCGGCGATAACGCTGATTATTTCCCGCGCGCTGCTGGCGGTTGGTGCGGCGATGATTGTGCCGGCGACGCTTGCCGGGATCCGCGGCACTTTCGCCGAAGCCAGCCAGCGTAACATGGCGCTGGGATTATGGGCCGCGGTGGGCTCCGGCGGCGCGGCATTTGGCCCGCTGGTGGGCGGCATGCTGCTGGAACATTTCTACTGGGGATCTGTTTTCCTGATCAACGTGCCAATTGTGCTGCTGGTCATCGCCATCAACGCTAAGGTTGTGCCTCGTCAGCCCGCCCGCCGCGAGCAGCCGCTGAATCTGCCGCAGGCGCTGATCCTGATTGCGGCCATTCTGATGCTGGTATTTAGCGCTAAGTCAGCGTTAAAGGGGCAGTTGGCGCTGTGGCTGATTGTGCTGGTGGCTATCGGCGGCGCGGCCATGTTGACCTGGTTTGTCCGCAAGCAGCTGTCGATGCCGACGCCGATGGTGGATATGCGTCTCTTCACCCACCGCATTATTTTGAGCGGGGTGATGATGGCGATGACCGCGCTCATTACGCTGGTCGGTTTTGAATTGCTGATGGCGCAGGAGCTGCAGTTTGTGCATCAGAAAACACCGTTTGAGGCCGGGCTGTTTATGCTACCGGTGATGGTCGCCAGCGGCTTTAGCGGGCCGATTGCCGGAATGCTGGTATCTAAACTGGGGCTGCGGCAGGTGGCGACCGGCGGTATGTTGCTGAGCGCGTTGAGTTTCCTGGGGCTGTCGATGACCGACTTCAGCACCCAACAGTGGCAGGCGTGGGGGTTAATGACGCTGCTGGGCTTTAGCGCCGCCAGCGCGCTGCTGGCGTCAACGTCGGCGATCATGGCGGCGGCACCGAAAGAGAAGGCGTCGGCGGCAGGCGCCATTGAAACCATGGCCTATGAATTGGGCGCGGGGCTTGGTATTGCGCTGTTCGGCCTGATCCTGACCCGTAGCTACAGTTCGGCGATTGAACTGCCTGCCGGGATTGGTGGTGAGGCAGCGGTACAGGCCTCATCGTCCATCGGCGAGGCGATGAAGGTGG
The DNA here is from genome assembly GCF_040062145.1 of Klebsiella sp. JN_Kp121. Lineage (NCBI taxonomy): Bacteria > Pseudomonadati > Pseudomonadota > Gammaproteobacteria > Enterobacterales > Enterobacteriaceae > Klebsiella > Klebsiella sp. JN_Kp121. The sequence goes on from NZ_JBEAHX010000002.1 coordinate 705,915, forward strand.
CGCAATCGCTCCCCGCGATACCGGCAGATTCACTGATTGCGGCGGCGAAAACCGCGTTCATTAGCGCCCATAGCATTTCGCTGGCGACGGCTGGCGTTCTGCTGTTGTTGCTGGCGCTGGGGATCTGGCGCGGGCTGGCCAATACGCCGGCGCCACGGTAATGTCATAGCTGAAGAGAAAGCTCCATCGCCGCGCGACGCAGCGGCGCGAGGGCTTTCTCCTTCAGCGCCGCGGCGCTCATCGAAGAGGCGGGGACGCCAACGTTGAGGGCCGCCACCACCTGGCCGCTGCGCGACAGCAGCGGTACCGCAAGCGAGCATAATCCAACTTCAATTTGCCTGTCCGCCAGCGCATAGCCCTGCATGCGAACTTTAGCTATTTCCGCGCGTAATGCCGTGGGGTCGCACAGGGTATGCGGGGTGTAGCGCATAAGATGTGCGCGTGACAGTGTCACTTCAAGTTGTTCTTCTGGCAGCGCGCTCAGCAATACCCGTCCCATTGAAGTCGTCCATGCCGGGAGGCGACTGCCGCGTCCCAGATCGACGCTCAGTAAGTTATTGACCGCCGCGCGGGCGATATACAGTACGTTGTCGCCATCAAGCGTGGCGGCGGAGCAGCTTTCACCTAACGTCTTACCAAGATTGTCCAGCGCCGTTTGCGCCACCTTCGCCAGCGGGGTTCCCGCCAGATAGGCGTGGCCCACTGCCAGCACGCGCGGCAGAAGTTCATAGCTGCGGCCGTCCGGGCTGTGCACCATCCCCAGCGCCGCCAGGGTATACAGGCAGCGGCGCACCGCCGCGCGGGAAATTTGCGTTTTTTGACTTAACTGCGAAATGGTCAGCCGCTGGCGCTGGGGAGTAAAAGCATTGAGCACCTCCAGCCCGCGGGCGAGTGACAGCATAAAATTGGGGTCGTGCTCGGCCTGCCTGGCGCTCAGCGTAGTGTGGGTATTGTCGCTCATTGCATCTTTCTCCGTTGCAACGTAAAGCTCACGGGGAATTACTATACCGCGCGCAAACCAGGGCGCGCCGAATTGTGCCTGTTTTACCACCTCGATCACATTATTAACCGCAATTTAACAAGCGTGCCGATAATCGCACAACATTTCGATTATCGCCGTTGACCATCCGCCAGGCTGGACCCTATTGTCAAAGCACAGACATCCCCGTTATGGATGTGGGTACAAAAAGTTATGCATCTTTCAGGAACAAAAAATGACTGCGACCGTAGAACGCATTGAGAGCTGGTTAGTGGATGTACCGACTATCCGGCCACATAAATTATCGATGACCACCATGGGCTGCCAGACGCTGGTCATCGTGCGCATTACCCGTTCCGATGGCGTATGCGGTATCGGTGAAGCGACGACCATCGGCGGGCTGAGCTACGGCGTCGAGAGCCCGGAGGCTATCGCATCGGCCTTGAACCACTATTTGACGCCGCTGCTGAAAGGGCAGCCGGCCGATAATCTGAATGCGCTGACGGCGCGTATGAACAGCGCCATTAAAGGCAATACTTTCGCAAAGTCTGCCATTGAAACCGCGCTGCTGGACGCCCAGGGGAAAGCCTTAGGCTTACCGGTCTCGGCGCTGCTCGGCGGCGCGCTGCAAACGTCGTTGCCGGTGCTGTGGACGTTAGCCAGCGGCGACACCGCAAAAGATATTGCCGAAGGGGAAAAGCTGTTAGCCGAGCGCCGCCATCAGGCATTCAAGTTGAAAATTGGCGCGCGGGAATTAGCCACCGATCTCCGCCATACCCGCGCCATTGTCGAAGCTTTAGGCGATCGCGCCAGCATTCGCGTTGACGTTAACCAGGCCTGGGATGCCGCCACCGGCGCGAAAGGGTGCCGAGAGCTGGCGGCGATGGGGGTCGATCTCATCGAACAGCCGGTGAGCGCGCAGGACAATGCAGCGCTGGTGCGCCTGAGCCAGCAAATCGAGACAGCGATTCTGGCGGATGAAGCGGTCGCGACCGCATACGATGGTTATCAACTGGCGCAGCAGGGCTTTACCGGCGCTTACGCGCTGAAGATCGCCAAAGCGGGCGGGCCGAATAGCGTGCTGGCGCTGGCCCGCGTCGCGCAGGCGGCGGGGGTTGGCCTGTATGGCGGCACGATGCTGGAAGGAACCGTGGGTACCGTTGCTTCTCTGCATGCCTGGTCGACATTGCCAATGCAGTGGGGAACCGAGATGTTCGGCCCGCTGCTACTCAAAGACGATATTGTCAGCGTTCCGCTGACCTTTGCCGACGGTCAGGTGGTGTTGCCGCAAACGCCAGGGCTCGGGGTGGAGCTGGATGAAGACAAGCTGCGCTTCTATTCCCGTAAAGCATAACAGGAGAAAATAATGCTATTTAAAGTTGATATGACCGTTAATATTCCGATCGGTTTTCCTGCCGCCGAAGCGGATGAAATTAAACAACGCGAAAAAGCCTATTCGCAACAATTACAACGTGAAGGCAAGTGGCGACATATCTGGCGTGTCGCCGGTCTTTACGCCAATGTCAGCATTTTCGATGTAAAAGATGCCGAAGAGCTGCATCAAATTTTAATGGGATTGCCGCTGTATCCATTTATGGATATTCGCGTAGAGGCGCTGTGCCGTCATCCCTCGTCGATTCGTGAAGACGATAGCTAATAATAATAACGTCGACCTCATGCCGGGGGCACCCGGCAAATATCCTACAATGATAAGAGAGAATAATTATGAGTAATGCTTTCGTACAACAAGAAGCCGTGCAGAAATTATTACGTGAAGGCGCGGGTTTAAATGTCCCTGGCGGTAATGAACGCTTTAAAGCCATTGTCCACCGTTTACTGGAAAATATCTGCACGCTGATCGATGACTATAACGTCACCGAAGAAGAGTTCTGGCATGCGGTGAACTATTTGCACGAGCTGGGTGGGCGCCAGGAGGCGGCGCTGCTGGCTGCGGGTCTTGGTCTTGAGCACTTCCTCGACCTGCGTCAGGACGCTATCGACGCGGCGGCGCATCGTGAAACCGGTACCCCGCGCACCATCGAAGGGCCGCTGTATGTAGCCAATGCCCCGCTGGCCGACAGCCATGCCCGCATGGATGATGGCACCGATGCCGGCGAAGTGATGTGGCTGCACGGCCAGGTTAAAGATAATCAGGGCCAGCCGATTGCTAACGCCATCGTTGATATCTGGCACGCCAATACCCTGGGTAATTACTCGTTCTTCGATCAAAGCCAGAGCGACTACAACCTGCGTCGTCGTATTCGCACCGGCGCCGATGGCCGCTATAGCGTGCGCAGTATCATGCCATCCGGCTACGGCTGCCCGCCGGATGGTCCAACTCAGAAGTTGCTGGACCAGTTAGGCCGCCACGGTAACCGTCCGGCGCACATTCACTTCTTCGTCTCCGCGCCGGGCCATAAACATCTGACCAGCCAGATCAACCTCAGCGGCGACAAATACCTGTGGGATGATTTTGCCTTTGCCACCCGCGATGGTCTGATTGCCGACCCGGTGAAAGTGAGCGACCGCGAGACGATTGCACAGCGTGAACTGGACGGCGAGCATACCGAAGTGCGCTTTGATTTCACCCTCTGTAAAGCGCTGAGCCCCGACGAAGAGCATCGCGGCGCCCGTCTGCGCGCCAAAGAGTAATCTGCTTTAGCGGCCCCGGTCACGCTGCTGGCCCGGGCCGCGCTCTACACCCGATAGTCACCACATTTGCCAAATATCTTTAATCCTGAATCCTGCAGGAGGAGTTAACTCATGCAAAAAACGCTATCAGCGCTTAAAGACAAAATTAACAACGCGTTAATTGTCGACCGTGAAAATCATATTTACCGTTGCCACCGCTCTATATTTACCGACCAGCAGTTGTTTGATTTTGAAATGAAACATATCTTCGAAGGAAATTGGGTTTTTCTTGCCCATGAAAGCCAGATTGCCGAGCCGGGAGATTATTATACCCTGACGCTGGGACGGCAGCCGGTTATTATTACCCGTGATAAAAAGAATGAATTGCATGCATTAATTAATAGCTGCGCCCACCGCGGCGCCATGTTATGCCGACGCAAAACCGGGAATAAAAATTCGTTTACCTGTCCGTTCCACGGCTGGACCTTCAGCAATAACGGCAAATTATTAAAAGCCAAAGATGAGAGCACCGGCGCCTATCCTGACACCTTCAAACATGAAGGGTCTCACGATCTGCAAAAACTGCCGCGTTTTCAGTCTTACCGCGGTTTCTTATTCGGTAGCCTCAATGCCGACGTGCAGCCGCTGGAGGCGTATCTCGGCGAAACCAGCAAAATCATCGATCTGATCGTCGATCAGGCGCCGGAAGGGCTGGAAGTGCTGAAGGGCTCGTCGAGCTACGTTTACGAAGGCAACTGGAAGCTGGGCGCAGAGAACGGCGCCGATGGTTATCACGTCAGCGTGGTGCACTGGAACTATGCCTCAACCATGTCACGCCGCAACTATGAAGCGGAAGGGACGCATGCGGTTGACGCCAACGGTTGGTCAAAGAGCGTCGGCGGCGGCTACGGTTTTGACAATGGCCACATGTTGCTGTGGACCCGGGCGCTGAACCCGGAAGTGCGCCCGGTCTATGCCCACCGCGAGCGTCTGCAGGCGGAATTCGGCGAACTACGCGCCGACCAGATGGTCAATGAAACCCGCAACCTGTGCCTGTACCCCAACGTCTATCTGATGGATCAGTTTTCTACCCAGATCCGCGTGATCCGCCCGATTGCGGTCGATAAAACCGAAGTCACCATTTGGTGCTTTGCGCCTAAAGGCGAAGCCGACCAGGCGCGGGCGCTACGCATCCGCCAGTACGAAGATTTCTTTAACGTCAGCGGGATGGGGACGCCGGACGATCTGGAAGAGTTCAGCGCCTGTCAGCGCGGCTATCTTGGCGAAAATCTGGCATGGAGCGACCTCAGCCGCGGCGCGCTACGTTGGGTCGACGGCCCGGATGAACACGCCAGGCATGCGGGCTTTACGCCGCGGCTAAGCGGGGTGAAATCGGAAGATGAAGCGCTGTATATCGCCCATCATCACCATTGGCAAACGGTCATGCTGGCGGCGCTGGAACAGGAACAACAGCGTTACGACCAGTCTATTACCCAGCGCGTGGAGGTGGCCTGATGTTGAATCTCGAACAAGTTCGCCAGTTTCTCTATTACGAAGCCCGTCTGTTAGATGACCGTCAGTGGGATGAGTGGCTGAGCTGTTACAGCCCGCAGGTGGTCTACTGGATGCCGGCATGGGGCGACGATGACCAACTGACGCGCGACCCGCAAAAAGAGATTTCCCTTATCTACTACCCCAACCGGGAAGGACTGGAAGATCGCGTCTATCGCATTAAAACCGAGCGTTCCGGCGCCAGTACGCCGGAGCCGCGCACCACGCACATTATCAGCAATGTCGAGCTGATGGGCGAAAGGGATGAGGGGCTTGCGGTGCGCTACAACTGGGTTACGTGGAGCCATCGCTATCAACACACGGATGCCTATTTTGGCTCTACCTGCTGCACGCTAATTGAGCAGGACGGCAGGCCGCAGATCGTTCGTAAAACGGTACGCCTGAATAACGACTATATCCGTCAGGTTATCGACGTTTACCACATTTAAGAGGCGCTTATGACTTTTAATATTGCTCTTAATTTCGAGGACGGCATTACCCGCTTTATTCAATGCCATGCCGGGGAGAAGGTGCTGGATGCGGCCTATCGCCAGAAGGTAAACCTGCCGATGGACTGTTCGGACGGCGTTTGCGGCACCTGCAAATGCCATTGCGCCAGCGGTGAATACGATCTGGGTGAAGATTATCTCGACGAGGCGTTAAGCGACGACGAGGCGCAGGCTCGCCAGGTGCTGACCTGCCAGATGGTCCCGACCAGCGATTGTGTGATCGATGTGCCGGTGGCCGCCGCGCAGTGTAAAACCGCGCTGACCAACACCGGGGCGCAGGTGCGGCAGGTGAATTTACTGTCCGATACCGCCATCGAACTGGTGGTCGCGCTGGATGAGCCGCTGGCTTTTCTGCCGGGGCAATATATCAATATTCAGGTGCCGGGCACGACTCATGTGCGCGCCTACTCATTCAGCTCGCTGCCGGGTTCTCTCGAAGGGCGTTTTCTGATTCGTAACGTGCCTGGCGGCATGATGAGCCAGTGGTTAACCCAGCAGGCGCGGCCCGGCGATCGCCTGACCCTCAGCGGCCCCATGGGCAGCTTCTATTTGCGCAGCGGCGAACGCCCGCTGCTCATGCTGGCGGGCGGTACCGGGCTGGCGCCGCTGCTGTCTATGTTACACACCCTGCAGACACAGGGTAGTCAGCGTCCGGTAACGCTACTGTACGGGGTGACCCGTGACGGTGATCTGGTGAAAACCGACGCGCTGGACACCTTTGCTCAACAGCTTACGGGGTATCGCTGGCTGCCGGTGGTGGCGGATGAAAGCAGTTCCTGCCCACAGCGCGGCTTTGTCACCGAACATCTGGATGACGCGATGCTGAATAACGGCGACGTTGACATCTATCTTTGCGGACCGCCGCCGATGGTAAATGCGGTCGCCACGGCGCTGCGCGAAAGGGGAATTTCCCCGGCAGGGTTCTGGTATGAGAAATTTATCGCCAGCCAGAGCGCGGCGGCATAAGGAGGCATGATGCGTTTTACCGATAAAGTCGTCGCTATTACCGGCGCGGCGCAGGGGATTGGCAGGCAGACCGCGGAGCAGGCGGCAACTGAAGGCGGCGCCCTGTTGCTGATTGACCGCTCGCCTTACGTACACGAACTGGCTGCCGTTTTAGCCCAGGCCGGAAGTCAGGTACTGGCGCTGGAGGCTGACCTTGAGCAGTGGCAGAGTACTGAACAGGCGTTTGCCGCCGGGGTCGCGCATTTTGGCCGCCTCGACGTGCTAATCAACAATGTCGGCGGTACCATCTGGGCGCGACCTTTCGCTGAGTATCAGCCAGAACAAATTGAGAAAGAGATCCGCCGCTCGCTGTTCCCCACCTTGTGGGGCTGCCGCGCGGCGCTCCCCTGGATGCTGAAGCAGGGGAAAGGCAGCATCGTCAATATCTCGTCGGTGGCGACGGCAGGGGTGAACCGGGTGCCTTATTCGGCGGCGAAGGGAGGCGTGAATGCGCTGACCCGCTCGATTGCCATGGAGTACAGCGGTAGCGGCATTCGGATTAACGCCGTCGCGCCGGGCGGTACGGAGGCGCCGCCGCGCCTGACGCCGCGCAACGAAGAGCTGCCGAGCGAGCAGGAAAAGGCGTGGTATCAGCAGGTTGTCGATCAGACGGTGGCGAGCAGCCTGATGCACCGTTACGGCACGCTGGCGGAACAGGCGAATGCGATCCTGTTTCTCGCCAGCGATGAGGCCAGCTATATCACCGGCGTAACGATACCGGTGGCGGGCGGCGATCTCGGCTAGCGGCGAGTGGCATACCAGCAGAGCAGGGAGCCGAGACACACCATCCCGGCCCCCTGCCAGAATGACCATGAGAGCGCGGCGCTGAGCAGCACCGCCGCCAGCGCGGAAGAGAGTACAGGCGTGAAGTACGACGCCGCCGCCAGCAGGCTGACGTTGCCGTGCAGGATGCCAACGTTCCATGCCGCGTAGGCTAGCCCCAGCGCCACGGAGACCGTAATCAGCTTAATGACTACCGGCCAGCTGAACAGCATCGGCGGCTGCGCGCTGGCCAAAAATTTCAGCCACAGGGTGAGCGCCGTTAATAAGACGAAGAGGGTAATGCCATTTTTGCCTTTGGCATATTTCGCGGTAACCGTGCAGTAGGCCGCCCAGATAAACGCGCCGATAAATGCCAGAAAGTAGCTTAGCGGGCTGGAGATGACGTTATTGATAATTTCATCAAGGTTGAGTCCATGCTCGCCGCCGAGCACCCAGCTCACGCCGAACAGCGCCAGCAATAAGCCGGGGATCACCAGCCAGCTACTTTTCTGGCCGTTAAAAAGAATGGCGAACAAAATGGTCAGGCTGGGCCACAGATAATTGACCATCCCCACTTCGATAGCCTGCTGGCGGGTGGCGGCGAAACCCAGCGACAGGGCGAGGCAGATCTCGTAGCTGACAAACAGCACGCTGCCGGCCAACAGATAGCGGCGCGGGATTTGGCGCAGGTTGGGAAAGCCGACGGTGAAAATGAGCAGCAGGCCGCTCAGGCTATAAATCATCGCCGCGCCGCCGACAGGGCCAAGCCCTTCGCTGACGCCGCGGATCAAACCGACCATTGTGCTCCATAAGATAATGGCGGCGAAGCCGATTGACGTCGCTCTCTTTTTTTCCATGTTTAACCCGATAATGACTCAAACGCAGCCGGAATTTATAACATCTTTTGCCTCCCGGCGGTCGATCTTTTCCGCTTCGCATAACTCTTTGGGGTTAGTCAAACTCGCCACCGCTGACTCTTAAGGGGGCGAGCGTTGGCGACCTTGATTTGACGCAATAAAAAAAGGGATATTGCTGTTAGTTTCCTCCGCGCGATGAACAAACATCCTGCATGGAGGAATCAATGGACGTCAGCCGCAGAAAGTTTTTTAAAATCTGCGCAGGCGGTATGGCCGGAACAACAGCTGCTGCACTGGGCTTTGCCCCGAAAATGGCGCTGGCTCAGGCACGCAATTTCAAATTGCTGCGCGCAAAAGAGATCCGCAACACCTGCACTTACTGCTCCGTGGGCTGCGGGCTATTAATGTATAGCCTGGGCGACGGCGCGAAAAACGCCAAAGAAGCGATTTATCATATCGAAGGGGATCCGGATCATCCGGTAAGTCGCGGCGCCCTGTGCCCGAAAGGCGCCGGTCTGCTGGACTACGTCCACAGCGAAAACCGCCTGCGGTATCCGCAATACCGTGCTCCGGGCTCGGATAAATGGCAGCGCATCTCCTGGGATGAAGCTTTTAACCGCATCGCCAAATTGATGAAAGCCGACCGCGACGCCAACTTTATTGAAAAGAACGAGCAGGGCGTGACGGTTAACCGCTGGCTTTCCACCGGCATGCTGTGCGCCTCGGCGGCGAGTAATGAGACCGGCATGCTGACGCAAAAATTTGTGCGCTCGCTCGGCATGCTGGCGGTAGACAACCAGGCGCGCGTCTGACACGGACCAACGGTAGCAAGTCTTGCTCCAACATTTGGTCGCGGTGCGATGACCAACCACTGGGTTGATATCAAAAACGCTAACGTCGTGATGGTGATGGGCGGCAACGCCGCGGAAGCGCATCCGGTGGGATTCCGCTGGGCGATGGAAGCGAAAAACAATAACGATGCCACGCTTATCGTCGTCGACCCACGCTTTACGCGTACCGCGTCGGTGGCCGATATCTATGCGCCGATTCGTTCCGGTACCGACATTACGTTCCTGTCGGGCGTGCTGCTGTATCTGATCGAAAATAATAAGATCAATGCCGAGTACGTTAAGCATTACACCAACGCCAGCCTGCTGGTACGGGATGATTTTACCTTCGAAGATGGCCTGTTCAGCGGCTACGATGCGGAAAAGCGCCAGTATGATAAATCGTCCTGGAACTACCAGTTCGATGAAAATGGCTACGCGAAACGCGATGTAACGCTCAGCCATCCTCGCTGCGTGTGGAATCTGCTCAAGCAGCACGTTTCACGCTACACGCCGGAAGTGGTTGAAAACATCTGCGGTACGCCGAAAGAAGACTTCCTCAAAGTGTGCGAGGTGCTGGCTTCAACCAGCGTCGCGGATCGCACCACCACCTTCCTGTATGCGCTGGGCTGGACGCAGCACACCGTCGGCGCGCAGAACATCCGCACCATGGCGATGATCCAGCTGCTGCTTGGCAACATGGGCATGGCAGGCGGCGGCGTCAACGCCCTGCGCGGACACTCCAATATTCAGGGTCTGACAGATTTGGGCCTGTTGTCGACCAGTCTGCCGGGTTATTTGACGCTGCCGTCCGATAAACAGAGCGATCTGCAAAGTTATCTTAGCGCCAACACGCCAAAAGCGACGCTGGCCGACCAGGTGAACTACTGGAGCAACTACCCGAAATTCTTCGTCAGCCTGATGAAATCGTTCTACGGCGATGCGGCGCAGAAAGAGAATGACTGGGGCTTCAACTGGTTGCCGAAATGGGATCAGGCCTACGACGTTATCAAGTACTTCAATATGATGGATAACGGCAACGTCACCGGCTATATCTGCCAGGGTTTCAATCCGGTAGCGTCCTTCCCGGACAAAAACAAAGTGGTGCGTAGCCTCAGTAAGCTGAAATATATGGTGGTTATCGACCCTCTGGTGACCGAAACCTCCACCTTCTGGCAGAACCACGGCGAGTCTAATGATGTCGACCCGACCGCGATTCAGACCGAAGTCTTCCGTCTGCCGTCGACCTGCTTTGCCGAAGAGGATGGCTCGATCGCCAACTCCGGGCGCTGGCTGCAGTGGCACTGGAAAGGCCAGGACGCGCCGGGCGAAGCGCGCAACGATGGCGAAATTCTTGCCGGGATCTATCACCGTCTACGTGAGCTGTACCGTCGCGAAGGCGGTAAGGGCGCGGAACCGTTGCTGAAAATGAGCTGGAGCTATAAGCAGCCAGATCATCCGGAATCGGAAGAAGTAGCAAAAGAGAACAACGGCTATGCGCTGGCGGATCTCTACGATGGTAATGGGGGGCTGCTGGCGAAAAAAGGAGAGTTGCTGAATAGCTTCGCGCTGTTGCGCGATGACGGCAGCACCGCGTCGTCCTGCTGGATCTACACCGGCTGCTGGACCGAGCAGGGTAACCAGATGGCGAATCGCGACAACGCCGATCCTTCGGGACTTGGCAATACGCTGGGATGGGCCTGGGCCTGGCCGCTCAACCGCCGCGTGCTGTATAACCGCGCATCAGCCGACATTAATGGCAAGCCGTGGGATGCGAAGCGGATGCTGATCCAGTGGAACGGCAGTAAGTGGGTCGGTAATGATATTCCGGACTTCAATACCGCGCCGCCGGGGAGCAACACCGGACCGTTTATTATGCAGCAAGAGGGGCTTGGGCGCCTGTTTGCGCTCGATAAACTGGCAGAAGGGCCGTTCCCGGAACACTACGAGCCGATGGAAACGCCGCTTGGCACCAACCCGCTGCACCCCAATGTGGTCTCCAGCCCGGTGGTGCGTTTATACGAAGATGACGCCATTCGCTTAGGTAAGAAGGATAAGTTCCCGTATGTCGGTACTACCTATCGTCTGACCGAACACTTCCATACCTGGACCAAGCACGCGCTGCTCAATGCGATTGTGCAGCCGGAACAGTTTGTCGAAATCAGCGAAGGGCTGGCGAAAAGCAAAGGTATCGCTAATGGTGACTGGGTGAAAGTCAGCAGCAAGCGCGGCTTTATTCGCGCGGTTGCCGTGGTGACCCGCCGACTGCGCACGCTGAACGTCAACGGCCAGCAGGTAGAAACTGTTGGTATCCCGCTGCACTGGGGCTTTGAAGGCGTGGCCCGTAAAGGCTATATCGCCAACACCCTGACGCCTAACGTCGGCGATTCCAACTCGCAAACGCCGGAGTATAAGGCGTTTCTGGTCAACATCGAGAAAGCGTAAGGAGCGATTAAATGGCGATGGAAACACAAGACATTATTAAACGCTCCGCGACCAACCCGATAACTCCCGCGCCACGCGCGCGGGACTATAAGGTCGAAGTCGCCAAGCTTATCGATGTCTCCTCCTGCGTGGGTTGTAAAGCCTGCCAGGTGGCCTGTTCCGAGTGGAATGACATTCGCGATGAAGTGGGGCACTGCGTCGGCGTGTACGACAACCCGGCGGATCTCAGCGCTAAATCCTGGACGGTAATGCGCTTTAGCGAGACCGAACAGAACGGCAAGCTGGAGTGGCTTATCCGCAAGGATGGCTGTATGCACTGCGAGGAGCCGGGTTGCCTGAAAGCCTGCCCGTCCGCCGGGGCGATTATTCAGTACGCCAACGGCATCGTCGATTTCCAGCAGGAAAACTGCATTGGTTGCGGCTACTGCATTGCCGGGTGTCCGTTTAATATTCCACGCCTCAATAAAGAGGATAACCGGGTCTATAAATGCACGCTGTGTGTGGATAGGGTCAGCGTCGGTCAGGAACCGGCCTGCGTGAAAACCTGTCCTACCGGCGCAATCCACTTCGGCACGAAAAAAGAGATGCTGGAAGTGGCGCAGGAGCGGGTGGATAAGCTTAAAAAGCGCGGTTATGCCAACGCTGGGATCTACAACCCGCAGGGCGTAGGCGGCACCCACGTGATGTACGTACTGCATCATGCCGACCAGCCGGAGCTGTATCACAAGCTGCCGAAAGCGCCGCAGATCGATACCAGTATCAATCTGTGGAAGGGGGCGCTGAAACCGCTGTCGGCGGCGGGCTTTATTGCCACCTTTGCCGGGCTGATTTACCACTACATCGGTATCGGGCCGAACAAGGAAGTTGATGACGATGAGGAGGAGCATGATGAATAAATCGAAAATGATAGTGCGCACCAAATTTATCGACCGCGCCTGTCACTGGACGGTGGTTATCTGTTTCTTCCTGGTGGCGCTGTCGGGGATTTCGTTTTTCTTCCCGACCCTGCAGTGGTTGACGGAAACCTTCGGCACACCGCAGATGGGGCGTATCCTGCACCCGTTTTTCGGGGGGCTGATTTTTGTCGCGCTGATGTTTATGTTTGTGCGTTTTGTCCACCACAATATCCCTGATAAACAGGATATCCCCTGGCTGAAAGGCATCGTGGAGGTTCTGAAAGGCAACGAACATAAGGTCGCGCGCGTCGGTAAATATAACGCCGGGCAGAAGATGATGTTCTGGACCATTATGAGCATGATTTTTGTGCTGCTGGTGACCGGGGTGATTATCTGGCGCCCATATTTTGCGGAATATTTCCCGATACCGGTTATTCGTTACAGCCTGCTGATACACGCCACTTCGGCGATTATCCTGATCCACGCGATCCTCATCCATATGTATATGGCATTCTGGGTCAAAGGGTCGATTAAAGGCATGATCGAAGGCAAGGTGAGCCGCCGTTGGGCGAAGAAACATCACCCGCGCTGGTATCGCGATGTCGAACGCCTGGAAGCGCAAAAAGAGAGCCGTGAGGGAATGAAGTAAGCCTTTACGGGGGAAACCCGCTCCGAAGATATCGGGGCGGGTTTACGTATTTGTTATAAGCGCATCGATGTTGGAAATAACCGCCGTTCTTTCTTTATGTAAATTACAGACGAAATATTTATTATTCAGGCGCTGCTTTGCTACGCTGGTTATTCCCGGGGTGTTGAGAAATAGCTTTTGAAAGTCAAGATTTACTAGTGGAGCTGCAGGGTGATAATGACTCGCCATATGTATATGATAACTCAATGGCAAAGCTAACCTTGATGATAAATCATCATAATAATCATGTTGAATCCCCATAAGATAAGGTTGGAGTTCATTTGTCCTCGGTGATGGATTGCGAAAAACATCAAATTGCATGATAACTAAATCCCTTAGAAGAAGGGGTCTTCCGACAGTAAACCGGCGCGCGCGGTAAATTCATTCATGGCATTTATGAATTCCTGGTGTTGCTGTAGGCTTTCCGCATCACTAATGGTTTGCCGATCGAAGGTCTGTTTAATCGCCACATCAGACTCGTTGAGCTGTTTTTTATTGATCGCATTGCTTTTCATTTTCTACTCCCTGTGATTGACAATCTGATTATCCCTGCATTCAACCGAAAAATAAACGTCGTTAATAACGCTTTTTTATATTTTGCGAGGCGGATTCCAGCGCAACGCAACAGATGAAATATTAACGTTAGTTGTAATAATCCTTTGCGCAGGGGTAATACTGCGCAAAGGTGATAAAGCTATTCATTCAAAATTTCTCAGGAATAAACCGGAAAGGAAAATGGGTCGGTTTCACTTTGCCAATTTTGCGTTTCGGTAAGGTAATGTGTTCCGTTGGCAGAGACTCGTAGGGGATCTGCGAAAGCAAATGGGTAATAATATTCAGGCGTACGCGTTTTTTATCTTCCGAACGGGCGACAAACCACGGCGCCCAGGCGGTATCGGTGGCGGCAAACATCGCATCGCGCGCTGTAGTGTAGTCATCCCAGCGGTTGAAGGATTTTATATCCATCGGCGATAGCTTCCAGATTTTGCGCCCATCATCGATACGGTCGCGCAGGCGCCGTTCTTGCTCCTGCGGCGTCACCTCCAGCCAGTATTTCAGTAAAATAATGCCGGAATCAACCATCCCTCTCTCCACCATTGGCGCGCCGTCGAGGAATTTTTGCACCTCCTCCTCGGTACAAAATCCCATCACCCGCTCAACGCCGGCCCGGTTGTACCAGCTGCGATCGAAAATCACTATCTCGCCGGCGGCGGGAAGATGCTTGATATAGCGCTGAAAATAGAGCTGGCTGCGTTCGCGCTCGGTTGGCGCGGGCAGGGCGACGACGCGGAAAACCCGCGGGCTGACGCGTTCGGTTATCGCTTTGATGGTGCCGCCTTTGCCGGCGCCATCGCGACCCTCGAAGACGATGCATATCTTAAGCCCTTTATGCACGACCCACCGCTGTAGCTTGACCAACTCGACGTGCAGTTTACGCAATGCCTGCTGATATTCTTTCTCGCTTAACGGCTCCGTTTTGGCGGGTATGACGGGCGCAACGGTGTTCTTTTTGTTTCCCATGGCTGTCCTCATGCGTGGTGGCCTGAAAGGCAGGTCGCTGTTTAAAGTGTAATCAGAGCCAGGCAAAGCGGCGGAAAACTTCTCATCCAGTGGAGGGCGCAAGATAGCCATTAAGCGCATCAACTCACTGTTGCTTAATGAGGAATCGGGTAGGATAGTCTCGTCAATTTACTAAAATCATTCAGGGAGAGAGTATGTCGAATAAACTTCTGCAAGTGCACTTTGCTTTTAGCGGACCGTTTGGCGATGAAATGTCGACGCAATTAGCCGAACTCGCGCAATCTATTAACCAGGAGCCCGGTTTTATCTGGAAGATCTGGACGGAGAATCGCGCCACGCAGGAAGCCGGCGGCATATATCTGTTCGAAGATGAACAGAGCGCGCAGGCTTATGCGAAAAAACACGCCGCACGCCTGCGGCAATTTGGCGTGCAGGAGATGTTCTACAAGATTTTCGACGTCAATTTACCACTCAGCCAGATTAACCACGGGCCGCTCAATTAATATGAGACCGTGGTTACATATAGCGCTCAAACTGCCATGCCGCCACGGCTTCGAGGATAAACAGCCCGGATACAACAATACCCGCCACGCGATGGCGGGAATAGAAAAGTATTCCCGCGACCACGGCTAACACCGGTAACGTAATGGGCCAGCAGGCGACAATAGTAATCCAGGCGATGATCAGATAATCCTTCATCATGGCGAATACTCCATGGTCAACGTTTATCGGCGCGAACAATGCGCCGGTATAAATCAGAATTCGACGACGCCGCCTTGTTCAATACGGTCAATATCATTGGTAACGGGGTTCACCTTTTCGTTGTAATAGGTGTAGGCGTTAACGTCGGGGGTCATCGTTAATTTTGGTTGTTCCGTTTTCGATTCAGGCGATTCTGTAGGTGGATTAGCGGCAAGGTCTGCCGGTTCCGGCGGCGTATAGTGTAACTGGTCGGCGAGACTCCCCGCCGCGAAGGCGCAGGCGTTAATAGAAAGCGCGCTGAAGGCAATAATAATTAATTTTTTTAAAGTCATGATTTTCATCCATGAGGCAAAACCCGCCACGGCGGCAGGTAAAAAGAGCAAGGCTTAAGATAATACGTAAAAGAAGTTAATGTTTCAAAGCGTAAACGCCGTCTGGTCGCATAAAATTGCTACTCCTCGATAATTCTTTATGGTAGCTGCCTGTAATACCGAGCATTCCCCATCACTTGTCATTGATTTCACATTAATGCAGCAAAATTTTCACTAGTTTTGATCATCTCCGCACTTTTGCACCAGCCCGGTGCGCAAGGTTGCTAAAGACGTTCTATGTTTAGCTCACTGTCGGTATGGACACCAGCGTTCCCGGCAGGCCACGTGACGGCAACAGACCTCCTGACCTGTAAAGACTGGCGCATCGCCGGGGTGGTACCGATTGCGGTCACGCTACGCGACTATTAGTAATCGATCTGGCGATACCTCTCTTCCTGGCGGGTTTTTTGCTTTATCTACCGAAGCCGCTACGGCTTATTCCAGCATTGGCACGTTACGCTGTAAGTGGTTTTTACTGCGCCAGTTTATGGCGTCTGTTCGATATCGCTGAGGACTATCCGAATGTCTTTAAAACTTAAAAAGTTGACTCTGCATTTTGCAATAGCAGGTTGTTTGAGCGCGGCATTTTATGCACAGGCGGATGTGAAGATTGGCGTGGCCGGCCCATTTACCGGGCCGAATGCGACCTATGGCGCCCAATACTGGAAAGGGGCATCGCAGGCGGCGGCGGATATTAATGCCGCCGGGGGAATTAAAGGCGAAAAAATTGTGCTGGTGCAGGGCGATGATGCCTGTGAACCCAAGCAGGCAGTGGCGGTGGCTAACCGCCTGGTTGATGATTCCGGCGTCTCGGCGGTGGTGGGCCATTTCTGCTCTTCCTCGACGATGCCCGCTTCCGAGGTCTATGACGAAGCCGGGATCCTGACCATCACGCCGGGCTCCACCAATCCGCAGATCACCGAACGCGGAATGAAAGATATGTTCCGCATGTGCGGGCGCGATGACCAGCAAGGGGTGATTGCTGCCAACTACATGCTGGATGTGCTGAAGGCGAAGAAGATCGCCGTCATTCACGATAAAGATACCTACGGTCAGGGCTTAGCCGATGCGACGCGCGCGGCGCTCGCGAAACGCGGGACGAAAGAGGTGTTGTATGAAGGCTTATCCCGCGGGGAAAAAGATTTTAATGCCCTGGTAACCAAAATCGGCGCCCTGAAACCGGATGTGGTTTATTTTGGCGGCTGCCATCCGGAAGCCGGCCCGCTGGTGCGCCAGATGCGCGAGCAGGGCGTCCAGGCTAAGTTCTTCTCCGGCGACTGCGTGGTGACCGAAGAGTTGGTTACCGCCGCGGGCGGGCCGCAGTTTACTAATGGCGTGTTAATGACCTTCGGTAAGGATCCGCGCACCATTCCAGAAGGTAAAGCGGTGATCGACAAATTCCGCGCCAGCGGTTTTGAACCGGAGGGCTATACCCTTTACGCCTATGCGTCCATTCAGGCTATCGCCGCCGCCTATAACGCCGCCGGTACCGATAATGCCAAAGCCAGCGAATGGCTGAAAAACCACAGCGTCGATACCGTGATGGGGAAAAAGGCCTGGGATGGCAAAGGCGACCTGAAAGTATCGGATTACGTGGTTTATCAATGGGATGATAAAGGCAAATATCATCAGCTGTAACCCGGGATTGTAGTGCGCATAACGCCCTCATCAGAGGGGCGTCGTACCACCGTAAGCAGCAGACGTTAAGGGCTCGGCGTCTGCTGCACCTTGACTGGCAGGATGGTTCCTATGGCGGCATTCTTTCTGCAACAACTGATCAATGGCTTAACGCTTGGCGCGGTATATGGGCTTATCGCCATTGGCTACACCATGGTTTATGGCATCATCGGTATGATTAACTTCGCCCACGGCGAGGTATATATGGTCTCAGCCTACCTGTGCGCTATCGGGCTGGCGCTGCTGGCCTACTTCGGTATTCACTCTTTCCCGCTGCTTATTTTCGGCACGCTGGTGTTTACGATTATCGTCACCGGGGTGTACGGCTGGGCCATCGAACGCATTGCTTATCGGCCGCTACGTAACTCAACGCGTCTGGCGCCGCTGATTTCGGCTATTGGCATGTCGCTGATTTTACAAAACTACGTCCAACTGAGTCAGGGCCCCAATCAACAGGGGATCCCGACGTTGATGCACGGCGTACTGCGGCTTACGGTAGGAGATGGCGTGGTGCAAATCACCTGGACCAAAATCTTCATCCTGCTCGCCGCCTTTATCGGCATGGTGGTGCTGAGCTGGATAATCAACCACACGCAGCTCGGGCGCGTATGCCGCGCGACCCAGCAGGATCGGCGGATGGCGGCCATTCTCGGCATTAACACCGATCGGGTGATTTCGCTGGTATTTATGATTGGCGCCGCCATGGCGGGCCTCGCCGGGGTGCTGGTGACCATGAATTACGGCACGTTTGATTTTTATATCGGCTTCATTATCGGCATTAAGGCCTTCACCGCGGCGGTACTGGGCGGGATCGGTTCGCTACCGGGGGCGATGCTTGGCGGCCTGCTGCTGGGCGTCGCCGAGGCGCAGTTCGCCGGGTTAGTGAACTCGGATTATAAGGATGTCTTCTCGTTCGCATTGCTGGTGGCGATTCTGATTTTTCGTCCGCAGGGGCTTCTGGGCCGTCCTGTGGTGGCTAAGGTCTAAGGGGGGACATATGACCGATATTTCCCGTTTAGACGGCATCGACGTCAAACGCAGCGTTATCGATAGCGTATTGGCCGGTTTATGCGCGCTGATAGTCTTTGGCCCGATCGTGGGGATCGTGCTGAAGGGGTACAGTTTTACGCTTTCCCCGCAGCGCGTCATCGTGCTGGTGGCGGTGGTGATGGCGGGGCGGCTGTTGCTCAGCCTGCTTTTGCAAACCCGCGGGGGGAAGCGGTTTGTCGGACGTTTTGAAGGCAATGACCAGGGGGTATTTGTCCGTCCTCCCGGCTATCGTAGTCGGCTGCGTTTTGTCCTGCCGCTGCTGGTGATTGCGGCTATCGCTTTCCCGTTAATGGCCAGTAAGTATCTGCTCACCGTGGCGATCCTCGGGCTCATCTACGTCCTGTTGGGGCTGGGATTAAACATCGTGGTGGGTCTCGCAGGGTTACTTGATTTGGGGTACGTTGCCTTCTACGCCATTGGCGCCTATGGTCTGGCGCTTGGCTATCAATACCTTGGCTTAGGTTTCTGGGCAATGCTGCCGCTGGGGGCGGTGATGGCGGCGCTGGCAGGAGCATTATTGGGTTTTCCGGTATTACGAATGCATGGCGACTACCTGGCTATTGTTACCCTCGGATTCGGCGAGATCATCCGTCTGGTGCTCAACAACTGGGTAAGTTTCACCGGCGGCCCCAACGGCGTTTCGGTGCCGTCGCCAACGCTCTTCGGCCTCGAGTTTGCCCGGCGAGCCAAAGAGGGCGGCACCCCGATTCATGAATTTCTGCATATCGCCTACAACCCCAACCTTAAATTTATTTTTATCTATGCCGTGTTATTTATCGTGGTAATGATGGTGCTGCTGATAAAGCACCGCCTGACCCGAATGCCGATTGGCCGCGCCTGGGAGGCGCTGCGGGAAGATGAAATCGCCTGCCGGGCGATGGGGCTGAATCACGTACTGGTTAAGCTGTCCGCGTTTATGCTCGGCGCGTCGACGGCCGGCATCGCCGGGGTCTTTTTCGCCACTTATCAGGGGTTCGTCAACCCGACCTCGTTCACCTTTTTCGAGTCGGCGCTGATTCTCGCTATCGTGGTATTAGGCGGCATGGGCTCGACATTAGGTGTGGTGCTGGCGGCTTTCGTGCTAACGGTCACGCCGGAGTTACTGCGCGGCTTTGACGAATACCGGGTTTTGCTCTTTGGCGTGCTGATGGTCCTGATGATGATCTGGCGCCCGCGCGGGCTGGTGCGCACCGGGCGTATCGGGGTGGAAATCCGCAAAGGAGTCGCGCCATGAGCGATGCAATATTGCAGGTCGAGCATCTGATGATGCATTTTGGCGGGATTAAAGCGCTGAATGATGTCAACCTTGAGGTTGAACGCGGATCGATTACCGCCCTGATTGGCCCGAACGGCGCGGGGAAGACCACGGTGTTCAATTGCCTGACCGGGTTTTACCGCGCCAGCGGCGGCGCCATTCGGCTTAATGCCCGGCAACGAATGACCGATGTGATTCAGGTTCTCGGGCAGAAACTGCATGCCGATGATTTTTTCCATCCCGCGCGCCTGGGACGGCGGATGTACTACAAAATGTTCGGCGGCGCGCATCTGGTCAACCGCGCCGGGCTGGCGCGTACCTTCCAGAATATCCGCCTGTTTCGAGAAATGACGGTGATTGAAAATCTGATGGTGGCCCAGCATATGCAGGTTAACCGCCATCTGATCGCCGGGATCCTGAATACCCGCGGCTATCGCCAGGCGGAGAACCGCGCAGTAGAGCGGGCCTTTTACTGGCTGGAAGTGGTGGAGATGGTTGACTGCGCCAATCGACTGGCGGGAACGCTCTCTTATGGCCAGCAGCGGCGGCTGGAGATCGCCCGCGCGATGTGTACCGGGCCGGAAATATTGTGTCTTGACGAACCCGCGGCCGGGCTCAACCCGGCGGAAACGCGTGCCCTGAGCCGGATTATTCGTTTTCTGCGTGAACATCATGGCGTCAGCGTACTGTTGATAGAACACGATATGAGCATGGTGATGGAAATCTCCGATCGCGTGATCGTGCTCGACCACGGCGATGTTATTGCTCATGGCACCCCGGCCGAGATCCAGGCCAACCTGAGCGTGATCGCCGCATACCTGGGTACCGATGAACAGGAGATCGCCTGATGAGCCAACCGTTGCTGGAATTTCGCGAGGTGAACGTCTATTACGGGCAAATCCAGGCGCTGAAGTCGGTATCGCTAATGGTCAATGAAGGCGAAACGGTGGCGTTAATCGGCGCTAACGGCGCCGGAAAATCCACGCTGCTGATGTCGATTTTCGGCCAGCCGCGGATTACCGATGGCAGTATTATCTATCGCGGACATGATATCAGCCGCCAGTCGACGCACTATATCGCCACCAACGGTATTGCTCAGGCGCCGGAAGGACGGCGTATTTTTGCCGATATGACGGTGGAAGAAAACCTGCTGATGGGCACTATTCCCATAGGTAATCGTTATCAGAATGAAGATAAAGCGCGGATGTATCAGCTGTTTCCACGGCTGGAAGAACGTCGCGCGCAGCGGGCGATGACGCTCTCCGGCGGCGAGCAGCAAATGCTGGCAATCGCCCGCGCGCTGATGAGCCGGCCAAAGCTATTGCTATTAGACGAACCGAGCCTGGGTCTGGCGCCGCTGGTGGTGAAGCAGATCTTCAGCGTTTTGCGCGAGTTGACCGACCAGGGCATGACGCTGCTGCTGGTGGAACAAAATGCGCACCACGCGCTGAAACTGGCTAACCGCGCGTATGTGCTGGTCAACGGCGAAATACGTCTGAGCGGTAGCGGCGCAGAGTTGCTGGATAACCCGGAGGTGAGAAATGCTTATCTGGGGATGGGTTAAGTTGTCGTCGGTCGTAAGGGGAGAAAACAGGGTGTGAAATCGGTTACACTAGCGTCGTGAACGCACATTAAAGTGACCGAATAGATGAAGAAAACGATTTTTTCCTTAGCGCTGGGGACCTTTGGCCTCGGAATGGCGGAGTTCGGCATCATGGGGGTATTGCCGGAAATCGCCCATGATGTTGGCATTACCATCCCCGCGGCCGGCAACATGATCTCGTGGTACGCCTTTGGCGTGGTGTTTGGCGCGCCTGTCATGGCGTTGTTTTCCAGCCGTTTTTCGCTGAAATCAGTGATGCTGTTTCTGGTGGCGCTGTGTGTGGCAGGCAACGCGTTGTTTACCTTCTCCTCAAGTTATCCCATGCTGGCGCTCGGGCGCTTTATTTCCGGTTTTCCTCACGGCGCTTATTTTGGCGTCGGAGCGATTATCTTGTCGAAAATCGCCTCGCCGGGCAGGGTTACCGCGGCGGTCGCCGGGATGATAGCGGGTATGACGGTGGCAAACCTGCTTGGCGTACCGGCGGGCACCTGGCTTGGCCATCAGTTCAACTGGCGTTATACCTTCACGGCCATCGCGCTATTTGATGTGCTGGTGCTTTTGGCGATACTGCGCTGGGTGCCAACGCTGTATGACAAATCAACCACCCGGCTTAGTGAACAATTCCATTTCCTTAAATCCCCGGCGCCATGGTTTATTTTCGCCGCCACGATGTTCGGAAATGCCGGCGTTTTTGCCTGGTTTAGCTATATCAAGCCCTTCATGATAAATGTCTCCGGCTTTAGCGAGTCGGCGATGATGTTCATTATGATGCTGGTCGGATTGGGGATGGTTTTAGGTAATCTCTTTAGCGGCAGGATCTCTGGGCGTTACAGTCCGCTGCGTATTGCGGCGATGACCAACGGCGTCATTGTTGCGGTGTTACTGCTCATCTTTGCCTTTGGCATACAGCCGCTGGCTTCGCTGGTGCTGGCGTTTATCTGCTGCGCCGGGCTTTTCGCGCTCGCCGCGCCGCTGCAAATATTACTGCTACAAAATGCCAGAGGCGGCGAAATGCTCGGGGCGGCGGGCGGGCAGATAGCGTTTAACCTCGGCAGCGCGATTGGCGCTTACTGCGGCGGGATGATGATTACCTTTGGCGCGGGTTGGCGTTCGGTCGCGCTGCCGGCGGCAGCGCTGTCGTTCCTGGCGATGAGCTCGTTGCTGCTGTATGCGCGATACCAGCGGCGGGTAACGCGTCATCGCGTTACCCAGGCAGAGCAGGCCTGATTAATCCCGCCACGGTTCGCCAAGGGTTAGCATCAGGCGGTTAGCCCAGGCGAAGAATGCCGTCGATTGCAGCAGGTCCAGCTGTTCGACGATATCCAGACCCTGCTGCTCCAGCGCGCTGAGATGCGCTGGGGTTATCGCGGGCGGGGTGACGGAAAGCGCGGCGGCGGCGTCAATCTCCGCCTGCCAGCGCGGCCCTTGGCCATCGCTGAGATTCTCCCCAGGCGTTACCGCCAGCAGGGTCTCCACCGCTCGCTCATCTTTGGACAACTGCGCCGCCTTGCGTGCGTGTACCGACGCGCAGTAGATGCAGCCGTTGATTTTACTCGCCACCGTGGCCGCCAGTTCACGCTCGGCGCGCGGCAGGCCGCCCGGCGTATAGAAAATCCCTTTATCGGTCAGCGTGCGCTGTTCAAGCACCGGCTGATTGCGCGCCAGTAAGCGAAAGTAGGGGGAATCAGTGTGGCCGAACTGCGCCAGCAGCGCCTGCTCGGCGGCGTTAAATTCAGCGAGAGGCTTATCGGCAATCCACGGTTCCCAGTGTAATTCATCACGAGTAAAGGCCACCGGCGCAGGTTTACCGCTAACCGTCCGGGGATGAGTGTGCCAGTAGCCGGCAACCACCGGGGTCCCGGCTGCGGAAATTGGTTTGCCATTTAACAATCGTAATCCGCTCAGCAATCGGCTTTGAAAACTGACAAACGCAACAAGCTGCGCCAGCGTTACAATACCGCGCAGGCTCCAGCCCGCGTCGCCCAGCGTTTGCAGCGCCGCGGGCGTCGCTTCCACCGGGGTGAAGGTCAACAGGCGGGCAAACCCCAGCGCAGCGGCAAGCCGTGGGGTTGTCGGGTCGGCAATACCGAAACCGGCGTAATGCGCCGCCAGCGCGTCTGCCTGATGAAGTCTGGCCACTTTTGCGGCGACGGCGAACCGTTCTTCGAGCGGAAAATCCTCATCCTGTTGGCTAAATAGCACCTCGTAACTTCCCTGGGCGTGGCGGGTCGCAGCCTCGCGCAAAGCGCGGGCCTTGCCCAGCGCTGAATCGGCGGCGATCTCCGCCAGTTCAGCCAAAATATCCTGACTTAAGCTCATAGCGACTCCTTATCTGAATTGCGGGGCAATGTGTTTAGCGATGAGTTCGATAGAACGCAGCGTGTCCTGATGTGATGGCTCCACCGAATGGACCTGAAACGAAATATCAGTCACCCGGGTTAGCACACTGTCTTTAGCCAGCGATGCAAGCACATGTGGCGCATCGCCAATGTGGGCATCCAACTGGCGAGCGTAATCCGTGACGGTGTCACCAATAATCTCATGGCCGGCGGCGCGATGGGCTGCCGCCTGTTTACTTAATCCCGGCTCTGCGGCCTGTAGCGCGTACCCCTGACTGTCGGCAATAAACGCGGTGCGGGAAGCCAGAATTCGCGGCGCCACGCCGGCTGGCAGCGCGGCGAGGTAGGCGTCGATAATCGGGTTCTGAATCGCATCCAGCGGCAGTTCGCTTTGACCTGGCGGACGCGGCTGTGTGCGCGATAGCATCAACCCGTGGCCGGATTTCGCGGCCCGAATAGCGCCTTCAATCGAAAAGGTGGCGATCCAAATCCGTTTTGCCAGCTGCGGCGCGGGCGGATAAAGATGGTTGTCCGGATGAGCCAACGTATCGCCGCGCCAGGCGCTTTCAATCAAATGCAGATGATCGGCGAAGACCGCGCCGCGTTGTTCGCAGGCCAGGCCAAAGGGGAGAAAAGAGGTTGGCGTCCCGCCGGAACCAAAACCCACTTCCAGGCGACCCTCTGCGAGTAAATCCAGTACTGCCGCATCTTCTGCGACACGTAGCGGGTTCTCCATCGGCAGCGTAATGATGGCGGTGCCGAGTCGGATCCGTTGCGTATGGGCCGCCGCGTAGGCAAGAAACACCAGCGGCGACGGTAAACCGCCTTCATTTTCATGAAAATGGTGTTGCGCCACCCAGGCGCTATCAAAGCCCAGCCGTTCCGCGTGGCGGATCTGCTCCGTCGCCAGTTGATAGCGCTCTTGCGGCGTGGCGTGGTCGAGTAAACGGGTAAAAAACCCCAGGCGTTTAGGCGTCATGCAACCTCCGTGCTCGGTGCGTGATAATGAGGAATGGCGGCGAGCAGCTCGCGGGTATAGTCGTGCTGCGGCGCGGCGAACAACTGCTTAACCTCGCCCTGTTCGATGACTTGCCCGGCGCGCAGCACCGTCACGCTATGGGCGATGCGGCGTACTGTCGCCAGATCGTGGGTGATAAACAGATAGCTCAACCCGAGCTGTTGCTGTAATTGCAGCAACAGGGCGAGAATTTGCGCCTGCACCGTGACATCCAGCGCTGAGGTGGCCTCATCGAGCACCAGAATCGTGGGGTCGAGGATCAATGCCCTGGCGATAGCGACCCGCTGCCGCTGACCGCCGGAGAGCTCACGAGCGGTTCGGTTGAGTAGCTCCGGCGCCAGCGCGACGCGGGCGGCGACGGACTCTACCCGCTGGCGCCGGGCATCTTTGGGCAGGCGCTGAAAATTCTTCAGCGGCTCTTCGATAATGTCGAACAAGGTCTGGCGAGGGTCGAGTGAGGCGAAAGGGTTCTGATAAACAAACTGAATTTTGCGCCGTAGCTGGCGCTGGGCCTCGCGGCTCAATTGTCCGCTGGCAATACCGTCAATGGTCACCTGTCCGCTATCAGCCTGCTCAAAGCCCAGCAAGATGCGGGCGAGGGTGGTTTTTCCTGAACCCGATTCGCCGACCAGCGCATGGGTACTGCCACGCGGTAAAATAAAGCTTACGTGATCCAGCGCCTGGAGATGACTGCTCCCTAACGCAAAGCGTTTGCTCACGCCTTCAACCCGAATTGCCGGCGTAACAAACGGGCGAATCGTGGTGGTTAAGTGCAGGTTCTGTCCCTGCAGATCGCACAGCAACTGGCGGGTATAGCCGTGCTGCGGGGTGCGAATAACATCACCCGTATTGCCCTGTTCCTGAATTTCACCGTGACGAAAAACCACCAGCCGGTCGGCACGCTGCGCCGCCAGCGCGAGGTCATGGGTGACAAATAGCACCGCGGTGCCGGATTCACGGCGCAAATGATCGAGCAGATTGAGGATTCTTTTTTGTACCGTCACGTCGAGCGCGCTGGTCGGCTCATCGGCAATAATCAAATCCGGCTTCAGGGCGATGGCAATGGCGATCAGCACCCGCTGCTTCATACCACCAGAGAGCTGGTGCGGATACTGGTCGAAACGCTGCTCTGGATGGCTTAAGCCGACTTTTTCCAGCAGGGCGATAACCTGCTGTCGACGCTCGGTTTTACTGCTTTTTTGATGCAGGCGGAGTATTTCGCTGACCTGCGCGCCGATGGTTTGCACCGGGTTCAGCGAGTTGCCGGGATCCTGCGGCACCAGGCTGATTCTGGCCCCGCGCAGGTTATCCAGCCGTTTGCCTGACCAGCGGCTAATCTCTTCACCGTTGAGACGAACCGTCCCGGCATCGAGGCGGGCGTTTTCCGCCAGCAGACCGATAATCGCCTGGGCGGTGGTGGTTTTTCCCGAACCGGATTCGCCGACGAACGCCAGCATCTCGCCGCGTTTAATCGTAAAACTGACCCGGTGAACCACTTCGCGCCACAACCCGCCAGAGCGGTAGCTGATGGTGAGGTTTTCTACGCTAAGCACGTTCATCGGCGCTCCCTATTGAGTTGTTGGCTGATACGATTGGCTGCCAGTACCACGGCAATGACCGCGATCCCGGGGAAAGTGGTGAGCCACCAGGCGGTGGAAAGATAGTTGCGCCCCTCGGCGATAAGTAATCCCCATTCCGGCACCGGCGGCGGAGTGCCGTAGCCGAGAAAACTCAGGGTTGAGAGGGCGAGAATAGCCTGGCCAAATTGAAGGGTGGCGAAAGCCAGCACCGGCGAAAGCGCGTTAGGCAGAATATGCCGCCAGAACACGGCCAAAAAGGTTCCCCCGCTACCATAGGCTGCTTCGACATAGTCGCTGTGACGAATGCGCACGACTTCGGCGCGCGACAGTCGAGCGAAACTGGCGATCGCGGCAACGCCGACCGCCATGGCGGCGTTCAGAGTGCCAAAACCAAGCAGTATGATTACCGTTAGCGAAAGCAGGAGCGAAGGAATCGCCAGCAGAATATCGACAATCCGCATGACGACCGCTTCGACCCGCCCGCCCAGCGCGCCGGCAACGGTGCCCAACGCCGTACCGAAAACCAGGCCCATGGCGACGGCGGCCAGGGCCGCGGAAAGCGAATGTCCTGCGCCGTAGACGATGCGGCTCCACACATCGCGACCGAGTTGGTCGGTACCTAACCAGTGTCCCGCCTGCGGCGCCAGACGTTGGGCGCCAGCGATGCCGTCGAGTGGATTAAACTCGGTGAACCATTGCGGCGCGAAAGCCATTAGCACCGCAACCGTCATTACCAACCATGCCAGCCACAGCCCCGGCTGCAAGGAAAAACGGCGCCAGTTGACCGGACGGCGTCGCACCGCCGAGGCGTAATCGACCAGACTCATAGCGCACCTCCGCGCAGGGGTTTTAAGCGCGGGTCGAGCATCGGCATCAGCAGATCGACCAGCAGATTGATGACGACGAAGCCCAGCGCTGAAATCATCACCACGGCCTGAAGAATGGCAATATCCTGATTATTCACCGCCTGCTGCGTCAGTTGGCCGAGCCCGCTGCGGCCAAAAACGGTTTCGGTAATTAAGGCCCCGGCGATCAGTTCTCCCAACAGCAGGCCGGCAATGTTTAATGTCGGTAACAGAGCATTGCCGGTGACATGCCGCCATAACACCCGTGTTTCGCTCATTCCCTTGGCGCGAGCAACGGCGACGAAGGGTTGTGCGGCGATGTGATCCATGGTGCGTAACAGAATTTGCGCCAGCGGCGCGGAAATCGGTATCGCCACCGCGATAACCGGCAGCACCAGGCCTTGCAGAGGTCCGGGATTGATAACCGGGACCCAGTGCAATTGGAATGAAAAGATCTGGATTAAGGCGATGCCGAGCCAGAAGGTCGGCAGTGAGATAAACAGCACCGGCAGCGACTGTAGCAGATTGCTGATACCGCGTAGCCACGGCAAACGCGAAGCGGTAGCGATCGCAAAGGCCAGCAGAACCGCCAGCACGAAGGCCGGCAACGCCAGCGCCAGCGTGTCGGGTAAATTGCTGGCAATCAGGGAACTGACAGGCAGTCCCGCCTGCAGTGAATAGCCGAAATCCCCCTGCAGCATGGCCAGCAACGTGTGCAAATATTGCCTCCACAGCGGGCTGTCTGCAGCATATGCCACACGCATTTCGGCGATCTGTTGCGGGCTCAGCCCCAGATCGGGGTTCTGAAACTTAATCAAAATCGCGTCGCCGGGCAGTACCTGCAGCAGAAAAAAGGTCAGGGTGAAGGCCGCCCACAGTACCAGCACGCCTTGTGCCAACCGTCGCCAAAGATAGTGGCTCATGCCGCCCCCTTAGTGTTTATCCAGCCATGCGCCGTAAAACGACGGACGTCCCACGGCTTCAAAACGTACGCCTTTTACCCATGGCGCGCCGGCAAAGACCTGCGGTTCTTCAAAGATGGGAATGACGTAGGCGTTGTCCAGCAGATAACGCTGCGCATCGCCAGTTAACTGCAGACGCTTTTGCGCATCCACTTCGGCAGAGATTGCGGTTAACAGGGCGTTGAGCTTATCGTCACGGAAGGTTTTAACTTTGTCGCTCGAACCGCCCTGTTGCAGTAGGGCATCGCGGTTGGCGGGGAAGAACATACTCTTCACCACATCCGGGTCGGCGCGGCCGACTTCAGAGACGGTTAATGGCGTTTTCAGCGGGTCGAGATTATCCAGTACCCGGCTGCCGGCGTCGCCGGCTTTCACGTTTAAGGCCACGCCAACCTGACGCCACTGCTGCGCAACCAGCTGTAGCACCTCTTTGTTCTGCGGCTGCGGCAGGGATTCATAGACCGTGAGCGCCAGCCGCTGTCCCGCTTTTTGTCGGATACCATCCGCGCCCGCCGTCCAGCCCGCCTCATCCAGCAGCTGTTTAGCTTTCTGCTGATCGAAGGCCAGTTTGTCGCTTAAATCGACGTATCCCGCCGCGGTGCGGGCGATAACGGAACTTGCCTGCGGATAGTTTGGCGAGAAAAGGGTCTCAACAACCTGTTTGGCGTTGGTAGCATGCAGTAGCGCCTGGCGTACCCGCAGGTCGGCAACCAGCGGGTTATCCGGACGGAAGCTCAGGCTATCGTTTACGCCGCGCGTCGGCGCAGCGTAAATATTAAAGCCCTGGTCGGTTGCCTGTTTTTCATCATAGGCTTGCACCTGGCGAATAAACCCGGCCTGTCCCGCCAGTAGCGCGCCAATACGTACGCTATCTTCCGGCGTTACGATATAGGTAATGCCGTCGAGGTTCGCCGGGCCTTGCTGAGCAAGATTTTTCGGCCCCCATTGATAATCTTTCCGCGCCACCAGCGTTAATTCGCGTCCGGGTTTTTCATCTTTTACCGTAAAGGGGCCGGAACCGATGATATGGCGGGCATCGCCCAGCGCCTCAAAGCTCCGCGCCAGAGTGCTGAGGGAAACCAGCCCGGAGCCAATCGTTGCGGTACCTTGCAGGAATCCCGGGGAGGGCTTTTTGAAGTAGAATTTGACGGTCAACGGATCGATGACTTCACTGCGATCGTAATTGTTGATCACTTCGGAAACCGGCAGACGCAGTGCTTTATTGCCCAAACCGTAGGTATCAAAGTTCTTTGCGACCGCATTGGCATCGAGTGGGGTACCGTCAGAGAAGGTGACGCCAGGCCGCAGCTTAAAGGTATATTCGGTCTTCTCGTCGTTGCTACTCCAGCTTTCGGCGATCCACGGCTCGATAGCTAGCGTTTCCGGGTTTTGCCAGGTTAGCTTGTCGGTTATCTGATTGAGGATCCCGCCGTTAGGGTAAAAACCGCCGGCCGGCGGATAGAGATTAGTATGCGGCTGTTGTTCCAGATAAATTAAGGTGCCGCCTTTGATCGGCGTTTGCGCCGCCGAAACCGAAAACGCGCCTGCAATAAAAAGGGCGGCAAGCGTAGGCAGGCGAAAGCGATTTTGCATGGTGAATTCCTTTGTTATCTATTGTCTTGCCATCATCGGGCGCGACGGAATACAAAGGAACCAACGATTTGCGCTAAGCATTTGCGAAATCTGACTATTCCCATCATGCGGGAATAGTCAGCAGGTTAGGCTCTTTCGTCTGGCATAGTCAGACAGAATTAACGGCGGAAATCGATAACCATACGGCCGCGGATTTGACCCTGTTCCATCTCCTTAAAGATGGCGTTGATATCGCCGAGCGGGCGCAGAGTGACTTTCGGCAACACTTTGCCTTCGGCGGCAAACTGGAAGGCTTCAATCAGATCCTGACGGGTACCTACCAGTGAACCTACTACTTCAATCCCGTCCAGCACCAGACGCGGAATATCGAGGCTCATTGCTTCCGGCGGTAGGCCAACGGCGACGACGCGGCCGCCGGCGCGAACCGCATCCACGGCAGAGTTAAATGCCGCTTTAGCAACCGCGGTAACCACGGCCGCGTGGGCGCCGCCGGTTTTCTCCTGAATGATTTTGGCGGCGTCTTCGTTGCGGGAATTTACCGTCAGGTCGGCGCCCATCGAGGCGGCAAGCTCCAGCTGCCCGTCGTTGACGTCAACGGCGATCACTTTGGCATTAAAGACGTTTTTGGCATATTGCAGCGCCAGGTTACCCAGGCCGCCGAGGCCATAAATGGCAATCCACTGGCCGGGCTTGATGTGTGAGACCTTCACCGCTTTATAGGTGGTGACGCCGGCGCAGGTGATGCTGCTGGCGGCGGAATCCAGTCCATCCGGCACTTTGACCGCGTAATCGGCGGTGACGATACACTCTTCGGCCATCCCGCCATCGACGGTATAACCGGCATTTTTCACCGAGCGGCACAGGGTTTCGTTGCCGCTGTTACAGTATTCGCAGTGGCCGCAACCTTCAAAGAACCACGCCACGCTGGCGCGATCGCCCGGCTTCAGCGACGTCACGCCAGGGCCGACTTTTTCCACGATGCCGATGCCCTCATGGCCGAGAATGACGCCGGTTTTATCGCCGAAATCGCCGTTTTTCACGTGCAGGTCAGTGTGGCAGACCCCGCAGCATTCCATTTTCAGCAGCGCTTCGCCATGCTCCAGCGGGCGTAACTTTTTATCGGTTACATCAATCTGGTGGTCGTGGGTGACTACAGCAGCTTTCATGCGTTTCTCCTTGTTAATGATACGAAGGTGCTAACAGCGAAAATAATACTCATTAAGGATTAGATCTTATGTCGCTAATTACAAGCGGTATGGTTGGGAATGGGGGGATTTGCCGCATATTTGGCACAATATTCATCCGTTTATACCAATTTTAGGGGGCGCAACCTGAAAGGAGCGGAGTATGCCAGGGCCATTGACAGAGCGTGTTGATAATGGTTGTATTATGCAACTACCTTTCGCGGATATTACCATGCCTGACACTTTACTTATCAATCAAATTCGTTCCGCATCACGATTGATGGTGCGCGAGCTCGGCTTTATGAACAGCACGCTGGCGGCGACCGACTATTCACCTTCAGCGGTGCATGCGCTGCTGGAGATTTCTACTCATGGCGCGATGACCGCCGCGCAACTGGTGCAGGTATTGGGGCTGGACAAATCGAGCGTCAGCCGAATGTTATCGCGCCTGCAGACCGCTAACGAGATAGAGGAAAATGGTTGTGTTGATGACGGGCGTTTTAAACAACTCTCATTGACAACCAAAGGGCAGGCGACGGTCGCCCGCATTCATGACTACGGCGCCATGCGGGTGATTGAGGCGCTGGCGCATTTGGATAGCGCACAGCAGCAGATCGTTGCCGAGGGGTTGACGGCCTATTCGTGGGCGCTTGAGCGCTGTCGTCAGCAGCCGGTCACGAGCAGGCCAAACGACATCACGATAGTTACCGGCTATCAGCCGGGAATGATTGGCCGCATTGCGCAAATGCACGGTGAGTATTACGCCCGTCATTACGGCTTCGGGCATTTTTTTGAAGGTAAAGTCGCCAGCGGTCTGGCTGAATTTTCTGGCAGGCTGAACAATCAACGTAACCAGATTTGGCTGGCGGTCAAAAATGGCGTCATCGTCGGCTCTGTCGCCATTGATGGCGAAGACCTCGGGAATAATGAAGCGCATCTACGTTGGTTTATTCTCGGCGATGGCTGTCGGGGCAGCGGCGTGGGGCGCTGCTTGCTGACTGAAGCTATCAACTTTTGTGATAATCAGCGCTTCGATGCGGTTCAGCTATGGACGTTTAGCGGCTTGCAGGCGGCGCGTAAATTATATGAATCCTTTGGGTTTACGCTGAGTAAAGAGTGGCAGGGCGATCAATGGGGGAAGACCATGCTTGAGCAGCAGTTTACCCGCCGGTAAAGCTGTTATGCCACCGGGGCGCTGACGCTCCGGTGACATAGGCATTTAACTCAGATGGGTATTTATCTCCTCAATCTCCTGACGCCACAGCGCCTGTAGCTGCGGCTTCTGATGCTTCGGCTTACGCTGCAGATCGTCCGCCAATAGCTGTTCCAGCATCACCAGACGTTCCAGCAAATCCTCTTGCAGGTCGTCGACGGGCGGCGCCTGCGGCGGCGTTTGCGTCGCCGGGCTCTGAAGGCGCTCGTTGCCGCGCAGACGGGCGTACACCTCGTCGACGTCGTGCCACTCGCTTAACCCGTTTTCATCAATTAACCAGAAGCGGTTACAGCTCTGGCTGATGAGCTGTCGATCGTGGCTAACCAGCAGCAGGCCCCCGGGATACTCCCGCAACGTCGCCGCCAGCGCCTCTTTTCCCTCCATATCCAGATGGTTGGTGGGTTCATCGAGCAGCAGCAGGCTATAGCTCGCCAGCGACAGGCCGACAAACAGCAGCCGTGAACGTTCGCCGCCGCTGAGGGTGCTGACCTTCTGCCCGTGTCGCGCCCAGCCGAAGCCGGCGGAAATCAGCGCCCGCTTGCGCGTTTCCGGCGAAGGCTCAAAGGGCTCCAGCGCCTCCAGCAGGCTGGCCTCATCCGCCAGTTGATGCAGGGTTTGATCGTAATAACCCGGATGTAGTCGAGGATGTAAACGCAGCCCGGCTTCGCTAGCCGGTTGCTGCATTTGTCGCCATAACAGGCGCAGCAGCGACGATTTCCCACCGCCGTTGCGCCCCATTATCGCTACCCGGTCGCCGCTTTGCAGCCGCGCCAGACCGGTGGTGAACAGGGCGGGGAGACCGGGCGCCGGCGGCACGGGGAGATTTTCCATCTCCAGCAGACGGTCGGCGCGAACGGCGTCGCCATGCACCTCAAGACGCCACGGCGTGCCGGCGGTGAGTTCCGTCTGGCTATCCTTCAGGCGTGAAACCTGCTTTTCCATCTGCTTGGCTTTACGCGCCAGATCTTCGTTATCGTAAACCCGACCCCAGATGGCCAGCCGTTTGGCGCTGGCAGCGACGCGGTCGATCTCCTTTTGTTCCGCTTTGTGGCGCAGAGCATCGCTTGCATCTTGTTCCTGCAGCGCTTGACGGGCGGCGCTGCAGGGTAGTGAGAAAGCGTGCAGCGTGTTATCACGTAAAATCCAACTGGTATTAGTTACAGCATCCAGTAAGAGGTTATCGTGCGACACCACCACGAAGCTCCCCTGCCAGGTTTGCAAGAAGCTTTCCAGCCACAGCAGGGTCGGCAGATCGAGATGGTTGCCTGGCTCATCCAGCAACAGCAAATCGGGTTGTTGGATCAACGCGCGGGCGAGCAACAGACGAGTATGTTGTCCGCCGCTCAGGGTGGCGGCTTGCTGTTGGGTCTGTTGAACCGTAAAACCCATTTCAGCGAGCAGTCGCTCCGCTTGCCAGCGCAGCGAATCCCGTTCGCCCGGCGCCAGTTTTTCCAGTACCACCTGCAATAGCGGTTGGCTGAGTAGGGCGTCAGGCAGATGTTGTTCTACGCGCGCCAGCAGGCAGTGATTAGCCCGCGATACGCTGCCAGAATTCGGCGTGAGAGTGCCGTCCAGCACCTGCAATAACGTGCTTTTCCCGCAACCGTTATAGCCAATCAGGCCAATGCGATCGCCTTTTTTCAGGGTAAAGGAGAGGTCGTTGAAAAGTGGGCCAAAGGCCGTATCAACGTGGAGAGATTGTGCGCTTAAAAGTGTGCTCATTGTGAACTTACTCAAGAGTTACAGGCATGAGAATGCCTCGTCAAACATCGCTGACGATAACCCGGTAAGCCCGAGGAAGGGATTTAGTCGTTGGCTTCTTCGCTCAAGCTAAAGTTATCGCAGCACGATACCGATAACGCTTGAGCTGGTGCGATCGCCAAATGTATGTGAAACATTAAACAGTTCACAGTACAGCATGGGGATCCTCCTTATTTTTTCAGTAGGTTGATGGATGCAGGGAGTGTAGTGGCTAAATTGTCTTTTGACCAGATACCAGCATTGAGGATCGCGCCGCCGGTCTTATCGGCGGCGGGTATGACGATTAGGCCGGGGCCACGGTGAGTAGTAGGTTGGCAAAACGACGCTGTTCGCCGGAAGCGATGACCAGTTGGGTCAATGGCAGCCGGGACCTTGCGTAGAAAGCTTCGCGTTCGACATATTCAAGCGGGCAGTTTGTCGGTAGAAGCTCCCGGTATTCACTGGCAATGGTGTTAGTGAATTCCGCTGGTGATGCCATCAGCGTCGCGTGTTCGACATTAACGCAGGTAAGCAGTTTTTCGACGATATAAGTTGCCGGTACCATGCCTGGCGCGAGGTTGAGCTGAATCAACGTGGCATCGGCATTGGCATTAACGCGACAGGCAAAATTGCTATCCGCAATGAGAATTTGTGATTTATGGCCGCACCACGCCAGAGCAGCCAGCAGTTGTGGATGGATAATTTCGAATTTGATCATCAGGAACTCCCTGGCGGGCGGCGATTTCTGGCCGCCCGGTTTGCATTACATGCGATAAATTCCGCCGTTAATATCGATAGTGGCGCCGGAGATAAATCCGTCATACTCGCCGGCAAGGAAAGTGATGGCGCGGGCGACGTCATCGGGCGTTCCCGCGCGCTGAAGCGGAATTTGCCGGATGGTTTCGTCAGCCGAAGCCTGTGTGGTGTGGCGGTTATGAAAACGGGTGCCGAGAATAAGCCCCGGCGCAACCGCATTGACGCGCACGCCGTGCTCGCCCAGTTCAGCCGCCAGCGAGCGTGTCCAGGTCAGGATGGCCCCTTTTGTGGTTGAATAGGCGAGAGAACCGGCATGCCCCCCGGAGCGCCCCGCCAGCGAGGCGAGGTTAATGATGCTGGCGCCATCCGTTGCCGATTTAAGCCAGGGAAGCGCCGCCTGGGTGACGTTAAGTATGGTGGTCATATTGACGTCTAACACCGTTTGCCAGAACTGACGGTCAATTTCGCCAAGCCACTTACGCCCGACGATACCGCCGACGTTATTCACCAGGATATCGATACCGCCGAGGAATTCCGCGGCGGCCTGCACGCAGGCGGTCGCGTCCTC
The DNA here is from genome assembly GCF_040062145.1 of Klebsiella sp. JN_Kp121. Lineage (NCBI taxonomy): Bacteria > Pseudomonadati > Pseudomonadota > Gammaproteobacteria > Enterobacterales > Enterobacteriaceae > Klebsiella > Klebsiella sp. JN_Kp121. The sequence continues at coordinate 741,042 of NZ_JBEAHX010000002.1, forward strand.
AGTGTCAATTAAGTCCGCATAGCGCCAGGCCGCTTTTTGCCCTCGCGCGCTGGCGATAGCCGCCAACTTTTGCGGGCCTTCTTCACCGCTGTGATAGTGCAAAAAGACATCGCATCCCGCCAGAATCAGTTTTTCCGCCGTAGCCCAGCCGATACCTTGTTCAGAGCCGGTGATAAATGCTTTTTTTCCAATAAGAGTTCCCATGATGTTTCCTTAAATTTTCAGGATTGAATGACGCCTTCGCGCTGTCTGGCGCAGTAGAAAATGCAAATCAGGCCGGTGATCAGCAGGCACATGGCGAGGAATATCAGTCCCGGCGTGCTGCTGTGGCTGAAGTCGTTAAGGAGGCCGACCACGTAAGGGGCGACGAAGCCGCCCAGGTTGCCGATGCAGCTCACCACGGCGAGACCCGCGGCCGTCGCTGCGCCTGCCGAGACGTTGGCAGGCATCGATAAGAAACACGGTACCGCGGTATAGATACCAATGGCGGCAATGGTCAGGAATGAGAGTGAAATCGCGACGTTGAACTTAAAGAACACCACCGCGCCGGCGAGCCCTAATGCGGCGACGACCATACTGATACCGGCAAAAACGGCGATTTTGCGTGTTTTACTGGCCAGCATACTCCATGGATAAACCAGTAGCGCCGCCAGGCCGTAGGGGATAAGGGCAATCAGGCTTACGCGAAGAATATCATCGCCGGAAATAGCGGTAATAATCGACGGTAGCCACATCCCGAAGCCGTAAATCCCACAAACCATCCCGAAATTCAGCAGCGCATAAAGCAGGTATTTGGGATTTTTAATACCGCTGGCGAACTCAGCCAGCGAGACTTTACTCCCTGATTTTGAACGGTTCGTACTACTCATTAACCACGCCTTTTCTTCAGCGTTGAGATAGCCGACTTCTTGCGGTGAATTCTTAATAATAAAAGGGATGAACAGGCCGATAACGATCGGCGGAATACCTTCGAGGATAAATAACCACTGCCAGGATTCAAGGCCAAACCAGCCGTTATCGATATGCAGAATTAAGCCTGAAATCGGTGAACCCACGGCGTTGGATAGCGGCTGGACAATAATGAACATGCCGAGAATTTTGGTCCGCCAGGCTGGCGGAAAAAAGATCGTGAAGTAGTACACCACTGAAGGGAAGAAACCGGCTTCGCACACGCCAAGCATAAAACGACAGATATAGAGTTCGGTCGGCGTTCTGACGAACCCCATCAAAGTGGCAAATATTCCCCAGGTGATCAGAATACGCGCGAACCACAGCCGCGGACCGAACTTAATCGTGCCGGCGTTGCTGGGAATTTCAAACATAAAATAACCGATGAAAAATATTCCCGAAGCAAAGCCAAAGGCGGTGGCCGTCAGGCCAAGGCTATCTTCCAGCGCCATTGCGGCGTAGGCCATATTATTACGGTCAAGAAAAGCCAGAAAATAAAGCAATATCATTAATGGAACAATATGCCATGTCAATTTCTTAATGGCGCTCTTTTCTATATCTTGCGCAGATTGTAGGTTCATCATTATTTCCGGTTATACTCGTTAAAGTACAAAAGAATGGGATGGAAATCCCGACATTAATATTCGTTTTGAATGTAATAGGGTATAGGTCTCCCTGCAGATAATAACTATTATCTGCACCATGCTATTTATTTATAAAAACAACTAGGGTTGCTTTATTTTTACCGACTGACGCTGTATCACTTCCGGTGCAAAGATAAATTCGTCGGTTTGTAATCCCGGCTCAGCAATTCTCTGGACAAGCCGCTCAACCATCATCGACGCCATTGCCGAAAGCGGGGCCATTACCGAGGTGAGGCCCGGTGATGATAACGCCGACAGGGAGATGTTATCGATGCCAATCACCGAAATATCTTCCGCTATTTTCAGGCCCTGCGCGCGTAGCCCAACCATCAGGCCGATGGCTAAAGCATCGTTAATCGCTACCACGCCATCCACTCGCGGCGTTAAGGCGCTAATTTTTTGCGCCAGGCTTACGCCCAGTTCGAACATCTCGGCGTCGCCGAATTCCCGATTGCCTTTGCCTTCTATCACCACGCCTCTGGCCGCTGTACCGCTTTGGGAAAGCGCGGACTGAAAGCCGAGGATTTTATGGCTGCGTCCCAGCGTTAACCCGCTTTCGGTGGCAAAGACGATATTACGGCAACCGTTGTCCAGCAGATGTTGCGCCGCCAGACGTCCCGCTTCAACGTTGTCCATTGAGACACTATCGAAGTAGCGCGCCCGAGGCGGGACGCTTTCGGCCAGACGGTTGTCATAGCTAATAATGGTCATGCCTTGTTCCGCTGCGCGCACAAAGTGGGTTTTGCGTACGTCGCTGGCGGCAACTATCAACCCGCGCACGCCATGGGAGAACATATCCGCGATAAAGGCTGACTCCTCGTCGGCATCGCGGCAGCAAATGCCTAATAACAGCCGGTGGCGAAACGCGCGTGCCGCAGTATCCAGTTCATGCGCTAGCGCTGAAAAGCTGGGATTGACGATAGACGGTACCATCAGGCCGAGCATTTTGGTTGCTGAATCGGCGACCGGCGGAGCGCAACGCGCAGGGCGGTAATTTAGCTCAGCCATCGTTTTGACTATCCGCTGTCGGGTCTCTTCGCGCATCTGTTGCGTGCGATTATTAAGTACGTTGGACACGCTACTAATTGAAACTCCAGCCCGCCGGGCGACATCACGAATATTCGCCATACTTAAACCTTCTGTTTTCTGCTGCGCGCTTATTTCAGCGCCGCGGTATCTGTTTGCTAATTTATCGGTGAGCGAACAGGCGGGCAAGGTTTTTACCTCCCGGCAAGCGAGTGAAATAAAGCATCTGTGAAGCGCCTCGTAAGGATCGGCAGGTGTTTAGTAAACAAAGGGGAATAAATAACGGCAAAGGGCGGGGATAAAAAAACGGGCCCGATCTCCGGGCCCGTTGAAATAAAGCGTTAAATTGAGGTTCGGCGATAGTTGCGATATTCCGGCTGCCAGAAATTATCGCTAATGGCCTGCAGCAGCGCTTCGGCCGATGTTTTCACCGCCACGCCCTGTTCCTGAGCCACTTTACCGACCGCAAACGCGATAGCGCGCGACACGGCCTGAATATCTTTCAGTTCCGGCAGTACCGGGCCTTCGCCGTTATTCACCAGCGGCGAGTGGTTAGCTAAGGTTTCGCTTGCCGCCATCAGCATTTCGTCGGTGACGCGTGATGCCCCCGCAGCGATCACGCCAAGGCCGATGCCCGGGAAGATATAGGAGTTGTTACACTGCGCGATGGCGTACTGCTTGCCCTTAACCGTCACCGGGGTGAACGGGCTGCCGGTGGCCACCAGTGCTTCGCCGTCGGTCCAGGTCAGGATGTTCTGCGGCGTGGCTTCAACGCGGGAGGTCGGATTCGACAGCGGCATGACGATCGGCCGCGGGCAGTGCTTGTGCATTTCACGAATAATTTCTTCCGTGAACAGCCCCGGCTGGCCGGAGACGCCAATCAGGATATTCGGCTTAACGTTACGCACCACGTCGAGCAGCGAGAGCGCTTCGTTGGTCGTATCCCAACCTTGCAGGTTTTCGCGTTTCTGCACCAGCTTGCTCTGGAACGACAGCAGATTCGGCATACCGTCGGTCAACAGGCCGAAGCGGTCCACCATAAATACGCGCTGGCGGGCTTCTTCTTCGCTTAACCCTTCGCGCATGATTTGCGCGATGATCTGTTCAGCAATACCGCAACCGGCGGAGCCCGCGCCGAGGAAGACAATTTTTTGCTCGCTGAGCTGGCTGCCCGCGCCACGGCTGGCGGCGATTAATGTGCCGACGGTGACCGCCGCGGTGCCCTGAATATCATCGTTAAACGAGCAAATCTCGTTACGATAGCGGTTAAGCAGCGGCATGGCGTTTTTCTGCGCGAAGTCTTCAAACTGCAGCAGCACGTCCGGCCAACGGTTTTTGATGGCCTGGATAACGTCATCAACGAATTGATAATACTCGTCGTCGGTCACGCGCGGATGACGCCAGCCCATATACAGCGGGTCGTCGAGCAGTTGCTGGTTGTTGGTGCCGACATCCAGCACGATAGGCAGGGTGTAGGCCGGGCTGATACCGCCGCAGGTAGTATAGAGCGACAGCTTACCGATAGGGATGCCCATACCGCCGATACCCTGGTCGCCGAGACCGAGAATACGCTCGCCGTCGGTCACCACGATCACTTTGACGTTATGGTTCGGTACGTTTTGCAGGATATCGTCGAGGTTGTGCCGATTCTGGTAGGAGATGAACACGCCGCGCGCGCGACGGTAGATTTCCGAGAAACGCTCACAGGCGGCGCCGACGGTGGGGGTATAGATAACCGGCATCATCTCATCAAGATGGTTGCCAATCAGGCGATAAAACAGGGTTTCGTTGGTGTCCTGGATGTTGCGCAGATAAATGTGCTTATCAATCTCAGTTTTAAATCCCTGATACTGGATCCACGCGCGTTCAGCTTGTTCTTCGATGGTTTCGACCACTTCCGGCAGCAGGCCCAGCAGGTTGAAGCTGCTACGCTCTTCCATGCTGAAGGCGCTTCCTTTGTTGAGTAACGGAAACTCAAGCAGAACCGGGCCAGCGTAGGGGATATAAAGAGAGCGGTTTTTTTTATAGATGAATTGCATCGCACTAACTCCTTGATGTTCACTTCAGACCCGGGCGCGGCGATAAGCGATCGGTCTGGCAGGAAATGCAGCGGGCAGAGTATAAAGCAGATGGTAACAAAAGAAGGATGCGAAGCGTGGGATTGTCTTAAAAAAACACCATCCCGTTTGGCGGATGGTGTTTTTATCATCACTCAGCTGAAAAATTAACCACCGCGGCGTTTGCGGCCCGTAGCATGGATATGGTTAACGGTAGTTTCTTCGTCGCCTTCGAGCACCACTTTTTTCTGGCGGGAAAGCTTGTAGTTCAGACCGAGAAGATGACGTGCCTGATGGTTCGATTTCATTCTTACTCCTTAATCCTGTTCTGGTTTCAAGGACAAGCCCGACGCAAGCCGGACGAAACGTAACCCTAAGTACGCCGCGCTTTTTAACGCGACGGGATTATCGTGGTCCATTTTTTTGCGAATAGCAACCTTGCGTCGGCAGATTAAGAGCGTTCTCGATTCAGGCGTGGCCGATTACCACTTCATTTCGCCGGTGTTCACTTTCGCGCTCAGCTCCAGCGAGCTTTCTTCAGCGAGACCCGGATATTGCGCCTTCATGGCTTTGATGACGCTGGCGGAATCTTTATGCGCTTTCAGCGCCTGCTCGAATTTCTCCAGATAGTCGCGGGTAAAGACGATAGCCTTGTCGCCCGCCGGCGGCGTGCCGAGATAGTGGCCCGGGATCACCTGTTGCGGATGCAGCGCGGCCATATCGCTAAGGGTCTGGCGCCACTGCTGACGGCTCGCCGCGCTTTGGGTATCGGCGGTCCAGACGTGCATGCCCCAGGCGACGCCGGTGCCGCCAAGAATCGCTTTATTCGCCGGGATCCAGACGAACGCGGCGTAGTTCTGCGGCTGACGAATTTCCACTTTCTCGCCGTCAATGGTGAAGCTATCTGCGGCTAATACCTGTGGAACATAGACCTGCTTCGGCGCGCCGTCTTTCATCTGTGGGCCCCAGTATGCCAGCTTCGCCGCTTTGGTCTCTTCAATATGCTTAACCACTTGCTCGGTTGCCACCACTTTGGCCTGCGGGAAGGCTTTCACCAGCGGCTCGAGGCCAAAATAGAAATCCGGATCGCCAGAGGTGATCACAATGTGCGTGAGCTTCTTACCGCTTTTGTTGATCATCTCAACCAGCTTTTCGCCATCTTTAACGCTGAACTGGGCGTCAAACAGCACCGCTTCGTGCGGGCCGGAGGCCAGCGTGGAGTTCACCGCGAAGATCGCGTTCTCCTGCGGGTTGTAGGTTTGCAGGGTCAACGGCGCGGCAAAAGCGGTGGTGCTGAACAGGGCGGTGGCGATAGCCAGGGCAGATACTTTCATGTTGGTTTTCTCTCTTTCAGGTGAATAGGTTCATTTTACGTCATTCTTGATTTGCGAAAATTCCTGAAAAAAGAGATGCTGAGTTTCATAAAACGTGCAGATGGATACGGATATGGATCGAGTTATCGCCGCCCAGGTATATATGCGGATATGCGAGCTGGGCAGTTTGAGCGCGGCGGCCAGGGCGCTTGGTATGTCGCGGCCGATGGTGAGTCGCTATCTGGAGCAGATGGAACACTGGGCCGGTACCCGGCTCATTCATCGTTCGACGCGCAAACTGACCTTAACCAGCGCAGGCGAAAAGGTATTGCAGAAAACGCGTAGCCTGACGCAATTGGCGGATGAGATAGCGGGGCAGACGGAACGCGCGGTGCCGAGCGGCACGTTGCGGGTCGCCTGCGCGCACTTTACCGCCATGCAGTTGCTCTCACCGCTGCTACCGGAGTTTTTGGCCCGTTACCCCCAACTGCGCCTCGAACTGGATATCAACAACCATCCGGTGAGCCTGATTGGCGAGCGTATCGATGTCGCCATCCGAATCACCGATAATCCGGAGCCGGGGGCGATAGCGCGGCGGCTCGGCATTTGCCGCTCGGTGCTCTGCGCCTCGCCACGGTGGCTACAGCAGCATGGCCAGATAAATTCGCCGGAGGAGCTTAGTCAACATAACTGTCTCCACTATAGCCATTTCGCCACCCCAACATGGCAGTTTACCGATCCGCAGGGCGAACCCGTGTCGGTGGCCGTCTCCGGCAACCTGAGCGCCGGGATCTCCTCTCTGCTGATGGAAGCGGCGGTGGCGGGGTGCGGCATCGCCATGCTGCCGGAACTGGAAGCCCGGCGCGCGCTAAACAGCGGCGCGCTGAAACAGGTGCTGCCTGGCTATACGCCAAAATCCCTGGCCGTCTATGGCATCTATCTGTCACGAGATTATCAGCCCAGCGCGCTGCCGCTGTTTCTGGAGGCCATTCAGCAACAGTTGTCCCAGGTCAGCTAGAGCTGTCTATACTTACTCCTTTAACGTCAAAAAGGAGTGAAACGATGGCAATTCATAAGAAAGGTCAGGCGCATTGGGAAGGGGATCTGAAAAGCGGTAAAGGCACCGTCTCGACGGAAAGCGGCGCGCTTAACCAACAACCTTATGGTTTTAATACCCGCTTTGAAGGCGTTAAAGGGACTAACCCGGAAGAGCTTATCGGCGCGGCCCATGCCGCCTGTTTCTCAATGGCGCTATCATTAATGCTTAGCGAAGAGGGCTATACGGCGACCTCTATCGATACCGTTGCGGTGGTCACGCTGGATAAGAGCGGCGGCGGCTTCGCCATCACCAAGATCGCGCTGCAGAGCAATATTGTCCTGCCGGGTATCGATAAAGCGGCCTTTGATCCGATTATCCAGAAAGCCAAAGCTGGCTGCCCGGTTTCGCAGGTACTGAAAGCCGACATCTCCCTCGATTATCAGCTCAACGCTTGATCCGTGGCGTGCCCGCGGGAACGCGGGCGCGTTGGCGTTTAAAGTCACCGTCGGCAAATGCCAGCCGCCGCGAATGGTGTTATGTTGGTGGCGTTACGGATAGCGACGGGCAACGCAATGACCAGCATACGCGGCATGATTGAATCACAGGTCCTGGGTTTAACCGGGATGGCGTTAAAAGAGATTGATTTTGAAAACCCGAAGGGCGAGCCGGGCTTATTTGGCCCGCGGTCGGCTATCTGGCAGGTACACGGCGACTTTACCTCAATGCTCTGCGGCGGCATTAGCGCGCTACTGTTACAGATGCTGCATCCGCTGGCGCTGGCCGGTGTGTGGGATCATTCGCGTTTTCGCGAGGATATCTTTGGCCGTCTGCGCCGCACCAGTCAATTTATCTCAGCCACCACGTTTGGCGCTACCGCGGATGCCGAAAGATTAATCGCTAAAGTGCAGGGGATCCATCAGCGCATCAGCGGCGTTGCGCCGGACGGCACACCCTATCACGCCAGCGATCCGGCGCTCTTAACCTGGGTTCACGTGGCCGAATGCAGCAGCTTTATGGCTTCTCATCTGCGTTATAAGCGCACCATCGTCACTGCCGTCCGTCAGGAGCAGTACTACCGCGAAGCGGCAGAGATCGCCCGGCGACTTGGCGCCGCAGACATCCCCGAAACGCCACGTCAGGTGGCGGAGTATTTGCAGGATATGCGCCCCCAGTTACGTTGTGATGAACGAACGCAAGAAGTGGCGCAGGTGCTGCTCACCACCCGTCTGCCGGGCCGGCTAAGCCAGCCGGTAGGGCGCTGGATGATGGTCGCCGGAATCGATCTGCTTCCCGATTGGGCGCAGCAGATGCTGGCGATCCCCATCAATCCGCTGCAGCGGCGAACCGCCAGAGTGGCGGTCAATGGCGTGGCGCGGGTACTTCGCGCTTCGGTGCGCAATGGGGCTTATCATTGCGCTATGCGTCGAATGGCAACGTCATAAAAATAAAAAATAGCCACTCAATGTCGGCTATTTTTAAAGCGCAATCATTCGCATTTATATATTATAACTCAGGCTATTTATTTTAAATTTATTATCAACGAGCTATTAATATTGAATATCGCTGATTCATATCAGGCTATCATCCATACTTTATTCGGGAGGGATGATGGCAAATAAAAATCTACAGAATGATAATAAATATCATCAGCGTTCACAGGCTGCACGTAAAAGCACCCTGGTTAGCGTCGTGGTTAATCTGTTTTTATCGACCGGGCAAATTATCGCCGGCCTGTTTTCAGGGTCGCAAGGGCTTATTGCCGATGGCATCCACTCTCTTTCCGATTTAATTGCTGATTTTGTGGTTCTGATTGCCAATAAGAAAAGCCGTAAACCTTCCGACAGCGATCATCATTATGGCCACTGGCGCTATGAAAATGGCGCGTCGCTGATATTGGGCGCGATTTTAATGATTGTCGGCGTCGGCATGTTGTGGTCGGCGGTGGATAAACTACTCCATCCGGAAACCATTCAATCCGTGCATGTAACGGCATTATGGGTAGCCCTTGCAGCGCTGATCGCAAAAGAGACGCTGTTCCGTTATATGCTGGCGGTAGCAAAGCGCATTCAGTCGTCATTATTAGTTGCCAACGCCTGGCATGCGCGCTCGGATGCGGCGTCGTCGGTAGTGGTGGCGGTGGGGATTGTTGGCAACCTCGCCGGTATTGTCTGGTTGGATCCTGTAGCAGCATTGTTAGTAGGGGTATTGATTTCCCGAATGGGTTACACTTTTGCTGGCGATGCTTTACATGATTTAATGGATCGTTCGGTCGACGCGGGAACCCAAAACGCAATACGTGACACCATCGCCGCAACCTGCGGCGTTGTGGGGCTGCACGATCTTAAAACCCGCAAGGCGGGCGACCTGATCCTCGTCGATGTCCATATTGAAGTTCCGGGCGAGCTGTCGGTTCGTGCAGGCCATGCTATTGCGCTGGCGGTGCGGGAAAATGTGCTCGCGCGCCATGAGGTGCTACAGGTGATGATTCACATTGATCCCTACGAAGCGCCCGGCGGTGAACTGGCTCACGCGTAAACAACTTTCGACTCCTGCCTGCAGGAGCCAACGCTACCTTGCCGTTAATTGGCAATAACAGAGGATGATATGAAAATTAACGAACCTCAGGCGATTACTTTACCGCTGCCGCGAACGGCGATATTCATCGTCGCGACCGTAGCGCGCAGCGCTGAGAGCCTGAGCCGCGTGCGCGACTGGTGCGATGATTTTGCCGCGGTGGTGCGTTCCGTTGGTACCCGCATGCCGGAGGCGGGGATTTCCTGCATCTGCGGATTTGGCGCTGAGATCTGGCCGCAGTTGTTTGGTCAACCCACCCCGCAGCAACTGCATCCTTTCCGCCGCGTGGGCAGCGGAGAGCGCGTGGCGGTCTCTACGCCGGGCGATCTGCTGCTGCATATCCGTTCCGATGATATGGGGCTTAGCTTCGAGCTGGCGACGCAGTTGATGGATAAGTTGGGGGATGCCGTAACGGTCGTCGATGAAGTTCACGGCTTCCGCTATTTCGACCGTCGGGCGATGATCGGTTTCGTTGACGGTAGCGAAAACCCGCAGGGGCGCGCGGCGGCGGATTTCACCATTATCGGTGACGAAGACCCGGATTTCGCCGGTGGTAGCTACGTGATTGTTCAGAAATATCTGCACGATATGGCGGGCTGGAATGCGTTAACCGTCGAACAGCAGGAGCGTATTATCGGGCGTAAAAAAATGACCAACATCGAACTGGATGCCGATGTCAAACCCAGCTGTTCGCACAGTTCGCTGACCACCCTTGAAGAGAACGGCGAGGAGATTAAAATCCTGCGCGACAACATGCCGTTCGGCAAGCCCGGCATGGGCGAGTTTGGGACCTATTTTATCGGTTATGCGCGCAGCCCGGCGCCCATCGAACAGATGCTGGAAAACATGTTCGTCGGTCGCCCTGCCGGTAATTACGATCGACTGCTCGATTATAGCCGCCCGGTTACCGGCAGTTTGTTCTTTGTACCTTCCGCGACGCTACTTGAAGAATTATCCAGCCGCCAGGCTGAATAACCCTGCATAATATCGGCCATTAAGCCGTTACTGATAGTTTATTTCTCCGGCCTGCTTGCAGGCCGTATATTGCATGGAAAATAAAAAGAGCCCATAATTAAACCACCATTAATTCATCGCTAATTAATGGCGGTTATCAACGCGATGTCGTGTTTGTGTACAATAAAATTAACCAATGGCTTAATAGATAATATCTATACCCTAAATAATTCGAGTTGCAGGAAGGCGGCGACGCAGGGAATCCCCAGGAGCTTACTCCAGTAAGTGACTGGGGTGAGCGAGGACAAATTCGTCAGGAACGAATTTGAACGCAGTTCACTGCGCCCGTAAGGGCGAGGCCCAGGGATGGGCCGAGTTATTGCCAACGCACATGCAACTTGAAGTATGACGGGTATATACCCATCATTTTTCATTAGGGTATGTACTGAGCATCATTGGGTCTTCAGGAAGTAATACAATGATCATCCGGCCAGAACAACACTGGTTTTTTCGTCTGTTTGACTGGCACGGTTCCGTGCTGTCAAAAATTGTTTTCCGTCTGTTATTGAACGTTCTGATGTCGGTCATCGCCATCATCAGCTATCAATGGTATGAACAACTTGGCATTCACTTAACCGTTGCGCCATTTAGCCTGTTGGGGATCGCGATTGCGATTTTTCTCGGCTTTCGTAATAGCGCGAGCTACAGCCGTTTCGTTGAGGCGCGTAATTTATGGGGAACCGTGCTGATTGCCGAACGAACCCTGGTCAGGCAATTGAAAAATATCCTTCCCGCTGAGGAGGAAACGCATAAAACGTTAGTCAGTTATCTGGTGGCGTTCAGCTGGAGCCTTAAGCATCAGCTGCGTAAAACCGACCCGGCGGTTGACCTCTATCGCTTGTTGCCGAAAGAAAAAGTGGCGGAAATTCTCGCCAGCTCAATGCCGACTAACCGAATATTATTATTGATTGGTAATGAGTTAGGTAAGCTGCGCGAGCAGGGTAAGCTCAGCGATATTACCTACGGCTTGATGGATAATAAACTCGATGAGTTAGCCCATGTCCTGGGAGGCTGCGAGCGTCTGGCGAGCACGCCAGTGCCGTTTGCCTACACCTTGATTTTGCAGCGTACCGTTTATCTTTTCTGCGCGTTATTGCCCTTCGCGCTGGTGGGGGATTTGCATTACATGACGCCGTTTGTTTCGGTGTTTATCTCCTACACCTTCCTGTCATGGGATTCCCTGGCGGAAGAGCTGGAAGATCCGTTTGGCACCTCGGCCAACGACCTGCCGCTGAATGCAATGTGCAATACCATTGAACGTAATTTGATGGATATGACCGGGCAACATCCGTTACCGGAAAAAATGCAGCCCGACCGTTATTACAACCTTACATAAAAAAACGCCGGGCGGGTCAGCCCGTCCGGCGTTGAGTATTAGTGAGTGCGCATTCCTGCCGCCGTCATCAATAGCTTAAAGAAGGTGGCGACCACGCCGAGCGCCAGCACGCTGGCCCCCCAGATAATCACCAGCCACATCAGTTTGTGCCAGAACGGACGATGATGCGTCGTTAACGTTTTATCAGATTGAGTCGCCATCAATGATACCCCTCATCGGGTTTGATTTTGCCGCGGAACACGTAGTAGCTCCAACAGGTGTACATCAAAATAACCGGAATGATCAGCAATCCGCCGACCAGCATAAAGCCCTGACTCTGCGGCGGCGAAGCGGCCTGCCAGATTGAGATTGCCGGTGGAATAATATTCGGCCAGATGCTGATCCCAAGGCCGCTGAACCCGAGGAACACCAGCGCCAGGGTGAGTAAAAACGGCCCATAGCTGGCCTGACGATTATAGGCGCTACGGACAATCCCCCAGCAGCAAACCAGCACCAGCAACGGCACCGGCATAAACCAGATGATATTGGGGAAGGTAAACCAGCGGTGAGCGATTTCCGGGTGAGTCAGCGGCGTCCAGATGCTGATAATGGCGACCACTGCCAGCAAAGCAAGCGTCAGTGGGATCGCCAGCTCAGACATTTTGCGATGCAGAGCGCCTTCGGTTTTCATTATCAGCCAGGTGCAGCCCAGTAAGGCGTAGGCAATCACCAGCCCGATGCCGCAAAACAGCGGGAAGGGCGCCAGCCAGTCGAGGGTCGAGCCGCTAAATTCGCGACCCGTGACGCTGAGGCCGTTGAGCAGGGTGCCTACGGCGATCCCCTGACTAAACGTCGCCAGTAGCGAGCCGCCGATAAACGCCTTATCCCACAACGGACGATGTTCCGGCGTCGCCTTAAAGCGGAATTCAAACGCTACGCCGCGGAAAATAAGACCCAGTAACATGGCGGTTAACGGGATGCTGAGCGCATCGATAATCACCGCGTAGGCCAGTGGAAACGCGCCATACAGCGCCGCGCCGCCCAGCACCATCCAGGTTTCATTGCCGTCCCACACCGGCGCCACGCTATTCATCATCATATCGCGGTCGGTTTCATTTTTATTAAACGGGAACAGAATGCCGATCCCGAGATCGAAACCGTCCATCACAATATACATCAGGGTGGCAAAAACGATGATCGTGAACCAGATAATTGACAGGTCGATACCCATATTATTTTCTCCCCGAAGTATTCATAGGTTCGCGTACCGCGGACAGCGGGCGGGCTGGAGTTTGGTTCTGAGTCGGGTCTTCTGGCGTGTGCGCACTTTCCGGCCCTTTTTTTATCAGGCGAATCAGATACACGTAGCCGACGCCAAACACCGAGGCGTAGACCACGATAAAGGCCAGCAGGCTGAGGGACATATGCAGATCGCCATGGGCGGAGACCGCATCCCGGGTGCGCTGAACGCCATAGACTACCCACGGCTGACGGCCAATCTCAGTAGTAAACCAGCCAGCCAGTAGCGCGACCAGCCCGGAAGGGCCCATCAACAGGGCAAAACGCAGGAACGGTTTTGAGGTGTAGAGCCGGCCACGCCAACGCAGCCAGGCGCTGACCACGCCGAGCAGTACCATTAACATACCGAGCCCTGCCATCACCCTGAACGACCAGAAGATAATGGTGGAATTTGGGCGATCTTCTTTCGGGAAACTTTTTAAGGCTGGAACCTGTTTATCGAGGCTATGGGTCAGGATGATGCTACCAAGATAGGGAACCTCAATTTTATATTTGGTGCGCTCCTCATCCATATCCGGCAGACCAAACAGCACCAATGGCGTGGCTTCACCCGGTTTATTCTCCCAGTGCCCTTCAATCGCGGCGATTTTTGCCGGTTGATGTTCGAGCGTATTCAGGCCGTGCGCATCGCCAATCATCGCCTGAATGGGGGCGACGATCAGCGCCATCCACAGCGCCATCGAGAACATCTTGCGGATTGCCGGCGTATCATTGCCTTTCAGCAGATGCCAGGCTGCCGAAGCGCCGACGAAAAAGGCGCTGGCAAGGAAGGCGGCGGTAGACATGTGCAGCAGGCGATACGGGAATGAAGGGTTAAAAACGACCTTCAGCCAGTCTACCGGCACCACGATGCCATTCTCGATAATGTAGCCCTGGGGCGTGTGCATCCAGCTATTGGACGCGAGGATCCAGAAAGTGGAAAACAGCGTGCCCAGCGCCACCATACAGGTCGCGAAGAAGTGCAGGCCGCGGCCGACGCGATGCCAGCCGAACAGCATGACGCCAAGAAAGCCAGCTTCGAGGAAGAAGGCGGTCAGGACTTCATAGGTCAACAGCGGCCCGGTAATACTACCGGCGAACTGCGAGAACCCGCTCCAGTTAGTGCCAAACTGATAGGCCATCACCAGCCCGGAAACGACGCCCATACCAAAATTAACGGCAAATATTTTTGACCAGAAATGGTAAAGCTGGCGGTAGGTATCCTCTTTTGTTTTTAACCACAGCCCTTCCAGTACCGCAAGGTAGCTGGCGAGACCAATGGTAATAGCGGGGAAAATGATGTGGAAAGATACAGTAAATGCAAACTGTATCCTGGCTAAATAAAAGGCATCTAATCCGAACATGGCTCACCCCTGTACGACATTACTTCATTGTATTTATGGAATATTTTCTGCATAGCGGATACGGCTTTACCTGCGTAAAGCCTCCTGTTGATGACAATTAAATTACGGCGTTGACGGGCATTGAAATATGTTAATGCCCTTGATAATAAAGTTTAAAAATAATTCTTTAATTATCAAATAGGTTAAATTTAACACCTGATAGATAACATCTATTATACAACACGAAATGAGATGTTATTATTTAGTTAACGAGTAAATTTGCTCATTTCATTTTAACCAGACATTTAGTTAAAGATTAAAAACAACGAGTTAACCCTGTCATTTGCTATTCGTTGGAAAATGAAATGTGGTATTTCCCGCTTAATTAATGTGGTTATTTAACATCGCCGCAAAAAATCGTGACCAATGTTGTTAATAACATCCGTTAGCTGAAGAGAGTATTCAGGAGTTCATATGAATAAGAAAAAACGCGCTGTCCCCGGTGTTCATCCCTATGATGGCCCAGCGGGTGGATGGGGTGCGTTAAAAGCGACCGCCATCGCCGTGCGTACGCAAATGGACGCGCTTGACGCCCCGGTCACGCTGCTGCGTACCAACCAGCCTGACGGTTTTGACTGCCCCGGCTGCGCCTGGCCGGATAAAGAACATAAATCAACCTTCCAGTTTTGTGAGAACGGCGCGAAGGCGGTTACCTGGGAAGCCACCAGCAAACGCGTGACGCCAGAGTTCCTCGCCGCCAATACCGTGACCTCACTGCTGGCGAAAAGCGACTTTGAACTGGAAGGTTACGGACGTATTACCCATCCCTTGTCTTACGATCGTGAGAGCGACACGCTGCGCCCGGTCTCCTGGGAAAGCGCGTTTGCCCGCATTGGCGAAGTATTACAGGGCATGCAGCCCGATGAAGTTGAGTTCTATACCTCCGGGCGCGCCTCTAACGAAGCGGCATATCTGTTCCAGCTTTACGCCCGCGAGTTCGGCACCAATAACTTCCCGGACTGCTCCAATATGTGCCACGAGGCGACCAGCGTCGGTCTGCCGCAATCGATCGGCATCGGCAAAGGCACGGTGTCTTTGGACGACTTTGATAAAACCGAACTGGTTATTTCCATCGGTCACAACCCAGGAACCAACCATCCGCGCATGATGGGCACGTTGCATGAACTGTCCCGCCGCGGTGTGCCGATTATCGTCTTTAACCCGCTGCGTGAAAGGGCGCTGGAACGTTTTGCCGACCCGCAGAACGTCATCGAAATGGCAACCTACAGTTCGACGAATATCGCCTCAACCTATTTCCAGGTGAAAGCGGGCGGCGATGCCGCGGCGCTGAAAGGGATCGCTAAAGCATTACTGGAGATCGAAGCGGACCAGGGCCAGGTGCTGGACCAGGCGTTTATTAACGAGCACACCCTGGGCTTCGAGGCTTTTGCCGAAGATTTACGTCAGACCAGCTGGCCGGAAATTGAGCGTGAGTCCGGATTAACCCGCGACGATCTGCAGCGCGTTGCCATTGCCTACGCCAAATCCAACGCCACTATCGTGACCTATGGCATGGGGATCACCCAGCATAACAAAGGCACCTCTAACGTCCGGTTGATTGCCGACCTTCTGCTGATGCGCGGCAATATCGGCAAACCGGGGGCTGGGATCTGCCCGCTGCGCGGTCACTCTAACGTGCAGGGCAACCGTACCGTCGGCATTACCGAAAAACCGAGTGCGGAGTTTCTGAATAACCTCGAAAGCGTGTTCGGTTTTGTCGCTCCACGCGGACATGGCCACGATGCGGTGAAAGCGCTGCAGGCAATGGTTGCCGGCGACGCGAAAGCGCTGATCTGTCTTGGCGGTAATTTCGCGGTGGCGATGCCGGATCATGAACGGGCGTTCCCGGCGATGCGCGGGCTGGATCTTAGCGTGCACATCGGCACCAAATTGAACCGTTCGCATCTACTGGTGGCGAAAGAGACCTTTATTCTGCCTTGTCTGGGCCGCACCGAACTCGATATGCAGGAGAGCGGACGTCAGTCGATTACCGTGGAAGACTCGATGTCGATGGTCCATGCCTCATCCGGCAAATTGAAACCGGCCTCTGATCGTCTGCGCTCGGAACCGGCTATCGTCGCCGGGATGGCGGCGGCGACGCTGCCGAACAGTAAGATCGACTGGTTATCGCTGGTGGCTGATTACGACCGCATCCGCGATCTCATCGAGCAGACTATCCCCGGGTTCGAGGATTATAACGAACGTATTCGTCATCCGGGCGGTTTCCGTATGCCGCTGCCGCCAACCGAGCGGATCTGGCCGACGTCGACCGGCAAAGCGATGTTCTCGGTGTTCAAAGGCGTCCATGAGAACTTCCGCGTTGACGGCGACGACGTGATGCGCCTGGTTACGCTGCGCAGTCACGATCAGTACAACACCACGATTTACGCGATGGACGATCGCTATCGCGGAGTGTTTGGCCGCCGCGATGTGCTGTTTATGAATGAGCAGGATATGGCCGAGCAGGGGCTGGAGCATGGCGACCGCGTCGATATTTTCACCGCGCTGCCGGATAGCGACCTGCGCCTTGAGGATATCACCGTGGTTGCTTACAGCATTGCGCCGGGCACCGTTGGCGCCTATTACCCGGAAGCCAACGTGCTGGTGCCGCTGGATTACATCGATGAAGAGAGCGGCACGCCGTCGTACAAATCAGTTCCTATCCGCCTGACGCTGCGTTCGAAAGAGGTGCGCGCCGTCCCCGGTCTGCGTTAATTTGCTGAATATTGCCAGTGGCCTGCGATCGGGCCACTGGCAAATGGCATCTTGAAATCAGCCCCTACCGCAAGTAACATTTAAATAACATATCTTATCGCAGCTGTGTTCTGCATCGCGTCCACCACTGACCCGCGGACGTCACTATTCTGGAAGTTAAGATGGACATTAAACAGCTGAAATATCTGATCGCGCTCGATCAGACGCGCCATTTCGGCCAGGCCGCGGCGGCCTGCCATATCACCCAACCGACGCTTTCAATGCGCATTCGCAACCTGGAAGACGAACTTAATCTCACGCTGATTCAGCGCGGCCAACGCTTCGAAGGCTTCACCCCGGAAGGGGAACGCATTCTGGCCTGGGCGCGGGCGCTGCTGGCGGCGCACGACGGCCTGGCGGCTGAAGCGGCGATTTGTCGCGGCCAGATGGTGGGCCAGTTACGCGTAGGCATGGTGCCGTTAGCCAGCCTGAACCCGATGCAGCTGATCAAACCGCTGGCGGAAAAATACCCTGAACTACAGTTCAGTCTGCTGTCGATGACCTCTGAGCAAATTATTGACGGCGTCAGCCGTAATCAGCTCGATCTAGGCATCTGCTATTTGCACCACGTCGATAGCGCATTATTTAACGTCACCTGGCTGCCGAAAACGCGAATGGGCCTGCTGCACGACAGTCGCCATTTCCAGTTTGACGCAGGCATACCCGAGTGGGAGACATTAGCGGGGCTGCCGCTCGGTTTCCTTACCAAGGGAATGTATTATCGTGAATCGATTGAAATGAGCTTTAAAGCCAAAGGGTTAACGCCGAAATATGTCTTTGAAAGCGATTCGACATTTCAGATAATCCAGGCGGTACAGGCCGGGATCTGTTGCGCCATCATGCCGCTCAATAACGGCCTGGAGGCGCTGAGCGACAATCTGGCGATTATGCCTATCGGGGAAACCGAGGTTGATTCCACGCTTGCGCTTATCATGCGCAACCAGGAGCCGGTGTCGTCGTTGGCGGAAAAATGTTTCGCCGATGCGCAGATGATTTTTGGCGAAGCGCCGCAAATTTAATTGGCGGCCAAATGCTGCTGCATGAAATCGAGCCAGACGCGAGATCGGGCTGGTAAAAAGTGGCGTTCGCGATACAGCGCCACTAAATGTAGCGGTGCCGGCGGTAGCTCCAGTTCAACCACCTTTAACTGACCTGAGGCGATAAACGGGCGGCAAGCCTGTTCAGCGAGGATGGCGAAACCTACGCCGGCGACGGCGGCATGAAGGGCGATCTCTCCGCTATTCACCCGAAAATGAGCCTGGACGTTCACTTTTTTAAACGCGTTTCGTGCGGTGATAAATTGCCAGGCTTGCCCCTTCAGCGCGCTGACGGTGGTGATGCAGGGAAGCGAGGTAAGTTGCTCGCAACGTACTGGCTGTCCGCATTTTTCCAGCAGCGAAGGCGCAGCGACAACACAACAGGGAAATGTCGCCAATGGCCTGGCGATATAGCTGGCATCCTCCATTTTGCCTCGGACGATGGCGACGGCAATGTCGATATCTTCTTTAAGCGCGTCGGCTCCGGCAAGGCTGATCACACAGCTTACTTCGATTTTGGGATAACGCATGGCGAACCGCGCCAGCATGGGGCCAAAAAGCGTCGGTCCAATCTCGTTGGGAAGACATAAGCGCAACAGCCCCTCAGGATCGGCCTGCTGTTGAGTTAAGGCCGCTTCGGTTGCCGCGAGCTGATCAAGCATGGGGCGCATACTATTAAAAAAAGCCTGCCCGGCATCGGTGAGATGCATGTGTCTGGTGCTGCGCTGGATAAGGCGCAATTGCAGTTTTTCTTCCAGTTGAGAAATCTGGCGACTGACATTTGACGAAGGCATACGTAATGCCCGCGCCGCCCCGCTGAAGCTGCCGTTTTCCACGACATTCACAAACACGCGTAGTGCATTCAAATCCAGTTTACTCACCGCTGATTATCCCATTTTTGATAATTAACCAGCCCATTTTTACCGGCTTATGCGCTTTATTACTAGCCGATAAACTGACGCTTCCCCTGATGAGAGGACGTGTAATGACCATAAATCTACGGCGAATGGGCGCGATCATCGCTTTTATCCAATTTACCAACGCGCTCGAATATATGATTTTTAATCCGCTATTTGTCTACATGGCGCCAGCTTTTCAGGTGCCGGTGAGCTGGGCAGGTTATGTCAGCGGTATTTATACGCTTGCGTCGGTCATTTCTGGAATCGGCGCGTGGCGCCTGGTGGGAAAGCTAAATCCGCGTAAGTTTCTACTGGTTAATATGGCCTTACTGGGAGCATTAACGCTGATGGTTCTGGCTACCCAGCACTTTATATTGTTGCTGATACTGCGTTTTTTGGCCGGGCTCCTCGGCGGAATGACGATGGGGGTGGCCAGCAGTTTACTGATCAACGCGGCGGACCAGAAACATCGCGCGCGATTGTTGGCCACGGTCATCTCTGCCTTTTCGCTGGTCAGTATTATCGGCATGCCTGCCATGTTGTTTCTCTGCGAACGTTTCGGCTGGCAGACGGCGCCGGCATTGATTGGCGTTCTCTGCCTGCTGGCGCTCATCATGATCTATGTTGGTCTGCCGAAGGCTTCCGGCGGCGCTGGCTCTGGTACAAAGATACGCATCACGCCAACGATGCTGTTATTTGCCAGCGGCAATGCGTTAACCCAGTTTAGCCCGATGCTATTACTGCCGATCCTGGTGCCTTTGCTGCTGGGCAATATGCGGGCAAGCAGCGAGGCGCTACCGTGGTTATTCTTTCTCGGCGGTATGGCGGGATTCGCGGCGACAAAGTTGAGCGGCAGCCTGTGTCAACGCTTTGGCGGCTATCGGCTGAGCCTGGCGGCAACCGCAGTTTTTATCATCAGTTTGCTGATGGTCCTGTGGCTGGACGGCGCGAGTTGGTTGTTTATGATTACCTTCCTTGGGGCATCTTATAGCCGGCTGGTTGCCTCCTCGGCGGTGGCGATTCGTTTCCCGGACGATGACTGGCGCGCGGGATTTACCACTCTGCAAGGCGGTGTCATGTCATTCAGTACGGCACTTGCTTTTATGCTCTGCTCACTGTGGCTGGCCGACGGCGAGATGAGTCAGCAGGCGTCTACTGGGTTGATTGCATTTAGCGGCGCTAGCGCCTTGCTGCTGCCATGTTTACTGCGCTATCAAGAAAAAATACTCGTACGCAACGCCGCCGAACGGGCAACCGGCGGCGTTGGTGAGCTTTAAATATTCTCCAGACGAATACCCCGGGTTCTTGGCCCAAATATGCCTACCGACAGCATGACCATCAGCATACTGGCGACGATAAAGCTAATCACGCCCGGCGTTCCGGCATATTGCAGGATCACGCCAATCATAATGCTGGTAACCGCGGTGGACAGACGGCTAAAGGAGTAACAGAAGCCCACCGCCCGGGCGCGGATGTGGGTAGGGAACACCTCCGCCTGATAGGCGTGATAGCTGATGGTGAGCCAGGCATTGGACCAGGTGATCATAAAGCCGCAGATAACCAGCAGTACCGGACTATTTTGTAAAGCGAACAGTGTGCCGAAGATCACCGTCATCAGCGCTGACAGAACAATTTGCCATTTGTTTTCAAAACGATGGACAAAGCGAGTACAGAACAGGCAGCCAAGTGGATAAGCAAGAGTGATAAAGAAGGCGTACAGCAGGCTATGGGTAATACTGGCGCCCTGGCCGGAGAGCAGCGCGGGCAGCCAGTTACCGAAACCAAAGAAGCCGATGGCCTGGAAAAAGTTCATCACCATTAACATGAGGGTGCGTTGACGGTACTGCGGCGCCCATATCGCTTTAAAATTGCTGCGTTGCGGCACCGCTACCGCCGGACTGGCATGGCGCCGGGAAGGCGATAAACCGCAGCGTTGTTCCATTTCACCCATAACCCGGTGCGCGTCATCGTGGCGACCTTTGCTTTCCAGCCAGCGGGCGGATTCCGGCAGCTTTTTGCGGATAACCCAAATGACCAGTGAACACAGTGCGCCGAGAATAATCACCCAACGCCAGCCGCTCAGGCCGAGAATGGTCATTGGCACCAGTAGCCAGGACATCAGCGCCACCGTCGGTACCGAGAGAAACTGAATAAAGAAGGCGTAAGCGAAGGCTTTATTACGTAAATGCGTCGGCATCCATTCACTGAGATAAGTATCGATAGTCACCAGTTCAATTCCCAGGCCGATCCCCACCAGGAAACGAAAGAAAATAACCCCTTCAGCGCTATTTTGCAGCGCCATAATCAGCGAAAAGATGCCATACCACGCCAGCGCGAACATAAAGGTCAGGCGGCGTCCAAGTCTGTCCGCCAGCGGCGCGAGCAAACTGGCGCCGATAAACAGCCCCATAAAGGTCGAGGAAGCGAAGGCTGCCTGATCGGCAATACCAAATACCCCATCTTTCCCGGTATGGAAAATACCCTCGGCGAGCAGGCCGGTGCTGATATAACCGGTCTGGAACAGGTCGTAGAGTTCGAAAAAGCCGCCTAATGCCAGTAGGGTGATAAAGGACCAAAGACCGGGGGAGGAGGGCAGAGCGTCGATACGCGCGGTTAAGCTATCGGGATGTTGTCCTGGCGGGCTAAAGGAGGCGTCGCCGAGAACCTGGGTAGTAGACATATTATTATTTTCCTCAGGAGAAATGTTTGCCTGCTAATGTTAATTGGTTGTTAATGGTTTTAAATTTTTAATTGTGAGCGGTGTGGCGATTTAACAGTCGGAAATCATGTTTAATACGCTGATAGATGATAAATATGCTGCTTTTTTGTCAGCACAGACGGCAGAATTGAAGTAAACGACCAGCAGCGATCAATCAGACTAAGAGAAATGGTGACTTCGGTGAAAATCACCTACATTTGCAGTGTGTATCTATGTCTACCAGGGAAAAGAATATGTTAAAGCGTCAGGCAATAAAAACGGCGTTGGCAATGGTGATGTCGGTAACGATGGCCGCGGCACCGGCGCTTGCTAATCCCGGGAACGGTAATGGCAATGGTGAACATGGCAATAGCGGTAAAAACATCTATCATGGCGATAAAGGTAATCATGGTCATAGCGCCAGCCAAAGCGATAACGGCGGCGGCAAGGGCCAGCGTAAGAATTACGGCAAACCGGATCACGTCGATAGTGATATCAGCTATACCACCGCTCGCGCGCTAGCGGTGAACTACGGCTTGACCGGCTATAAAGCGCTGCCTCCGGGGATTGCGAAAAATCTCGCGCGTGGAAAACCATTACCTCCGGGCATTGCCAAAAAAACGGTGCCTGCCTCGATGCTCAACCAATTACCTTATTATCCTGGCTATGAGTGGCGGGTGGTGGGTGACGATCTGGTTCTGATTGCTCTCAGTACCGCCGTGGTCACCGCGATCATTAATAGCGTCTTTGATTAACATAGAGGCCCCGTGATAAATGGGGCTTTGCTTTTCTAATAACATTTGATCTCTTTCTTAAACCAATCCTCACCGGGGAGAGTATTAAACTTTACAGCTATTATTGGCGGGCTATACTAAGCACAATTTTATACAGGAGAGATATGTTGGACAGTCACCCTTATTTAAACATCAAGGCAAACTGACGCTATCTATTCTGCGCTGTTTGCCAACCGGCAGGCAGCAATCCTTTCCCAATCCTGATTGCCTCCTGAGAACTGGAATTCGCTTTTTTGCGAGGTAATTCATCATGCTATTATTTTTCTACGCCCTGTTCCCTCCGCCTTTTACGCGGTAACACACGCTCACACAGGCCATTAAGGCTATCTCACTGCGGTTAAGCAATCTACGCAGGAATATCTACTACGCGCAATTTGTGAGTGTAAAAAATAACATCTAACTATGCATGATTTATTTATGCAGGGATTACCACATCTAAATTTGGGGATGAATCATGACTGACATGAAAGTAGAAAACCGGAATACCAACCGGTCTGCGTCAGAAAATGATAAGCAGCATAAAAAGAGCTTTGCGATTGAAACGGAGGCCTTTAATAGTCCGGACCATACGTTGGCACGTTTAAATAGCAGTCGGCAGGGACTAACGACCGCCGATGCACTGGAACGGCTGGACGACTATGGTCGCAACGAAGTGGCACGCGAACGTGTGCCGCCGTTTTTTATTCAATTACTGCAGGCATTTAATAACCCGTTTATTTACGTACTGATGGCGCTGGCGGCAGTCAGTTTTATTACCGATTACTGGCTACCGCTGCGAAACGGTGAAGAGACAGACCTCACCGGCGTTATTATTATCCTGACGATGGTGAGCCTGAGTGGTCTATTACGCTTCTGGCAGGAGTTCAGGACCAATAAAGCCGCGCAGGCGCTGAAATCCATGGTCCGTACCACCGCAACGGTACTGCGCCGCGGGCCGGGTAATATTGGCCCCAGCCAGGAGGAAATACCCATTGAAGAGCTGGTGCCGGGCGATATTATTTTCCTTGCCGCAGGCGATCTGGTGCCGGCAGATGTTCGTCTGCTGGAATCACGGGACCTCTTTGTTAGTCAGTCCATTCTTAGCGGTGAATCACTTCCGGTAGAAAAATATGATCTGATGGCCAGCGTGTCGGGAAAATGCAGCGACCGTCTACCGACGCCGGATAAAAATAAAAGTCTGTTAGAGATGGGCAATATCTGTCTGATGGGGACGAACGTCACCAGCGGCAGGGCGCAGGCGGTGGTGGTGGCGACCGGCGACCGGACCTGGTTTGGCTCGCTGGCAAAATCGATCGTCGGCACCCGCACGCAAACCGCCTTCGATCGCGGGGTGAATAGCGTGAGCTGGTTGTTAATCCGCTTCATGCTGATCATGGTACCGATCGTGTTGTTGATTAATGGTTTCAGTAAAGGCGATTGGGTAGAAGCCTCGCTTTTTGCCCTGGCGGTGGCGGTCGGTTTAACGCCGGAGATGTTACCCATGATCGTCAGTTCGAACCTCGCGAAGGGCGCGATTGCCATGTCGCGGCGTAAGGTGATCGTTAAGCGTCTCAATGCCATTCAAAACTTTGGCGCAATGGATGTGCTGTGTACGGATAAAACAGGCACCCTGACCCAGGACAATATCATCCTTGAGCATCATCTCGACGTTGGCGGCGCGGAAAGCAATCGAGTATTAATGCTGGCGTGGCTGAATAGCAGCAGCCAAAGCGGAGCGCGTAATCTGATGGACAGAGCCGTGTTGCGCTATGGGGAAGGGCGGCTGGCGCCGGCGGAAAAAGAGCGTTTCGTGAAGCTCGATGAATTGCCGTTCGATTTTGTACGCCGCCGCGTATCGGTCTCGGTGGAAGACAGCCGCTATGGCGATAAATGCCTGATTTGTAAAGGGGCGGTTGAAGAGATGCTCGAAGCCGCGACCCATATTCGTGAGGGCGACAAGATCGTTGAACTGGACGCGCTGCGCCGGGAACTATTGCTGACGAAAACCGAAGATTATAACGCTCAGGGTTTTCGGGTATTGCTGGTCGCTACCCGCAAGCTGGATGATGCCGCGCTAAACGTGCCGCTCACCGCAGCTGATGAACAGGGGCTCACCGTCGAGGGCATGTTGACGTTCCTCGACCCGCCGAAGGAAAGCGCGGGCAAAGCCATTACCGCACTGCGTGATAACGGTGTCGCGGTCAAGGTACTTACCGGTGATAACCCGGTTGTAACGGCGCGGATTTGTCTTGAAGTGGGCATTGATGCGCACGACATACTCACCGGCCAAAAGGTTGAGTCAATGACTGACCGCCAGCTTCAGCAGGAGGTCGAGAAACGCGCGGTGTTCGCCAAACTGACGCCGCTGCAGAAGTCGCGCATTCTGCAGATGCTACAGAAAAATGGCCATACCGTTGGTTTTCTGGGCGATGGCATTAACGACGCCCCGGCGCTGCGCGATGCCGATGTGGGTATTTCTGTCGATAGCGCGGCGGATATCGCGAAGGAGTCCTCGGATATTATTCTGCTGGAAAAAGACCTGATGGTGCTGGAAGAGGGGGTGATTAAAGGACGCGAGACCTTTGGCAACATTATTAAGTATCTGAACATGACCGCCAGCTCCAACTTCGGCAACGTGTTTTCGGTATTAGTCGCCAGCGCGTTTATCCCGTTCCTGCCGATGCTGGCGATTCATCTGTTGATTCAGAATCTGATGTACGACATCTCACAGCTGTCGCTGCCGTGGGACAAAATGGATAAGGAGTTTTTGCGTAAGCCGCGCAAGTGGGATGCGAAGAACATTGGCCGCTTTATGCTGTGGATTGGCCCCACGTCGTCGATATTCGATATCACCACCTTTGCTCTGATGTGGTACGTCTTCGCCGCCAATCATGTGGAAGCGCAGGCCTTGTTCCAGTCCGGCTGGTTTATCGAAGGGCTGCTGTCGCAGACGCTGGTGGTGCATATGTTGAGAACGCAGAAAATTCCGTTCATTCAGAGCCGCGCGACGCTGCCGGTTTTGCTCACCACCGCCGCCATTATGGCCATCGGCATCTATATCCCGTTCTCGCCGCTTGGCGCCATGGTGGGGCTTGAGCCGCTGCCGCTGAGTTATTTCCCGTGGCTCGTTGCCACGTTGCTGAGCTACTGCCTGGTGGCGCAGGGTATGAAACGTTTCTATATCAAGCGCTTTGGCCAGTGGTTTTGATGACAAAAAGGAGGATGACGATGAATCGTTCACCGGAGGATCTCATCGCCTGGATGTTTTTACTGGCCGGTTTGCTGGTACTGGCGCTGGCGATACGGCAAATCTTTGAATAGCGGGGGGACTATGCGCAAAACGTCGTTAGACCCAATCTTTCTCCAGGCCGTGTTGATGATGGTGGTGATAGTCTTACTTACCGTCTGGATTAGGTAGTTTAAGTCCCGGGGCGTTATCGCTCCGGGCCTGAGGTAAAGCCCCTGCGGTATTCCTGCAACATGGCAAATGGTACTTTCCACCACGGGGAACACGTCGATTAACTCAATAATGGTAGAGCTTCGAGCATATTCTTCAGGTTTAAGGTATCCCAGGGCAGGTGTTCGGCGACGGTGAGGCCGACCGGTTTGGCCTCCGCGGCGGCTTGATTGATAAGATTAACCACTTCGGCAATCGTCAGTTTCCCTTCGGCGACATCGCCAAAATCGTGTACGCCGCGCCCCGGACGAGCAAACAGCACTGCTCGAAACAGGGCCGGGTCGAGGACATCAAGATCGAGATGGATGGCCAGGTACTCAATACGTTCACGCGCTATCCACTCGTCAATCGCCTGCGGATTCTGACGCAGCTCTGATGGGCTTAAGGTGGCGATGCCGCGTTCACTAATAAACTGTTTTTCGACATCGAGCGGGCTATGGATCCCGGCAATGAGCGCTTTGCCTGGTGATAATGGCTTTCTGACCACCTGGGTTAATTCCGCGCCGCCATTGCCCATTAACGCCCCAAGAACGTGGGCATGGGCATGTGGGAACTGCTCTGGCGTCATAACGTCCGGGTGAGAATCAATCCATAATACCCCCAATTTATCGCCATATTTTTCCACAAGCCAGGCGAAAGGAGCCAGGGAGACCAGGCAATCGCCCCCTAAGGTGACAATGGTCTCTGGCTGATTTCGAGTGATTTTGTCTTGTGCATCAAGCAACTGTTCAACGATCGCCCGGCGGCCGACAATTCCATCTTCATTTGCCAGTTGAGCGTGTCCTGGTTCGGGGACACAGACCTCCTCGACAACGCCTTGCGCAGGCGGCGCCAGCCAGGACAGCATCCGGGAGCCGAAGAAGTAGGGCGGATTGTTGCCGCCTTGCCATTGCGGAAAAAGCAAACGCAGACTGGATTGGGTATTTGGCATCATGGTTCTCCTCATATTTATCATCACAAATGAACGAACGTTCATTCATTAATAATGAGGCGCACTGTCGGTGATGGCAAGTAAAAACGGGTTATTTACCCTAACATTAGGCTGCTAGCCAAAAAGCGCTTGAAGCAGGTAGAATTGCCCATCGCCGGAGGTAGTTGAAATGTTAAATAATTCAGAAACGTACCATAAGCTGATTGTCGCCGCGGCGGCGTGCTTTGCCGAAAAAGGATTTAATGGAACCAGCGTGCGCGAAATTGCACTGCGCGCAGGTATTAGCCTCGGCGCGATGTACACCTACTTCAAAGGCAAAGATGAACTCATTGAGGCGATTATCCTTGAAGAGCAAAAATCGGCATTAGCTAAGCATCAGGAGCGCTTCGAAGGTTCCCATTTTGCGCAGATTTGCGCCTTAGCCGTTTCCTGTATAGAAGAAGTGGGGTATCCCTCTTCGCACCAGCTGTGGGTGGAAATTATTGCGGAATCGGCAAGAAAGCCGGCGCTGCGGCAGATTTTCGTCAATAGCGACAGGATCATGCGCGACGGAATGGCACAGATTATTGCTCAAGGAATTGCCGCAGGCGAGCTCAGCCCACACGTTAACGTCGAAGAAGCAACGCTCACCATCTTTGCATTCATCGATGGTCTGATTGGCCGTAAAGCGATGAATCCCGCATTTACCGTGGCTAAGGATCTGCCGCATTTTGACAACGTCATGGCGACCATTCTCAATAAAAATAGCGCTAGTGAATCCCATGCAACAGTACGCTGATTTCTGTTTTAGCGCCGTGATGGCTCAACGGGCGGCAAAAGAAAATCTCACCCTTGATGCCGACCAGCTCGCGTTGGTCGCCAACTTGCAAACGCTGAGCCAGCAGTTATTCCGGCAGCAAACGGCAATACAAGGATTGTACGTCTGGGGGCGAACCGGGCGCGGGAAGAGCTTTATTCTCGATAGCTTCTTTGCCAGCTTGCCGCTGCGTGAAAAGCGGCGGGTGCATTTTCATCACTTTTTCCGCGAGCTCCATCAGCGGCTGAACGCCCCTTCGGCGCCGCGGTTGCAAGAGGTCGTCGCGCAAATGACCGACAACTGTCGTCTGCTCTGTTTTGATGAGTTTCATCTTCATGACCCGGCTGATGCGATGTTGATAAAGGTGCTACTGGAGCATTTGTTCGCGCGAAATATCGTCTTATTAGCGACCTCCAATTATCCCCCCGACCGTTTGCTGGCGAATCCGCTCTATCACGAACGTTTTTTGCCTTCCATTAACCTCATTAAACGTCATATGACGGTAACGGCGCTCAACGGCGAACAGGATTACCGCGAGCGACATGCCTTGCTGGAGAATGATTTCTGCCAGGGAAAACTGTTGGTGCAGCCAACCCCCAGTACTCGCGCGGCGCTCGGTTTGCCGGATATTGCCCCGCAGGCGCAGGCTCTGCAAGTAGGTTATCGCACCCTGCAGACGGCATCTCGGCAAGATGCCTTTCTGCATTTCACTTTCGACCAGCTCTGCCTTGCGCCTACCTCGGTCATGGATTACCTGACGCTATGTGAGCAACACCAGAACTGGCTTGTCGAGAAGGTTCCACCGTTGGCGCGAGTTAGCCCTGCGGCACAGCAGCGCTTTATCAACGTGGTGGATATTTTGTATGAAAAACAGTGCCGCTTAATTTTAATTACCGATTGCGGGCTGGAAACACTGGTGGCGGATGTGGAGCTGGATGATATTCAACGCACCTACAGTCGGTTACAGCAGCTCGCTCGGGAAGCATAAAAAAGCGCCACTCGATAATGAGCGGCGCTTTAACAGAGTAACCTGCCGCCGGTTGTTCACCGGCGGGCAGGGGAATTACAGATCGAAACGATCCAGATTCATTACCTTGGTCCATGCGGCAACGAAATCAGTAACGAATTTCTGTTGCGCATCGGCACAGGCATAGACTTCGGCCAGCGCGCGCAGGACCGAGTTAGAACCGAACACCAGATCGACGCGAGTGGCGGTATATTTCTCTTCGCCGCTCTTACGGTCGTGACCGGTAAACAGCTCAGCCTGTTCATCCGCGGCTTTCCATACGGTGCCCATATCCAGCAGGTTGACGAAGAAGTCAGTGCTGAGGACGCCGACGCGATCGGTGAAGACGCCATGTTGGCTGCCATCGAAGTTAGCGCCCAGCACGCGCAGGCCGCCGACCAGCGCCGTCATTTCCGGCGCCGTCAGGGTTAGCTGCTGCGCTTTATCGATAAGCAGGGTTTCCGTTGATACGCCGCCTTCGATGCGACGGTAATTACGGAAACCGTCGGCCAGCGGCTGCAGCAGATCCATTGCTTCAACATCGGTCTGATCCTGGCGCGCATCAACGCGACCCGGCGCAAACGGCACGTTTACTTGAACGCCGGCAGCCGCTGCGGCCTGCTCAACCCCCACGACGCCCGCCAGAACAATGATATCCGCCAGCGACGCTTTACCCGATGCTTTCTGGATGGCCTGTAGCGTTGGCAGCACTTTGCTGGCAATGGCGTTGACCGGCCATTCTCTCTGTGGCAGCAGGGCCAGACGCGCGCCGTTAGCGCCGCCGCGTTTATCACCGCCGCGGAAGGTTGAGGCGGAAGCCCAGGCCACGGAGACCAGTTCGCTGACCGACAGGCCTGAATCCGCAATGGCCGTTTTCAGCGTAGCGATGTCGGAGGCGGTCGGGTTATGCGTCGGAGCCGGTAATGGATCCTGCCAAATCAGATCTTCTTTTGGCACTTCCGGACCGAGATAACGGGATTTTGGCCCCATATCGCGGTGAATTAGTTTGAACCAGGCGCGGGCGAAGGCTTCGTTAAAGGCCTGCGGATCGTTCAGGAAACGGCGCGAGATTTTGCCGAATTCCGGGTCGAAGCGCAGCGTCAGGTCCGTCACCAGCATGGTCGGCTTGCGTTTTTTATTCGGATCAAACGGATCGGGAATAATCTCCGGCGCATCTTTCGCTTCAAACTGAATAGCGCCCGCCGGGCTACGCGTCTGTACCCACTCGTATTTGAACAGGTTCTCGAAGAAGTAGTTGCTCCATTGGGTCGGGGTTTGCGTCCATACGACTTCCAGACCCGAGGTGATGGCGTCCGCGCCTACACCGCTGCCGTAAGTACTGCTCCAGCCAAGACCCTGAGATTCCAGCGGGGCGGCTTCCGGTTCCGGGCCAACGTGGCTTGCCGGTGCGGCGCCGTGCGTTTTACCCAGCGTATGGCCGCCGGCGATCAGCGCGACGATTTCTTCATCGTCCATCGCCATATTGCCGAAGGTCGCACGAATGGCTGCCGCGGCGGAAAGCGGATCGCCGCTGGCGTTAGGGCCTTCCGGGTTGACATAGATGAGACCCATTTCTGTGGCGCCCAGCGCCTGTTTTTCCAGGCTTTCCGGGTGGCGGTGTTTCAGCCACTCTTTCTCATCGCCCCAGTCAACATCGAGGTCAGGTTCCCACACGTCTTCACGCCCTGCGCCGAAACCGAAGGTACGGAAGCCGGCGTTTTCTAATGCCACGTTACCCGCCAGCATATACAGGTCGGCCCAGGAGATTTTCTGACCATATTTTTGTTTCACCGGCCACAGCAGACGACGGGCTTTATCAAGGCTGACGTTATCTGGCCAGGAGTTAAGCGGGGCGAAGCGCTGCTGCCCGCGACCCGCGCCGCCGCGGCCATCGACGGTACGGTAAGTCCCCGCGCCGTGCCACGCCATACGGATAAACAGGCCAATGTAGCTGCCCCAATCGGCAGGCCACCACTCCTGAGAGTCGGTCAGCAGCGCGCGAAGGTCGGCTTTCAATGCGGAGTAGTCGAGCTTTTTGAACTCTTCCCGATAGTTGAAGTTTTCACCCAACGGGTTAGAACGATTGGAGTGCTGATTCAGCAGGTCAACACGAAGTTGGTTGGGCCACCAGTCACGGTTGGCGGTACCGCTGCCGGCGCTTTGCTTCGGCGTGCCGGCGTGGAAAGGGCATTTCCCTGCGGATGGGTTGTTAGTGGGATCATTTGACGTGCTCATATCAGGCTCCGTTTGCTTTTGTGAATGCCATTACGATATACACTGCTACCAATAAGCGATATTTGAATGAGTCTACGGATTTAATAGCTTTTACCGTTCAACAAACATAATTAAAACCAGTGTTTTAGTGTGTTTACTCGGCGAAATTCAAAACCACACCTTTAAACATAGTCGTAACGCAGCGGTAAAGGAAACGTTATGATGCGTTAGCCGCAACGGATCGCTAATTGTTTGAGATATGACAATTTTACTGCGATGAAAGGATTAGCGTTGCCAGTAAAGCGGCGTGCCGAAAACGTCGGTAAAATAATCAATAACGGTGCGTACATTGAGCGACGGATGACGAGCATGCGGATAAATCGCGGCAATGTAAGAGGGCAAATGGTTAATGCCAACGCTGTAGTCATTCATCAGCGCTACTAATGTTCCCTGCGCCAGCGCGTCGCTCACCATCCAGTCCGGAAACAAAACAATGCCCATTCCGCCAATCGCTGAAGTGAGAAGGGCATCGGCGTTGTTTGAGATTAGCCGCGGTGTTTGCGGGTAATGGGTCCACTCTTCTTCCCTCTGGCGAAAAAGCCAACGGTTAGCGCCCTGTGAACCGCGATACACCAGCGTGCGGTGTTGATTAAGCTCAGAAGGCGATTGCGGCGCGCCGAAACGGGAAAGGTAACCAGGCGCTGCGGCGAGGTAATAGCGCTGGGCGCCAAAAACCTTTGCGTGATAGCTGGCGTCAGGCAGGGCGCTGATACGAAAAATGATATCAGTCGCCTGGCGATGAGGATCGACAAAGTCATCGGTCAGGATTAATTCGTACTCCAGCTCGGGATAACGATCGGCCAGTCCCGCTAACCATGGCGCGATATGCCGTTGGCCAAAGTAGACCGGGGCGTTGATGCGCACGAGTCCGCCAGGTTGTTGGGCGCGATCCTGTAATTCGCGTTGCGCGTGAGCGAATTGCTCGGTCATCCCGCGGGCATAGTCAGCAAACAGGTTTCCGGCCTCCGTTGGAACGACCGCACGGGTATTGCGGTAGAACAGCTGCTGGCCTAGCGCATCCTCGAGTTGCTGGATGACCCGTGAGATAAGAGAAGGGGACACGCCTTCACGGCGCGCGACAACGGAAAAACTATGGCTGTCATACACGGCGATAAACAGCTGGAGGGCGCGGAGATTGATGTTACCTACGTCGGCCATTAATGCAAATCCTGCAAAGGTGTTTGCAAAACTATACTATTTTTTGCATTAGCGCGCCGTTCTATTCTCTTCCGCTCTTAACAACTGAAGAGTATTTAACATGCAGCGTGTGCTGATTTTTTTAGTGATTGCCGGCGGAATGGGGCTGTCCGTAGAGGCAGGTCTATTGGGGCCGCTGGCGGGTCAGGTCGGTGATTTATGGGCAACAATGAGTATTTTCGCCATTGGCGCGGCATTAACGTTTTTACTGATGCTTTTTTTTAGCCCGCGACAAAGTCCCTCTTTTTTTTCGCTCCCCGGTTGGCAATTAACCGGAGGTCTATTGGGGCCAGGTTATGTGCTGATATTAACGATTGTTACTCCGACGATCGGTATCGCAATGACGATTACCGGTATTCTCGCCGGTCAAGTATGTAAGAGTCTGTTAATCGATCATTTTGGCTGGTTTGGTAGCCCGCGGCGAAAAATAGATCGCCGCCGGGTTATTGCTCTGTTGTTCATTGTGGCGGCATTAGTGCTGATTGCCGTTGATTGAGGTGCTGATATGAATATGCTGATGATTATTTTGTCGCTGATTGGCGGTGCATTGCTAAGCGTACAGGCTGCGGTGAATGGCCGTCTTGGCGCGCAAGTCGGAATATTGCGTAGCGCCTTTTTGACCTTTTCCATTGGCGCGTTGGTGACCGGTTTATTGATCGTTTTCTTTGCTCCGCAGCAGTCGATGACGCTGCTGGATGTGCCAAAGTGGCAACTGCTTGGCGCGTTCTGCGGGGTACCCTATATTGTCATCATGGTGCTGGCAGTACAGCGAATCGGCACGGCAACGGCGACGGTGGCGGTAATATTTGGTCAACTCGCGATGAGCTTGCTGATTGATAATTTCGGGTGGTTGGGAAATAGCGCTATTGCCTTTTCGCCACAACGCCTGGCAGCGGTGCTGTGTTTGGCGTTAGCACTGTACTTTATATACGCCTCTGGCGTATCAGGAGCAGTTGCACCTCCTAAACGGCCGGGAAAGGCGAAATGGTTGTCGACCGAACGGGAATAAGCTAATACTTAGACACCATGTGACTGGCGCTAAAGACAGAATACTGTTGGGGAGCATGGTCAAGTACGCCGCGCGCCTGGGCATTACCCCTATCTGGAGATAAGTTATGCCTGAATTAGCTTCATTATCGGCTTTTGCCGCGGTGGCGTTGGGGTTGGTGTTAACGCCTGGCCCCAACATGATGTACCTCACTTCGCGGTCGATTTGCCAGGGAAAACGCGCCGGCTTTATATCCCTTGCTGGCGTTGCGGTGGGGTTTTTCTTTTATATGCTGTGCGCGGCTTTTGGCATAACCGCGCTGGTTTTCGCCGTACCCTATGCCTACGATGCGTTGCGAATTTGCGGAGTGGCTTATTTACTCTATTTAGCGTGGCAGGCGATTAAACCCGGTGGGCGGCCGATTTTCGCGGTGCGCGACTTACCGGCTGATAGCGGGCGTAAGCTGTTTCTGATGGGCTTTCTTACCAGCCTGGCGAATCCTAAAGTGGCTATCTTGTATTTGTCTTTGCTGCCGCAGTTTATCACCCCCGGACTCGGTAGCGTGCTGAGTCAGTCCCTAATACTAGGCTGCACCCAGGCGCTAATAAGCGTGGCGGTTAACGGGCTTATTATTATGCTGGCCGGGCAGGTGGCGCTGTTTCTTGGGCGGCGACCGGGCTGGCAACACTTTCAGCGTTGGCTGATGGCGACGGTACTTGCCGGAATGGCGGTAAAGATCGCTTTTGAGGCCAAAAAATAATCGTTACCACCTGACAACGCGTTCTTATGCCTTTCTCTCGTTGAGAAAGGCAACTCACGTTCTAACATACTGATACATTTCTGCCAGTTCATTAGCAACCTTTCAGTAGGGCTAATGCGTCAATAAAGCTATTCTTCCCCGCCTTTAGTTTTTGTGCTTTCCAGTGACGCAGGTAAATTGCCGCCAATGGCCCTATTGAGAGATGAGATCCGCGACCACTCGGCAGAAGAGATGCTGTTTATCCGCCGCGCCGTTATTGCTTTCCTGTTGGTGGTGGTCTGCTTTGGGGTGTTGATTTTCAATCTCTACCATCTCCAGGTAGAGCAGCACGACTTTTATCAGACCCGCTCCAATCAAAATGACATTAAAATGTTGCCGATCGCGCCAAGCCGGGGGCTGATTTTCGACCGCAACGGTATTCCGCTGGTACAAAATATCACCCTGTATCGCCTGCAGGTGATCCCCAGCAAGATTGCCGATATGTCGGCGCTGCTGCAGGCGTTAAGCCCGATTGTCGACCTGACGGCGGATGATATCGCCAGTTTCCGCGACGATATGCACCACAATAGCCGCTATAAAGAAGTGACGCTGAAATCCGATCTTACCGATGTGGAAGTGGCGCGATTCGCGGTCAACGAATTCCGTTTTCCCGGCGTCACCGTCGAGAGCTACCAGCAGCGAAGTTATCCCTATGGCGCGGAACTGGCGCACGTTGTCGGTTACGTTTCGAAAATTAACGATAACGATTTACAACGGCTGGCGAAAAACGGCGAAGCAGAAAACTACGCGGCCGATCGCAATATCGGTAAACAGGGGATTGAAGGCTATTACGAGAAAGAGCTGCATGGCACCACCGGTTATCAGGAAGTCGAGGTAGACAACCACGGTCGCGTCGTTCGCCTGTTGAAAGAAGTCCCGCCGGTCGCCGGCAAAAATATCTATCTGACGCTAGACCTGCATTTGCAGCAGTACATCGAGTCGGTCCTGAAGGGCCAGCGCGCCGCGGTCGTGGCCGTCGACCCGCGCGACGGCGGCGTACTGGCAATGGTCTCCAGCCCCAGCTATGACCCCAACCCCTTCGTTAAGGGGATTGGCTACCAGGCTTACAAATCGCTGCTCGATAACCAGGATCGCCCGCTGATTAACCGCGTCACTCAGGGCTTGTATCCCCCGGCTTCCACGGTCAAGCCGTATATGGCGCTCTCAGCCCTTTCCGCCGGGGTGATTACGCCAAATACCACCTTCTTCGGCGCGCCGACCTGGACGCTACCGGGTACTCAGCGCCGCTATCGCGACTGGTTAAAAACGGGACATGGTATGTTGAATGTGACCAAAGCGATTGAAGAGTCGGCGGATACCTTCTTCTACCAGGTCGCTTTTGAGATGGGCATCGATCGTATACACGAGTGGTTGAGCAAGTTTGGCTACGGACAATCGACCGGCATCGATCTCAATGAAGAATACGCCGGGGTTTTGCCGAGCCGCGAATGGAAACAGCGGGTACATAAAAAACCGTGGTATCAGGGCGATACGATTTCCGTCGGTATCGGCCAGGGCTACTGGATCGCGACGCCAATCCAGATGGTGAAAGCGCTGACCACCCTAATCAACAACGGC
This sequence comes from Klebsiella sp. JN_Kp121, assembly GCF_040062145.1. Lineage (NCBI taxonomy): Bacteria > Pseudomonadati > Pseudomonadota > Gammaproteobacteria > Enterobacterales > Enterobacteriaceae > Klebsiella > Klebsiella sp. JN_Kp121. The sequence goes on from NZ_JBEAHX010000002.1 coordinate 776,840, forward strand.
AAGGTACAAAACCCGCATCTTTTGTACTCAATGAAGCAGGGGAATAAGGTCGAACGGTACCAGCAGCCAGCCAATTTACCGCAGGTCGGCGATCCGAAATCGCCATATTGGGGTGTTGTCCGCAATGGTATGTATGGCATGGCGAACCTGCCGAACGGAACGGGATATAAGCTGTTTCATACCGCGCCGTACCAGATTGCGGCGAAGTCCGGCACCTCGCAGGTGTTTAGCCTGAAGGAGAACCAGACCTACAATGCCAAAATGATCCCGGTACGTCTGCGCGACCACATTTTTTATACCCTGTTTGCGCCGTATCAGCATCCGAAAGTGGCGATGGCGCTCATTCTCGAAAATGGCGGCGGCGATGGCGTTGTCGCCGGCCCGACGGCGCGTGCGATTCTCGACCATATCTTCGACCCGGCGAATGCGCCGGCTGCGGATAGCGCGCAAAGTAACGTTCCGCAGGTCGAAAGCGCCGATGCGCAGTAACCACTTTAAGTGGCGGACGTCGTCGGCGCGCTAAACAGGATTCGCCAGCTGCGGCGACGGCGAGTTATCTCACGCCATAGCGCGATGACCTCGTCCAGCCGCAGGTCGTTAACGTTCTGCGGCGTGGCTACCGGTAGATGATAGCGCTGGCGCAGGGCGGAGAGTGCGGTGGCGCTGGCGTCCTGCGGCAGACCGTTCTGCTCAGCCAGCTGGTGTTGTAACTGGCTGAACTCAGCTTGCCCACACAGCGTTAACTGGCGGAGAAAGGTTTTACAGCAGCGTAGCAGGTTACTGATGGAACGATCTGGCGACTGCAGCGCCAGCAGCAGGCCATCGCGATCGGCGATCCGCTGATAACGGCAGCTCACCACGTAGCCAATCTGCTGTTCGACCCGCAGACGCTGGAAGAATTGCGGCTCGCAAAGTAGCGCCAGCAGTTGCAGCGCGGCCAGCGATGCCCCCTCGGGCAATGGAATAAAAACTAATAGCGCGTTATCCGAGCTGGCGTGAGGAATACGCTGAATACCGCGGCGACAGCCCGCCGAAGAGTGAAGTTCGGCGTTAACCGGGGTATTGAGCAGCGTCAACTGACGGGCAACCTGCTGCGCCAGATTGCCGCTGCCGCCCACCATCGCCGCCAGCCAACCCTCTTGCGCCCGGGCGATAGTCAGATGTTCAGGTAATTGTTGCAGTAGCTGGCGAATCGCAATGGTTTCAGACGCGACCGTCGTCCCCGGCGCGGGTTGGGCTAATCGGCGCATGATCGCGGTGACGACGCGTTCCGCTACGCCGCCGGATTCCGGTAGCTGTAGGGTAAGCTGCCAGTTGCCGTCCACCGTTCGCCACTCACCGCTGCCGCCAGCATGGCGAAGTTGCGCGAGCATGGGACGGAGTTGCTGGCTTATCGCCATACCCTGCGCCTGACTAAGCACGCTATAGAAAGGCTTGCGAACGATCAGCGTTGGCGTTTGATTATCTGCAATGACATGCAGCAGCGGGCTGGTCGTTGGCGGCAGGTCAGGCGCTGCCGCGGTCGCTGCCTGCGGATAGAAGCTAAATGCCAGCGGATCAATCACGACTGTCCGTGGCTGCCTGCGGCCGAGCGGCAAGGTAAAGCCCTGGGTTGCCACGCCATCGCCAGCCGCTATTTTGCGGCACACCAGCGAAGAGGCTGGCGCCGTCAGCAAGCTGGCGCAGAAACGGGCAAAGTCGACGGGCGGGGAATTGGGCGCAAAACCCAATGCCCGCTGACGTAACTGTTCGAGCGGGGTGAGTGCGTTAAAACGCCGCTGCGCCAGCCTGTAATAGTGCAACTGCTGTTCAGGCGAGGTGTGGCGCAATGCCTGCAGCCATCGCTCGAGATGCTGATTGATGGCGTCGGGTTGGTCGCTGCTGAATACCAGCGCCAGCCAGCCGACACGTTCATCCTGGTAAAGCCAGTTCAGCGCGACATCGTCCGCGAGCCCGCATTCACGTAGCCCGGCCAGCAGGCTGCCGGGCGCTTCATCCAGTAAGAATTCACGAAAAATAGTGACGTTGTCACTTACTGCAATGAGCGGACAACGCCATACCGCCGGTTTGTCTTCAACGGCCAGTTGAAGATCCGAATTGTTGCTAAAATACGCAGACGGCGGGCTTTCCGGCGGCAGGCCGCCAGGGAACCCCGCGGCAAAAAAATGGGCCAATGCGGCTAATTCATCAAGCGACTGCGGCCCCTGAAGCCATAGCTGCAGATGGCTGGCGACATAATAGCGCTGATGAAACTCGCCGAGCGCAACCTGCAGCGCAGGCAAGTTTCCGCCCAGAGAATCCATGCTGCCGACCTGAAAACGGCGAAAAGCCGCGGGCGCCGCCATCGCGTGACGGGCTGCGGCTTCACGGCGGGAGGGATCGTGCTGCTGGATAAGCCGGTTTTCCGCATCGATGACCGCCAGTTCCTGACGGATATCTTCAGGCGACAGCAGCGGCGCCTGGAGCGTATCCCGTAGACGGGTGATGCCCTCGGCCAGACTACTGGCGGCGACCTCGAAGAAAAAGGCGCTGTGGCGGGCAAGGGTGGTGGCGTTGACGCAGCCGCCCTGGCGTTGGATCCACGCCATTAATCGCTCGTCTGCGTGATAGCGCTGGCTGCCGCGAAACAGCAAATGTTCCAGTAAATGGGCCAGCCCCGGCAGGGCATCGGTTTCGTGATGGCTTCCGGCCCCCACCTTAACCAACGCCGCAGCACGCGTCGCCTGCGGCTGATGAACCAGCGTTGCGCGAATCCCGCCTGCCAGTTCCACGATGCGGGTGGCGGTGGTCATCACAATTCCCGGGTTTTATAAATCAGCTGTGAACGGGTGCGGTTGCGGAACTGCAGCTGGCTGATTTTGATGTCGCTACAGGCCGCTTCGCGCCTCGCTTCGAGGATTTTATGATGGTGCGGCGATTTGCTGCACACCGGGTCAGCGTTATCTGCATTGCCGGTCAGCATAAAGGCCTGACAGCGGCAGCCGCCGAAATCTTTCTCTTTTTCATCACAGGAACGGCACGGCTCCGGCATCCAGTCGAAGCCGCGGTAGCGGTTGAAGCCAAACGAGTCATACCAGATCGATTCCAGGCTCTGCTCCAGCACCGACGGGAACTCGACCGGTAACTGGCGCGCGCTGTGACACGGCAGCGCGGTGCCTTCCGGGGTCACGCTGAGGAATATTGAGCCCCAGCCGCCCATACAGCCTTTAGGGCGTTCTTCGTAGTAGTCCGGGGTGACAAAGAGCAGATTGGTCAGATTACCGTTAGCCGCCATTTTATGGCGGTAATCAGCAACGACCTGTTCAGCTCGGGCGATCTGTTCGCGGGTCGGCAGTAACCCCTGACGATTGAGAAACGCCCAGCCGTAAAACTGGCAGGTGGCGAGCTCAACATCATCCGCTTCCAGCTCGATACACAGCTCGATGATTTTATCGATCTGGTCGATATTGTGGCGATGTAGGACAAAGTTCAGCACCATCGGGTAGTCGCGTGCTTTTACCGCTTTCGCCATCGCCAGCTTCTGCTGGAACGCTTTTTTGTTGCCCGCCAGCGCTGCGTTAAGCACTTCATCGCTGGCCTGGAAGCTAATCTGGATATGATCCAGCCCGGCCTCGCTGAAGGCGTCGAGTTTGCTCTCGGTGAGCCCAATGCCTGACGTAATCAGATTGGTGTAAAAACCGAGATCGCGCGCGGCGCGGATAAGCTCCGGCAGATCTTTGCGCGTCAGCGGTTCGCCGCCGGAGAAACCCATCTGCACGCTACCCATGGCCCGCGCCTGGCGAAAGACCTCAATCCACTGTTCGGTGGTGAGTTCTTTCTCCTGCTGAGCAAAGTCCAGTGGGTTAGAGCAGTAGGGGCACTGCAACGGACAGCGATAGGTCAGCTCCGCCAGTAGCCACAGCGGCGGATTAACGGCGGGTTTATTCTGGCTCACGGAAGATAATCCACTTCTGTTGGTAAGCTATCTGCAGGAATTCGATGACGTCGTCATCGACGCCGCCGGCTTCCGGGAAACGGGCGTTGAGTTCGGCGATTATTTTTGCCGCGTCGCGTTGACCATCGACCAGTTCGAGGATCGCGGCGGCGGTTTCATTCAGTTTCGCCATTCCTTCCGGATAGAGGATCACGTGGCTATCCTGAGCAGCTTCCCACTGCAGGCGGTAGCCGCGACGAAAGGCGATGATTGCGCTTTTTTGCATAGTTATACCAGTCGGGTCGTGTGCCAGGCCGCCTTGTCGGTGACCGTATGATAGGGCGGGCGCTGCAACGCGTAGGCCATGGTCATGGCATCCAGCATCGACCACAGAATGTCGAGCTTAAACTGCAGGATCTCCAGCATCCGGTTCTGCTTTTCCGCGCTATCGCAGTAGATCTTCGCCAGTTCCAACCCATGTTCGACGTCGCGATTGGCCTGGCTTAAGCGGCTGCGGAAGTAGAAATAGCCTTCTTCTTTGATCCATGGGTAGTGCTGCGGCCAGCTGTCGAGGCGCGACTGATGAATTTGCGGGGCAAACAGTTCGGTCAGCGAACTGCACGCCGCTTCCTGCCAGTTGGCCCTGCGGGCAAAATTGACGTAGGCGTCGACGGCAAAACGCACCCCGGGCAGCACGTGGCGCTCGCTGAGTAACTCATCACGGCTTAGCCCCACGGCTTCACCCAACTGCAGCCAGGCTTCAATACCGCCTTCCTGGCCGTAACTGCCATCGTGGTCGAGGATCCGCTGCACCCATTTGCGTCGGGTGTGTGGATCGGGGCAGTTTGCCATAATCGCCGCGTCTTTTAGTGGGATATTGGTCTGGTAGTAAAAACGGTTCGCCACCCAGCCCTGGATTTGTTCGCGGCTGGCCTCGCCGTTATGCATCGCAATATGGTACGGATGATGGATATGGTAGTAGGCGCCTTTTTCCCGTAGCGCTTGTTCAAACGCTTGTGGCGATAGGGTTTCGCGTATCTGCATAGTTAGTCCTGAAGCGTGATAGGCATCCCGTCCCAGCTCACTTCAATTCCCTGTTGCGTCAGGGCCTTGCGCTGCGGCGATTGCTCGTTAAGGATAGGATTCGTGTTATTGATATGAATCAGAATTTTGCGCTTTGCCGGGAGTGAGGCCAGCAACGCCATCATGCCGTGTTCATCGCCAAGCGCCAGGTGGCCCATATCACGACCGGTATTGCGCCCGACGCCGGCAGCCTGTAGTTCATCATCCTGCCAGACGGTACCGTCAATCAGCAGGCAGTCCGCTTTTTTCAGCCACGGCAGGAGCGCTTCATCCGGTTCGCCAAGCCCCGGCGCATAGAACAGCGTCTGGCCGTTACGGCGGTTTTCGATAAACAGCGCCACGTTATGGCCCGGCAGCGGGCGATCGCGAAACGGCGAGTAGGGCGGCGCATTGCTGGCGATGGGGACGGCGGTAAACTGCAGATCGGGACAGGCGTCAACGGTAAAACTATTCAGCGGGGTGACAGGATGGTGAATCAGGCCGCCGTTCCAGTGCCGTAACATAGTAAAAATGGGAAAACCCGTGCTGAGATCCTCATGTACCTCCGGCGTGCACCAGACCTGATGGGGACACCCTTCGCGTAGGCTCAGCAGCCCGGTAGTATGGTCAATCTGGCTATCGGTAAGGATAATGCCGCCAATATGCGTACCGCGCAGCACTCCTTGTTTGTTTAACTCTGGCGTGTGGGCAATTTGCTGGCTGATATCGGGAGAGGCGTTACACAGCACCCACTCTTTGCCGTTATCGCTAACGATAATGGAAGACTGGGTGCGGGCGGTGGCCTGAATTGTGCCATTGCGCAGCCCCTGACAGTTGGCGCAGTTACAATTCCACTGCGGAAAACCTCCGCCAGCGGCGGAACCGAGGACTTTTATAAACATGAAGACGGACCAGATAAAAAAACAAAATGCCCGCACGGACGGCGGGCGGAGCGATTAGCGGTTGGAAATGTACAGCGTCACTTCCAGACCCAGACGTAAATCAATAAAAGCAGGTTTCTTCCACATCGTTTTTTCCTCTATAAAAATGCGACATCAACGTCTTCGGTTGTGTCGGTTTTGTGATGGCCATCAAATATTGCCCCTCAGGGAGACAAAGGTCAACCGGCAACATGTAAGCATTTAACCTTATGTTTACAATATAACCTATTGTTGCCAAACATTTTTTAATACCTTTTGCCAGTTGCCCCAAAGCAGTTTATCCAGCACCAATTGTTCATAACCGCTATGGCGCAACGCGTTGATTAGCCGTGGTAAACCGCTCACGTCGCCCAATTCGTCCGGCAGGCTGATGCCGTCAAAATCGGACCCCAACGCCACGTGATCGTCGCCCATAATGTTAATAAGATAGTCGATATGGTGAACGATGGTAGCTAATGGGGTGTCGCTGTCGCGTTTGCCGTCGGCGCGCAGGAAAGCGTTGCCGAAATTGACGCCGACCACGCCGCCGCTGTCGCGAATCGCCCGCAGTTGTTCATCGGTGAGATTACGTGGCTGCGGGCATAGCGCGTGGGCATTAGAGTGGGTGGCGACCAGCGGTGACGTCGAGTGCTGGGCGGTATCCCAGAACGCTTTTTCATTCATATGAGACACGTCAATCTGCATCTTCAAGGCATTGGCCTGCTTAATCAGATCGATACCTGCCGCTGTCAGTCCAGGCCCAGTGTCCGGGCTACCGGGAAAGGAACCGTTAACGCCGCTGCCGAAGCGGTTCGCAATGTTCCAGAACGGACCAATGCTGCGCACCCCGGCGGCATAAAAGGCCTGCAGGTCGTGGCCCTCGCCATCAAAACCTCCGGCGCCCTCAATATGCGCCACCATCGCCAGTACCTTATCCTCGCGGCAGCGTTCGATATCCGCCGCGCTCAGACATAATCGCAAGCGTCCAGCGGAGTGCGCGACAAGTTGTTTCAGGATGGCCAGTTGCTGCCAGAGGATATCGATCGGATCCCATCGTTGGCTGGCGTATTGCGGCGCCATACGGGCAATATATTCCTGCGGCGGCACGAATAGCGCGAATAGCCCGCCGGCAAATCCGCCTTGCAGCATGCGCGGATAGTCGAGATGACCGTTCTCAATCCCGGCAAAGAAAGCGGTTGAAGGATCCTCGCGATGGTGAAGCCATAAATTGAGCAGCAGGTCATTGTGACCATCAAAAATCGCCATAGCGCGCTCCATCTGGTGGTTGTACTGGAAATGCCTGACACGGTAACTGATTTGTTCGCGGCGGCAAGTTGAAATTCACAACTTAGCAACAATCGCCAAATCTGGCGTTTGTATCACACTGTATCAATCGGCAAACCTCATACATGGCGATGCAAAAACACGATAAATCCCACACATGCTGGATACACAGGCCTGATTAACTGTTCACGTACTTGCTTAACGCTTCCAGATAAAAGGTGAAATGAGGATGAACAGATTATCCGCAATCCGTCATGTCAGCGCTACGGCGCTGTGTCTCTCCACGCTGTGGTCCGCCAGCGTGTGCGCTGCTGAAGACGCAGGCGCTTTCGACAAGGTGCAACAAATCAACGCCGGCGATTTGAATATCGGTTATGTCGATATTGGGCCACGCGATGGCCAGGCGGTAATTTTGCTGCACGGCTGGCCGTATGATATTCAAAGCTACGCGCAGGTAGCCCCGGCGCTGGCGCAGAAGGGTTACCGGGTCATCGTGCCGTATCTGCGCGGCTACGGCTCCACCCGTTTCCTGTCGGCTAAAACGCCGCGTAACGGTCAGCCATCGGCGATGGCGGCGGATATAGTGCATCTGATGGATGCGCTAAATATTAAGCAAGCGGATTTCGCTGGCTTTGACTGGGGCGCGCGTACAGCGGATATCGTCGCGGCGCTCTGGCCGCAGCGGGTTAAGTCGCTGGTATCGGTGAGCGGTTATCTGATTAGCAGTCAGCGAATTGGCGAGAAGCCGTTACCGCCGCAGGCGGAACTGTCGTGGTGGTATCAATTCTACTTTGCCACCCCGCGCGGCGAGGCGGGCTACCGGCAAAATACCCATGACTTTGCCAAATTTATCTGGCATCAGGCTTCGCCGCGGTGGACATTCACGGATGCCACGTTCGCCAATAGCGCGAAAGCGCTGGATAACCCGGATCACGTTGCCGTCACCATCAGCAACTACCGCTGGCGCCTGGGGTTGGAGCATGGCGAAGCGAAATATGCGGCCTACGAACAGCGACTCGCGAAACTGCCGGCGATTAGCGTACCCACGATTACCATCGAGGGGGAAAACAATGGCGCGCCGCATCCGGCGCCGGATAGCTATCGGGCGAAATTCACCGGTAAATATGAGCATCGGGATTTCAAAGACGCAGTGGGACATAACCCGCCGCAGGAGGCGCCAGCGGAATTTGTCCAGGCGGTTATTGACGCCGATCGCTTATAAGCCTCACCACGCCGCAAGCGCAGAGTTGCGCTTGCGGAAAAGCCGCATATGCTTTTCATGAGCTTATTTTTCCGCAGGAGCCGCCTTTGGAACGTATTGACCACATCCTGGTTGTCGATGACGACCGCGATATCCGCGAACTGATCGTTGGGTATCTGGAGAAATCGGGCTATCGCGCCAGCGGCGCAGCTAATGGCAAAGCGATGTGGTCTGTACTTAAAAACCATCAAATCGATTTGATTGTCCTCGATATCATGCTGCCCGGCGACGATGGTTTAACCCTTTGTCGACAGTTGCGCAATGATGGCCAACAGGATATCCCGGTGCTGATGCTGACCGCGCGTAGCGAAGATAGCGACCGTATACTTGGTCTCGAAATGGGGGCCGACGATTATCTGGTGAAACCGTTCGTGGCCCGGGAGCTACTGGCGCGGATCAAAGCCATCTTACGCCGCGCCCGCGCGCTTCCCCCCAATTTACAAATCAGCGAAGCCGGCAGGCTTATCGCCTTTGGCGACTGGCTGCTCGATACCTCGGCGCGGCATCTACTGGACGAGAGTGGCACAATTGTGGCGCTAAGCGGGGCGGAATATCGCCTGCTGCGGGTGTTTCTTGATCATCCTCAACGTGTGCTCAACCGCGATCAGTTGTTGAATCTTACCCAGGGGCGTGATGCCGAACTGTTTGAACGGTCTATCGATCTGTTGGTGAGCCGCCTGCGTCAGCGCCTGCGGGAGGACGCGCGTGAGCCCGCCTATATCAAAACCGTGCGCAGCGAGGGTTACGTGCTGTCAGTGCCGGTGTCGATCCGCGAGGCGCGATAATGAAAGTGTGGCCGGCGTCATTGCAGTCGCGCTTAATGATAATGATTTTTCTCGCTCTGCTGCTCGCTAATGCCCTGACGCTATCGCTTCTGCTCTACGAGCGCATGAGCAGTGCCCGTAGCGTCATGCTGGGCAACCTTGAATACGATGTCGCCACCAGCGTGGCTATCCTTGATCGTCTTCCTGCGCAAGAACGGCCGCATTGGTTGGCGCGTCTGGCGCGCGGTAACTACCGCTATCAGCTTTCTGCCGGACAAACTGGCGATTATCCCACCAGCTGGCGTACCCGTGATGCGGTACGCTCGTTACAGGAAGCCCTGAGCGGTCGCTATCCTGTGAGTATTATCGCCGTCCCTGGACCGCGCGAACATATTCAGGCCCACGTGACCCTGCGCGACGGCGCGCCGTTAAGCATTGACCTGTGGCCAAAGCTGCCGGCCATCGCACGTTGGCTACCGCTGGTGCTGGTCGCGCAGTTTCTGTTACTGCTATTTTGCGCCTGGTACGCCGTCCGCCAGGTGGTCGCGCCGATGACCCGCTTTACCCGCGCCATTGATACGCTGCAACCGGCTACTCCGGCTGCAGGGTCGCTGGCCGAGAAGGGACCACAAGAGGTGCAGCGCGCGGCGCGCGCCTTCAACGCGATGCAAAAGCGAATACAGGACCATTTGCAGGAGCGCGCGCGGATCCTGGCGGCGATCTCCCACGATTTGCAGACGCCGATTACCCGTATGAAGCTAAGAGTCGAGATGGCCGACCAACCGGCACTCCGCGATAAGCTGTTACAGGATCTCGATAGCATGACCCGACTGGTTCGCGAAGGCATCGCGCTGGCACGATCGGCCGAACCGCTGGCAGAAGCGCCGCAGCGGATGAGTCTCAATGCGTTACTGGATAGCATCGCCTGTGATTATGCCGATATCGGTAAAGCGGTCAGTTTTCGTGCCGGTAAAGGGGCGGACGTCATGACGCTTCAGCCGCAGGCGCTGCGGCGGATCATGAGTAACTTAATCGATAATGGGCTGAAATACGCCGAAAAGGTGGAAATCAGCCTGAGTTACCCGCCGAATGGCGATGTTATCATTCACGTTGTTGATGACGGCCCCGGCATCCCGGAAGGAGAGCTCACCGCCGTACTGCAGCCGTTCTATCGCCTCGAGCAGTCACGTAATCGCGATACCGGCGGTACCGGTTTGGGGCTGGCAATCGCCGCCCAGCTCGCCGGGCAGATGCAGGGAAGTTTGACCCTGCACAATCTGCAACAGGGCGGTCTTGAGGCGCGGGTACGTCTCAATGCCGCCGTTTTGTATCCTTCTGTATCCATTCCAACTGCAGATAAATCCATATACTAAACCGCCGTTTCACGGACATATCCGCCATACAGTCGCCTGTTGTAATGCTGACGTTGCCACTTCGGCAACGTTGCGAAGGAGAATGATCATGGCTGTTGTGATTGCATTTTTGGCCGGTATGTTGACGCTGCTCAGCCCCTGTACCTTACCGGTGATCCCGCTGGTGTTTGCCAGCGTTCGCGGGCGTAAGGGACAACTGATCCTGTTGTTGTTCGGTATGGGATTGATGTTTACCGCTGTATCGCTGCTGGCCACGGCGGCAGGGGGATGGTTAGTCAATCTGACCATCGTCGGGCGTTGGCTGGCGCTGGGCTTTTTGGTCGTTGTGGCTATCAGTTTGCTGTCATCACGCGTTGCAGGCTGGCTCGGATCGCCAGCGGTTGCGCTGGGTAATCAACTTAACCAACAGAGCTATCGTTATGGCAGTGGTCTCGCTTCAGTGTTTGCCGGACTGGCGATTGGACTACTTTGGGCGCCGTGCGCGGGACCGGTGCTGGGGGCGATATTTAGCCTGGCGTTGTTGCAAGGAAATTCAGTGACTACCGGTATCTTGCTGCTTTCCTATGCCAGCGGATGCGCGCTGATGTTGCTGCTATTGGGGTGGTTCGGCGCGCGGCTGATTTCCCGTTTGCGCGGTGGTCAGGTGATAAGTGGGCGGTTACGCCAACTGGCTGGCGTGGCAATGTTGGCCGCAGTGGCATTAATCGCCAGCGGTAGCGATCGTTATCTGCAGGGCGCCAGCGGTTTAACCCATCGTCTGGAGCAGCGGCTCAGCGCGTTTATGCCCCAGGATCAACAACGAGTTCGTCTGGAGCCGATCGTTGCGCCGCGGCCAACCAGCGCTATGCCGGAATTGCAAGGCGGTACCGCATGGATTAATAGCCCGCCCCTTACCAATACGGCGTTAAAGGGCAAGGTGGTGCTGATTGATTTTTGGACCCGCGATTGCATCAACTGTCAGCATACGCTGCCTTATGTACGGACGTGGGCCAATAAGTATCGCGATGCGGGGCTGGTGGTGATTGGCGTACATACGCCGGAATATCCGTGGGAACGGTCGTTGCCGCAGCTTCGTGAAGCGGTCAGCCAGCGGCAGCTAAACTATCCGGTTGTCGCAGATAACAACTACGCCATCTGGAATGCGTTTGGTAATCAGTACTGGCCGGCGCATTATTTCTTCGACGCGCGGGGGCAACTGCGTTATACCGCCTTTGGCGAAGGCGATTATGCCCGTCAGGAGCAGGTGATCCAACAACTGCTGCGCGAAGCGCGGACGTGAGAGGGAAATAAAAAAGCCGATAACAGCAGTTATCGGCTTTGCAGGACACTTGCTAATCGGCAGTGTCTTATTTCGCCAGCAGTTCCTGGGCGGTGCGTTCAACGAGGCTCAGCAAGACCTTCACATCGTCCAGCGTCACCACCGGGTTGAGCAGCGTCAGCTTCAGGCAGGTTACGCCGTTATGCTCGGTCACGCCGACGTTGGCGCGGCCGGATTCCAGCAGGGCGTCGCCCACGCGCTGGTTGAGCAGGGCGATCGCGGCGCTATCACTACCAGCCATTTGCGCCGGACGTGAGCGGAACAGTACGCTTGCCAGCTGCGGCTGCATGACCAGCTCCAGCGTTGGCTGAGATTTCACAAATTCCGCGACGTTTTTCGCCATCGTCACGCCATGATCGATGATTGAAGCGTATTGTTTCTTGCCCAGTGCCTCAAGCCCCATCCACAGCTTCAGCGCGTCGAAGCGGCGGGTGGTCTGCAGCGATTTGGAGACCAGGTTCGGAACGCCGTGTTCTTCATCAAACTCGGAGTTCAGATAGGCCGCCTGATAGCGCATCAGCTCGTAGTGGCGAGCATCTTTCAGCAGGAAGGCGCCGCAGCTAATGGTCTGGAAGAACTGCTTATGGAAGTCCAGGGTAACTGAATCCACTAACTCCAGGCCATCGAGGTAATCGCGATACTGCTCGGAGAGCAGCAGCGCGCCGCCCCACGCGGCATCAACGTGCAGCCAGATCTGGTGCTCCGCCGCGATACCGGCGATATCACGCAGCGGGTCAATCGCGCCCGCGTCGGTGGTACCAGCGGTGGCGACGATGGCCATGATCTGCTCGCCGTTGGCCTGCGCTTGCGCAATCTTGGCCTTCAGGTCGGTGACGTCCATACGGGCGAATTCATCGGTTTTCACCAGCGTGACCGAGCGGTAGCCAAGCCCCATCAGCGCCATGTTCTTCTGCACCGAGAAGTGGGCGTTTTCCGAGCACAGCACTTTGTACTGACGAATGTCGCCCGGAATACCATCCTGTTGGATGGAATGCCCCTGACGAGCGAAGAAGGCGTCGCGTGCCAGCATCAGGCCCATCAGATTGCTCTGGGTGCCGCCGCTGGTGAAGACGCCGGCATCGCCAGCCGGATAACCGACCTGCGCACGTAACCACTCGATCAGCTTCATCTCAATGATGGTGGCTGAAGGGCTCTGATCCCAGGAGTCCATGCTCTGGTTGGTGGCGTTGATCAGCACTTCCGCCGCCTGGCTGATAACCAGGCTTGGGCAGTGCAGGTGCGCCACGCACTGCGGATGGTGCACCGACAGGCTGTCTTTCAGGAAGTACTCGATCGCACGTTCAATCGCCGCCTGGTTGCCCAGACCCTGTTCGTTAAAATCAAGGGTGATGCGCTCACGGAGTTCATCAACGCTTTTCCCCTGATACATTTCAGGTTGTTGCAGCCACTGCGCAACCGCCTGGCTGGCCTGGGAAATGACCTGCTGGTAAGCGTCAATGCTTGCCGCGGACCCAGCCAGAATCGGATTCAATTTGGACATTGCGGTCACTTACTCCACTCAGACCGGTTTTACGCCGGCGGCCAGCAGGGCCTGTTCAAACTTATCGAGGAACACTTCCAGCTCCGCGTCGCTAATCAGCAGGGACGGCAGCAGACGCAGTACGCAACCGTGACGGCCACCGCGTTCCAGGATCAGGCCAGCTTCGAAGCATTTCTTCTGCAGCAGCGCGGAGAGTTCGCCGTCAGCGGGGTAGCAGCCCATATGATCCTGCGCCTCGTTCGGCTTCACGATTTCGATACCGATCATCAGACCGAGACCGCGTACGTGACCGATAACCGGATAGCGTTTTTGCATTTCCGCCAGTTTGCCTTTCAGCCACTCGCCCTGGGCGGCGACTTTGTCGGCAATCTTGTTATCACGCAGATGGCGCAGGGTGGTCAGACCGGTGGCCATCGCCAGCTGGTTGCCGCGGAAGGTACCGGTATGATGGCCAGGTTCCCAGGCATCGAACTCTTTCTTAATGCCCAGAACCGCCATTGGCAGACCGCCGCCGACGGCTTTCGACATCACGATGATGTCCGGCTCGATGCCGGCGTGTTCGAAGGCGAAGAATTTACCGGTACGGGCAAAGCCTGCCTGAACTTCATCGATGATCAGCAGAATGCCGTGCTCTTTGGTGACTTTGCGGATGCGCTGCAGCCACTCAACCGGCGCCGGGTTCACGCCGCCTTCGCCCTGTACGGCTTCAAGGATAACCGCTGCAGGTTTGCGAACGCCGCTTTCCACGTCGTTGATCAGGTTTTCGAAGTAGTAGGTCAATGCCTTGACGCCCGCTTCGCCGCCGATACCCAGCGGGCAACGGTAAAGGTGTGGATAAGGCATAAATTGGACTTCCGGCATCATGCCGTTGACCGCCGCTTTGGGCGACAGATTGCCGGTCACGGACAGCGCGCCGTGGGTCATCCCGTGATAACCGCCGGAGAAGCTGATCACCGCCGTACGGCCGGTGTATTTTTTCGCCAGTTTCAGCGCGGCTTCAACGGCGTCAGCGCCGGAAGGACCGGTGAATTGCAGGCAATAATCTTTCCCTTCGCCCGGCAGGCAAGAGAGCAGGTATTCAGAGAAGCGATCTTTTAACGGTGTTGTCAGATCGAGGGTATGTAACGGCAAGCCGCTGGTAATGACACTTTGGATGCTCTGCAGTACTTCAGGGTGGTTATGGCCCAGCGCGAGGGTCCCGGCGCCGGCGAGGCAGTCCAGGTACTGTTTGTTATCCGCATCGGTCAGCCAAACGCCTTCGGCTTTGGTGATAGCGAGCGGTAACTTGCGAGGGTAACTCCTGACATTCGATTCGAATTCAGCCTGACGAGCCAAAAAGGTTTCGTTGTTCGCGTCCAATAAATCTGCACTTAAAGTATCAATACGGACTTTATCCGTCATCATATCACTCCCACAACCAGCGTTACGTTTGAACTCTGGTTGAATAAAAAGGTTTAGAAAATTGAATCGGCATTCATAAAGCGCGCACAATATATGGCTTTTTAAATCCGCATTCAATCTTTAATTTAAGGCGCTATTTTGACGCGATTATTACATACAGGAATGTCAATATAATTGGCTGATTTTAAAACTAAATTTCGATTGTTTTTAAAACCATGGAAAGTGTAATTATTAGTGAGAAAGTCTATATATTTTTATTACCGCTTCGCTGAATGACTGACGGAAATACTTCCGTCAGTTTTATGGTTACTTAACGCAGTTCGATCGCATAATTTGCTAAAGGTGTTACTTTTTTCACCAACTTATTGTTATATAAAAATTGTTCATACGCGTCGTAGCGCGGCTTATCTAACGCTGCCGGATCGGTGGCGAACAGCGGCACACTCTGCAACCACGCCTGCTGGTTCAGTTCGGTATTGAGTTCCGGATGCGCTTTGGCAAACCGCTGCCAGGTTTGCTGCGGATGCGCGCGCAAATAGCTCACGCCCTGCTGTAATGCGTCGAGAAACTTTTTGATTTTAGGGGCGTTGACCTCGGCTTTGTTTGCCACGATCACCAGTTCGTCGTAAGCGGGCACGCCATAGTCTTCCACATTCATGACCACCGGTCTTTTGCCCTGCAGTTTGAGTTCCAGCGCTTCGATATTGCGATAACCGCCGATAACAGCATCGACCTGGCCGGCCAGCAGAGCGCTGGTGAGCTGGAAATTAACGTTGATCAGTTTAATGCTGTCAGGGGCGATGTTGGCGTGCTGCGCCATGGTGGCCAGCGTCGCTTGTTCAATACCGCTCACCGAATATCCCACTTTTTTCCCTTGTAGATCGGCCGGAGATTTGATGCGCGGATCCAGCGCAATCACGGTATTCAGCGGCGAGTGGATCAGCGTCCCGACGCGAACCAGCGGCAGTCCTTCATCGGCGAAGAAGTGAACCTGCGGTTGATAGGTTATCGCTAAATCCGCCTGGCGTGCGGCAACCAGGCGCGGAGGGAGCGCCGGGTCGGAAGGGGGGATGATGTTGACATCCAGCCCGGCATCCCGAAAGGCGCCAATCTGTTCCGCCACCATAATGGGCGCATGATCCGGGTTGATGTACCAGTCCAGTACCAGGGTCAGCTTTTCATTTGCCGATGCCTGGCCGCAAACCAGCAGAGTGAGGCCGGCCAACAGAGGTATACGCATATCTCTTCCTTATTATCTCTTGATAAGTTATTCCGGCGACCAATTGATCAGCCGGTGCAAAAAGGCGTCGACCGCCAACCACAGCGCGATGGTCAGCAGCACTAAAATAAACAATGCGGCGAAGCAGATATCGGTTTGCAGGCGAGCATTGGCATTTAGCATTACGTAGCCAAGCCCCTCGGCGGAGCCGACCCATTCGCCAATAATCGCGCCAATGGGGGCGACGGCGGCGGCCATCCGCAGGCCGGAACCGAGCGCGGGTAGCGCCGCCATCAGTCGAACATGGCGCAACTGAGCGCCAAAGGAGGCGCCCATGGTGCGGGCCAGATCGAGATAGTCGCGATTGACCCGTTGCAGACCGTCAAAGAAAGCCGAGGTGACGGGAAAGAAGATAACCAGCACCGCCATCATAACCTTGGCGCTCATACCAAAACCAAACCACAGCACCAGCAGCGGGGCGAGGGCGAATACCGGAATGGCCTGGCTGGTCAGTACCAGCGGCATTACCCACCGTTGTAATCGCGGAGACATGGTCATACAGAACGCTAACACCATACCGAGCGTGACGCCGAGCGCCATTCCGCTGAGAATTTCGCTCAGGGTGACAAGGGTATGGCTGGCCAGATAGCTACGGTTATTCCACAGCGCTTCAGCGACCGCCGCCGGAGAAGGCAACAAAAAAGTGGGAATGCCGCTGTAGCTCGCCAACTGCCAGAGCAACAGTAGGCCACAAAATACGCTGCACCCGCGCAGTAACTTGCCCCTCATCCGTTCGCCCTCATCAATTGCTGCAGCAGCTGCGCCTGGCTTGCCAGCAGCGCGGGATCATCCGGGGCGCGAGGCGGGATTCCGCTTAAATGATGACTATCATCAATCCTGCCCGTCGGCGAAAGCACCAGCAGCCGATGGCTGAGGCGGCAGGCTTCCATCGGGTCGTGGGTAATGAGCACCACGGTACGCCCGGTGAGCAAGCGTGCGGCCAGGGTCTGTATCCGCGTACGGGTAAGCGTATCGAGGGCGGAGAACGGTTCATCCATCAGCACAATGGGGCGATCCTCATAGAGGGTGCGTGCCAACGCCGCGCGCTGGCGCATCCCACCGGACAGCGCGGCCGGGCGTTCATCAGCGCAGGAGGCGAGCCCGACCAGCTCAAGAAGCTCGTTTACCCGCGCGTTATCGGCCTTTTCACCGCGCAGCCTGGCGCCGAGGGCGACATTTTCCCGCACGTTAAGCCACGGATAGAGCAGATCTTTTTGCCCCATCCACGCCAATCGCGTAGTAACAGGAAGGCCATCGCTGGCGACGACGGTTCCGCGGGTTGGCGCCGCCAGCCCGGCGATAATACGCAACAGGCTGGTTTTGCCCGCGCCGCTGGCCCCTAGCAGCGATACCCATTGCCCGGCGGCAATATCAAAGGAGAGATCGCGAAAGAGGGTCCGGGTGCCAAAGCGCAGACATAAATCGCGAATGTGAATACCTGGCGCCATCACCCCTGGTCCTGCCCGGCGGCGTTCAGTCCCATCTGCCAGAAATTACCTTCCAGCCGGGTAGCGGTAGTGAATATGTCGCTCAGTCCGGCTAACCGGGATTCCGCGCCGCGCTGTTGCCAGAGCGTTTCCAGCAGGTCGATCGCCGCGTTGACGCCGTGAAGATAGCTCTCGTCGCCGTAATTGCGGATCCACGGCGCGTAGGGGTTATCGTGCAAGTTGGTTTGTGGGTTGTGCAGCAGACCAAGCCCGATCTCCGCATAGCCCGCGACGCAGGGCAGCAGCGCCGCCAGTAGATCCAACGCGTCGCCGGAGTGGCCGATATCCAGTACGTAGCGGGTGTAGTTGATGGTTTCCATCGCTTCGCTTTGCAGGGCCATAGCGTCTTCACTCAACCCCCATTGCTCGCAATAGCCTACATGTAGCGGTAGCTCAGCAAGGATGGCATTCATCGAGGCGGCGGCGGCGCGCATCTCCGGCAACGTGCGAAGTTTGCTGACCAGCAGGGCATAGCTGCGGGCGAAATGGATTAGGAAAAGATAATCCTGGGTCAGATAGCGCCGAAAGGCTGCCTGCGGCAGCGTACCCGCGGCTAATTGCTGGAGGAAAGGGGGCGACACGTAGCGTTGCCATTCGCCACCGGCCTGCTCGCGCAGTCGACCGTAAAGACCTTGGGTAAAAGCGGGAATCATCATGGGACCTCCTGAAAATAGGGGGAGATCCGGGCGTGCAGAAGTGTGAACAGGCAAAACTGAAAACTGGCGAACATGCCGACCCGTCCCTTCGCTGGCATGACCCAGATCAGGTTCAAAGGGTTCGGCTTTTACGCCATCTCAGCCCTCACGGGACACCCCTCGGTTGCGACATGTTATACGTCATTCACTTTTTGATTACAACGGCGGCGAACTAAAAACCATCGCACATGGTGACACTGTCACTTATTAATGGTCATGAACCAGAACGATAAATAACATTTATCAATTTGTGTGATTAACCACGCTTTTTTATCCAAAAATAAGCAAAGTAAGGAGAGGGTAAGTTGGCGAAGAACAAGGGCTTACGATATATTTTTAGCTCATTCCCTTAATATTCCCTTATGAATGCGTCAGTGCTGGAGACCGCATGAAGCTGGCAGGCCTTACTCTTTTACTGATGCTTGCTCTCGCGCCTGGCGCGTCTCGTGCCGCCCAATTGTTCGACCCTGAAGATGGCATGCTCGATATGAGCCAGTATCTGCAGGATAACCCGTACGGTTTTTTGCCGGTGCCGGTGATGATTACCGAACCGGCTATCGGCTACGGCGGCGGTCTGTTTGGTTTATTTCTGCATGGTAAAGGCTCCCGCGAGGGCGATCGTTTTATTCCACCGGCGCTGACCGGATTCGGCGGCGGTGGGACGCAAAATGGTACCTGGTTCATCGGCGCCGCGCATCGTCATACCTGGAATCATGACAGTATTCGTTATCTGGTTGGCGCGGGCTACGCCAATGTCAATCTCGATATCTATTCGGGTGACATTGCCGGGTTTAACAAAAATGTGGCAGTGCAAACCCATACCAAAGGCTTTGGCGGTCTGCAAAAGCTGTTGTTCCGCGTGGGGGACTCACCGGTTTTTCTCGGCGCCTCGCAACTCTATGCGCACACCGATGTAACCGCGGACAATCAGCTGATCAACAAGGTGTGGCAGCGGGTGTTGGGGGAAAACAGCACCTCTTCGGCCTTGGGCGTGGTGGCGGAATATGACACCACTGATAATTTTTTCTACCCTAAGAAAGGGTTATCACTGCAGGGCGAGTACCGTTTTTACCGCGCTCTTCTCGGCGGCGACTATCATTACAATCAGTTGTCGCTGGATGGTAAATACTTTATCCCGCTGGCGCCGACCTTAACCCTGGCGCTGGCGGCAAATTATCAGTCGCTGACTCATCATGACAAGCATCTAACGCCAATGGCCCGGCCTTACATCGAACTGCGCGGCATCTCGCGTTTTCGCTATCAGGGCGATTATGTCGCTGTCGCCCAGACGCAACTGGCCTGGCAATTTGCGCCGCGCTGGATCCTGCAAGGTTTTGTCGGTATCGGCAGCGCGAGCGATGAGGCGGGGTCGCTGTGGCAGCAAACCGAAGTGGCGTGGGGCTCCGGGTTTCGTTATCTGGTCGCCCGTCAGTATGGTTTATTTACCGGCGTCGATGTCGCATTTAGCGAACACGAACAGGCGGTCTATTTTAACGTGGGTTCCGGACTGTAAAGGTACGAATAAAAATGAGATGGAAAATAACCGTCATGACGCTGTTGTTGACCTCTGGCGCCGTGTGGAATGCCTGTGCGGCGGAAAGTGACGACAGTGATAGCTACTTTCCCATCTGGGGAGACGAAGCCCGCGCCCGCGGTTATTCCATCCCGATGCCGTTTGGCGTCAATCTCAGCTATATGAATATGCGCCAGGATATTATGGTCGACAGCATCACCTTTTCCGGACTGAAGCTGGGTAACCATCCGATCCCCAGCGACATGTTCGCCATCGATGCCGGGCACACGCGGGAGAAGAGCAAAACCGAGAATCTTCGTCTCGATATGTGGGTGTTTCCCTTCCTTAATGTCTACGGGATTTTAGGCCACACCCGCGGTTCGTCGGTGTCGAATGTGTCGGTCGATGCCGACCCAACGCAATACCGCGGTCTGGATCGCATCATCGCCGGCGCAGTGCATAACCTTAATCAAAGTGGCGAGTTGCAAAATATCGATTTTGTTCTCGATTTTAAAGGTACCACCTGGGGAGGCGGGTTCACGCTGGCTGGCGGCTATGAGAACTGGTTTGCCCTCGTCGATACAAACTACACCCGCACCGATTTCGATATTCTCGACGGCAGTATTTCTGCCGTGACAGTGTCACCTCGCGTTGGCTATCGCTTCAACCTTCAGGGGATTTCCGGCCCTTCGCATCTCAGCGTGTGGGTCGGCAGTATGTATCAGGATGTGCAGCAGGAATTTAAAGGCAACCTGGCCGATTTGCATATGCCGCCACAGCTGCAGCCATTGATTGCCGCGGTCAATAAAGACGGCGACGGCAAGTTTGATGTCAAACAGAAACTCACTTCACCATGGAATATGCTGATCGGCGCCCAGTACGAAATCACGCGTAACTTCAACGTTCTGACCGAATTTGGCTTTAACGATCGCAATAGTTTCTTTGTCGCCGGTGAATACCGTTTTTGACTTAACGGCGTGTAGCCATCGGCGAGTATGATGCGCGCTGTTTTTGTGTCATGGAGAACGCTTTTGATGCGTAAGAGTTTGTGGTGGTTATTGGCGGCTGCTTTTTCGGTATTTGCCCAGGACCCGGTATTACCGACGATTCCCGTTAACCATGTCAGCCCGGTAGTGGGTGAATTATCGCCGCCGGAATCGCTGCGCCCATGCTGCGCCTTCGGTTTCGATCTGCGGGTGCGCGCCATTGGCGTGCCAATCCCGGTTTATCAGATTGGTAATGTGCTGACGCTCGATACCTTAGGTGAGCATCATTACAACGATAGCGCGCTCGGCGCGGTCAAAAATCTGGTTGGCTTAAGCGATGAGCATAATGGCCTTATTTATACCCGCCGCGGCGGTTTTATTGATATTGCCCATGTGCGTGATACCGCTGATTACACCTTTTATTTATTCAGCCGAATTTACCCGACGCTGGGGCAGCCAGGACGCATCTTTTATAGCGAGGAACTGGGCGTACGCCGCGTCCAGTTAAATGCCTTTACGCCGCCGGCTTCAATGCCGCAGCGATATACGATTGCCGCCTGGCTTGCCGGCCATCTGGCCTTCGAAATTGCGCAATGGCATGAGATCGCCCAATGGTATGGTTTCCAGTCGGTTCCGGGTTTTTCAGAAGAAATTTCCGCCTTTTCGCCGGAGGACCTCTATTCCAATCTGCTTGGCGCGCGTCTGGCGATTAACGTTATTTTGCAAGGGCAAGCGGGTTCAGTCGATGCTTATAACCGGGCGATGGAAGCGGCGTTAAAACAGGCGCTGGTCAAACTGTTGGTCGCGCCGCAAAGTGAGACCGAGAGGATGTTCCGTGAAGTCGACGGCGACTGGTGGAACAGTAAACGGCGAGTGCCGGATAAATTTCTGGTGCTGAAGCGGAATTACGATCTCAGCGAAAATCGCCTGCCAACGCCGGTTCCTTTTGAACGCACGCCGCCGTATCGCCTGACGATGCCAAAGGAAGTTGCCGGGTTTACGCTCGCGGAACTGGGTCAACTGCAAATCCATCCGGGGCAGGATATGCAGTCGCTGCCAGCGCCGCATAATTTTTATTCTCCGCAGCAGTTCCAGGAGCTCGCTGATAAAGCGCAGCAGGCGGATGCCATTCAGCTGCAGCGTATTGAAAAATAACTAACGTTTGGACGCTGCTGGCTATACTCAATCAAACGAATCCCCCCGTTGAGGTAGTATCAGACCATGGTATTTGTCGTTCCGCGCGCGTCCTGGCTACTGCTGGCGGTGCTATTAGTTAGTCAGGAATGTTATGCCCTGGACGGCAGTCGGCTAAAGCAGCGCGCGGACGCGGTGCTCACCTTAATGAGTTACACCGTGGTACCTGACGTTACCGCCAGCGATCTGAATATTGGCTCCGGCGCGAATGAGAAAAACGAACTAACCCTCACGCAATTTGGCGGCGGCGCCACCTTGAGTGAGGATTTTCCGCTCTATCTGGAAGGCACCCTCGGTTACAGTCGCTACGATCCGCAATTTGTGGTCAGCGATGGTGCCCAGAGCCGTACCATTCCCACCAAATGGAACAGTCTGACCGCTACCGGCGGCGTCGGCTGGGACTTTCCATTGTATCAGGACCGATGGGGCGGAAAACTGGTGCTACGGCCTATCTTCAATATGATGCTGGGCACCATGGCCAGCGATGCACGCCTCGGTCGCTGGGCGCTCGAACGTAAAACGGAGGTTGATATTCGCTTCCTCGATGGTGGGCGACTGAACGCTTATGGGTTGGGCGGTTCGTTAATGCTTGATTATGAACTGTTTTCCAAAACGCAGGATATTGACATAGAAGCGCGCTATTCCGCGATGAATTTGCAAACCTTCGGTAGCACATCAGAAGCGGTCCAGGGGCAGGCCAGCGCCGAAAATCTGGGTATCTACCTTCGTCGACGCGCGCCAATAGCCGACTGGACGCTGCTGAAAAGCCCGGTGCGCTACGTGCTGGAAGGCGCTCATACTATCTATCTTGGCGACCAGCGCGGTGAACTCGGCTTTGATAGCCTGAGTTCGCTCGGCATTGGTCTGGAACTCGACAGCAGCCAGTATCCGGTATTTATCACCCGTACCCGACTGGTGGCCCGCTATATGTTCGGTAATAACACCGAAGGGTATGGCCTCGGTTTAGCGATGAGTTTCTGAGTCATTTACCCGTTTTCATGATTGCGCTATTTTTTTCATTTTTATTGGCAATATTTTCTTCGCTGATTCGTCTACCTCGATACATACATTTTTATGAGGTAATTGACGATGAGAGATTTTGAACGACACGGGCATCATCACCAGGGTTTTGGACGTCACAGAATGGCGCGGCCGCTGATTATCGGCGCGGTGATTGTTGTGGTGCTGAGTCTGGTCGTGATGTCGCTATGGAACGCATTGCTGCCAGCTATCTTCGGGGTGAAAAGCATCGGTTTCTGGCAGGCTTTGGGATTACTGGCGCTGTGCCGTATCTTGTTTGGCGGTTTAGGTTTTCATCGCGGTATGTTTGGTATGGCGCAGGCGCGTCGACGCATGCATGAACGCTGGATGACCATGACCCCGGAGCAGCGAGAGGAGTTTGCCCAACGTTTCGGCCGCCACGGACATCGCGGCCGTTGCGGCTGGCATGAACGTCGCGGTGGGCAACCGACTGACGATAACCCATCGGCGAAAGCGCCGGATGCCGAGTGAACGAGGTAAACAATGCGATGGCGGGGGAATCACGGCTGCTGTCTGCGCTTGCCGCCTGTCGTGCGCGTTTAAGCGCGTTTATTCGCGGTAGAACCGCCGTACGTGACGATGCCGATGACATCCTGCAGGAAGTCACCCTGCAACTGATGAAGGTCGAGCAACCGGTGGAGAACGTGGCGGCATGGTTATTCCGGGCGGCGCGTAATGAAATGACCGACCGGTCGCGTAAGAAGCGCGAGTTGCCATTAACATTCGATACTGATGAAGATGGCGATGGCGGCTTTGCCGAGGATGAGCTGGCGGAAACGCTGTTTGGCGTCGCGCAGACGCCGGAGGAAGCCTATCTTAAAGAACTGCTGTGGGAGGCTTTAACCGAGGCGCTGGCGGAGCTGCCGCCGCTGCAGCGTGAAGCCTTCGAGAAAACCGAGCTGCAGGGCTATAGCTACAGGGAGCTGGCGGCAGAGAGCGGCGCTAGCGAGCAGGCGTGGCTGTCGCGTAAACACAAAGCGGTGCTGTTTCTTCGCAGCCGTTTGCGAACGCTCTACGATGAACTTACCGCACCTTAATTCATGCCCGGCGGCAGATAGCGCCGGGCTTTATTTTATCTGTATTTCTATAACATTGTCGCCAGCCACTCGGCGAAGACGCGCACCTTGCGCGAAACATGACGATGGGGATAAATAAGCGATAACTTCCTGGAGGGAACCGGATTATTCGGCAGGACTTCAACCAGCTCGCCGCTTTTCAACCAGGGGTGAAGGAAAAGATCCAGACCCTGCATAATGCCGAGTCCAGCAAGGCCAGCGGCGATGTAAGTCTCTGAATTATCCACCACCAGTTTACCCGCTAGCGAAATGTTCTGCTGCCCGGCGTCAGTTTGAAACACCCAGCGCATGGTCTGATGATTACTGTTATTCAGCCAGTTGATCGCCTGATGATGCCGCAGGTCGTCAAGGGTTGCGGGAACGCCGTATTTCGCCAGATAGGCCGGGCTGGCGCAGGTTTTCATACCGACGGTACCGAGATGACGTGCGATATAGTCACCGTCTTCAAGCTCGCCAATGCGCAGGACGCAATCGAGGCCCTCGCGAAGCATATCCCGCCGCCGGTCGGAGCTGCTCAGCACAATTTCAATCTCCGGATGTTGCTGATAAAAGGCGGGGAGATTCGGCACGACCACTAACTTCGCCAGGGAGATAGGCATATCTATGCGCAGTTGACCACGTAGCGGACGCTGCGGGGCGAAAGATTCCATAAGATCATCGGCCTGCGCCAGCAGGGGTTTACTACGACGATAAAACGCCTCGCCATCAGGGGTGAGGTGGATCTGTCGGGTGGTTCGCTGCAGAAGCCGAACGCCGCAGTGCTGCTCAAGCTGCTGTAGCGCTTTCGTGACCGCCGGGCGATGGATCTGTAGATTCTCGGCGGCGCGCGTAAAGCTGCCAGACTCGATAATCTCGATAAAAATCTTAATAGATTCAAACAAATTTAAGTTCATTTGTACCAATGTGCTCCGATGACAACATCGTATTTCACTTTGATTATTACTTATTTAATAACAGTGAAGGATAACTTTTACTATTTTTCCCAACAATAAAGCGGCCTACAGTGGCGTCATCCCAGCGCTAAGCGCCAGAAAACACACTAAGGAAGCCGCATCATGCAAAACCATTCTGTTAGCCATATTCTCGGTATTGAAAAACCTGTCATTCAGGGGCCGCTATCCTGGCTAACCGACGCCCGGTTAGTCGCCGCAGTCAGTAATGCCGGCGGGCTGGGCGTATTAGGGCCGAACGCAGGTTTAACCGCACAAACCGCCGTCTCGACGCCGCAGGAAACGGCAGAAAAGATGCGTGAAGAGATCCGTAAAACGAAACGACTCACTGAGAAACCTTTCGCTGTAAATCTCATTCCGACGGTTGAAAACGATATCTGGACGCCGCCGATTGTAGAGGTAGTCAAGGAAGAGGGGGTTAAAGCGGTGGTTTATACCGGCTATGGTCAAGGAGCTATCATTCCCTCGCTGTTTGCCACGCTTAAGCAGGCCGGGATCAGCATTATTTATCGTGATATCAACCCGACGCCGGAAAACAGCCGCGAGGCCGAGGAGATGGGCGCTGATGTTATTGTCGCCACCGGCTTCGACGAAGGCGGAACGCTTCCGGGAACGGCGCTAGGGACGTTTTCCATCGTGCCATTGATTGTTGATGCGGTGAAGCGTGTGCCGGTGCTGGCGGCTGGCGGGATTACCGACCGGCGCACCGCCAGGGCCGCCCACGCGCTGGGCGCGCAGGGGGTATTTGCCGGCTCCGTGTTTATCAGCACCACCGAGAGCCGCGTGCCGCCATCGGTGAAAGAGATGATCGTGCAAGCTAACGGTCTGGATTTGCAGCTATTTCGCACATTGCCAGATTACTATCGTTCGCTGCCGGGTAAATTAGCCGCCAGGCTGGTGGCGTTAGATAAATCCGGCGCCAGTAATGAAACCATAGCCGCGGAAATGGGCGGTTTACGCGGCCTGCGAATTGGTATGCTGGAGGGCAACACTGACAAAGGCTACATTTCACTGGGAACCGGCATCGGCAGTATTCAGCGGATCAAGAGCGTAGCGGAAGTGGTGGAGGAACTGACGGTTTAATCTGCCTTCCCGCGTTCTCATGCGGAAAACAGAAACTCCCCGTTGCGACAACGGGGAGGGTGATTAGCCGGAATTAGCTACCCCAGCGCTGCTGCAGATACTGAACCGCCTGCTGGGTTTGCGGCTGGTTAAGGTTGTTTTCACGAAACAGAATCGTCCCCTGAATACCCGGTGTGGTTTCATTGAGGTCGATCTGTTTTTTCAGCTCCGGCACGCCGCCGTCGACCATCCAGTCTGGTTCATTTTTTGACGGTTCGCCGACTTTATACAGCGCCACGCCGATATAGAGCCGGGTGTGAGTGGGTTTCACGACATCGGCCCACCACTTAGCCAGCACATCATAGCGCGCGGCGTCGCGGGCGAACGGCCAGTACAACTGCGGCGCGATATAATCCAACAGCCCTTGTTGTACCCAACTGCGGGTATCGGCATAGGACTCGTCATAGGCCGCCGCGCCGCGGGTGTCAGAACCGGCCGGATCGTGGGAGCGGTTGCGCCATACCCCCGCCGGGCTGACACCAAACTCAACCTGCGGATTGAGTTTCTTGATGGTCTGTGAGACCTGCGCTATCAACTGTTGGGTGTTGTGACGCCGCCAGTCGGCTTTCGAGGCATAACCCTGGCCATATCGCTGATAGGTTTGATTATCGTTCAGCGTCGATCCCGGCGTCTCAGTATAGAAATAGTCATCAAACTGCACGCCGTCGATGGGATAGTTTTGCACCACCTCCGCCACGATACTGGTGATCCAGTCACGGACTTCCGGGATCCCAGGGTCGAGCACAAAGCGATCGCTGGCGGTGCGTATCCAGTTGCGGTGGAGGACAAATACGCTGGCGGGGACCTGAGTCAGGGTGTGGTTAAGCTCGGCGATGGTAGCGGGTTTGGTATTAACCGATACCCGATACGGGTTGAACCACGCGTGAACTTTCATCCCGCGTTTATGCGCTTCATCGAGCATAAACTGCAGCGGATCGTAGCCGGGATTTTCGCCAATTTTGCCGGTCAGCATGTCTGACCACGGCAAGATGTGGGAATCCCACAGCGCGGTGCCGTCCGGTTTGACCTGGAAGAAGACGGTATTGATGCCCAGGCGTTGCAGATTGTCGAGTTTGGCGATCAGCGCCAGCTTCTGCTGGCTGATGCGGCTTTCCGGGCTACTGGCGATAATTGAACCCACCGGGGGCCAGTCGAGACGGGAGACCGTGGTGATCCAAACGCCGCGTACTGGCTGCTGATTTTTTGCCGATTTTTGCGTAACGGGCGGATTGCTGGCGGTCACCAGCGATTTTGGCGCTTTACTGGTGCAAGTCACGAGCAGCAATACGGCGGCAGCAACTGCGCCGAGCCGGGTCATGCAGGTGACGGAGAGGAGGCGACGAGAAGCGATAATCATTACTCCCGTAGGCATGTAGACGCTTGAAAAATCACATTGTCTTATGATTCCCCCACCAGGGCAAGCCGCGCTCCGATGCAAAGAAAAATAAAACGCATTTGTCTATTATCCGTACGCGTAACGTGCAGAACTAACGACAACCTTTCTCAGCAGGTAGCTGAAAAAGCAGAATTAACCTGGATAATTAGCTGGTCAGTTGTGTTACAACATATTACGAGACGCACAGCTAAGGAGAATCCGATGCGAAAAATATTATTGCTGGCCGCCGTTTTGCTGGCATCCGCACCGATCGTCACCCAGGCCGAGGAGATTACGCTTTTACCGGCTATTAAACTGCAGATAGGCGACCGGGATTCCTACGGTCATTACTGGGATGGCGGCCGTTGGCGTGACAAAGACTACTGGCATCGTCATTATGAATATCGTGACAAGCACTGGCGAAAGCTAGAGAAAAAACAGCGTAAAGCCTACGAGAAGGGCTATCACGACGGTCGTAAAGACGCGAAGAAGCGTGAGAAAGAATACTATAAACAACACAAGAATCATCATCACTAAAACAACAACGGGGCCATCAGGCTCCGTTTTAGTTCCTGCATTTCATCTTGCTAAGATTCAACTCATTATTCGCTGTTGTAGTTGCTTCGCGTAATCTGCCTGTAGAAGCCCACCGCAATAATGTCAAATATCGCTTTGAGTTTTTACAGTGTAAGCATTACCTGATGACAATAAAAATAGCCTACCAAGATTGGTGGGCAATTTTGCCGCCAAATATTTTTTAAGACTATTCCATATTCACAGCGAATGAAAAATCCGATTTGCAAAATAATTAAATATATCTTTTAAATCACATGGTTAAATTGCACTTTATTTTGTATGGTTTTTGGGATTACACTTTTTTGGCGATTGTTCGTCTTTCAGCGCTAAATGCGTGAGTGAGATTAATCCTAAAAATTTAAATACGCTAACCACCCATAACTACGAGGCGAAATTGCGTGTTGAATTGACTCGATCGATCTGTAAAATTGTGTGGTGATAGTTAATGAAATGTAATAAAGGGATCCACTGCGGTGAAGATTCGTGCGGTAGCTATGGCCATATCACAGCTGGAACCCTTTTACGCACAGTGATTAAGGATATTCAGACTTGTTATTCAAGCAGGGATAACCCTTAAGAAAATAATAGCATTGCAATGGAAAAGCATATGAAAACGCGAGTGTTTTTAGCCGCTATGATTGCGGTTTCACTGGCAGGGTGCGAAGCGCCGCCGAAGCCGCAAATTACCGATGACACCATTGAAACCACGCAGGTTAACGGCGTCAATTTGACCCATCGCCATATTGTTGTTCCTCCAACGGAATTTACCCCGATTAACGCAGAATATCGCGCGCTGTATTCCGCCGCGGTAATGAGCCAGGCCGGGTATGGCGGCAAAGTGATTGTGCAATTAGTTCCAGGTGCTAATTATATTGCATTGGGACAGGCACAGGACGGCTGGATAGCGTTAGCCAATGAAGGTCAGGAAAATTTAATTGGCTATGCTCCGGCCAATGCCGTTGTCAAAAGTGAGCTGTATGATAAAACGGTTCGCGAACAGTCGAAGCGCCCGAAGGCGCGTAAGAAAGCGACCTGCGTGAGCGTCGACGGAAATACCAAAGCCTGCAAAAACGGCAATAACGGTACCTGGATTCTGGATTAATCCCGCCTTTACGAGCGACACCGTATGAATAATAACTCTCTTTTACGCCAGGTCATGCTGGCGTTTTATTTGTTTCTTTTTACGTTGGTTAGTGGATGTGGTTCGTCTTCACACAGCGACCCTGCCCGATACAATCTTCAGTTCCAGGCCCACCCGCAAATTAACCGTTCTGCGCCATTAAAGGTCAGAGTGTTAGTGCTGAAATCCGATGCGGAATTCATGTCCGCCGATTTCTACTCCTTACAAAATAACGCGCAAAAAGTTCTCGCCGGCAACTTGCTGAACAGCGATGAATTTTTCCTGATGCCGGGGCAACTGGCAAAAAAACTCAGCGGGCAAAGCTCGCCGGAGGCGCGTTATATCGGAGTGATGGCGGAATACCAATCTCTGGATGGTAAAAAGTGGCGCATTTCTCTTCCTCTGCCAACGCCTGGCGAAACCCCTTTCTGGCAGTTCTGGAAACTGTCGGCAGATCAACTGCAAGCCAATTTATATCTTGACGTTAACGGGATCCGCGTCGTGCAGCAATAGCGCGAGCCCTAACAGGAAATTTGTATGAATAAAGCAGAAAAGGTGGTCTGGACCGAAGGCATGTTTTTGCGTCCGCATCACTTTCAGCGGGCAGAAAGCTACCTGCAAACGCAAATTCGCGAATGGGGCGGATTACAGCGCTCCTGGCTGTGGGGTTTTCTTGAGATTGAACTTGATGATGCGATGCTGCGTCAGGGGTGCATTGCCCTGAGCTATGCCAGCGGCCTGCTGCCGGATGGGACGTTCTTCCAGTTTCGCGATGCTCGTCAGGGCCCGGCGCCGTTGCAAATCCCGGATAACGTCACGGGCGAAAAAGTCGTATTGGCCTTGCCGGTACGCCGCGGCGGTCGGGAAGAGGTTATCTTCAGCGAGGAAAAAGACTCGCTGGCGCGATTTACCGCGTTTGAACAGGATGTGGAAGATGACAATGCGCTGTCGGTTGGCGATGCCACCGTGCAGTTTGCCCGCCCGCGGCTCACCCTGATGCTGGAAAAGGATTTAACCGCCGAGTGGACGGCCATCGGCGTGGCGTTCATCGCCGAAAAGCGCAACGATAACGCCGTAAAACTCGATAATGGCTATATCCCGCCGATGCTTAACGGCATCAATCATCCTTTGATTTACGCGATGATCAACGACTTGCATGGTCTGCTGGCGCAGCGTAGCCAGCAAATAGGCAGCCGGCTACGACAGCCGGGGCGTTTTAATACTTCCGAATTAATTGAGTTCACTCTACTTGCGCTGGTCAATCGCCATCTCGGCCATCTCTCACATCTCAAAACGCTGCCGTTAGTTCATCCCGAGTCATTGTGGAATAGCTGGCTGCCGTTCGCCGCCGAGCTGACGACCTGGATGGCGCAGCGCGGTCCGGATGCTGCGCTGCCGATTTACGACCATGACGATCTCGCGAGCTGCTTCGGCAAACTGATGCTGTTGCTGCGCCAGGGGTTATCACAGGTAATGGAAGACAATGCCATCCAACTGCCGCTGATAGAACGATCGCATGGGTTGAACATCGCGACGGTACCCGAGAGCAGCATGGTGCGTGATTTCGGATTCGTATTGGCAGTTAAAGCCAGCGTACCAGGTGATGTTCTGCAAACGCACTTCCCGGCGCAGATGAAAGTCGCGCCGGTGAGCAAAATTCGCGATCTGGTGCAACTACAGCTTCCGGGTTTAATTCTGCGCGCTATGCCCGCCGCGCCGCCGCAAATTCCGTGGCATGCCGGTTACAACTACTTTGCAGTCGAGAAGGGCGGCGAGCTGTGGAACGACATGGAGAAATCTGGCGCCTTCGCCCTGCATCTGGCAGGCGAGTTCCCCGGCCTGGATATGGAATTTTGGGCTATCCGTAGCCCGTCGGAATAAGAAAGCGAGCGTTGATGATGCAGGAACAACAGGCCGCTGCCAGCCATGGCGTAAGCGGCAATAATCCCCTGGTGACGGCCGCCAACCCATTGCTAAATGCGATCCCCCAGATCCGTCATTCGGTATCGCACGATGACCAGGCCGGTTTGCGCCAGCGTTTGATTGATGAAATCCGCCGTTTTGAAGTGCGCGGTCAGCAGGCGGGGTTACCCTACGAAGTGATAGTCGGCGCCCGTTACTGCCTGTGTACCGCACTGGACGAGGCGGCGGCCTTGACGCCATGGGGGAGTAGCGGCGTCTGGTCGGGCAGCGGTCTTTTAGTGACCTTTCATAACGAAACCTGGGGCGGGGAGAAGTTCTTCCAGCTGCTTGCGCGCCTGTCGCAGAATCCGCGTGAACACATCAATCTGTTGGAACTGATCAACTACTGCTTATTGCTCGGCTTTGAAGGGCGTTACCGGGTAATGGATAACGGCCGCACGCAGTTGGAAACCATCAAGCAGCGCCTGTGGCAGATGATTTGCGGCGTACGCGGCGGTTACGCGCCGCCGTTATCGGTTCACGGCGAGGATCGCCCGGTGCTGCGTAAACTGTGGCGTCCGGTGGTGCCGCTGTGGGCCTGCGTCGCGCTGGCGGGGTTCGCCGCCTGTCTGTTCTATATCATTCTTAACTGGCGGCTTGGCGATGCCACCAACCCGGTATTGGCGAAAATTTACCAGACGCCGTTGCCGGAAGCGTCGATTGCTCAGCCGGCGGAAAAATTGCCGGCGGTACTTAACCTGCGAGGTTTTCTGCGCCCGGAAATTGCCGAAGGGCTGGTTGCGGTCCGTGACGAAGCGGACCGCAGCGTGGTGATCCTCAAAGGCGACGGGCTCTTTGCTTCGGCCTCAACGGTGGTGCGCGATCGCTACGACCCGGTAATTGACCGTATTGCGCAAGCGATGAACAACGTCAGTGGCCGCATTCTGGTGGTCGGCTATAGCGATAACGTGCCTATCCGCAGCGCGCGCTTTGCCTCGAACTACGAGCTGTCCCTGGAACGCGCGCGTTCGGTACAAAAACAACTGCAAAATCATCTGACGCAGCCCGAACGCGTAAAAGCCGAAGGGCGAGGGGAAATGAACCCCATCGCGCCGAATACCACTCCTGAGAACCGTGCCCGTAACCGCCGTGTGGAAATTACTCTGCTGGTGTCGCCCGATAATACCCGGGCTGAGCTGAACGGATTGCCCCAAGGAAATTAAGGATGCTGACACTTCTGCTTTCCATACTGACCAACCGGCTGCTGTGGGGTTTTCTCGGCGCCACGGCGGTGGCGGCCGTCATCTGGATGATTGGCCCGCTATTGTCGATTGTCGATACCAGGCCGCTGGAATCGGAACAAAACCGCGTTATATCTATTGCGCTGGTGTACCTCATCTGGGCGCAAAGCCACATTCTGCCGCGTCTGTACAACGCCTGGCTCAACCGCAAGCTGATGGATAACCTGAAGGAAGAAACACCGAAGGGCAACGATCCGCAGCAGCGCCTCAATAGCGAAGACCAGATCCTCGCCGATCGCTTTGATGAAGCCGCGCAAATGTTGAAAAAAGCGCACTTCAGCAAAACCGGTAATGGTCAGTGGACCCAGCGGTTTAGCACCCACTATCTGTATCAGCTGCCGTGGTATGTGATTATTGGCGCATCTGGCTCCGGTAAAACCACCGCCTTAGCCAACTCCGGGCTGCAGTTTCCGCTAGCCGACCGCTTCGGTAAAACGGCGTTACGCGGCATCGGCGGCACGCGCAACTGTGACTGGTGGTTTACCAACGAAGCCGTGCTGCTGGACACCGCCGGGCGCTATACCACCCAGGAGAGCGAGCAGGCGCAGGACGCCAGCGAGTGGCTGAAGTTTATGGGGTTATTGCGTAAATACCGCCGCCGCCAGCCGATTAACGGCGTTATCGTCACGGTAAGTATCTCCGATCTGTTAACACAATCGACGGAGGCCTCGCGGCAGCAGGCGGTTAATCTGCGCCAGCGTCTCTCTGAACTACATGAACAATTGGGTATTCGTTTCCCGGTATACGTACTGGTGACGAAGGCCGATCTGCTTAAAGGCTTCCGCGCCTGGTTTGCCGGTTACGACAAGGCGCAGCGCGATCAAATCTGGGGCTTCACTTTCCCGTGGGAACAGGCAAGCCTTGCCGACTTCGATCTGATGGGCCGTTTTACCCAGGAGTTTGCGTTACTGCAACAACGGCTAGAAGCCGGGCTACCGGATACGATGCTGCAAGAGCATGATGCCAAAACCCGCGCCGAAGCCTGGCTGTTCCCGCAAGAGTTTGCGGCGTTGCGACCGCTGTTAGCGGACTATCTTAGTACCGTTTTTGCCCGCTCTAACTTTGAAACCGAGTTTTCACCGCGCGGTATTTATTTCGCCAGCGGCACCCAGGAAGGGTTACCGTTCGACCGCGTGATGGGCGAACTCAATCGCGCGCTGTCTTTGCCGCAGGGAAATGAAAACGACAACTGGGACTCGGTCAGTAAAGAAGCGCCGATCCCCGGCGCCAAGGGCCAGAGTTATTTCATTAAAAACCTGCTGCAAAACGTGATTTTCCAGGAAGCCGGCATCGCCGGGCAGAACCGCTGGTGGGAACTGCGTAACCGCGCGGCGATCTGGTCAGGCTATGCGGCGCTCGCGGCGCTGTTAATCATTTCATGCGTACTGTGGCTGACCAGCTACGGCAAAAACAAGGCCTACCTGCAAGAAGTCTCGGCGAAGGTGCCGCAGGTTGAGCAGCAGAGCAAAGCGCTGCAAAACCCCGAGCAGCGCGATCTGTTCGCCATGCTGCCGCTACTCAACGGCCTGCTGGAATTGCCGAAGAGCGCCGATTTTGACGTCAACGACCCGCCGGTTAGCCGCCGGATGGGGCTCTATCGCGGAAATGATGTCAGCGACGCCTCGCAGACGCTGTATCAAAAAGCGCTGCAGCAAATGCTGCTACCGGATGTCGCCATGCGTATCACTACCTGGTTGCGCAACGATAATGGCAGTGACGCCGAATATAGCTACGAGGCGTTGAAAGCCTATCAAATGCTCTATCAGCCCAAGCAGTATGACGGCAAGTTTTTACTCTCCTGGGTGATGCTTAACCTGCAGCGTAACCTGCCGCAAAACGTGACGCAGGCGCAGCTACGACAGCTGGAAGGGCATCTGGTCCAGCTACTGGAACCGCAAATCCAGTCCTCGCCGTATGCCAAAGACGATGCGCTGATCGCCCGCGAACGGGCGTTGATTAACCAGCAACCGCTCTCCTCAAGAGTGTATGGTCGGCTGAAACGTCTGCTTGAGCATGACGACAATCTGAAAGCGGTCTCGCTGGCGACGCTCGGCGGGCCGCAGAGCGAACTGGTGTTCTCGCGTAAAAGCGGTACACCGATCGCAGAAGGCGTGCCAGGGCTGTACACGCCAGATGGCTACTGGCAGGTGTTCAATAAACAGATCGATAACGTGACCAGCGCGCTGCATGAAGATGATATCTGGGTGCTGGGCGCCGCCAGCGCGTCGGAAGATAAGCAGCAAACCGATAACGCCGTCCGCCAGCTCTATATGCGTGATTTTATCGCCAACTGGGATCGCTTCCTCGCCGATATTCAGCTCAACAATAGCGCCGATCTGTCATCGCGGATCAACACCGCGCGCCTGCTTTCCGCCAGTAACTCGCCGCTGCGCCGGCTGGTTATCAGCCTGAGCCAGGTGCTGAACCTGGCGCGCGCCGAGCCGGATACGGTTAAAAGCGAAAGTTCAGCCGAGCAGGGCAACCGTGCGACCCGAACGCTGGAAGCGCTTTTTCGCCATGATGAGGGCGGCGCAACCCAGGGCGCGGCGCTTAGCCAGACGCCGGAACAGCTGGTAACCGAACACTACGCGCCGCTGATCGAGCTGGCGCAGCCGTTGGAAAAGGGCGGCAAAACGATTGTGTTTGACGACTTCCTCAAACAGATCGACGAACTTTATCGATACTTGACCGCGGTACAGGATGCCGCCAACAGCGGTATGCAACCGCCGGGCGGCGATGCGATTAGCCGTCTGCAGGCCAGCGCCGGGCGTTTACCGGGCGGCCTGCAAACCATGTTCAGCAAAATGGCGGTCGGCGCCAGCAGTGATACCCAGCGCCGCGATCTCGATAACGTACGTAAACGGATTAA
The DNA here is from genome assembly GCF_040062145.1 of Klebsiella sp. JN_Kp121. Taxonomy (NCBI): domain Bacteria; kingdom Pseudomonadati; phylum Pseudomonadota; class Gammaproteobacteria; order Enterobacterales; family Enterobacteriaceae; genus Klebsiella; species Klebsiella sp. JN_Kp121. The sequence continues at coordinate 812,123 of NZ_JBEAHX010000002.1, forward strand.
CGTGGAAGTCGGCGGATTCTGCCGCCAGGCTATCGCCGGGCGCTATCCGCTGGTTCGCAGCGCCAGAAGCGAAGTCACGCCGGACGATCTGGCGCGTATGTTCGCGCCGGGTACCGGCATGATGGATACCTTCTTCCGTGACAACCTGACCAATAAAGTCGATACCACGCAATCAAGCTGGCGTTTTATGCCCGGCATCGATGGCAAAACGTTGCCGGGTAGTGAAGGGTTATTAAGGCCTTTCCAGCAGGCGCAATCGATCCGCGACGCGTTCTTTGCCAATGGCGCGACCACGCCGTCATTTAAAGTGACGGTGCGCACCATCAGCATGGACAACCGGATCCTCAACCTGACGCTGGATGTTGATGGCCAGCAGTTGCGCTACAGCCACGGTCCGCAGGCGGTGCAAATGATGAGCTGGCCAGGGCCGGGCGGCACCAATCAGGTGCGTATGCAACTCGGTCTGGCCGATGGTACCACCTCGACGCTGGTGACCAGCGGCTCATGGGCGCTGAACCGCTTTTTTGATAAAGCGCGCACCGCGCCCGGCAGCAGCAGTTTGAGCCGTCAGGCAACGTTTAACGTCGATGGTTATCAGGTCACGCTGGAGTTTGCGCCGAACAGTATTCGCAATCCGTTCCAGCTTCCCCGTTTCTCATGTCCATAACCGCAAGGAAAGCCGAATGACTCACGCCCCTGCGATGAGCTGGTACGGGAAACTCCCCAGTACCGGCGATTTTTTACAACGTCGATTTCCGGACATGCTGGTTCGCCAGTGGTCGCAATGGTTTCAGGTGGGGCTGTTGGCCTGGCAACAGGAGCAACAGCGTAGCGGCGAACGCCAGTTCAGCAACGCGCCGGTGTGGAATTTTATCGTCCCGCCGATGTTGAGCGGCCAGATGGTACAGATGGGGTGTCTGATCCCCGGACGCGATCGGGTAGGCCGCCAGTATCCCATCTGCGCGCAAATGGCCTTCAACCCGCTGGAGTGGTCGCCTTCAATCCTCACTCAGGCCGGAGAGTGGTATCAGCAGGTGGGCAGAACGCTGCTGCATGCGGTACGTAATGGCTTTTCCGCTGAACAACTTGACCAGGCGCTACTCGCCATTCCGGCGCCAAAGCTGGTAGAGGCGGAAAAGCGTTCGGAAATACTCGACGTGATTGGCTATCAGCAAGATGGGCAAAGCTCCCTTGGCTGGCAGCAGGCGGCGGACTGTTTTGATCCGCAGCGTCAGACCAGTTTTTGGTGGACCAACCGCGCCGATGGTTATCCGCTCTATACCCACGTCCATAGCGGTAATTTGACCGGCCAGCTGTTCACGCTGCTGTTTGATCCCGCCGGGGGCGCGAGACCGGGCCGTCACGGTCTGTATCCGCCGATGTTTGAATAAGCAGGTAGGCCATGAATATTGATGAATTCCTTGCTCCGGTTAGCGCGGAGCAGCCCTGCGGTGAAAACCTCGAATATGACGCCGATTTCCAGGCAATGGAACAAGCGATGCAGGGTAAAGCCGAGCAGCAGTTCGGCGACACCATTATCCCGGCGGAACCCGCTGACTGGACGACGGTAGAAAAGCTGGCGGCTGGGCTACTTAGCCGCACCAAAGATTTACGCGTCATGCTGGCGCTGACTCAGGCGTGGACAAAACGCCGCGGCCTGAGTGGTTACGCGGATGGCCTGCTGCTGGTGCAACAGGCGCTGTCGCTTTACTGGCAGCCTATCTATCCGCTGCTGGAAGAGTATGGCGAAACTGATCCGTTTTACCGCATCAATGCGCTCGCGGGGCTAAGCGATAAATCAGCGCTGACCAGCGCGTTACGCAATGCCGTGCTGTTACGCAGTAATGGCGATGAACTGCTGCTGCGCGATGCGCAGGCGCTGCTCGATGGCAGTAAAACCGAATGCGCGGATTATCCCGGCGGCCGTTCGCGATTGATTGATGAACTGGCCCGCGGCGGACAGCCGGGGATAGACGCCATCCTCGCCATTCACCAGCGCTTGCAGACCATCCGCGAAATATTATGCGATTGTCTGGGTGAAAGCGGCGTGCCGGAAATGGAACAACTGCAGAAGACCGTCGGTATCGTCGCCGGCGCCTGCCAGATAACCGATATTTCGTCCTTTCACGCGTCCCGCGAGGAGAGTGCCGTGAGTGAACATCAAGCGATTCCCGACGCGCATGCGCCGTCAGCCGTTGACTGGCGCAGCGCGCAAATCAGCAGCCGCGCCGAGGCGCAGCAAATGCTGGAAAAAGTAAAACAGTACTTCGCCCAGCACGAACCGAGTCACCCTGCGCCGCTGATGATTGAACGGGTACAGCGGCTGATTGAGCTGGATTTTATGGACATCATCCGCGATTTAGCGCCGGACGGCGTTCATCAACTGGAAAACATTTTTGGACGTCGCGACTGACGCGTCCGGACATTATGGCGACAGGCATAAGGTCTGGCGCTCAACCTTTACCGCGCATCTTCGATGGAGAACATCATGGCAATAAGTAAAAGTGGGCAGAAATTTATCGCACGCAACCGTGCGCCCCGCGTACAGATCGAGTACGACGTAGAGATTTATGGTGCGGAACGCAAAATCCAGCTTCCGTTTGTAATGGGGGTAATGGCGGATCTGGTGGGTAAACCGGTCGACAACCAACCCGCGGTCGATGAACGTAAGTTCCTCGATATCGACATTGATAACTTCGACGAACGTATGAAAGCGCTGAAACCGCGCGTCGCTTTCCAGGTCGACAATACGCTGACCAACGAAGGCAAACTGAACGTCGACTTAACCTTCGACAGCATGGACGACTTCCTGCCGGATGCCGTGGCCCGCAAAGTGGAGCCGCTGAACAAACTGCTGGAAGCCCGTACCCAGCTTTCGAATCTGCTCACCTATATGGACGGCAAAAACGGCGCGGAAGAGCTGATTGCCAAAATTTTGCAGGATCCGACGCTGCTCAAATCGTTGAGCCAGATGCCGAAACAAGATGACAGTGCGAAAGGTAGCGAGGAGTAATCGATGAGCAACCCGACTCAACAACATGAGCAGCAGTCCAGCCAGGCCTTTAGCCAGGATGAATTCAGCGTGCTGCTGAACAAAGAGTTTCGCCCGAAAACCGACCAGGCGCGTTCCGCCGTTGAGAGCGCGGTAAAAACCCTCGCGCAGCAGGCGCTGGAAAACACCGTCACGTTTTCCAACGACACCTATCGCACCATCCAGAACCTGATTGCCGGTATCGACGAGCAACTGTCGCGTCAGGTGAATCAGATCCTGCATCATGACGAGTTCCAGAAACTGGAAAGCGCATGGCGCGGCCTGAGCTACCTGGTCAACAACAGCGAAACCGACGAGATGCTGAAAATCCGCTTTATGAGCATCTCCAAGCATGAGCTGGGGCGCACTCTGAAACGTTACAAAGGGGTGGGCTGGGACCAGAGCCCGATCTTTAAGAAAATTTATGAGCAGGAGTACGGCCAGTTTGGCGGCGAGCCATTCGGCTGCATCGTTGGCGATTACTATTTCGACCATAGTCCGCAGGATGTGGAATTACTGGGCGAAATGGCGCGAATCGGATCGGCTGCGCATTGTCCGTTTATTACCGGTACCGCACCGGAAGTGATGCAGATGGAGTCCTGGCAGGAGCTGGCGAATCCGCGCGACCTCACCAAAATCTTCCAGAATACCGAATACGCCGCCTGGCGTTCGCTGCGCGAGTCGGAAGACGCGCGTTATCTGGGGCTGGTGATGCCGCGCTTCCTGTCGCGCCTGCCGTACGGTATTCGAACCAACCCGGTGGACAGTTTTGATTTTGAAGAGCAGACCGACGGCGCGGATCACAACAATTATGCGTGGGCCAACTCGGCGTATGCGATGGCGGCGAACATTAACCGCTCGTTCAAAGAGTTTGGCTGGTGCACCTCCATTCGCGGCGTGGAATCCGGCGGCGCGGTGGAAAATCTGCCTTGCCACACCTTCCCGAGCGACGATGGCGGCGTGGACATGAAGTGCCCGACCGAGATCGCCATCAGCGATCGCCGCGAAGCGGAGCTGGCGAAAAACGGCTTTATGCCGCTGATCCATCGCAAAAACTCCGACTTTGCCGCCTTTATCGGCGCGCAGTCGTTGCAGAAACCGGCGGAATATCATGATGCCGACGCCACGGCTAACGCCCGTCTGGCTGCGCGTCTGCCGTACTTGTTCGCCTGCTGCCGTTTTGCTCACTACCTGAAGTGCATTGTGCGCGACAAAATCGGCTCCTTCCGCGAGCGCGATGATATGGAACGCTGGCTGAACGACTGGGTGATGAACTATGTCGATGGCGATCCGGCTAACTCGTCGCAGGAGACCAAAGCGCGCAAACCGCTGGCGGCCGCTGAAGTACAGGTAGCGGAGATCGAAGACAACCCGGGTTACTACACCGCGAAGTTCTTCCTGCGTCCGCACTACCAGCTGGAAGGGCTTACCGTGTCGCTGCGTCTGGTTTCCAAGCTGCCGTCGCTGAAGACCAAGGAAGCGTAATATGATGCCGCCGGGAGGCGACTCCCGGCAGGTACAACGCCATGGAAGAAGGTAAAGAAATGAAATTATTACCACTCTGCACGCTGGGACTGCTCACGGTGCTGACGCCATTTACTGTCGTCCAGGCGGCTGATGATTCCGCAAATTTACTGCGCGATCCCAATCAACTATCACGTAATGATGTGCGGTTGAGCGGCGAAAAGTTTCTCAAGGCCTGGCTGGCGCAAGACAATACCCAGCAGCAGTTAAAGGCCAATATGTATCTGCTTGGCGTGATGGATGCAACAGAAGGTAAAGCCTGGTGCGGTTATCAGCAGGCACTGCCGGGATCGCTTCGAGAAAGCGTCTACAGCTATTTCAAAAAGCTGCCCGACGAGCGTAAAAAACAGCCTGCGGCGATGCTGATTACCGAAGCGTTGGCGAAGGAGTTGCCTTGCAAACAGGGAGCGACGTCATGAGACCTCTTTATGCACAGCTCAAAATGCAACATTATTCGGCGAATGAATCACGCCCAGGCTATGTACCTCGTGAAACGCTATTTAATGAGATTGGCTATGACGCCAGTGCGCTCATTAAATCAAATCCTGGTTATATGAATACCTGTGCGGTACGTATGAGCCTCGCACTGCTGAAATGCAATGTGAGCTTTAGCGGGCGTTTACCCATAAAAGCAGGCGCTTACAAGGGTAAAAAGATTGAACCGGGCGCCAAGCTATTGGCCGACCAACTGTATAAAAATAACCTGTTTGGGAAAGCTGAGATTTATCAGGAGATACGTCAGGCAGCAGAGAGTTTGCGTAATCGCAAAGGCGTTATCTTCTTTAATAGAATAACCAACTATAACGGTGGACATATAGATCTACTGGAACCCCTTGGCGACAACATGATGCAATGCAACTCTGATTGCTACACCGACTGCAAAGAAATATGGTTTTGGGAATTGAGGTAGCAACCAAAGCCAATTTTTGGGAGTTGCTATGAACAGAATCATTATCAGTCTGCTGCTTGCTAGCAGTGCGTCGGCTTATGCCGGGGACGACCCGGTATTGCTACCTTATAAGCAGGTTGTTAAAGACGTGGTTTTATCCCGCTGTCTGGCGCAGGTCGCCGATGATAAAAGTCAGTTTTCTGTAGATGCTGCGCGCAGTAGCAATGCGTTGCTGGAGTGGGTGCCTTTCGATATTGAAAACGGTAATGACAAAATTAACGCCATTATTGCTCAATACAAAAGTGCCACCAATGGCTTTCATTCCGAAAGACAACCCGCAATTCAGGGCGTCACTTTGAATTGTTTGCGCCTTTATCATAGTACGGAACTGGATAAATTAACTTCCCAGATAATCATCGGTGATCCTAATAAAACATGGAGTCAGGATAACCCGCATTAATTTCAACTTTGCATTCCTGCTATTTCACAGCATGAGTGTTAAGACCAGCAATGGGCTTAAGCCTGTTGCTCTGAGGCAGAGGTAAAATATGGATGGTTTTATTCAGCCCCATGCTTTCCTGTTTGCCATATAAGTGCTTTTTCGAAAGCAATAATTTTCATTAACGAAGAGTAGATATTATGGCTATTGATATGTTTCTGAAGGTCGAGGGTGTAACTGGTGAATCAAAAGATTCTAATCACACCGGTTGGACTGATATTACCTCTTTTTCCTGGGGCGCATCCCAGCCGGGTAATATGAGCGTGGGCGGCGGTGGCGGTGCGGGTAAAGTGAATTTCAACGACCTGCACGTAAATGCGCTGATCGACAAATCCACCACCGCGATTCTGAAGCACTGCTCCAGCGGCAAGCACCTGACCAAAGTTGAACTTTCGGTCTGCAAAGCCGGTGGTCAGCAGGTTGAATATGCGCGAATCACCCTCGAAGATGTACTGGTGACTTCCGTGCAGTACACCGGCGCCGATAACGGCGACACCGTTGGCGTAACCTATGCCTTCCAGGCGGCGAAAGTGAAACAGCAGTACTGGGAGCAGACTTCCGCTGGCGGTAAAGGGGCAGAAAGCAGCGCCGGCTGGAATATCAAAGAAAATAAAGAAGCGTAATTATATTGCTTTAACCGAACCGGGGTGTATTCTCTGGTTCGGTTTAATTCACCAGGGACTAAGTAAATGAAGGGACAATCAAACCTATTACCAGGTTACTGTATTGTACAGCAGCCGGGAACATTGGATTTTCAAGCTCGCTTATTATTCAATAATATCAATTGTGAATCCGCCCGTTACTTTATGCAGCTTAATAGTGATACGCAGTGGTTAAAGCCTGGGCAAATAATGGTCATTAATGACCCGAGTAATCAAAATGCATTGCAATTACAGGCTTTAAAACTTGCAAAGTGTAATGTTAATGGTGTTATGGCTGGGTTGAACTCAGATGAAGCGGGTTTTTTGAATCAGCACTTTGGTACTATAGCAGCATTAACTAATGTTATGGATAAATCTCTTGGAATTGTTTCTGATGCTGGTGAAAGGTATTTCACGGAAATAGAGAGAAAATTAAAAGAAATAGAACTGGCTTATCAAAGGCAATATAGAACCCAAGGGGTTTTAATCGGACAGCAATTTTTCATTGAACGACATAGACTTTTCTCAGAGCTAAACGTACTATTAAACAAGTTATCCAGGTTAACGCTAAAAATAAAGCCATACAATGATCTAAGACATGCACTTGGTTTATCAAGTAAAGCCATTGTCCATGAATGGAGTACGGTAGGAGTTGGTTCTATTCGTGGTTATTCGACATATGTTAATAATGCTGCAAAAGCTGCTCGCTTTCTTAAGGCTGGAGGGTGGCTCGCCATTGGTTTTGCCAGTATTAATACGACTAATGAGGTATACAATGCTTGCAGCGTGGGAAGAGAGCAAAGCTGCTCTAAAATAGCTGTAAAAAAATATAGCCAATTTAGTGCAAGTCTTGCTGGTGGCATTTATGGAGGTAAATATGGAGCAATGGCTGGAGCTGGTGTATGTGTGACCTTCGGCATTGCTACTGGTGGTCTCGGGTTACTCGCATGCTCTATTGCTGGGGCCGCAGCAGGTGGTTATATTGGTGGTGAAATTGCTGATGGGGCTACCGAATATATCATGGATAAATTACTGTGAATTTAGAACTATTATTGTTAACTCTTGTTGTAATATTATTTCTCATTGTTGTGGTAATGGATCTACTTAGCTCACGGTTTTTTAAAAAACATGAGAATGATTACAATCATCTCCTTTCTGAATATCGACGAAAAGGATACGACCTTGACCTCGTGACAAATTATGCATCATTTTTTGGTTCGTTCGCAAACTATCAAAAAATAATTTGGTTTATTCGTCTTCGTAAAGGCGTAAAAATGAAATTCACCAATGTGCGTTATGTGCAAAGTGAAGCTTATGAATATATACGAAATTTGCCAGATGACGAGTTTGACTGGATGTTGAAATTACATCGGTATTATATAATTCAGGCATGTGTTTTCACTTTATGGATTGTGATTGGTCTAATTTTTATAAGTTATATTGAATAGTTTTTCTCAATTCGCTTTAGTGTCGGGTTAGTCATTTCCACTTGATGAGTGTTAATTTCACATACTGAAATACAAAGCTTCACATAGTGTGGGTATATGTTTACAGATAAAGCCCTAAGCTATATTATGGATATGATTTACATACTCTTCTTGTTTGTGTTTTTTATCTCTATTATTTTTTCTTTTTTATTTTATCGTCGCCATACGAAGCAAGTAGAAGCAATGTGCCTATTACTCGTGCAAGAGGGACTGCTTAGTACTCAAGATTATGAGTTTTGGCAGAGGTTAGGATTCTGGGGATTTAGTTTTCGCGTGGCAATGGTTTCACGAATTCATAATGGCAAGCCAGTTAAATTGAGTAATGCCAAAATACTGGATGCCAGGGAAGGTCAGCGTTGCATCGCAAACTTCGAACTCGACTGGATTCGTAATTATTATAAATGCGTTACTATAATGGCTATTGAGTTCTTAGTGCTTCTGGTATGGACGCTTATGCGTTAACTAAAATGTCTATTGTTAGTTATCACCTCATCATTTCTTCATTTTTGTTTGTTGCAGTATTTGTAATGTTGATTATCTATCATGATTATTATAAAAAACACGATCAGGAATTAGCTGGCGCTTTCGAATTATTACGGCGGAACGGTTTTCTTGATTACCAGGATTATTATTTATATGAAAAGCTGGGGTTACCCGGTTTCGGTTTTCGAGCATCATTAATGGCCGCAATTCTTAAGGAGAAAAAGATAAAAAGAAAAGGGGGCGGTTGGCTTAAGTCTGGGGCGAGTCAGTTAGTCAGAGAATATTATGACATTTCCTTGCTACAGAATTTTCAGCGCCTGACTTGGTTAATGTTATTTTTATTTACGGTGATGTTCATCCTGGCCTTGCTGGGCGATAATTAGTTCGCTAAATTTACTTCTCTTTTTTTTCTAAATGACTCTATAACTCGCCCGCAAACGCCGCCGTTCTTATTCCGAGAGCGGCAGCGTTTGTGCGCCAATCATATCAGCAGGAATAGGCTATGCGATTCACGATTATTTCGACCAAAGCCGGTCATCAGCCCCCGCAGGGCAGCTGTGACTTTTACGCGCCGGGCGGTACCATTGGGCGCGGTACGGACAATAACCTGGTGCTGCCGGATGACGACCGCGCCATTTCTCGCCTGCAGGCCATCGTTCACGTGGCGGCAGACGGCGAGTGCAAAATTACCAATCGCGGCAACGTGACGCGGGTGGTACTCAACGAGATCCCGCTGGAGCGGGGGCGTCAGGTTGAACTCCAGGATGGCGATATCCTCGCCATTGACGACTATCGCATCGAAGTCAGCGATCTGCTGCAGGATAGCCAACCGATAAGCCGAATGGCGGCGAGCGGTCAGCCGCCTGTCACTGCGAAACCGTCGACACCCGCGCCCTCCGCAGCGCCCACCGTGGCGGAAGCCGCGCCAACCGCGGTACCGTCAGAAATCTGGGATAGCCTGATGCAGGAATTCTCGATTGCCGACAGCATCTCCAGCAGCCGGGCTAAGCCGCAGGCCGATAATGCGCCTAATCCCTTTGCCGAGCCGAAGCCTGCCGAACGTAATCCGGAAGATCCGCTGGCGATGTTCGCTGATAGTGAACCTCTGTTTGAGCGCCCGCCGGTGGCGACGGACGACCTGTTTGCCGATGACACCCCATTTGATCGCGACAGTATTTTTGCCGACGTTACGCCAACGACGCTGGTGCCGCCAGTTGAAAAACCGGCTCAGCCTGTCGCCGATGAGCCGCAGGCAGAATTGGATCCGCTGGCGCTCTTTGGCGGCGACGCCAGCGCCAAAACCGCGCGTCATGACGATCCGCTGGGGCTAATGGGCGGCGCGCCGCTGACATCGGTAGATGCCTTCAGCAACGAAGAGCCTGCTAAAACGGTTGCCGACGAGCCTGATGCCGCTTTTGATTCGCCATTATTGATGGCCCAGCCGCCGCAGGAGCCGCCCGCGGCAGCGCGTGAAGAAGCGCCGGAAATAACCTTACCGACACCGCAGGCCGTGGCGCGGCAAGCCGCCCAAACGCCAAAAGGGCGCTTGCGTATCGATCCCGTACGTCATGAACATCAGGCGACCAGCACGCCGCAGCCGGGTAACGGCGAAGTGCTGCAGGGAGAGCTACTGGAAGCCTTACTGGAAGGCATGGGGCTCGGCGATATGCAGCCGGTGCCGCAGTTCGACAAAGAGAATATGCGGCAGTTTGGTCAAATGCTGAGCATGTTCTCGCAGGGAACCGTCGCGCTGCTCTCTTCGCGTTCGATCCTCAAACGCGGCGTCAAAGCCGATATGACCATGGTACTGGACGACGCCAATAACCCGTTCAAGCTGTTGCCTTCGGGCAAAACCGTGCTGATGCAGATGTTCGGCGCGCGGATGCCGGGCTTTATGCCGCCGAAAAAATCGGTGCGCGATGCGTTGATTGACCTGCAGGCCCATCAGTTAGGGATGATCTCGGGGATCCGCGCCATTATTGCCGCGATGCTGCAGTCCTTTAATCCCGAGCAGCTGGAAGAAGAGGCTAAGCGCGATGGCCATACTTCGCGCCTGGCGCTTCCGGCCAGCCGCAAAGCGGCGTTATGGGACTATTTTGTCCGTACCTACGGCGAAACCGCCGGGGAAATTGAAGACGATTTCCACACCCTGTTTGGCGAAGCGTTCCTCTATGCCTATGACATGGAAGTGAATCAGTACAAAGACTCACAGAGCGGATCGGAAGAATAATGGACATTACCACGGCTTCTCTTTCCCGCCAGGGAACGCGCGCCAGCAATCAGGATCAGACCGGCGAATGCGTGGGTGAGCGCTCCGCCTGCTTTGTGGTCTGCGACGGCATTGCCGGGTTGCCCGGCGGCGAGGTGGCGGCGGAACTGGCGCGCAACGCGATTCTGGATCGGTTTGACGGCGATAATCATCTGAACGCCCAGACCATTCGCCAGTATGTACAGCAGGCCAACGGCGCCATTCTCCAGCAACAGCAGGCGACGCCGGATTATCGGCGAATGGGCACTACTCTGGTGAGCCTGTTTATCGATCGCGATTATAAGCTGGCCTATTGGGCCCACGCCGGTGATAGCCGGTTATACCTGTTTCGCCGCGGCTGGCTGTACCACGTCACCACTGACCACAGTCTGGTCCAACAGATGAAAGATGCCGGACATCAGACCGACGATATTAACAGCAACCTACTGTACCGAGCGTTAGGCATGGCCAGCGACGGTGCGGAAGCCAGCTATAGCGATGTGGTGCCGGTCGAAGACGGCGATGCCTTTTTGCTCTGTACCGACGGTTTCTGGCACGGCGTCGGCGAAGAGCAGATGAAATCCTCCCTGCAGATGGTTAATACCCCGCAGGAGTGGTTAACCCTGATGAATCAGTATCTTCAGAGAAACAATGACGGCGACCAGGCCTCGCAGGACAACTACAGCGCCGTCGCGGTATGGATGGGCAGTCCGGAAGAGGCGACGCTGCTGCACTCGCTGGCCGACGCCGCACAATTTTTCCCCCTGCGGGATTGAGACAGGCTAAGAAGGATTTTTATGAAACATTGGATATTGGGTGCGGCACTATTTGCCGCCACCGGCGTCGCGCAGGCGGAAAACTACCGTATCGTGCAATCGCCTTCGCAAAAACTGGATGTCTGGATCGATAACATCAAGGGCAATACCGCGCAGAGCTGGTGCGCTAATGAAGTGGCGCTACGCATCGTCGCCAATGGCAATAAGAACGTCAAGATACTGGATAACTTCCTGCCGCGCGTCGGCGCGTTAATGGAGCATCAGTGTTCGCGTTTACAGCAGCTGAACTGGACGCTGGTTGACGCTAACAATGGGCATATCGCCCAGGGGAGCGCGGCGAAAAACAAAAAATGGGCGGTAAAAGTCGCGCCCGCCGAGACCGCCGCGGCGGCGGAAAAGCCCGTCGCGCCAGCCTGGCTGCCGCCGGAAGAGAAGGCGGAAAAACTGTCTCCCGCCGCCGACCGCACGCCGTGGCAGGAGTTCACATTGCAGGGCGGCTGTCGACTGCGCACCTTCTGGCAGGAAAACGCCGCCGCCTTATTCATCCCCGCCGTTGAATCCGGTAGTTGCGAAAAGGGCGGCTGGCTGAGCGGTCGCACCGTCATCACTCAATCCGTTAACGGTAAAGAAAAGCAGAGCACCGTGACCTTCGTACATGGTTTCCCGGTCCTGGGTCTCAATGCCGCCGCTGACCCCAATAAACTTCTGATCACCGCGGTCAATAATCAACGCATGGTAGTCAGCAATGAAAACGCTCAACAAAGCTGGATGATCCTGCCCTATGTCGCCGGGCAAAACGGTTGGCAGATGACCGGCACGCTGGCTATCGAAATGTCCCAGGAACTGGCCAACGATCCGTCGCGTCTACAGGCGCGGATAGAGGCGGCGCGTAGCGTCTGGACGCCGTGGCTGGCGCCGGATATTAAACTCAACGTTGTGCTTATCGACGGCCTGCACCCGCTGCTGCGTAACCCGGCGGTCGGCGCATGGCGCGCGGCAAACTAAGGAGCGACGATGAACACGCTATATCAACAGCTGGCTGGCGAAAGCGTCGGCGCGGCGCTGCAACGCCTGGAAAGCGAGATCAAAAGCCGTCCCGCCGATGCCGATTTACGTGCGGCGTTCGTTCAGTTTCTATGCCTGAGCGGTAACTGGACGCGCGCGTTGGCGCAGCTAAAAAGCTGGCTGGCGCTGAAGCCGCAGGCCCAGCCAACGGTCACCCTGCTGGAACAGAGCATTCAGGGCGAGCAGCAGCGCGATGCGGTATTTGCCGGTAGCGCCCGCCCGCAGATGCCGGACAGCCAGTGGCCGTGGCTGTCTGCGCTGGCCTCCGCGCTTTGTTCCGATTCAGAAACCGCCCAGCGACAGCGGCTGGCCGCCTTTGAACAGGCGCCCCTTAATCCTGGTAATCTCAATCAGACGGATACCCCCGCGGTCGCTTTTCACTGGTTGATGGACGGCGACGCGCGTCTGGGCCCGGTTTGCGAACTTATCGTCAATGGCCGGTATTGCTGGCTGCCGTTCGCCGCTATCGCCGAAATTCGTTTTCAGGCCCCGGCGAGCGTCACCGATCTGGTGTGGCGCCATGCGCTGGTGCGCCTGACCGATGGAAGCGAGCAGGTGTGTCAGATCCCCGCGCGTTACCCTGTCACGCCGCAGGCGGAAGCACGCTTCCAGTTAGGCCGCGCCACCGAGTGGCAGCCGCTGGACGACGAAGGCGCGCTGTATCAGGGCCACGGGCAGAAAGTGTGGCTTAACGATAACGATGAATTCCCGATTCTCTCTCTCGACGTGGTGAGTTTTGCATGAACAAACCGGTACGCGACGGTGACGCGCTGCGCAGCGGCTGGCAGGCGCGTAGCAAACAAGAGACCATTGGTGCCCGCGATAAGATGCAGCCGTCGCTGCTCGACCGCCTGACCGATAATCAGCCGCAGAAAAAATCGGAGCCGCTTAACAGCAACCTGATCACCCACAGTACGCTGCGCCGTCACGTGCTGCGCGATCTGCAGTGGCTGTTTAATACCATCAATCATGACGATCCGCAGGCGTTGGACGCGCTGGCGCACGTGCGCCGTTCGGTGGTTAATTTCGGCGTCGCGCCGCTGGCCGGGAAACGGATGTCGGATATTGAGTGGCAGGATATTCAGCGCAAACTTACCGAGGCGATTATCAGCTTCGAACCGCGCATTCTGCCGCAGGGGCTGCAGGTCCGCTGTATTTCTGATACCCAGTCACTGGATTTACATAATGTCCTGTCGATTGAAATTAAAGGGCGGCTGTGGTGCGTACCGTATCCATTAGAGTTTCTGTTCCGTACCGATGTGGATCTCGAAAATGGCCACTTTGAATTGAAAGACGCGGGGTAACGATGGAAGGCAAACTGCTTGAATATTACAACCGCGAGCTGGCCTATCTGCGTGAGATGGGCGCTGAATTCGCCGAACGCTATCCGAAGGTTGCCGGCAGGTTGGGCATGCGCGGTATTGAGGTCGCCGATCCTTACGTTGAGCGGATGATGGAGGGGTTCGCCTTTCTGACTTCCCGCGTGCAGCTAAAAATGGACGCCGAATTCCCGCGTTTTTCACAGCGCCTGCTGGAGATGATCGCGCCCAATTATCTGGCGCCTACGCCGTCGATGGCGATTGCCGAACTGCAGCCGGACATCAATAAAGGCGATCTGAGTAAAGGTTTCGTGGTGCCGCGCGGTACGATGATGGACAGCCAGGTACTGAAGAAAAACGGCGTCACCTGTAGCTATACCACCGCGCACGATGTCACGCTGTTGCCGCTGCGTATTGAGAAAGCCGAACTTGGCGGGATCCCCGCCGATGTGCCGCTGGCCGCGCTTGGGCTCAGCCAGCGCGGCGCCGTCAGCGCTTTGCGCCTGCGTATAAGCTGTGAAGGGGCTCAACATCTTGGTCATCTGACCTTTGACCGGCTGGCGTTTTTCTTAAGCGGCCCGGATATTGAGGCGCTGCGCCTGCTGGAGCTGATTCTTGCCCACCAGGTCGGCGTGGTGTGCCAGACCACCGGGCGCGATCCGCTGCGTTTTTCGCTGAGCGAAGAGGCTATACAACAAGAGGGTTTCGCCGCCAAACAGGCGCTGCTACCGGAAGATCTTCGCAATTTTGACGGCTACCGGTTGCTGCACGAATACTTTGCCTTCCCGGCGCGCTTCCGCTTTATCAGTATTAACGGCCTCAGCAAGTTAATCGGCCAGTGCAAGGAAGAAAAATCCTTCGATATCATTATCCTGCTGGATAAAACAGACGACCGGCTGGAACAAGTGGTGGAAGCTAACCACTTCGCGTTGCACTGCACGCCGGTGATTAACCTGTTTCCGAAAATCGCCGCCCGCCAGTCGCTGAGCGACAGCCAACATGAATACCATCTGGTGGTCGATAACATCCGCCCGCTGGACTACGAAATCTATTCGGTGAGTAAAATTCACGGCAGCGCCGATGGCCACCGCGACGATCGCGAGTTCCGTCCATTCTGGAGTTCATGGAGCAAAGATGCCGGAGATTACGGCGCTTATTTTTCACTGCGCCGCGAACAGCGGGTGCTTTCCGAACACGCGCTGCGCTATGGCACGCGTACCGGCTATACCGGCTCTGAGACCTTTGTCTCACTGGTCGATGAGCAGCATGCGCCGTGGCAAGAAGATCTGCGTTACATCACCGCCGAGGTGCTGTGCACCAGCCGCGACCTACCGTTGATGCTACAACAGGAGCTGGGGCAATTCGTGCTGGCGGATTCGCTACCGGTAAAAACATTGAAAATGCGTAGCGGCCCGACGCCGCCGCGACCGGCGCTGGCGGAAGGGCTCAGCACCTGGCGGCTGATAAGCCAGCTGCAGATGAACTATCTCAGCCTGATGGACGGTGAAAATGGCGAAGGCGCAGCAGCGCTGCGCCAGTTGCTTGGGCTGTATGCCGGGCTGGCGGAGACCGCCGTGGCCCGCCAAATCGAAGGGGTACGCCACTGCGTGCTGGAGCCAGTTCATCGCCGGGTGCCGGAGCCGGGGCCGATCGTCTTCGCCCGCGGTATCGGCATTACCTTAACCGTTGACGAGCGCGCTTTTTCCGGCGCCAGCCCGTGGCTGTTTGGTAGCGTACTGGAACGGGTCTTTGCCCGGCTGGTGTCGCTCAACAGCTTTACCGAATTCACCTTATGTAGCCAGCAGCGCGGCGAAATCGGTTACTGGGCGCCGCGAATGGGGAAAAGGGCGCTGATATGAGTGACACGTTGGCTACCATTCATCGCCTGACGCCGCTGGCGGACGTTTTCTGGCGCGAGGTTACCGCCGCGCCCTGGCGCTACGACCTTTTTCATCTGCTGCGCCGCATTGACGCGCAAGGGGGCGAACGTTATCCGCTTGGGCGCGCGCCGCTGCCGAAATTCGAATCGCTGCGCATCGGGCAAACGCCATCAATGGGGTTTGCGCCCGCGACGCTGGCCAGCGCGCAGAAACGGGAAAATAGCGCGGTGCATGAGATATCGATTCTCAGCTTCGGTCTGTTCGGCCCCAATGGCCCGCTGCCGGTTCATATGACCGAATACGCCCGTGAGCGTATTCATCATCATCAGGACGACAGCCTGAGCGCTTTTGCCGATCTCTTTCATCACCGCCTGACGCTGCTGTTCTACCGCGCCTGGGCTGACGCGCAGCCAACGGTATCGTTAGACCGTGCGGACAACCGCCGCTTTGAGCGCTATCTCGCCTCACTCATCGGCATGGGCCAGCCGGGGCAACTGGAGAAGGGCGACCTGAGCCCGCATGCGCGTTTCACCCACGCAGGCCATCTCAGCCGCCATGGTCGGGATCCGGAAGGACTGGAGAAGATCCTGCGAAATTACTTCAAAGTCCCGGTCAACATTATCAGCAACGTGCCGCAATGGATGCCGCTGACCTCGCGAGAACAAGCGCAACTGGGGGCGGGAAGGCGTTTACCTCGCCTGGGCGTCTCGGCGTTTCTCGGCGTCGCGGTACGCGATGTTCAGCATAAATTCCGCCTTGAAATCGGCCCGCTTAGCGCCGCCGAATACGCCCGTTTTCTGCCGGGCGAAAACGCGGTAAACGAATTACGCGACTGGATCCGCCAGTATCTTGGGATTGAATATGCATGGGATGTCAGGGTACTTATCCGCGGCGATGAAATACCCGGTACGGTCCTCAGCGGCGACGGCAAACTGGGTTACAGCACCTGGCTTGGCCACCAGCCAGCCCCCGCGCCGCGTGGCGATTTAGTGTTTAGCGTGGAGCAGAGCGACGCTTGATGTCGTCTGCTCTCTGACACCTTTATTAATGTTATCAATGGAACCGAACATGTCAGAAATCAGCCGTGCCGTACTCTTCGGCAAACTGGATACGCTGTTGTTTACCTCGCTGGAAAGCGCAACCGCCTTTTGTAAACTGCGCGGCAACCCTTACGTTGAGCTGGTGCACTGGCTGCACCAACTGATGCAGCAGCAGGACGGCGATCTGCAACACATTATCCGCCATTTCGCCCTTGATGAGCAGGCGCTGACCCGCGATATCATCGCGGCCCTGGATGCGCTGCCGCGCGGCGCCAGCTCGGTCTCCGACCTTTCTGAGCATATCGATAGCGCCGTCGAACGCGCGTGGGTTTATGGCTCGCTGAAATATGGCGTCAACCGCATCCGCGGCGGCCATTTGTTAATAGGGCTGCTGAAAACCTGGAATCTGGCTAACGTTCTGAAAGGCATTTCGCCGCAGTTTAGCAAAATCAATGTCGATGCCTTGAGCGAGAGCTTTGAGACGTTGCTGGCCGCCAGTAAAGAGAGCCAGCAGGCGGCGGTGGAGGCGGCCAACACGAGCGCGACGCCGACGGCGCAGGGTACGCTGGCCCAGTACGGACAGAACCTGACGCTGCGGGCGCAGGAGGGCAAAATCGATCCGGTGGTTGGCCGCGATGAAGAGATCCGCCAGATGGTGGATATCCTGATGCGCCGCAGGCAGAACAACCCGCTGCTGACCGGGGAAGCCGGCGTCGGTAAAACCGCGGTGGTGGAAGGGCTGGCGCGGCGGATCGCCGCAGGCGATGTTCCGCAGCCGTTGCGTAATATTGAGCTGTGGCTGCTGGACATCGGTATGCTGCAGGCCGGTGCGGGCATGAAAGGCGAATTTGAAGCCCGTCTTCAGGCGTTAATTAGCGAAGTACAATCCAGCCCGACGCCGATCGTGTTGTTTATCGACGAGATCCACACTCTAATTGGCGCAGGCGGCCAGCAGGGCACCGGCGATGCGGCGAACCTGCTGAAACCGGCGCTGGCGCGCGGACAGTTACGCACCATCGGCGCGACCACCTGGGCGGAGTACAAAAAATATATTGAAAAAGATCCGGCGCTGACCCGCCGTTTCCAGACGGTGCAAATCCACGAGCCGGATGAAGAGAAAGCGTTGCTGATGCTGCGCAGTACCGTATCGCCGCTGGAGAAACACCATCGGGTGCTGCTGCTTGATGAAGCGGTCAACGCAGCGGTGAAGCTGTCGCATCGTTATATTCCCGCGCGGCAGTTGCCGGATAAAGCGGTAGCGCTGCTGGATACCGCCTGCGCCCGCGTCGCCGTCAGCCAAAGCGCGCCGCCGCCGCAGTTGGAAGATTGCCTGCAGCGCATTGCCGCCCTGGATGTGGAACTGGAGATTGCCCAACGCGAGAACCGGGTGGCGATTGGCGATGGCCAGCGCATTGAGCAACTCAAGCAGGCGCGTCAGCAGCAGGAAACCGAACGCGATACCTTGAGTCGTCGCTGGGAGCAAGAACGCGCGTTGGTTGATGAAGTCATCGCGTTGCGCGCGCAATTGCAGGAGGCTGATGACGACGCCCAGCCGGCGCTGCGCCAGACGCTTAATGAAAAACAGCTGGCGCTAAAAACCCTGCAGGGTGAGATGCCGCTGCTGTTCGCGGCGGTAGATGAGAACGTGGTGGCGGCGGTGGTCGCTGACTGGACCGGCATTCCGCTGGGGCGGATGGTCAAAAATGAAATTGACGCCGTACTGAGCCTGGCCGACACGCTCAACCAGCGAGTGATTGGCCAACGCCACGGGCTGGATCTGATCGCCAAACGTGTTCGCACCTCACGCGCGCGGCTCGACGATCCCAATAAGCCGGTCGGCGTCTTTATGCTTTGCGGGCCATCCGGCGTGGGTAAGACCGAAACCGCGCTGGCGCTGGCGGAAGCGCTGTACGGCGGCGAACAGAACGTTATCACCATCAACATGAGTGAGTTCCAGGAGGCGCATACCGTCTCGACCCTGAAGGGCGCGCCGCCAGGTTACGTGGGTTACGGCGAAGGCGGGGTGCTGACTGAAGCGGTACGACGCCGCCCGTATAGCGTGGTGCTGCTGGATGAAATCGAGAAGGCGCATCCGGACGTGCACGAAATTTTCTTCCAGGTGTTTGATAAAGGCTGGATGGAAGACGGTGAAGGCCGCCATATCGATTTCCGCAACACAATCATTATCTTAACGTCTAACGTCGGTACCGAGCTGATTAGCGCAATGTGCGCCGATCCGGATCTGATGCCCGAGCCGGAAGCGCTGAGCGGCGCGCTGCGTCAGCCGCTGTTACAGGTCTTCCCGCCAGCGCTGCTTGGCCGCCTGTTGGTGGTGCCGTACTACCCGCTGAGCGATGCGATGCTGGGGCAAATCGTGCGTCTGCAGCTGGCGCGTATTCAGCGCCGTCTGCAGGACAATCACAACATTGTCTGTGAGATTGACGACAGCGTCGTCGAGCAGGTGGTTCAGCGTTGTACCGAAGTGGAATCCGGCGGGCGTATGGTCGATGCGATTCTGACCAACACGCTGCTGCCGCAGATGAGCCAAATTCTGTTAACCGCCAACCGTAACGATGAGCAGTTTACGCAACTGCGCATCAGCTATGCGCAAGGCGAGTTTCATTGTCAGTTTGCCGCGTAACACCATCAGAAAGTGAGTCTTAAGATGACGGATCACGAAAACAATCGGACTGTCCTGAACGCGCTGCCGGTCGGGTATCGTTTTAACGAATTTGAAATAAAGGAAGTGATTGGCGGCGGCGGTTTCGGCATTGTGTATCGCGCCTGGGACCATCAGCTGGAACGTACCATCGCGATAAAAGAGTTTATGCCTTCGTCGCTGGCGGTACGTAACGAAGATATGACCCTGGTACTGCGTAGCGAACGCTTCAGCAAAGCGTTCTCCGCCGGATTAAACAGCTTTATCCAGGAGGCGAGGCTGCTGGCGCGCTTTAATCATCCCAACTTGCTGCACGTGCTGCGCTTTTGGGTTCAGAACGACACCGCCTATATGGGCACGCTGTTTTATAGCGGCACCACCTTGAGCCGCCTGCGCGAGCAGCAGCCAAACCTCATCGATGAGGCATGGATCCGTCGGATGCTGCCGATGCTATTCGGCGCCATTAAAACCATTCACGACGCCGGCTATTTGCACCGTGATATCTCACCGGAAAATATCCAGATCCAGGATAACGGCCTGCCGGTGCTACTCGATTTCGGTTCGGCGCGCCGCACCATCGGTAATCTCTCCGACGAAACCGAAACTATGCTGCGCCCGGGTTATGCGCCTATCGAGCAGTATACCGACGATAATGACAGCGAACAGGGCGCCTGGACCGATATTTATGCCGTCGGCGCGGTGCTGCATACGCTGATCGTGGGTTCACCGCCGCCGGTGAGCGTGGTGCGGAGTATTCAGGACAACTATCAGCCGCTGGCGGAACTGAAGCCGGCGGGTTACTCGCTGCCGCTGCTACAGGCGGTGGATAAAGCTCTGGCGCTGCGGGTGGAAGATCGTCCCCAGTCAATCGACGCGTTTGCCGAGCTGATTGAAATGCCGGTGTCCAGTATCGATGACGTCTTGTCGGTCAAAAAAACCGGCACCATGCTGGCGCTGGTCGAAGAGGAAGAACAGGCGCCGGCCGCGACAGACTGGCGGCGCTGTAAGGTTCCGGGGATGGTCGCCGCAGGCGTACTGGTCGGTATTATTGCCGGCGGTATGCTGTTCAGCGGCGGCGGCAGCGAGGCGCAACCTGCACAGAGCGCCAGCACCCAGCCGCCAGCGGCGGTTACGCCGCCGGTACCAACGCAGACCGCTAACGCGCAGCCCGCTCCGCCCGTTGCCGTTAAAGAGAGCAAACCTGCAGCGGCGGCGGCGCCTGTTGCTCAGGTTTACGTGCGCATGCGGGAAGGGGAAAAGCTCAAACTCAATGGCGAACCACATAATACGCAACCGGCCACAAACGGCTTCGCCTCGCTGAAACTGGCGCCGGGACATTATGAAATTACCCTGCAGGGTAATGGACAAACCCGCGAGCAGACGCTGGAGATCGCCAAACCGGGAACCTGGCTTATTAATCCATCGAGCTAGATGGCGCAATTGAGAGCGAAATCCACCCGCCAGAAATGCACGGCGGGTGGCTAATCACTGGTCAACAAGGAGTGTTTAATGACGCCAGGCTGGATTATCAACGCAGTATTGACGCTGGTTATTATTTTCATCAGCTTTTACCTTGCCAACCGCATAGTAAAAAACTCGCAACGGCGAGAGCAGCGGATTATCGAAAACGGGAACGATATCCAGGTTACGATACTTGCAATGCGGCAAACCGGATTATTTATCAACAACAATCCTGTCATTGATATGGATCTGCGGGTACAGGATTTAAATAATGGAAAAACGTGGCTTGTGGAAAAGCACCAGGAAACGGTTTTGCTCATTACCCTCGATGCCTGGCAGGTCGGAGTGACTTATGAGGCAAAACTAGATCCAAAAGATAACGCCATTGTGTTTGTAAGAGATATTAACGATAAGCCAAAACTGACGAGTGGAAAATGAGTGTTTTTACTAACGTAATCGTTCTGGCCGTGGTCCTACTGTTTATTTATATTTTTGCGTCATTACTGATTCGCGATGCGAAAAATAAAAAACTCAAAGCGGCTATCCACAATGATGGCGTTGCGGTGTCTGGCACCATCACAAATGTGAGAAGCCGCTCGGGCGGTAATTCCGGGTTTATTAATATTAGCGTCGATTTTAATTACGTTAACGAAAAAGGTGAATTGCTGACCGGTCAGCGGGATATCGTTATTGATATTACGCGTATCCAAAACTTTCAACCGGGAAAGCCGATTCCGTTACGCTACTTGCGCCTTGACCCGCAACAGGTGCTGGTCGATCTGCCGAACCCACTGTTAACGCGCAGCTAGTGCTGCACAAACTGTATCCCCCTGAATGGAATAATATTATGTCTAACAGGATCACCGTTCAGCTCCCCGTTGAGGGGCTGCTTTTCTGGAAACTCAGCGGACATGAAGCCATGTCGGAAATGTTCGAGCTCAGCTTAACGCTGCTTGGCAGCGATGCGCGTCTGGATCGCAGCAAGCTGCTTGGCCAGCCGGTCACCGTGACCATTCCGACGCAAAACGCGCTGAGTTCGCGTTATTTCAACGGTAAAATTACCCGCGTGGCGGTGAGCGCCGTTGAACTGAGCGGTATCCGCTACGCCGCTTACCAACTGACCGTTGAACCCGACTTATGGCCGATGAAACGCGACCGCAACCTGCGTATATTCCAGGGGCAGACGGTACCGCAGATCATCAATACGTTGCTGAGCGAATATCAGGTCAACGTTGAGGATAAGCTGAACGGCAGTTACCGCGTCTGGGATTACTGCGTCCAGTATCAGGAAAGTAGTTTCGCCTTTATCAGCCGCCTGATGGAGCTGGAGGGGATTGCCTACCATTTCCGCCACGAGGCGGGTAAACATACGATGGTTCTGACCGATTCAGCCACCCAGCATCAATCGGTAAGCGGCTATGAAACCATTCCCTACCACCAGACAGCGTCGGGCGGTATTACCACTGAAGAGGGGATCGGCCAGTGGGCGCTGGAAGATAGCGTGACGCCGGGGATCTACAGCCTCGATGACTATGATTTCCGTAAACCTAACGCCTGGCTGTTTCAGGCGCGGCAGAACCCGGCATCGCCCTCGCCGGGCAGTATCGACGTGTACGACTGGCCGGGGCGGTTTGTCGATCACGGACACGGTGAATTCTACGCCCGTATCCGCCAGGAGCGCTGGCAGGTAGAACATCAGCATATCCAGGCGTCCGCCACCGCGGTAGGCATCGCTCCCGGCGCAACGTTTACCCTAACCAATGCGCCATTCTTTAGCGATAACGGCGAATATTTGACGACCGCCGCAGATTACTTGTTTGAAGAGAACAGCTACGCCAGCGGCGGCAATAGCGATATCTCGCACCAAATCCATTTTAGAGTGATCCCCTCTTCGGTGGTCTATCGCCCGGCGCAGGTAACCGACTGGCCGCGAACCTATGGCCCGCAGACGGCGAAAGTTGTCGGGCCTGAAGGGGAAAGCATCTGGACCGACAGGTATGGCCGCATCAAAGTTAAGTTTCACTGGGACCGCCACGCCAAAGGCGATGACACCAGCTCCTGCTGGGTTCGCGTGTCGAGCGCCTGGGCAGGCCAGGGCTTTGGCGGCGTGCAAATTCCCCGCGTCGGCGATGAAGTGGTCATTGATTTTATCAACGGCGATCCTGACCGCCCGATCGTCACCGGACGTGTGTATAATGAAGCCAGCATGCCGCCTTGGGATCTCCCCGGCGACGCCACCCGGATGGGCTTTATGACGCGGAGTAAGGATGGGAATATTGATAACAGCAGTTTCTTGTTCTTCGAAGATAATCCGGGCAATGAATCCGTCGAGATGCATTCAGAGAAAGATATGAAGATCTCGGTAGAGAATGATAAACATGTAACTATTGATGGTTCTCGTAGCACTGTCATTTTAAAGGATCAGAGTGATGATGTTACAGGTAAAGCAATTTTTAATTATCATAATTTACGAACGACCACTGTTGACATGAAGGAAACAGAAATATTCAAAAATGGACAAAAAGTAGAAATTACCAATGGTCGCGAGTTTGAAATAAAAAGTGGCGGCGATGATGTGAAAGTCAAAGGGAATCGAAAAACCACTATTACTGGCGATGAAGAACACCATGTAACAGGAGTAATAACTCAGAACTTTGATACTGGATTAATAACAAATATTAATAAAGGTGGAAAATCTGAAGTCATTACCGATGGTGGACTCTCCGTGCAAGTGGATGGTGGAGATTGGGTACAAAAGGTACAAAATGGTAAGATAGATATTTCGTCACCAAATACAGTTCATATTAAAAGCGATTCTTCGGTATCCATTGATGCACCAACACAAGTTGTCACAGCAAAAGGTTATAGTATTACCTTTACTGGTGCATCTTTCTCAGGCAATGGAATGAGTACTTCGATGAATGTTCTTAGTACATCTTTTAATGGAACAAGTATTAGTTGGACACCACTTAGTGTATCGACTTCTCTAGCAAGTGTAGTTCATGCACCAATGAACTATCAGCGTTCGTTAACAAAAATTGAGAATTCTATCCAGAACTTAGCAATCGGTGCAATCCATATTTTCATTTAAACACTAAGGCATATAATGAACTTCATTTATCAACACTCATTATTAATTATAATAGCATCCGTTTTATTTAGTTTTTTCTTACTATTCAGTTCGTTACGTGGTCTCAAAGGACAAGGTGGAGACCTCACTGAAATAAAAAATTGGTTAAACCGTGAGCGCTGGCCCGGTGAGATCAAAAACGCATCTCTGGTAAGTTGGCGTCAAACTAACGCGACCAATAATTTCGATTATTATTTCGTATTTACCTTTGATGCGAACATTGAGGGTACGACAAAACAGTATAATGCTGCTGCCGTGGTACGTGCTTCAGAAATCCCCAAATTAAAACCGGGGCTTCAATTAACTATAAAACATGAGGGCGTTCCGCCAAAACGAATGGCTGTTATGGATGTGGATTATGAATAAACAGGGCATCCACTAGACTTCTATGCTCGTGGCCATTTAGGTGGCCACTTAAAAACACTCACAGAATTTCTAATATGTGGTGAACTTCATCATTAATGGATCATTATGTTTGACACTATATGGGGAACATTAATATTAGCCGTTTTAATTTTGTTTGGTTTGTTCTTATATTGTTATCGTTCAGGCTCCAATTATAATAATTTTAAGGCAAATGGCATTCGCACCGAGGCTAAAATATTAAGCATGGAAAAAATTGGCGCGAGTGGCGGAGGGAGCACTAAACTTAAAATGGAATTATCTTTCAATACTGACTCAGGGCTGGTGACGGCAACGGCTAAACAGTATATTTCCCCGCAAAAAATGGTAAAAATCATGAGGAATAATACTATCTACATCTACTACATGCCTGATAATCCCAAAGAGTTATTACCAATACCATGGGAAATGGAATAATACTATACTACTCATTTATTGTGAAAAGAGAAGGAGTGTTGCGCATTATTTCTTGGGCTTTTGTGAGGTTCAGGTCGTGCGATTAATGTAAGAATCTAAAATTTCAAACTCAGCATTGTGGTCTATTTATATTACCATTGTAGTTGACCACTCTCTGAAACAGAGCGTGTCGTCACTGGATGCATTTTATTTTCCACTCATGTATTTAAATGTCAGGTATGAATTTTCTTTCTGAACACACAGGACCTATTGTATTAGGTGTAATGTTGATATTCATCTTCATCTGTCTCAGAGGATTAAAGGGACAGAAGGAAGATTTTAGTGAAATAAGAAATTGGGTTGCAAGAGACAACTGGAACGGCGAATTAGCAACAGGAAAATTAAAAGAATGGAAACAAACCTCAACTACCAATAATTTTGACCATTTCTATATTTTTACTATCGAGTCTAATTTGAGTGGTGAAGTTCAGGCATATAAAGCAGCAACTGTGTTAAAGACCTCTGAAGTCATTAAATTAAAAAAGGATATGCCAGTAATGTTCAAATACCAGGGAGTTCCCCCCAAAAAAACAGCAGTCATGAGCGTAGGCTAATACTAGTCGATGCACGACATATTATTGCTGCTTTACCATTTGATAGGAAACATGGCATAGAAACGGCCTCCAAATGCTGCGTTTCCTTTCCATTGGTTTTAGCTGGTAATAAATAATCAATCCAGAACCTAACGATTTCTCAAATTTTTGCATTTAAAATAAGACAGCCATCAATGGTTCACTTAATGTATGATTATACGATGTCAAATTCAACAATGTGGTCTATCTTTATTACCATTTTAGTTTTAGGGTGGTTCTTATACAGTATAATGAAGTCAGGAAATAATGATGAGAAGTTTCGTAAGGAAGGCCTTAAAGTTGAAGCTAAAATTATTAGTAAACAACATATAAGTACCTCTGGTACCGGAAATATGAAATTTGATTTTGAATTGGAATTTATGACTCCCGATGAAGTTGTCGTCACACATGCTCGTCGTTTTATAACTCCGGAAGAAATGGTTAAAATTGGCAGGAAAAATACAGTTTGTTTATATTACCTCCCAGGTACCCCTGCAAAAGTCTACCTTGTTCCTGGGGATATGGAGTAAGCTATCGATGATGGTTTTTGTTAATAGCACGGATGCAACCCTATGAATGTTATGACGGAACCATCTTTTATCTTTGGCATTGTGATGACATTCATAAATTAAAGAAAGGAATGTTATTATTAGTAAAGTACAGTAATGACACGCCTGTAAAGATAGCGGTTATTGCTGTCAATTATTAAATTGTAAGCCATGAGCAAATAAGGCTTGTCACGATGGATATACTCTTTTTTGTCGTCATGGGGCTGATTGTCCTGGTGTTTGGTATCTATCCCATGGCCCGTTTTCTTTATCAGGATGTTTACCCGTATTTAAAGGATAGTTTCACCCACAGTGAGGTCCTGCAATCAGGGATTGCGGTCAACGCGGATATCATTGCCGCACACCAGACCAGCGCCTGGAGCGGAAGTAAACCGATCTATCGTCTCACCTTTAAATTTAAGACCCGCGAGCAGGTGGAAGTTCAAGCTAGCCTGAATCACACCCTGAATTTCAGCGACATTGAACGTTTTAAGCCGGGTAATGGCACAACGATTAAATACGATCCGGCGAACCCGCAGAGAATTGCGCTATACGACAGGCCGCTTTTTTTGTGACAACTAATCAGGAGATAACATGGAAATCGTCTCTACCATAATGCTAACCATGGCATGGGCCATTCCGCTGGTAGTTTTGCTCTTTGTGGCCTGGGTTGCGATGCAGAATATACGCTCTGCGCGACAAGATAAAAAAACGAAAATGAATGGTGTCAATGTTAAGGCCACCATCCTGCAGATCAAATACGATCGCGACCAGCGAATTAATAATCACTACTCAGCCATTTTGACCCTTCGTTATCATTGGCATGAGCAAGAACTGCAGGGCATCCGCGGCGTTATATTCCCCGCGCAAGACCAATCTGAGGTTCAGGTGAATCAATTAATCAATATTCGCGTTCACCAGGACGACCCACAACATTTCTACTACCTCGATTATCGTAATGTCTGATGCTAAGCATCAATTCCCCTTAAGAACCTATCGCATTAGGGCTATATGAAAATCATTAAACCCTTACGCCTGAGCGTACTGAACCGGCCATTCCGCTGGCAGGGCAAAAATTATCTTGGCGTTTCGGTGCTGGCGTTGGCGGATATGGGGCCAAACCCGCAGCTGCGCCCCGAGATGGAACTGTGGCAGCTTGCCGCCGACGAACTACAAACCAGCGGCGGCGTGGTGGATATGGCCATCCCTAAAGTCCGCGCCGAATTTCTTGCCACCGGTTTTGCTTATACCCATCATCAGCAGGAAAAAAGCGCCTGCGTGGCGCGCATCGATATCGACAAACTGAGTAAGTCGTTGGTGGTGTTCGGCGATCGCGAGTGGACGGGGCAACGTATGACCCGACCGCAGCCGTTTAGCGAAATGCGCCTCGACTGGAGCCGCGCCTTTGGCGGCGGTGATTATGCCGACAACCCGCACGGGCTTGGTGTCGCGCCGGTAAAACAGCAGGGGCGCGAACGTCATCCTCTGCCGAATATTGAACCGCTGGAGGGAAGAGTAAGCTCGCCGCAGCAGAAACCGCAGCCGGCAAGTTTTGGCCCGTTGGATATTCAGTGGCCGCGACGCTTTAGCCGAATGGGCAAAAAATATGATGCCAGTTGGCTACAACAGGAGTTTCCCGGTTTTGCCCGCGATATTGACTGGAAAGTCTTTAACGCCGCCAGCCCGGACCAATGGTGGGAGGATCGGGATTCCTTGCCGCCAGCGGCGAAATGGCGGATCTGGAATATGCATCCTGAGAAACCAATGCAGGAGGGCCAGTTGCCGCCGTGGCAGGCTCGCTGTTTTATTCATCGCCAGCGCGCGGATGAAACGCTATTTGAAGAAGTTGCCTTACGCGCCACCACGGTATGGTTCTTTCCCCATCGGGAACAGATGATGCTTATCTGGCAGGGGCACATTCGTATCAATGAAGACGATGCCGCCGACGTCCTGCAGCTGATCCCGGCGCTGGAAAAAGAGGGCGCCGCCCGTTCGCTTAATCACTATCGCAAGGTACTGGCCCAGCGAATGGATAAAGAGAAGGGCGCGCTCTTCTCCTTCCGCGAAAAGGATCTCATACCGGAAGAGACCATCGGTCCGTGGATCGACAATGAAATTGAACAGTCGCCGAGTCCGCAGCAGGAGAATATGAAAAACCGCGCTCGTCTGCTGCGTGAACAGCACCGCGCCGCCATTGAAGACAGCGGCGGTGATATCGATAGCCTGTTGGCGGATATCGACGAACCCACGTTGCCTAAGCTTGAAGACCTGCCGGAGTTTATCGCCGACATGGAGCGTCAGGCGCAGGAAATGGAGAATGATGCACAACAGCGCAAGCGTGAGATGGAGGCGCAATATCCGCAGTTGAATAACGATGAAAACCAACCGCGCGGCCCCGAATCCATGCACCGGATGCAGGAGATGCTGCATCAGCACCAGCAGGAACTGAGTGAGAAAAAGCGCGCGCAAACGCGCGAGGCGCTACATCAGATGTACCTGGCCGCGGTGCAGCATCAGCCGCCGGCGGTCCGGCTGAAGGGCGATCTGGCGATGATCCTGCGCCAACGCGCCGAGCGTACCATGGCGCAGGGCGGCAATTTTAGCGGGATGGATCTGACCGGCGTTGATTTTTCCGGCATGGATTTTCGCGGCGCCAATTTTGAAAAGGCGTTACTGGAATGCGCGGACCTCAGCCACTGTCAGCTGGATAACGCCTCTTTTCAGGGGGCCGTGCTGGCCAGAACGGAGCTACAGCATTCGTCGCTGCGTAACTGTGATTTTAGCGGCGCCAGCCTGGTAATGGCGGAGTGCCATCAAAGCGACTTCACCGGCGCTCGCTTTGAAGATAGTCAGCTACAGAACGCGCTGTTTGCGCAATGCATTTTCGATAACGCGACGCTAAAAACGCTGATCCTTCGGGAAATCAGCCTGATTGACTGCCGTTTTCAGCGCGCCGAGCTGGATGGCTGCGTCTTTATGGAACTGACGCTGGCACAACCTGATTTCAGCCACGCGCGGCTGCACAAATGCTCGTTTTTACAATCTGAACTGGAGCATGCCATTTTCCATCAGGCGACGCTGGAAAGCTGTTCTCTGGTGCAGACCATAGCGGAGCGCGCTGATTTTAGCGCTGCAACATGGCTAGCCAGCGCTGCGGTGTCGGAATGCTCACTTATCGGCGCCGACTTCAGCCACGCGACGCTGCAGCAGAGCAATTTGCGCCAGACGCCATTACAGGGCGCGCGCTTTGCGCTGGCAAAAATCGAAAACAGCGATCTGAGTGAGGCTGATTGTCGCGATGCCAGCTTTGTGCGCGCGAATCTGGTCGGCAGTCTGTTTGTTCGCACCGATTTTCGCGAGGCCGATTTTACCGACGCCAATCTGATGGGCGCGTTGCTGCAAAAAAGCCAGCTTGCCGGAGCCAATTTCGAAGGAGCCAATCTGTTCCGCGCCGATCTTTCACAATCCTTTACCAGTAAAACCACGCGTCTGGATGGCGCATGGACCAAACGCATTAAAACCCTGCCGAAGCGCGATGGAGAAGTGATATGACGATACTGAGCCCGGAGGAGATCGTTCAGCGCATCAAAAACGGCGAGCCACTCAATGAAATATCGCTGGATGGTATCAACCTGCAGGACTGCGATCTCTCCGGCGGTCTGTTTCAGGAGGTGTCGCTACGCGGCGCTAATCTGCAAAATGCCAATCTGCATGAAGCCCTGTTTACCGAGTGCCAGCTGCAGAACCTGCAGCTGCAAGGCGCCCAACTTAAGCAGACGACCTTCAATCAGTGTGAAATGGCCCATCTTCAGGCCGCCGAAACCACGCTTGATAGTTGCGTGTTTAATCAGTGCGACCTGCAAGAGAGCGATTTCTCGGCGACGACGCTGCAAAGCAGCCAGTTTATGCGTTGCCAGATGAGCAAGAGCCGTTTTCGCGGTTCAACGCTGGAACGCAGCGTGTTTTATGAGGCTGAGCTGACTCACGCCAGCTTTGCGCAAAGCCGCGGTCTGTTGACCACCTTTTACCATATCGATTTGCGCGACACCGCGCTGGACGGAATGCAGTGCGACCGGCTGGTTTTTTTTCAGTGCGATCAGCGCGGCAAAGACTATTCAAGGCAGGGCTTTACCGGCTGCCAGTTCACCGATTGTCCGCTGGACGGCGCGAAGTTTAACGGCGCCCAGCTAACCCAGTGCAATTTCAAAGGCGCGTCATTGCGTGAAGCAGAGCTCAATCAGGCGAACGCCAGCCAGGCGCTGTTTATGGAGGCCGATCTGCGCGGTGCCCAGTGTCGCGGCAGCCTGTTCGACCAGGCGATATTTGTCGGCGCGATACTGGAGCAGGCCGACTTTAGCCAGAGCAGGTTGTTCCAGAGCGTTTTACAGCAGGTTCAGGCCGCCGGGGCGCGATTCGCGCTCTGCGATCTGACGTGGAGCGATTTTTCCGCCGCCGACCTGCGCCAGGCGGATCTGCGCGGCGCGACCTTCTCCCGCACCCGACTGCACCGCGCCCGCCAGGCCGAAGCGCTGTTTACCGGCCGCCAGGGGATCCTGGAATACGATGAAGAGTTATTAGCCGCTGAGGCGTGGAGCGCCCAGCGCCACAGCCGTTGTTAAGGAGACAACAGATGACAACCATTAATCACAAACTGGCCCAGGCGGTGATGCCGCCGGCGCAGGCTTCCGGCACGGTGACCCATTGCTTTGCCGACGGTAGCGTGACCGTCGAGAGCGAAGGGCGCGGCTGGCACTGTCGGCGAGCGGTCAGTTGTCTGATCGCGCCGCAGGCTGGGGATCGCGTACTCATCAGCAGCGTGGACAACCAGATCTGGCTGTTAGCGGTGCTGGAGCGTGATGAAAGCCGCCAGGCGGAGCTCAGCGTACCGGGTGACCTGCATATTCAAAGTCAGGGAGAACTCAGTCTCAGCGGTCAGCGCCTGTGCGTCAATGCCGCGCAGGGGGACTGCCATATCAGCGAGATGAACTACAGCGGCGATAAGCTCTCGGCATGGGTGACACTGTCACGTATTGTCGGCAAACGCGCCGAATCGGTCTGGCAAACGGTGACGCAAATTAGCCACAATCTGCTGCGCACTACCCGGCAGACCGAGCAGGTGCGCGCCGGGCAGCTGGATATGAAAGCGGAAGATTACGCCCGCCTGCATGCGCACAATACGGTTATCACCTCAAAAGCGATTACCAAAGTCGATTCAGAACAGATCCACATGGGCTAAGGAGCTAATCATGTTTGCTAACTGCCAGCTATTCGGTGTCGATTTAGCCTTCCCCGACGTCTGTCTGACGCCGATGCCGGCGCCGACGCCGATTCCCTATCCGGACATCGCGCTGGGGCCGACGGCGATCCCTAACGCGCTCAATATTCTGTTTATGGGCATGCCCGCACATAATATGGCGACGGTGACGCCGCTTACTAACGGCGATAACCCCGGCGTGGCGACCGGGGTGGCATCAGGTACGGTAATGGGGCCGTCGCGTCATCTGACCGGCGCATTTACCGTGCTGCTAAAAGGCACGCCGGCGACGCGTCTAACCAGCGTTAGCCTGCAAAATTCGACAAATGCGGTCGGTATGCGCATCGTCCCCAGCCAGTTCAAGGTATTGATGCTGGCGCCGTAGGAAACACGTTCCAGATGCCATACCTGAACATCATTCTCGGGAAGCCTTTTTACGATCTCCTGCAGCATGGCCGGGAGATAGACCGCGCTATTGCGCGCCGGGACGGCACCTCACTGAATCACTCCACGCCAGAACTTGAACGCTACTTTTCGCGTCCACCTGGCGAACGTCCCCGGCAAAACCCATTTCCGGTCGCCGCGCTATTCCCACTGTTCTTAGTGGCTTTTGCATTCAATCTGCTACCATTTTTGCAGACGCTCCCGCCATTCTCTGCGCCGATACGGGTAGCGAGTTTCTTTGTACCAGCGCTAGTGGTGGTTATTTTTCTGTTGACCAGCGGCGTGTTGCTGGCTCGCGGTTATACCCTCGGGCTGAAGGGATTTCTGGCGCTATTTCTTCTCCTCTCAGCATCAACGGCGGCGCAAGCGTTGAGAGCGATGGTCAGCGCAGGAGAAAGTCTCTGGCCGCTGGCGTTCGCCGCGCTGGCATTACTGTGTTGCCGGCTAATATTTAACCGCCAGGGATTCGTGCTGTTCACGATTTATTGTCGTAGCCAGCGGTTGGCTCTTCTCGCGGGCAAACTACGCCGGCAGCGCAAATAGGGAGTGGTAATGGCGGTGAGCAACCCCTGACTATCAACGGATAGCCAGGGATTTTGTTTATTGCGGGTAATTAAACGCGTCAGGATGGTTTTCAAGGCTGCCGCTCAGCGCGGCAAACAGCACGGTTTTACCATCAATCGACAGCGCATCGCTGACGTTAAGCCAGGTCAGTTTTTCCTGCGATGTCTTCTCATCAACCACTGAGAAGACGCCCGCCATCTGTTTGGATTTTTCAGACCAGATCACGGCGATACGTTCGCTTCCACAATCGTGTGGTTTACAGGCGCTTAATACCTGCCAGGATTCAGAACCCAGTTTCACGGTCTGTGCCGGGGATCCGGTACCACCGCTGTTAACCCAGGCCGGGAGCTTATGGCCTTTTACCATCTGGCTGAACGACGCTTTGGTCGCATTATCTTTGGCAAGTGAAGTCAGCGTAACATCGCTTTGCGCCATAACGCTGGCGGATGCGGTGAGTGCGACGATGGCGGCAAGTGCTTTGAACATGTTTCCTCCTGGAGTTGATATGTCCTCATTTCGGGCCCCTTAATAGTGGGCGCAGAGCATCATTAATGCAAATGAACATATTTATACAATGAATGTGATCACCCGCGCAAAGCGTGGACTTATCCGGCTTTGACATGTCATGATGCACATTGGTTAAATTTTTGTATTAATAGCCGAGAGTGAAGGGCTAATACAAAAGGGCATATTTATTCAGGCGATAACGCATGGCGTATTTGAATCATCTGTTGACGTTTATTGAAAGTAATCCGGCACTGGCGATCGGCTTTAACCTTATTCTGTTGGTCGTCTCCGGCATCTTTGCCCATCTTTTGTGCAAGTTTTTGCTGATTAAAGTGATACGCAAGGTGTTCTTCGCCAGCCATAAACAGGACGTACCGCTGGAAAAAGACCGCCGTATCGCCGAGAAACTGTCAAACTTCATTCCGGTTATTATCGTCTACTATGTTCTGCAGTTTATGCCCAATATGCCGGCATCGCTGGTAACGGCGATTAATACCATCTGCGGAATTTTGTTTTTTATTTTTCTGTCGATCTTCTTCAACGAAATGCTGGATATCGTCAATAGCTCTTATCTGCGTAAGACCAAGCGTAAAAACCACTCCATCAAAGGCTATATCCAGATAGGCAAAATCTTAGTTCACATTCTGGCCGCGATTATGATCCTCGCCGTGATGTCGAATAAATCACCGGTGATTATTATTTCCAGCCTCGGCGCCGTCGCGGCGGTGCTGATGTTAGTGTTTCAACATACCTTGTTGTCGCTGGTGGCCAACGTCCAGCTATCGTCCAACGATGTCCTGCAACTGGGCGACTGGATCGAAATGCCCGACAAGAACCTGAGCGGGGAAGTGACGGATATCGCGCTGCATACCATTACTATCCGTAACTGGGACAACACCATTTCGCGTATTCCGACCAAGAATTTCCTTACAGAAACGTATACCAACTGGCAGGCGATGTTCTCGTCCGGCGCACGAAGGATCATGCGTAGTATTAATATCGATCAGCACTCGGTGACCTTCCTGAATCAGGAGATGTTAACCCCGATGCTGGCAATCCGCGGGGTGAGTGAGCCGCTCAGTAAATTACTGGATGGCCGGGATCCGGGCGGCGTCGCGGATCGCTGGTTTATTGATAACGGGTTGACTAACCTGACGCTGTTTCGCCATTACCTGATGAGCTATCTCGCCGAACGGCCAGATATCATTAAAGATATGTACATCGTGGCGCGAACGTTAAAACCGTCGCCGTCCGGGCTGCCGCTGGAAATCTACTGCTTTACCTCCTCGACGCTGTGGATGGATTACGAGAACACCCAGTCTGCTATTTTTGAATACATTACCGCCGTGGCCGGGCAGTTTTCACTGCGTCTTTACCAGTATCCCGCCGGGCATGATTTCTGGCGCTTATCGCAGGAAAACGCCAGCCGCGCCAGTTCACCGCCGCCAACTGAGGGGGGACCGGGAGATGGCAATCGTGTTGAGAAAAATGCGGGCCTCCGATATTAGCGGTGGCCTGATGCTTAGCCAGCAGATGGGTTGGCCGCATCGTCGTGAAGACTGGCTGTGCGCCTTCACGCTAGGTGAGGGTATTGTGGCGGAAGTAGAAGGCGAACTCTGTGGCACGACGCTATGCTGGCGCTGGGGTCAACATCACGCCACTATCGGCCTGGTGCTGGTGGCTAAACAGCTGCAGGGTAAAGGGCTTGGCAAGAAGCTCTTTGCCGCTCAATTAGAGAGGCTGGGCAGCCGCACTATCCAACTGCACGCCACGCCTGCCGGAGAACCGTTATATCGTAAGTTTGGTTTCCGTCCGGCAGGATTTCTCCAGCAATGGCACGCCCACGCATTACCTGCCGTTGCTTCTTCGGGCATCGGCATCTCTGCCGCGACGGTCGCCGATATATCACAGCTAGCTCTGTTGGATGGCAAGGCCTGGGGCGCCCAACGGGAGCGTCTTATCCGCTGGTTGCTGGCCAACGCGCACCTTGCCGTTATCCGCAATAGCCAGGAGCAGATTTGCGCCTGGGCCGCCTGTCGCCGCATGGGCCGAGGCTATGTAATCGGGCCGGTGGTGGCCAGCCGAAGCGATCATGCGCAGGCGTTATGCGCTAGTTTTCTGACGACGCTTGCCGGCGAGTTTGTGCGCCTCGATTGCCCGGAAGGCCAACATGAATCGTTTACCCGCTGGCTTGGGCAAAACGGGTTCACGCTGGCGGATCGGCCGTTGGCAATGGTGAAGGGGGATATTTGCCGCCACAGCTATGATGTACGTCTTTTTAGCCTGATGTCCCAGGCGATGGGGTAAGTGGAGTAACAACGGCCATTCGGAATAATCCTGAATTTTTATATTTCTATAGCAATTAACCTTTAGGGCATAAAATAGATGCCCATATGCATGGAGAGAATCAATGACAATGCCTGGAGAGTTTGCAAAAAACAATTTACCCGATTATGGATTTGCAAGGAGTCTGGGACTGACCTCAGGCAATGATTTTGATTTTAAGGCTCTGGCCAATCAATTGGATTGTTCCCGAGATTTTAACCATGCAGGTATTATTTATTCTGACGGTAGCCAGCAGTGGCTTGTTAGACCGTCCAGAAATATTGCTCAGGAAAATAAAAGCACCGTCACCCACGTTATCGTTACCCGAATCAATGCTCAACCTTCGGCATATAATGCCACCAAAGCACTAAATCATACGATTCAGACGCCATCCCTGGCAAACGAGATCACCTCAACGGCTATTTCATGCGGTGCGGCTGTCGTAACGGGAGTTTTGGCTGTCGGCGCAGGTGCCGCCGTTCCAATAACCGCAGGGGCATCCGGTGTTGTTGCTGCGATTATTACTGCGGGAACGGTAGCTACAGTCGCGCAATGTTTTATTGGTTTAGGTCGTATTACCCTGATTGCAACAGATCATGATGATGTAGTCACATGGCTCGACAGCGAATCATGGTATGTGGCAACAAGTACCGCATTAGATATTGTTTCGCTTGCGGGTGCCGGAGCTGGGCTGAGAAGCACGATAGAAACATATAAGATGATGAAAGCTAGCACTTCAACGAATGTGATAACCTGGCTTAAAGGGCTAAACCGTGCGGAACGTCGCCGAATTACGGAAGAAATTATTCGTGCGCAAAACCCTGGAATATCGAATACAGGAATTAAAGCCGCTATGCGTGCAGGGTTTTATCCCAAACGCTTTCCTTCTGATGCCTTACAGAGAAGCTTACAACGTGAATTAACCACGGCGGTAGTGAATACCTCCGCATTTGCGGGTAGCGCCATGACTGGAACAATCCGTAATCCGCAAAATATGAGGGCCTCAACACAATATGCCATTGGCCTTATTCAGTCATTCTCCTTGTTGGGAACTCATTAATAATAATCATGAAATATATTACCAGAAACCTTATTTTAAGTGCCGTTGTTTCTCGAAAAATGGACACTAACGATCCGCAGCAGCTTGAAAAGCTTAAAGACAGATTAAAAGACCGGATGGGTATTCCGGTCGGCTGGCATATGTCAGGAATACCGCTGGTAGGGGCTATGATTCTGAGCATGTTCGCTTTTGCCCTGGCTCAACCTTATCTCTGGTTGGCGGTGTTCGAGCTATTTGGGCTGCCGCAGTATGCCGTGATGGCGGCGATTGTGCCTGTATCGCTAATTTATAGTCTGATAATGGTACTGACGATGTACTTCGTTGCCAGAGGCAATTTTCTGGCTCTTAAATTATCACTGGCTTTGATGGCTTTTAGCGGTCTGGTTGCGATTGTTTATTTTCTTTCTGTTTGCCTGGGGGCATTATTCGGCGCCGGACTAAAACCAGGATTTCTCATTAGCGCCGTGCTGGGGCTAGTATTCATTTTAGGCGGTATCCGATGCATTAATAGCCAGACTTTTTACCGTGCAAACGCCCTTTATCTACATAACAGGGTCTGGCGAAAACAGCTTAATATTCAGCGCCAGACGCTGCGCCGCGCTTCACGTTAGAAAAGGGCGGCAACATGCCAGTTTTAGCCTGGCCTTATTTTATAAATCAATAAGCAGATTCGTGCTGCGACTGCGGGAGCAGCACAGCGCGACATGCTGCACGATGGCGCATTTTTCTGCTGCTGACTGCACCGTATCACGATGATCCACCTCTCCCTCAACCACCCTGGTCAGACAGGCGCCGCAAATCCCCATCTCACAGGAGAGCGGCACTGCCACACCATTTTCCTGCAATACCTGCGCGATGGTTTGATTGGCGGCGACAGGCCAGCACTGGCCAGAAGAGGCGAGCGTCATCGTAAACGTCTCTTCCTGCCGAACGTCGTTGGCGGGCATTGACGCCTGAAACGCCTCCTCATGGATCTGCTCGGCCTGCCAGCCTTGTATCGCCGCCGCCTGGCGCGCGGCGGCCATAAATCCCGCCGGACCACACACGTAAAGCCGATCTTCACGATGAGGAACGCTCAACCTTCCAGGCAAATTTTCTCGTGGGCTCTCGCCTTCAGCTGAGCTATAAATCCTCACGTTTTCAGGTGCCAGCTTGCGGGCAATCGCGGCTACCAGGGCGCCGTTTTCCCGTCGGTTGAGGTAATATTGTAAGGTAAATGGCTTTCCTTGCGCCGCTAACGCCCGCGCCATGCTATACAGCGGCGTAATGCCAATCCCGGCGGCCAGCAGGGTGACGTGTCGCGCCGTTTGCAGGGCAAACTGATTTCTCGGCGGTGATATCATCAGCCTCTGACCCGGTCTCAGCGTCTCATGGATGTAGCGCGAACCGCCGCGCGATTCTGCCGCTCTCGCCACGCAAATCAGATAACGTTCCAGCCTGCGATGGCTGCCGGTGAGTGAGTACTGACGGGTCACGCCGTTCGCCAGATGCAGATCGATATGGGCACCGGGCTGCCATGCGGGTAATGGGTCGCCGTCAGGCGTCACCAGCCTGACCGCCAGATTATGTTCTCCTTCACGCCAGAGACCATCGACAACCACCTCAATTAGAGTACTCATCGTATAACTCCTTGCTCAGACCAGGAAAAACTCACCGAAACCCAGCCGCTTCAAGCCGCGACGGTAGGCAATTGAGCTACGGTCGGCTGGAATATGTGCTTCCAGGGTAAGATCCAGAGGTAGCGTCTCCGGGCGCTGGTTCTCGACCATCAGCCGGTCTTCTTCAAAAACGCGAAGGTTGAAGGCGTAGACCTCCTCCACCGGCACATGCAGGTCGAAATTGCGGGCGATTGGAGCAAACATCCGCGTGACCCGTGATGAGACGGGCGAGGCGGCATTCATAATAACCAGCCGGGCCTCGCCGGGAAAATGAATCGTCAGGGTGGCAGTAAAGGGCAAATGCATCTCAAAGCGACGCAGCCATTGAAATCCCTCCGGAGCGCGGTAGCCGGCGCTTGCCGGATAATTGCCGACCGTGCTCCAGTAGTCGACGACAAACCCGTTTTCCGTTTCCTCAGGCAGGTAGTCAGGAACCTGTTGATTCTCCGCATCGGCGAAGGTGTCGGTATGGATCCACGCAAAATGCGCCACATCAAGAAACCCTTCAACCTGACGGCCTGCAAAGCCATTGACCTCAAACGCCGGGCAGGTCAGTTGCTGAAATCCGTCGTCTGCCCAGTGCGGCATGGTCGGTAACCGCGGGGGATTGTCAGCATCATAATCGAGACACACCCACACCAGACCATAGTGTTCTTCCGCCGCGTAGCAGGTCAGATTTAATTTCGCCGGTATCGGCTGATTTGGGCTGGAGGGGATTCGGTTACAGCGGCCATCTTCCCCAAAGCGCAGGCCGTGATAAGGGCAAATAATGCCTTCTGCGTCATGAAAACCTAACGTCAATGGTACCCCGCGGTGGGGACAGACATCGCGGGCGACTACGACTCGTTCGTGCAGGCGATAGATAACCAGTTTTTCATCCAGCAGGGTGGCTTTCACCGGTTGCGGGCCGATATCAGCGCTGCGCGCCACCGGATGCCAGCATTTTGCCAGCCGCAGCCAGTCCTGGGGTTCAAAGGTGCAATGCGCGGGGGGCGTGAGCGGTTGTCTGTTCATCGTCTTGCTTCCTGATGGCTAAGTTGATTGTTTAATTGTTGTGAGTTTATTGTTGCCATAGTAGGGTGTTGACATCCATCAGCATTAATTCAGCTATCCGTTGCAAAATCAGTACAGGTAACCGATGAGTCCTTTCTCGCGCTTTGCGCATTATTTTATGGAAGTGGCCCGCAGCGGCAGCCTGCGCCGGGCGGCGGAAAAACTGCATATTTCGGCTTCGGCGATTAACCGCCAGATACTGCAGGCTGAAGCGTCCTTCGG
Organism: Klebsiella sp. JN_Kp121; assembly: GCF_040062145.1. Taxonomy (NCBI): domain Bacteria; kingdom Pseudomonadati; phylum Pseudomonadota; class Gammaproteobacteria; order Enterobacterales; family Enterobacteriaceae; genus Klebsiella; species Klebsiella sp. JN_Kp121. The sequence continues at coordinate 851,320 of NZ_JBEAHX010000002.1, forward strand.
CACGCCGCTGTTTGAACGGCTGCCGGAAGGTTTGCGGATGACCACCGCAGGAGAGCTGTTGTATGACAATCTGCTGCGCTGGCAAAAAGAGTTTCGCGTGACCCAACAGAAATTTGATGAACTGCAGGGGCTAAAACGCGGAACGGTGAATGTCGGTATGGTGCAGGCGCTGGCCGAAGGGAGTTTTGCCGCGGCGCTGGCAGAGATTATCAACCAGTGCGAGTGGCTGGAACTGATGTTGCAGGTCGCCGATAGCCAGAGCATCAGCGATAGAGTGCGTCAGTCCGATGTCGATTTTGGTCTGATCCTCGATCCTGAAGGTCAGGCGGGTCTCAACGTACTGGCGTTTATTGAAATGGAAGTCGGGGTGGTACTGCATCCGCACCATCCTTTTGCCGCCGCGCCCGCGATCTCGCTGGGGGAACTTAGCGATGAACGGCATATTATTCCCGGCGCGCCGTTAATAGTGCATGACCGGGTGGCAATGCTCTATCGCCATTATGATTTTTCGCCGCCCAACACCGTTAGCTGCAATGATATTCGTCTGATTAAATCGCTGGTGCTTAAAGGCGGCGGGGTGACGGTCCTGAGCCTGCTGGACGTGCAGGACGAGGTAAACAACGGTTCGCTGGTGTTTGTGCCGCTACGTAATAAGCTGCTACGGCCTTTGACTCTGGCGCTATGCACCGCGCCATCGCGCCAGCTATCTCGTCCGGCGCAAATGGCGATTCAAAAACTAACGCTGGTGATGGAGGAGATGCGTAGCGCTGCTCACTCTCAGCCTAATGGCCCGCCCTGAATGGTTTCGCACAAGCCGTTGATAATATGCTCGCCGGTTTCCGTTTTCAGTTCCTGATACCAGGCTTTGGTTAACGCCATATCCTTACCGTGGGTGATATCACAGCGTTTACGCGCTTTGAGCACCAGCTCACGCACCCTTTCACAACGCAATGCTTCGTACTGGCGCAGCGCGGTGACAATATCGCTATTGTCGCGCAGTACATTACCCAGCACGACCGCGTCCTCCATCGCCGCGCAGCCGCCCTGGCCGATATCCGGCGTGGTGCTGTGCCCGGCATCGCCCAGTAGCGCCACCTTGCCACGCACCAGCTTATCAAAAGGTTCAATATCGTGAATTTCTATCCGGTTGGTGGTCTGCGGGTCGAGTACGGCGATAAGCTTTTGCACCGGCGGCGCCCAGCCGGCGAAGTAGCGGGTTAAATCGTCGCGCAGGGTGAGGCGATCTTCCGCTAACCCGGCCGGCAACGGTACATCGAAGAAGAAGTAGAAGCGTCCGCCCGCCACCGGCATCAGCGACACGCGTTTCCCTTCGCCGACAAACGTCGTCCACTGATCGGCGGGGGCAATGGACTCATCAATGTCGACCAGACCATTCCAGTTGACGTAACCAGCATAGCGGCGTTCCGGCGTATAGCCGAGCACATATGGCCGCAGTGCCGAATGGCTGCCGTCGGCGGCGATGACCATATCGCCGTGCGCCTCGCTACCATCGGTAAACCAGACGGTGACGCCGTCGGTATGCTCTTCCACGCGGGTGACCCGCTTGCCGAACTGCACCTGCTCACGCCCCCAGAAATCAAGCATCTCACGCTGAAGTTCCGTTCGCGACACTGGCGAAGGGCGTCCCTGCGTACGTTCAACCAGCGGCGCGAGACTGAACCGTGTGAGCGTTTCCCCGTGTTGATACCCCTTATACGCCAGATAATGCATCGGGCCGCCATAAGCGTCGATGATCTCGCCCATCCCCAGGCGGTTCATACACTTAACGCCGTTGGGCCAGATAGAGATCGCGGCGCCAACCGGCTTAATCTCTTTTACCGCTTCGAACACTTCGCAGGCGATGCCTGCATTACGTAGCGCCACCGCGGCGCTCAACCCGCCGATTCCCGCGCCAATCACGATTGCTTTCATTGTCTTCCCCTTAGGTGTGTTGTTTAAGGGGTTCAGCAATTTGCATACCAGGTAGCAGAACCTGCGAAATCAGCGGAAAACGGACGGGTGATGGCGGGGAGGTGCACCAAAGGAGGGCAAAATTGCGATTATGTTGCCTTTTTATGAATCAAAGATTTCTTTTGATGAATTAAGGAATCAAAAGTTTCAGCGCCCCGCGCCAACGATCGTTACAGAATAGCCGCTCTTTAATTTAGCTATTTCACTGATAAATAAAAGATAAAGCGATTGTTACGTGGATAAAGATAGAGGGAATAAGCAATGTGGCCTGCTTTGTGCACTACATCGTGAACGCTTATCCACGACGAGACGGTGACCCCATGTCTGATGAAAAGAACAGCAACCTGCTTTATGGCCTGGAGCAGCGCATCCCGCCGCTGCCGGCTTTTTTTAGCGCCTTACAGCATGTGCTGGCAGGGCTGGTCGGCATTATTACGCCGCCGCTGATTATTGGCGCCGCGCTGGGGCTTGGCGAATGGCTGCCATATTTAATTAGTATGTCGCTAATGGCTTCCGGGATTGGCACCTTTCTGCAGGCTAACCGCGTCTGGGGGATCGGTGCAGGGATGATCTGTATGCAGGGCACCAGCTTCGCCTTTCTCGGCGTAGCGATTGCCGGCGGCATGTGGGTGAAAGCGCAGGGAGGCGGCCCGCAGGACATTATGGCCATGCTGTTTGGCGTCAACGTTGTTGCCGCGCTGGTACCGGTCGTCGTCAGCCGCTTTATCGAACCGCTGAAAAAACTTTTTACCCCGATTATTACCGGCAGCGTCATTGCGCTGATCGGCATTAGCCTGATAAAGGTCAGTATTATTAACTGGAGCGGCGGCGAGCACGCGAAGGATTTCGCCAGCCCGGGCAATATCGCATTGGGCGGCATAACGTTAGGGATTATCGTGGTGTTGAGCTGCGCGAAAAACCGCTGGCTACGTTTATCGTCAGTGGTCATCGGCATGGCGGTGGGCTGTATCGCTGCCGCATTGAGCGGAAAATTTCATCTGGCGCCGATCGGCGATAGCTGGTTTCGTCTGCCGGCGATATTTCCTTTTGGCTTTCAGTTTAATAGCGCCATATTTTTACCGGTCGCGCTGGTATCGCTGGTTTGCATTCTTGAAGCCGTCGGCGATTTAACCGCCAACTGCCTGATCTCAAAACAGGCCATCGATGACGGCGCGTTTCGTTCGCGCCTGAAAGGCGGGATCCTCGCGGATGGCATTAGCTGCCTGATCGCCGCGGCGATCTGCGCGTTTCCCAATACCACCTTCGCACAGAATAACGGCGTCATCCAGATGACCGGCGTCGCCAGCCGCTATGTCGGGCGTTATATTGGCGTATTGCTGATTCTGCTTGGGCTGTTTCCGCCATTCGGCGAGATCCTACGCCAGATCCCCACGCCGGTGTTAGGCGGCGCGACGATGGTCATGTTTGGCTGTGTCGTGGCGGCCGGGATCCGCATTATCACCCAGAACCCGCTAACCCGCCGCGATATGCTGATTGTTGGCCTGGCATTTGGTTTTGGCCTCGGCATTGAGGCGGTTCCCGCTTTCCTTGCCCATTTCCCGCCCATCATCGGTAACCTGTTTGGATCTGCGGCCACCAGCGGCGGGCTGGTGGCGATTGTACTGAATCTGATTATTCCGCAAGAGAAAGCCGCCATGACGGCAGCGGCAAGGAGCAATGATGATAACACTCAACCACTTTAATCAGTTGCCGCAGGCGGAAGCCATTCGCCAGCTTGAACCCTGCGTGGCGCTCCCCGCCTGGCGCGAAGCGCTGGCGCTGGAGCGGCCCTATGCCACACTGACGGCCTTAACGGATCGCGCGCAACAACTGATGCAGCACTGGGGAGAGGCAGATCTGGCGCGGGCGCTCTGCGCCCACCCGCGGATCGGGGAAAAGCCGACGGGCGGGGAAGCGCATGCCGCGCTGTCTCGCCAGGAGCAGGTGGAGGTTAATGCCGACGATGCCGATATCGCCCGGGCGCTGAAAGAAGGGAACGCCCGTTACGAAGCCCGCTTTGACCGCGTGTTTCTGATCCGCGCCAAAGGGCGCAGCGCCGCCGAGATCCTGCAGGCGCTGACCCAACGGCTGACGAATAATGACGCGCAGGAAATTGAAGCGGCACTGGAACAATTACGTGAAATCACCTTACTCAGACTGGCGGGAGTTATTAGCGAATGATCACCCTGAGCACCCATATTCTTGATATTTCTACCGGCAAGCCTGCACAAGGCGTGGTGGTTACCCTGTTATGCGAAGGGCGCAGCCTGGCGTCAGGCGTGACGGACAGCCATGGCCGCCTGGGCGAGCTGGCGACGGGACAACTGCGTCCAGGCAACTATCAGCTGGTGGCCGAACTGCAATCGTGGTTTGCGCGCGATGGTCGTCAGACCCTGTACCGGCAGGCGCAGATCGATTTTATGATCACCGCCGAGGACAACGACCATTTTCATCTGCCGTTTTTAATTGCCCCCGGCGGCTGGTCGACCTATCGCGGAAGTTAAGTTGAGTCCGCCGCCCGGTCAGAATGAAGCGCCGGGCAGCGGTTCAGCCTTCGTTACACCATACCTGTTGGCCATTGACCCAGGTCTCACTAATGTTTCGTTCATCGCCTAAGGTCATCAATACGAACAGCTGCTCATAGACATCATGACAGCGTGCGCCGCGCAGCTTTTGTAGCGGCGTCACCGCCGGGTCGATAACCACCAAATCGGCCTCTTTTCCCGACTGGAAATTACCAATTTTGTCATCCAGGCGTAACGCGTGCGCGCCGCCCAACGTCGCATGATAAAACGCTTCGCTGGCGCGCAGGCGATAGCTCTGTAGCTGCGCCACTTTATAGGCCTCGCCGAGGGTGCGCAGTAGGCTGAAGGTGGTCCCGGCGCCAACATCGCTGCCGATGCCGATCCGGACCTGATGTTGCCAGCTGGCGGGCAGGCGAAATAGCCCGCTACCTAAAAACAGGTTTGACGTCGGGCAAAAGGCGATTGCCGAACCGGTCTCATGCAGACACCGCCACTCTTTCTCCGCCAGATGTATCCCGTGGGCGAAGACGCTGCGCGCTCCGGTCAATTGATAGTGATGATAAACATCAAGATAGTGCTCATGCTCCGGCCATAACTGCTTTACCCACGCAACTTCATTAAGGTTTTCACTGAGATGGGTATGCAGCCAGGTATCGGGAAACTCCTCCCGCAGCCGCTGAACTGCTTGTAGTAGTTCCGGTGTGGAGGTGGGGGCGAAACGCGGCGTAATAGCGTAGCCCAGACGGCCTCGCTTGTGCCAGCGCTGGATCAGTTCGCGGGTCTGGCGATAGCTCTGTTCGGCGGTTTCGGTTAAATACTCCGGCGTATGGCGATCCATCATCACCTTACCGGCCAGCAGGCGCATGTTCAGGCGCAACGCCTCGGTAAACAGGGCCTCCACGGACGCCGGATGAAGCGTACAAAACACCAGCGCGGTGGTGGTACCATGGCTGAGCAACTGGTTGACAAAAAAACGGGCGATATCTGCCGCGTACCGTTCATCGGCAAACTGGCTTTCCACCGGGAAGGTATAAGTGGTCAGCCATTCCAGCAGCTGTTCGCCAAAGGCGCCGATCATTTCGGTTTGAGGATAATGAATATGGGCGTCGACAAACCCCGGCAGCAGCAGTTTACCCCGCAGATCGCGATAGCCTTTATGTGGATCGAGTAATGCTTCGGCTTCCTGCCATGGCAGTAGCGCCTGAATCTTCCCGGCGTAAATAAACAGCACGCCATCATCAATATATCGCGCGTAGCGGGCGATATCGTCAGCGCTGGCGGCGGGTTGGCTAATATCAAAAAACGCACCGCGTAACGCGGTGTGGTATTCCAGCATGTTGCCGCCTTATATAAGTAGGGTGATAGCTATTGCGCAAATATGTGCAAATTTAATGCCAGGAGGCCGCGGAAGGCTCCGCGGCCGGGCGGGATTATTCTTTCTGCGCCAGCGCGCCGGGGGTAAAGCGGGCGGAGGAAGCGGCCTGCCGCTCGTCGCGGGCAATCCAGCGATACAGGCTGCCGCTAAGTAGCACGCCGATGAACCAGCTAAAATTGGCCACCTCATGCAGAGCGGGAATAAAGCTGATAATCAGGCCGACCGCCACCGAGGGCAGCAGCGCGGCGATGGCCTTCGGGTTAAAGCCGTTGCGGTACCAGTATTTGCCTTTAGGGGTATCATCGAAAAGATCGTCGATCGATACCTGCCCGCGTTTAATCAAATAGAAATCAACCAGCAGAATGCCGAACAACGGCCCGATAAACGCTCCCAATACATCCAGGGTGTAGTGGATAAGTTCAGGGGAGTTAAACAGATTCCACGGGGTGAGCAGTATCGAGCCGACGGCGGCAATCATCCCGCCGGTGCGGAAGCTGATTTTTTGCGGCGCGCAGTTGGAAAAATCAAATGCCGGCGAGACGAAGTTGGCGACAATATTGATGCCGATAGTGGCGGTGATCATGGTCAGCAGGCCGATGGCCACCGCCAGATCGTTACCCACATGGCTCACCGTTTCAATCGGGTCGGTGATCATCCGGCCAAATAAAGATTGCGTCCCGGAGACGATTACTACGGTCACTACCGAGAACAGCAGGAAGTTAAACGGCAGCCCCCAGCGGTTGCCGCGGCGAATTTCGCCCATGCTTCTGGCATAACGGGAGAAATCGCCAAAATTAAGCAGCGGACCGGAGAAGTAGGAGACCACCAGCGCGGTGGCGGTGATCATCTGCCAGCTTTGCTCACCGGCGGTCAGCGTCTTACTGGCGAGGGTAAAGGAGATACCGTCGAGCCCTGTCTTGTATACAATCCAGCCCGCCAGCGCCAGCATCACCACATATACCGCCGGGCCGGCGATATCAATAAAGCGCTTAATCGCGCTCATGCCGTGCCAGAACACCATCGCCTGCAACAGCCACATGGTGGCGAAACAGATCCAGCCAAGCGATGAAAGACCCAGCAATGACGTTTGCGTCATTGCCGCCAGCGAGGGCCAGAACTTCAGCAGCACCAGCATTAAGGCGTTCGCAGCCAGATAAGTTTGGATCCCGTACCAGGCGAAAGCAATCAGCCCGCGTATCACCGCTGGAATATTGGCGCCGAAGACGCCGAACGCCTGACGGCAGATGACCGCATAGGGCACGCCGGCAATCTGGCTGGGTTTGGCCACCAGATTGGCGCAAAGCTGGACGATAACAATTCCGGCCAACAGGCAGATAAGTACCTGCCAGCTCGCCAGACCCAGCGTAAAGAAACTCGCCGCCACCACATAGCCGCCCATGCTATGCACGTCCGACATCCAGAAAGAAAAAATGTTGTACCAGTTCCAGTTTTGCTCGCGCGTCGGCGCCAGATCCTCGTTGCAAAGACGCGGGCTGTAGCCTGATGCCGGGTCTCCGGCGTTGAGCTGATGCGTGTTTTGTGTATTTGGCATGGATCCTGCTCCTCTGAAGACAAACGTTGTGCCGTTGATAGCGGAAGGCGTTGCAGGATTCAGGCCAGAATGGTTAATTTTGTATACAAAATATTTATTTTATGTATACGATTTGATATCAAAATGGAAAGTGGAGTTGACCAATGGGCAATGAAAATCCGCTGCAGGCCGCAGCCGGACTGCATGACAGGGATGAGTCTATCTACGAGGCCTTGCTGACCGCGATTGTCGAGCAACAACTGCTGCCTGGCAGCAAATTGCCGGAAGAGGCGCTGGCGGAGGTGTTCGGCGTCAGCCGCACAGGAGTACGCAAAGCGCTGCAACGACTCGCCGCTGTGCAAATGGTGACATTAACGCCCAAACGTGGTGCACAGGTCGCCAGTCCGACGGTTGACGAGGCACGGGAAATATTCCGCACCCGTGCGCTACTGGAAGTAGCGAATCTGCCGGATGTACTTCAACGCTGCCAGCCTCCGCATCTTGCGGCGCTGGAAGCCATTATTCAGCAGGAGCAACTGGCGCATGAGGCCTATGATGGCCCGGCCGCTATCCGCCATTCCGCTAATTTTCATATTCAGTTACAGGCCATTTCCGGCAACCAGGTGCTAACGGAGATGGTCACCCGGCTCAGTCAACGCTCATCGCTGGTGATTGCCGCCTGGGGCGCGCCGTGGCGGCAAGGGTGCCGCTGCGATGACCACGAGCGCCTTGTCGGCCTGTTACGCGAAAAAGCGCTGACCGCGCTGACCGAGGCGCTAAATCATCACTTTGAACACATCGTCGCCAGTTTATGTTTTTCCCGCACGGGGGAGTCAGTCCCCGATTTCGCCCGGCTGTTTGCCGGCTATAAGGAGCGGTAATGTCCACCATCTGTATACAAGTCATCAATCCCAATACCGATCCCGGTATGAGGCAAACTATCGCCGAGGCGGCCCGCGCCGCGGCGTCGCCAGGAACCGATATTGTCGCGGTCTGTCCACCAGACGGCGTGCCGTCGATTGAAGGGCATTTTGACGAAGCCATCGCCGCCGTCGGCGTGCTGGAGCAAATAAAAGCCGGGCGGCAGCAGGGCGTTTCCGGGCATGTTATCGCCTGTTTTGGCGATCCGGGGTTACTTGCCGCCCGTGAACTGGCCCAGGGGCCGGTTATTGGTATTGCTGAAGCGGCGATGCATATGGCGACGCTGGTCGCTACCCGCTTCTCGGTGGTCACTACCTTGCCGCGCACGCTGATTATCGCTCGCCATCTGCTACATCAGTATGGTTTCCATGAGCATTGCGCCGGTCTGCATGCGATCGATCTACCGGTGTTGGCGCTGGAAGATGGCAGCGGCGTGGCGCAGGAAAAAGTACGCGCCCGCTGTATTCAGGCGCTACAGCAGGATGGCTGCGGCGGCATGGCGACCCTGGCGCAGCAACTGACCCGGGAACTTCAGGTACCCGTTATTGATGGCGTCAGCGCGGCGGTGAAGATGGTCGAATCTCTGGTGTCGCTAGGCCTGACAACCAGCAAGCACGGCGATTTAGCTTATCCGGAACGTAAAACGCTTAGCGGTAAATTTGCCGTGTTTAATGATTAAATGAAGGGGTGGGAGATGATACCTGCAGCAGAATTATATCCGCGCGATTTGCGCGGCTACGCGGGAAAACCGCCGCACGCGCAGTGGCCAGACCAGGCGCGTATCGCGGTGCAGTTTGTGCTTAATTACGAAGAAGGCGCCGAGAATCACGTCCTGCACGGCGATGCGGGTTCCGAACAGTTTCTCTCCGATATCATTGGCGCTGCCAGCTATCCCGACCGCCATATGTCGATGGACTCATTGTATGAATATGGCAGCCGCGCGGGTTTCTGGCGTATCCATCATGCCTTTCAGGAGCGGGGGTTACCGCTGACGGTATTTGGCGTGGCGATGGCGCTGGCGCGTCATCCGGATATCGTCGCGGCGATCAAAGCGGCCAACTACGATGTGGTCAGCCACGGGTGGCGTTGGATCCACTATCAGCATATGGCGATTGAACAGGAACGTGACCATCTGCATAAAGCGGTGCAGGTGCTGACCGACCTGTTTGGCAAACCGCCCACCGGCTGGTATACCGGGCGCGATAGCCCTAACACCCGGCAACTGGTGGTGGAACATGGCGGGTTTGATTACGACAGCGACTATTATGGCGATGATTTGCCGTTCTGGACGGAAGTGCCTTGCGCCGACGGGCAGCGTAAACCGCATCTCATCGTGCCTTACACGCTCGATGCTAACGATATGCGCTTTGCCACCGCTCAGGGGTTTAATACCGCTGAACAGTTTTATACCTATCTGAAAGACAGCTTTGATGTGCTGTACGCGGAAGGTGAAACGTCGCCGAAAATGATGTCTATCGGCATGCACTGCCGGTTGCTGGGCCGCCCTGGACGCTTTCGCGCTCTGCAACGTTTTCTCGATTACGTGCAGCAGCATGAGCGCGTGTGGATTTGTACCCGCCAGCAGATTGCCGACCACTGGCGGCAGGTGCATCCGTACCAGCCATAGCGGCAGGCCCGTTGCGCCATTATTTTGTCGGGTGGCGGCTAACGCCTTACCCGACCTACGGTCCGTGCGGCCTGCCTTTAATTTATTCACCATGATGACTGACACTACTGGTGCTAGCGATCTCAAAATCCCCGGTGGCGCTGCCGCTTACCGGGGCTACAGCACAATGCGATTTGGTAGCCCTGCTAAGCGCAGCGCAAGCAGGGGACGACAAACAACGGCATCAATGTCCCATCAAACTAACCTGTGCGGCAACGATACGCCAGCCACAGGCAAACCGAACCCAGGTTTGTTGCTGACGGCCGATACGTTCGCTGCCTTCACGGGTGAACTCGGTACTGCATACCGCATAATCCTCTCCATAGGTTGTGATCACCGTATGGCGTAACTCCCGCGCAAGCCCTGCGGCGGGGCGCGCGGCGCGGAAGGCGCGGATCTCATCAATACCATAAAGATTCTCCCTGGCGCCGAGGCGAACCGTGCGCGTATCGTGCCAGAACAACGCATCCAGCACTGCGATATCGTTACTCACCAGCGCCTGTTCATAGCGATAAAAGGCCGCCGTAACTTCGGCGACCACTTGCGGAAGGTTGATTTCTTGCGATGCGATCATGCGGCTATCTCCACCGGGCGGGAATCGGTTATTCCCATCGCTTCCAGCGCATAGGCGGCGCGCAGACAGGCCTGTTCATTAAACGGCGCGGCAATTAACTGCACCCCGACAGGCAGCCCCGTCGCGGTACGTAGCGGGACGGTCACCACCGGCAGACCGATAAAGGAGATTGGTTGAGTAAGCATGCCCATGCTGGCGCGTATCGGTAAAGACTCGCCGTTGATCTCCATCGTCTGCTCGCCAATAAGCGTGGCGCTGCACGGTGTTGCCGGGGCGATGAGCACGTCGGCATGGGTGAATAGCGACGCGACTTGCTGCTGAGCGTGGCGACGAAAGCGCTGCGCCTGCAGGTACCAGGCGGAAGGAATCATCGCTCCCGCCAGCAGACGTTCGCGCGAGTGCGGTTCAAAGCGCTCCGGCTCACGCCGTAAGGCTGGCAGATACTGGCTTCCGCCTTCAGAAGCGCTAATGATAAAAGCAGAAGCGCGCGCCAGCTCCGCCTCGGGGAAGAGAAACTCTTCAGAGGCTTCGAGATAGCGGGCGACGCGAGCCACCGCCGCGCGGGCATCGTCATCGCACCAGCGGCTGAAATAGCCGCCTAAAACCGCGCAACGCAGCCCCTGGAGGCCATATCGCAGATGCGGCGTGGCGGGGGCGATGCCGCGTTCGGCCTGAAAACCGTCATTAACGTCTCGCCCCTGCAGAACATCGTAGACTGTGGCTAGATCCTCTACCGTTCGGGCAAACGGACCAATATGATCGAGGCTGGGAACAAAAGGGTGGCTGCCGGTACGCGACAGACGGCCGAAAGTTGGCTTGAGACCCAAAATCCCGCTCAGGGATGCCGGAACGCGGATTGAACCATTAGTGTCGCTACCGAGCGAGAAAGTAACCAGCCCGGCGGCGACCGCCGCCGCTGAGCCGCCGGAGGATCCGCCAGCAATGCGGTTAAGATCGTGCGGATTGCGCGTCGCGCCATAGTGGCTATTTTCCGTGGTAAAACCGTAAGCATAGGCGTCCATATTCAGCATCCCGCTGAGCAGGCCGCCTGCGCTATGGATCTGACTTACCGCCCAGCTATCGACGCGGGCAGGCGGGTTATTGCTGAACAGTTGCGCGCCGGCGAGGGTGGTTTCTCCCGCGACATCAAACAGATTTTTGACCGCGTAGGGAATGCCTGCCAGCGCAGGTAGCGGCTGATTCGTGCGCCGTAGGGCATCAATGGCGTCCGCTTCGTCGAGCATCCGTTTCCCGGTGACTGTCGTCCAGGCGTTGAGCCGCGGGTTACTTTGCGCAATATCATCAAGCGTCTGGCGAGCCAGCTCTCTGGCGCTAAATTCACCGCGACTCAGCGACTGCTGGATCCCGGCAATGGTCATCTGATGTAGCTTCATGCTTTATACACTCCGGCGATTTCCAGGCGCTGATCGAGCGGATAGGCCATCAGCGGTTCAGCCATATCGGCAATGCGGCGAAATTGCGCCAGCAGCTCAGCGCGGCGCGATTCATCCAGTTCCAGGTCGAGGATCTGTTCCATCTGAAGAAGCCAGTCGCTCCACTCTTTTTCCGTTTGTTTCATGCTTCTCCTCCTAATAGCCAGCGGCGGCGCCGTTACTGCGCGGGTCAGACGCGCCTTCAAACAGGCCGTCAGGATGGCGGACAATGGCGCCGGCATGTCCCATGGCCTCGCTGAAGTCGGCCAGTACCTCAACCTCATGCCCCAGTTCCCTGAGCCGGGCGAGGGTTTGCGGCGCAAAGCGGCCTTCTACTTTTAGTGAGTCCGAAGTCTGTCCCCAGGTGCGCCCAAGCAGCCAACGCGGACGAGAAATACTCTCCTGAAGCGGGACGTTCTGCAGGATATAGCGGGTGAACAGCGCCGCCTGCGTTTGCGGCTGCCCGTCGCCGCCCATCGAGCCATAAACTATCACCCGCCCATCGTTAAGACGCGCGGCGGCGGGATTAAGGGTATGGAAGGGTTGCTTGCCCGGCGCCAGGGCCAGCAAATGCGCCGGGTCGAGGCTGAACGACGCACCGCGGTTTTGCCAGACAATACCGCTGTCCGGAAGTACCACGCCGCTGCCAAACTCATGATAGAGACTCTGGATAAAGGAGACCGCCAGCCCGCTACTGTCCATCACGCCCATCCAGACAGTATCGCCGGGGCCTTTGCCAGCGCCCCATGGCGCGGCGCGCTGGTCGTCGATCTTCTCCGCCAGCGGTTGTAACGCCTGCGGGGACAGCAAACTTTGAATATCCACGTCCAGATGCAGCGGGTCGGTAATATGTTTATCGCGCAGGCTAAAGGCCTGTTTTGTCGCTTCCACGATACGGTGGATAGTCTGCACATCGTCGGCCTGTTCCATCGCCAGCCGGTCAGTGATGCCGAGGATGGCCAGCGACACCAGGCCCTGCGTCGGCGGTGCCAGGTTCCATAACTCTCCATGTTGATGCTGTAGCCGCAGTGGTTGCGGGCGGCGCGCGCAATGCTGGCGCAGATCGTCAAGCGTGATAGGCAGGCCGTAACGGGCCATGCCGGCCGCCAGTTGTTCCGCCAGCGAGCCGCGATAGAAACTATCGAGCCCTTCCGCAACCAGCCGTTTTAGCGTGGAGGCCAGCGCAGGCTGACAAAAGCGGCTGCCGCTTTCAGGAGGGCGGCCATTGACCAGAAAGGTCTCAGCGAAGCCCGGCTGGCGCTGAAGTTCATCTAACTTTCCAGCGGTGGCGCTGGCTTGTGACGCGGTCACCGGAATACCGTTATCAGCATAGCCAATCGCGTCCTGTAACAGGCGCGAAAGCGGTAGTGATTTACCGGTCAGGGATTGTGAAACTTTCAGCGCCTCATCCCAGCCGCTGACGGTGCCGGCGACGGTCAGGGCGGATTGCGGGCCGCGATGCGGAATGTGCGTTAGCCCGGCATAAGCTTCCGGCGTCGCCAGTGAACCAGCGGCGCCGCTGGCGTCAATGGCGATCGGATCGCCCTGCGGCGGCACGATCAGCCAGAACCCATCGCCGCCTAAACCATTCATATGCGGATAGACCACCGCGATGGTTGCGGCGGCGGCGACCATCGCTTCTATTGCGCTTCCGCCTTCGCGCAGCACGGACAGCGCGCTTTGGCTAGCCAGATGATGGGGGGCGACCGCCATCCCCTGGGTCGAGAAATGACTCTGCATAAATTATCCTCGTAACGAATCGTACAGCCACTGCTGCAAATACTGTCCGTGCAAAAGCTGTTCCACTTTGAAAAGAAAGTTTCAATGATGCGGCGGCCGTTTGTCTTTTCTCATTGTGGCATGCATTGTGAAGGGTGTTAGCGGTATAGTTCAGTGAAACAAAAGTTACAGAGGCGCTATGGAACAACTCGATGAACGGCTGAAGGCGCAATATGCGTCGTTGTCACCCCAGGAGCAGCGGGTGGCGGATTTCATTGTCGACCACTTTGATGACCTGATTAGCTACAACAGCGCCGAGCTGGCCCAACTGAGCGGGGTATCAAAAGCGACAGTAAGCCGTCTGTTTAAACGGCTGGGATATGAAAAGTATCGCGATATGCGCGATGAGCTGCGCACGTTACGCCAGAGCGGGATGCCGTTGACCGATCATCGCGAGGCGGTGCAGGGTAATACGCTGCTGGCGCGGCATTATAAACAGGAGATGGCAAACCTGACGCAGTGGGTAAACGCGCTGGATGCCCGGCAGTTTGCCGAAGCCATTAACGCGCTGGTCAAGGCCAGGCGCGTCGTCATTATTGGCATGCGAAACTCCTGGCCGCTGGCGCTGCATTTGCGCCAGCAGTTGCTTCAGGCGCGTGGGCAAGTGGTGGTGCTGCCGCAACCGGGGCAAAGCCTAAGTGAAGAGCTGGTCGATATAAGCGCGGAAGATATCGTGGTGGTGATGGCGTTTCGCCGTCGGCCGCGGATTATTCGTCCCCTGATGCAGCAACTGCAACAGCGGGGAGTTCCGCAACTGCTAATCTGCGAGCCTCAGGCGCATAGCCTGTTTCCGCTGGCGTGCTGGCGGTTATGCGCCCCGCTGGATAGCGTGTCGGCTTTCGACAGCTACGCGTCGGCCAATAGTCTTATCAACCTGCTGGCGAACGCCTTGCTACATGAAATTCTCGATAGCGGTCGCCCGCGCATTCATGACATCGCCACGTTATACCAGCAGTTGGATGAGCTTGAACAACGATAATGGGGAGCCAGTCTGGTGCTTTGCACCTTTTTGGTGCCAAAGTACGGTAAGGAGAAGGGCGACTCTTCTTACCGCCATGGTTAATATTCGCGTCATTTCTCGCTAAAAGCCGATTAGGCAGCGCAAATTTCTTTTGTCCGTATCTGGCACATTAGTTGCAAAAGTTTATTTAAAGAATCTTTTGTTTCATACTAACGTAACGGGTAATGATGATGAAAAAACTGCTGATTGCGCTGACCGGGGCCGCTTGTCTGTTGACACAAAT
The DNA here is from genome assembly GCF_040062145.1 of Klebsiella sp. JN_Kp121. NCBI lineage: Bacteria > Pseudomonadati > Pseudomonadota > Gammaproteobacteria > Enterobacterales > Enterobacteriaceae > Klebsiella > Klebsiella sp. JN_Kp121. Next base: position 866,339 of record NZ_JBEAHX010000002.1, read on the forward strand.
CACCGCCGCACACGCGGACCAACTCCAGGATATTGAAAAACGCGGCGTGATCCGCGTCGCCGTTCCCCAGGATTTCCCGCCGTTTGGTTCTGTAGGCACCGATCTCCAGCCACAGGGGTATGACATTGATATGGCCCGCTATCTGGCAAAGCAGATGAAGCTAAAACTGCAGCTGGTTCCGGTGAGCAGCGCCAACCGGGTACCGTATCTGCAGACCGATAAAGTGGATCTGGTGATCTCAAGCCTGGGTAAGAACGCCGAGCGTGAAAAGGTCATTGATTTCAGCCAACCCTACGCGCCGTTTTTCCTTGGCGTTTTCGGCCCGCAGGGAGCTGCCCTGAAAGACGCAGCCGAACTGAGCGGTAAGAGCATCGGCGTGACCCGCGGCGCGGTGGAAGATATGGTGCTGACCAGCATTGCGCCGAAAGCGGCGCAGATTAAGCGTTACGAAGATAACAACACCACGCTGTCGGCCTGGCTTTCTGGTCAGGTGCAATATGTGGCGACGGGTAATCTGGTCGTCGCGGCTATCTCGCGGCAAAACCCGGCGAAAGCCCCGGTCGCCAACTTTATGCTTAAGGATTCACCTTGCGTGATTGGCCTGAAAAAAAATGAACCGGCGCTGAAGGAAAAGGTGAACGCCTTAATCGCGCAGGGCATTAAGGACGGCACCCTCAATACGTTATCACAGCAGTGGCTGAAAGCGCCGTTGCCCAGCGACTTTGCCGCTTAAGGTACAGCGATGACGGAGCAATTACATTTTTCCGCGCTCTGGCCTTATTGGCCGGAGCTCGTGGCGGGACTCTGGGTCACTATCCAACTCACTGTACTCGCCACACTCGGCGGCCTGGCTATCGGGATCATCGGTGCCGCTCTGCGTAGCGGGCGGGCAAGCTGGCTGAGTCGGCTATGGGGGGCTTACGTTGAGGTTATCCGCAATACGCCGTTCGTGGTTCAACTGTTCTTTATTGTCTTCGGCCTGCCGAATCTGGGGTTGAAGATGACGGCGGGCGAAGCGGCGCTACTGGCGATGATCGTCAACCTGGGCGCCTACAGTACGGAGATCGTCCGCGCGGGGATCCAGGTGACGCCAAAAGGGCAGTGGGAGGCCGGCCGGGTACTGGGGCTCAGCCGGAGTCAGACCTTTATTCAGGTAGTTTTACCGCCGGCGTTGCAGCGTATTCACCCGGCGCTGGTGAGCCAGTGCATTATCGTAATGCTCGGATCGTCGGTGGTATCGCAGGTCTCTTATGAAGAGCTGACCTTTGCCGCCAACTTAATTCAGTCGCGAACGTTTTTGAGCTTCGAGGTGTATCTGGTGACGACCGGTCTCTATTTAGCGTTATCGATAGCGATGCGCCAGCTGCTAATGGCGGCTGGACGTAGATGGCTGAGGGTACAGGCATGATGACAACCTTTACCGACTGGGACATCGTACGCAACCTGCTGCTGGCCGGACGCTGGACCGTGCTGCTATCGCTGACGGCCTTTATTGGCGGCGCGCTGGTGACATTACCGCTGTTGCTGCTGCGCCTGCGGGGTAAATTGTGGGTGCAGCGCCTCATTCGCGGCTATATCGAGCTATTTCAGGGGACGCCATTGCTGATGCAGCTGTTTCTCGCCTTTTTCGGCGTGGCGTTATTCGGGATCGATGTGTCGCCATGGACCGCCGCCGCGCTGGCGCTGACCCTCTATACCAGCGCCTTTTTGCTGGATATCTGGTACGGCAGTATTCGGGCCTTGCCGAAAGGACAGTGGGAGGCATCGCGTTGCCTGGGATTAAATTTCACCCAGACGTTATGTCGCGTGGTGGCGCCGCAGGCGGTGCGTATTGCCATCGCTCCCACCGTGGGTTTCGCCGTACAGGTAATAAAGGGCACCGCGCTGGCGTCGATTATCGGTTTCGTCGAGCTCACCAAGGCTGGCACCATGCTCACCAACGTGACGTATCAGCCGTTTAAGGTTTTCGCGCTGGTCGCGCTGGGCTACTTCATCATGTGTTATCCGCTGTCCCGTTACAGCCGCTATCTGGAGAATAAATTCAATGCCGCTCATCACCATTAATCAGGTGCAGAAATTCTACGGCGATAATCACGTGCTGAAGGGGGTCGATCTCGATATCAATATGGGCGAAGTGATTTCCATCATCGGCCGAAGCGGCTCGGGGAAAAGCACCTTATTGCGCTGCATTAACGGGCTGGAGGGGTACCAGGAAGGCAGTATTAAGCTCGGTGGCATGACCATTACCGACAGCGATTCGCAGGCGCGGGAGATTAGCCGCTCCGTTGGCATGGTATTCCAGAACTTCAATTTATTCCCGCATATGACGGCGCTGGAAAACGTGATGCTGGCGCCGCGGCGGGTATTGAAAAAAAAGCCCGCCGAGTGCCGCGAACTGGCGCAGCAAATGCTGGTTAAAGTCGGGCTTGGCGATCGGTTGGATTTCTATCCCTCCAGCCTTTCCGGCGGTCAACAGCAGCGGGTCGCTATCGCCCGCGCGCTGGCGATGTCGCCAAAAGTTTTACTCTGTGACGAAATCACCTCCGCGCTGGATCCGGAACTGGTGGGCGAGGTGCTCAAAGTGCTGGAACAGCTGGCCGCGGAAGGAATGACGCTGATTCTGGTTACCCATGAAATGAATTTTGCCCGTGAAGTCGGCGACCGGGTGGTGTTTATGCACCAGGGACGAGTCTGGGAGCAGGGCGACAGCAAAACGCTGTTTAGCCAGCCGCAAACCAATGAACTCAAACAATTTATCTCCTCCGTGCGCGGACTGAATTAATAAAGGAATCTACGATGGATATCGCTCAATTTTCACCAATCAATCCTCCGCATCGTCTGCTGATGGGGCCGGGGCCGATCAACGCCGACCCGCGCGTCCTGCGCGCGATGTCCAGCCAGCTTATCGGCCAATACGATCCGGCTATGACGCACTATATGAACGAAGTCATGGCGTTATACCGCGGGGTATTCCGCACCAGCAACCGCTGGACCATGCTGGTGGATGGCACCTCACGGGCGGGGATTGAAGCCATTCTGATCTCCGCGATCCGCCCCGGCGACAAAGTGCTGGTGCCGGTATTTGGCCGCTTTGGCCATCTGTTATGTGAAATTGCCCGCCGCTGCCGGGCGGAAGTGCATACCATTGAGGTGCCGTGGGGGGAAGTGTTCTCTCCCGAGCAGATTGAAGATGCGATCAAACGGGTGCGTCCACGTATGCTGCTGACGGTGCAGGGAGACACCTCAACCACCATGTTGCAACCGCTGGCGGAGCTGGGCGAGATCTGCCGCCGTTATGATGTGCTGTTTTATACCGACGCCACCGCCTCATTGGGCGGCAATGCGCTGGAGACCGATGCCTGGGGGCTGGATGCGGTATCGGCGGGGATGCAAAAGTGCCTCGGCGGCCCCTCCGGCACCTCGCCCATTACCCTGAGCCCGCGGATGGAGGAGACTATCCGTCGACGTAAATGCGTCGAGCAGGGGATCCGTACCGCCGAGCACCTTGATGGCGTCGATGAGATGGTTTACTCCAACTATTTCGATCTCGGGATGGTGATGGATTATTGGGGGCCAGAACGCCTTAACCATCATACGGAAGCGACATCCGCGCTGTTCGCCGCCCGCGAATGCGCGCGTCTGATTCTTGAAGAAGGGCTCGATAACGGCATTGCCCGCCACAAACTGCACGGCGACGCGCTGGTGAAAGGTATTCAGGCGATGGGTCTGGAAATCTTTGGCGACCTGCAACACAAAATGAATAACGTACTGGGCGTGATCATCCCGCAGGGCATTAATGGCGACCAGGTACGCCAACTGATGCTGGAAGATTTTGCCATTGAGATTGGCACCTCATTCGGCCCGCTGCACGGCAAAGTGTGGCGTATAGGCACAATGGGTTACAACGCGCGCAAAGATTGCGTCATGACCACCCTCAGCGCGCTGGAGTCGGTACTCAATTACCTGAAATTCCCCACCACGCAAGGGGCAGCCATGCAGGCGGCGTGGGATCATTATCGCAGCGAGAAACCGCTATGAACCTGGCCGCAGCGCGAGTGATGGCGCGGGCAGAGAGATTAGCGGCGATAAGCGAAACGCCGGAAGGCCTGACGCGGGTTTACCTTTCGCCACAGCATCTCGAAGCTAATCAGCAGGTTGCCCACTGGATGCGCCAGGCAGGCATGATTGTCTGGCAGGACAGCGTCGGTAATATTTGTGGGCGCTATGAAGGTAGAGAAGAAGGGGCGCCGGCGATTTTGCTCGGATCGCATCTCGATACGGTACGCAACGCCGGGCGATATGATGGCATGTTGGGGGTGTTAGCCGCCATCGAAGTGGTGCAGAGCTTACATAATCAGGCGCGCCGACTGGCGCAGGCCATCGAAATCGTCGGCTTCTGCGATGAAGAAGGAACGCGCTTTGGTATCACGCTATTGGGCAGCAAGGGTCTGACGGGAAGCTGGCCGCAAACCTGGCTGGCCCAACGCGATGCCGAAGGCATTAGCCTGGCGCAGGCGATGGTCAACGCCGGATTGGATCCATCACGCGTCCATTCAGCCTCGCGCCCGGCGGAAGATTTTACCGCCTATCTCGAACTGCATATCGAGCAGGGGCCGAGGCTGGAACAGGCCGGTTCGGCACTCGGCGTGGTCGAGGCGATCAACGGCGCGCGGCGCCTCAATTGCTGTTTTACCGGCGAGGCGGGTCATGCCGGCACGGTGCCGATGGACCAGCGCCGGGACGCGCTTGCCGCCGCCGCGGAGTGGATGCTGTATATTGAGAGCACGACGCGCCAGCAGGGAGGCAACCTGGTCGCCACCGTCGGGACATTGCGCTGCTCGCCGGCAGCGGTCAATGTGATCCCCGGCGAAGTCGCGTTGACTCTGGATATCCGCGGTCCGCAGGATCAGCCGCTGGATGCATTACTGGGTTCATTGCTGGCGGCAGCCGCAGAGATTGCCGGGCGTCGCGGCCTGCAGTTTGCCGCTGAGGAGTTCTACCGCATTGCGGCAACCGCCTGCGATCCGCGATTACAGTCGGTGATTGCCGAAGCGCTATGCGAGGTACAGGGCACGGCGTTGACGCTGCCAAGCGGCGCCGGACATGATGCGATTGCTATCGCGGAGCGCTGGCCGGTGGGGATGCTGTTTGTGCGCTGCAAAGGGGGAATTAGTCACCATCCGGCGGAATCGGTCAGCGAAGCCGATGTCGAACTGGCGATTGATGCCTTCAGCCGGGCGGTGATAAAACTTGCCGGGTAAATCACTAACGGGCGCATCCTCTTTTCGGGGATGCGCCGCAAACTTATTCCGCTCCCGCAGGAAAAGCTATTCTCCGCAGTCGGCTGGCGCTAACGGCCACCGACAACGCCGAGGTCGCGGCGGCGATCCACAGCGCAATATGAACGGCACTTTCGTCTTTTGCCAACAGTACGCCCATCACGGCGGCTCCCAGACACTGCCCGAACGTGCGCATGATGGATAAAACGCCCGAGGCATAGCTCGCCTGTTCGCGACTCACGTTTGACAGCATTTCCCGGTTATTCGGGCTCTGGAAGCAGCCAAAGCCAATACCGCATACCAGGCTCCGCAGGCAGATATCCCACGCGGCGGGCGTAGCGGGCAGCATCGCCAGAAGGATTAAACCCGCGACAAAAATCATCAGTCCCAGCGTCGAGATGAGCGGAGCGGAGATTGAGTCCGCCCAGCGGCCGGCGTGCGGTGCGATCAGCACTATCCCTAATGGCCACGGAGTAAACAGCAGCGCCGAGAGCACCGGACTATAGCCATACTCGTTCTGGAACAGGAATGGCAGGGCAATAAAAGTGATCCCCTGGCTTACGAAGGCGATCAGCGACGTAAAGGCCGAAAGGGTAAAGCGTTCATTTTTAAACATCGCAGGCGGCAGCAGCGGGTTGTCCGTCTGCCGGATGCGCCAGATAAAGGCGGTGCCGCTTATCGCTGCGAGCAACGTCCAGTACAGACTATCGATATGCTGCGAAGCGCTCTGCATGCTATTCGTCGCCATGATCGTTGAACCCAATAGCAGCGCCGACAATATCGCTCCGGGAGTATCGAAAGCGGCTTGCCTGTCAACTGTCGGCCGCGGGAGCGCTCTGACCGCCAGCAGTAAGGCGACGGTACCGGGGAGCACGTTTATTGCAAACAGCCATTGCCAGCTCAAAGTATGCAGGATCGTGCCGCCCAGTACCGGCCCGATGGCGGAGCTTGAAGCGATAAGCAGGGCGTGTATCCCGAGAATACGCCCCAGCAGTCGCGCCGGAAAAACGGAGCGCAATATGGCGGGTGCGATACTGAGCGTTGCCGCACCACCGATCCCCTGCAGCACCCGCATGCCGATGAGCAGCTCAGGCGTCGTCGCCAGCGCGCAACCTGCTGATGCCACAATAAATGTCGTCAGTCCGGCGAGAAACACCGGGCGGTAGCCGAAGCGCGCCGCCAGCGCGGCGAATATCGCCAGCGTCATCGCCGCCGCCAGCAGATACCCGTTGGCGAACCAGACGGCGGTACTGGCTGACGCCTGCAGTTCCTGCGCCATCGACGGCAGAGCAATGTTTACCATAGTGCCATCAAAGACGCCCATTAAGGTGGTGGTCATTACCGCGGCCATAACCCGCGCTCGCGCCGGGCCTGGCAGGCCGTCATCGCCAGGTTGGCTGGAAAATAGTGTCATCGTGTTGTCTCCTGCAGAGAATATCTGGATGACGAAACTATAAAGATGGCTTTTACCGGGCGGAAGGCGCACCATTTACACTCTATAGTTGCATGAAACGCCTTATCTGAATGTTCCAGGAGTTGTGGTCATGTCAGACCCCGATTTTAATTTATTGATTGCACTCGATGTATTACTGAACGAAGCCAGCGTGGCGGGCGCGGCACGTCGTTTGAATCTCAGTACGTCAGCCATGAGCCGCACGCTAAGCCGGTTACGCGACGTCACCGGAGATCAGATATTGGTTCGCGCCGGGCGTAACATGGTGCTGACGCCGTGGGCGGAGGCGACCCGCGATCGCGCCCGTCGCGCGGTATTCGAGGCGAAGGCGGTGCTGCAGCCAGCGGCCGAAGCGCTCAACGTACAAAATCTGGAGCGTCTTTTCACCATCAGGGCAAACGATGGTTTTGTGGTGGCGTTTGGCCCTTCGCTCATTGCGGCAGTAGCCGAAGCCGCGCCCAATGTCTGTCTACGCTTTGCGCCTAAGCCCGAAAAAACGTCACGCTATCTACGGGAAGGGCTGGTCGATCTGGAGATTGGCGTCCAGAGCAATATGGGGCCTGAAATACGACTGCAACGGCTATTTGAAGATCGGTTTGTGGGGGTGGTGCGTAAGGGGCACCCGCTGGCCGCCCTGAGAGAGATAACCGTGGCGGATTATGTCGCCTGGGGTCATGTGGTGGCCTCACCAGAAGGTACGCTGCACGGGTCCGTCGATGATGTGCTGGCCGAGCTCGGCATGAAACGCAAAATCGCCAGCGTCGTCCCCGGATTTCCGACCGCCCTGTCCGTGGCGCTGCAATCGGATCTTATCGCCATGATCCCCGCTCTCTATTTAGTTAATCAGCAGGTCATGGAGCAGGTACATCTTTTTGAGCTGCCGTTTAAAAGCCGGCGGATTACCGTCTCGCAAATGTGGCATCCGAGAATGGAACGCGATCCCGCTCACCGCTGGCTCAGAGAGAAAATTGTGGCGATATGCCGCGTGGACAAGTCGTTACACCAGAAGCTGTAGAAGATTATTGGCATTGAGTTTCTTCAGGGCGTTACATTTATAGGTCGAGACCTGTTTTTCACTCATCTTCGTCATGTGCGCGACATATCTTACCGACTGCCCCTTAACCAGCCTGTCGAGGACGTTAAATTCCATCTCGGTCAGGCAGCAGCGCAGGGTGCGGATCCGCCTTGGCTCTTTAGATAACAGCCAGGCGGCATCCGCCACGGAAATCCGGTCATCGATGATGTGCAACGTTAAGGTTTCAAAACGCTTGCGTAGATAGGTGGCCAGCCCCCAGCTTTTTTCATTACACACCAGATAGCCCGTTCCCTGCCAGCAATGGGCCTCGAGGGTAAGCAAAATATCAACCAGCGACTGATGCGTGCCGCTGATGGAGAAACGGCAGCGAATAACCAGCGTCGTGCTCTCTAACAGTAAGGGCTGCCACTGCACCGTGCCGCTATGCACTTCCATCATAACGTTACGACGGAGAAGGGCGTAACGCAGCCCCTCCGCATAAAAGCGATTATTATCAAGAACAACGTAGCTCACAGTGGCCTCTTTATAACGTACTGGGGGTATAGATAACGCGTAACGTACCGGTATAGTCACCCGCGTTTTTGCTGCTGGCGGCAAAGGCGGGCGTTTTCAGGGTAATGGGGGCCGGGATGCATAACACGCTTTCGCGGCCGCCCGGCAGGACAACCTGGCGCAAATAGCGGCGATTGTTGGTACCCTCCCAGGTCAACGTTTTACCGTTAGCGGCAACTTCAGTTGCGCCGGTGGTCGGGTTGGTCACCAGCACCTGATAATCGAGACGATCTCTTGGGTCTGTCTGGCTGCCTCCCCGTCGCCGGATAGAAAACGCCCCTTCGGCACGCCCGGTCGCGTCAAGCCCATCGTCTTCGAAGCGTAGAAATGCCCGTGAGCTGGTGCTGTTATTGCCATCATAGAGGCACATATCCAGCGAGTTTTCGCCCTTAATCTCACTGCCGCCGGGTCTGCCCGGGAAATTGGTGAGGTTGAGGTTCACCACCGGCGTGGAGTGCGGAAATGCCGGTAAATAAATCTGCTGGTTGCCCGGGTCGACCACCTCAATACGCAGGTTTGCCTGCCAGTTAGCAAGAGTGAGGTAGCCTGGGCAGCCAACATTGACGTCATTAAAGTTGCCGTTGCAGTCGGCGGTGCCCCATTCGCGCAAATTCTGTTTCAGCGTTGCCGTCCAGATACCGGCCTGATCGAGTTTGATTAATTCGCTACGAACGATGTAAAAATCAAAATAGGGCGCACTGTTCCAGGCTGGCAAATCTACTGTACCGCCAGTTACGTAGCTGGCGAAAACAAAGGTTTTGTTATTGATAAACATACGGTGTTCGCCATAGACTTTTACGTCCACCGTTTTGTTGGTTATAGCGTGGGTAAAACGCAGGTTTATCGGATAGGGCGCGGCCGGGTTCGCCGAAAACCATACCGGCGCGGTCATGCAGGCGCCATAGGTTGTATCGGTACGCGACTGGCAGGTCAGGGTATTTCGTCCCCATTTTTGCGGATCGCTGGAATTATAACCGCCGGACTCGTGCAGCCAGATATCCAACCGGGCAGGAGGAGACTGGCGATCGAAGGCGAACGCCACGCTGGTATTTCTGCCAGCGGGACTACCGGCCTGAGCCTCGGCAAAACAGATGCAGGCAAGCAGTAAAATCAAAAGACGCGTTATCACATCATTTTCCTGTAGAGAGAGTAGAGTTATTCATCGCCGTTGGGCTGACCGCCGGCGTACGGCCAGCCAGCAGCAGTTGTGCCTGCTGCTGCACGGTTTCCGGTAACGCGGAATAAGTCAGTTCTTCGCAGGTCACCGTGCCGACATAGCGCACGACGTCTCGCATGGTCTTCACCTTCAGCGCGCACTGGTAAAACTGCTGTTGTTTCACCAGGTAGAGCGACTGGATCAGGCTGTCGCTTTCCGCGCTAAAGCCGCCATTACCTAAATCACTCCAACCGCTGACATTGAGCGGCATGCCGCCGATAAACGGCGTATGTTGTTCATCGGTCAACTGGCCAAGCCAGGTGTATCGCGTGGTGGTTTGCACCTCTCTGTGCAGCATTTTTCCAGGCACCATAAATACCGTTCTGCTTCCCGACCCCTGCGTAATTTCACTGTTGGCGCCGTGGGAAATGTCCGTCGACTCATTAATAGTCAGCGTGGTTTGCTGATAGCCGGGCAGGGCGAACAACGCGCGGGCGTTTGCCGGGATATCGGCGCTACCGCTGTTATCAAGCGAAACGGCAATGCGGGAATCAGGTGACGCTTCCGGCGTTGCGACGTTGACCGCAATGGCTGACGCCGGGCGTCCGTCACCCCAGCGGCCAAACCACAGGCCAGAACGAGATAACGCCAGCGTAGAACTGTAGTTTCCGCTGCTGCTGAACCGGTGGCGATGATCCTGGCGATCCCACGAATCGCTGACGGTCAAACTTCCATTACCAAATCGGCCGCCCTGACGGGTATAGGCCGAAGTATTTAGCGAGTCGCTATTAATCCCGGAAGCGTTGAGACCATATTCGTTTTCACCGCGCGCATCGGTGTACCAGTTATGCGCGACGTTATAGTTGAGCTGATTTTTTTCATGCTTCTGCTGTTGCCACGTGGCCCCCACGGAGGTGTAGCTGGAGGCATCGCCCTGACGATTATGTGCCAGCGACAGGCTTACGCTGAGGAATCCGCCTTTATCCTTGCCATCTCCAGAATGGTCGTTACGCATAAACAGGTTTATGCTGCTGTTGATATTCAACCCGCGGGTGCTGAACGCGTTGCTAAGTCCGGCCTGCCACGCCTGCGAACGGGAGCGGGTCATATACACCGATTCCCAGGGCAAACCATTGTCGTGCCGATCGTCACTATTCGGTAATTCACGCCGTGAGACATAACGGCCTTCATTGCGGTTATCGGAATAACCGAGGTTGGCATACCACGAGCCGACCGGAACGGAGAACATCACCGAGAGACTTCTGTAGCAACCATTCACCGCGTCAAAGCCTGTACTGCTGGAATCACAGTTATCAGCCGATAAGGCGTTACGATAGAAGCTCAGTGAAAAGCCATCGTTATAGCTTATTTGCTGGATATTGCCGCGTTGGCCCTGGCTGCCATAAAGGTAGCTAAAGCGAGTGCTGAGCACGCCATCAATGGGGCCGGTATTGAAACCGCGACTCCAGTCAACCGCGCTCTCCAGAAAACGCTGGTTCTTTTTCACCGTTGCGCCGCTGGTGACCGCCAGCGTAGAAGTTACAGGCAGGCGAATGCCCGCTTGCGCCACGGCGCTGCGTTCGTCGCTCATATCGTCGTTATCGGTTTCACCGGCCTGCATAAACCACTCGACGCGGTCGAATGGCGTGATGCCGGTGCGGGTAAACGGAACCTGCTCGGTGCGGGTCAGGCGGTTGTTTTCATAAATCGCCAGCGTCACGGTATAGCTCCCATCCGGAAACGAACGGGTATCCAGGGTTTGCGCCCCGGCATTAAGATAAAAACTGGCCAGCAGCTGATTGCCTCGGCGCGCATCGATACGCGCGTCATGGGAAAGCAGCACGGTAATGGGCGTTCCACTGGACTGCTGAACGGGGTTGATCCACGCTCGCGTCGAGCCGGTACGCAGACCGCGAATTTTTCCAATCGGTAGCTGGCTGAGGTTGATATTGCCGCCAGCCGCGCTGAACAGATCGCGCGTATCCATTTCACCTAACTGAAAGTAATATTCATGCCACAGATCCTGACGGAACCAGGCATTATTGACCGTGATCTCCTGCTGCTGTTGATGGCGAGAGCGCTGCCCAAGCCAGGTCCAGTCGAGGTTAAAATACCCATTCTCAGTCATGGCCAGCGCGCCGTTTCCCTGCACGGTCATCGACTGATAGTCTTCATCGGCCACGAAGTTGATATTTTGCTGGTGGATCAGCGCGTTCTCAGTATTGCGCGTAGGCTGATACCACTGATTTTCCGCCGTTTGTTTCGGTAGATACCGCCTGTCGAAAAACAGGTTAATACGGGCGTTATTCTCGTCATAAATCAGGGCCACGCTTTTGGTGTCGATAAAATCGCAACCCGCCGCGGAACCATTGCTGCTGCAGGCGAGATTGCCGTTACGCGCAAGCGGAGAGGAAAGGGCGCCGCTCACAGAGGCGATCAAGGCAGGATCATCGTTGAACTGACGCTTAATTGCCGCGATGAGCGTTTCCGGCGCCACAAAGGTTACCGTTTCAAGCGTGATATCGGCTTCAAACAGCCCAAGCGACGCGCCATACAGACTGACTTCTGTCCACAGGCGCTGCGTTTTCGCCAGATCTTCAAAACCTGCAGGTACGACGATACTGGCGCTGGCTAATTGAACGGAAGCAGGTAACAAAACGACAAAAAGAAGAGCATTTCTGTGAAAAGCCATGAACGAGCCTCGACGTCATCCTGACATCAGAGGGCAGGCGCCCTCTGATGTACTTCCTTATACGTATTGTGGGGTTACGCGCCGCCTTCCGCGGTGGTCGCCTGAGTCAGCATCAGACTCACCACGCCGCTGTACTGACCGGTTTTCAGAATGCCTTTTGTGGTCTGAGAGATGGTCAGCGGCAGGACCGCAGAACCGTTTTCAACGCTGCCCGGGAACAGCTCGCTGCCGGTAAATTCTGCATCGGTAGTGTTCAGGGTTTTATCACCCAGTTTTACGGTCATCGGTACCGTCTCGGCGCCATCTTCATTGGTCAGATTCGCTGCGCTAACCAGACGGACTTTGACGTTGCTGGTGGCTGAGTTCGACCAGATTTTGGTATTGAGACGGTAGCTTTCCAGCCCACGGCCCGGCAGATATTGCATATCGATGCTGGCAGGTAACGGCGTATTATCGGCCTGGGTCATATCCAACTGGGAATCGACGTTGGCATTAACCGTAATATCCTTCTGAATAGCCATTGCGCTGAACGCAGTAGACATCGCAGCAACGATCATCAGAGGTTTAATATACTTCTTCATTGATATCTCCATATTTATAAACGAGCTCCATTAGCTCTTTAAACAAACCACATGTGGTTTTGACAGTGATGTCGTGTTATTGCACGACGGGCAAGTCTGCTTCTTCAGCTGTTTTATTAATCCAGTTGAAATAGCGGAATTTATATTTCTGGCCGTGATTCTGAGTGAGTGACTTTAATTTTCGCTCAGTATCCGGATAAATAGTTGCATCTTCTCTAATCCATCGGCATTTATCGCTTGTATCGCATACGCCAATTTCTTTCAGCGGTACTCGCAACGTGCCATCATTTTTTAAAGTTCCTGCTGCGGGATTTATTCGCAGAGAAACCACCGGCTTTTCCGGCGCCAAATGAACCAATGCTCCCCAGATAACGTTAACGCCGAGTTTGGCCGAAGCCGGCGTTCCCGCGGATGCTGCAGGCAGAATACTATCCGGCTGTTTTACCCCTTCAAAATAAACGCGCCAGGTACTCTCTTTTTCTGGCGGCGTCAGAGAAACCAGCCTTACGATACGTAAAGCGCCTGCCGCTAAAGCGAATTTTTCAGGGGTAACGACCACGCCTCCGTCTTTCCACGCTGCCATCTCAACTTCTTTTTCCTGTGGCGTACCCGGATTAAGAATTTTCTTTTGCCTCACCCGAATGAACTGAATATCATCGCTTTTAGAGGCCACTCTGATTTGGGCCGTCCCGGAACTGTCGACGTTAAGTTCCATCGGGTAAACGCTCATATTGGCCTGTGTCATTTCTGCGAAAAATGACATCGACAGGGCAGCGAGATAAAGCGCAGTGGACTTGTTTGCTCTGTTTTTTACTTTCACATTCATTCTGCCTGCTCTGAGTTCATATACGACTTTAACACCACGACACCGTCTGCTTTCGTATCGCTTCAGGACAGGGAAACTTTAACCGGAACAGCAGGTTGTGAAAATTTGTATTAGTTAACTCAAAAAATACAGTTCTTTATCCTGCATTCCAGGCTTTAAAGTTGTATAGTTAAAAGAAAATGCCAAATCCTAAGAGGCTTAAGAAAATTCCCACTGATGAAAAAACAAGCTAATTCAGAAGGGCTTTCTTGCCTGCTGTTACAAGGATTAAAAGCAAGCGGCAACAGATGAGAGTGAAATATGTTTTTTATATGCAACAATTCGTTGTTATTTGATCCTGAAGCTCACACAGTTAGTGTTGTTGGACAACCTGAATCCGTATTAACGCTTTCGGCACCGGCCGTGCGTCTGTTACAGGAATTTATTCGTCATAAAGGAAGCGAACTTAGCCGTGAGGAGTTGATTACCCGCGTATGGCAGGAATTTGGTTTTACGCCTTCGGGAAATAATCTCAACAAAGCGATAAGTGAGTTACGCAAAAGTTTCCAGGCGTTGGGAGAACATCATGAATTGATTGTAACCATACCGCGATATGGTTTTCGGTTTGATGCGGATGTTATTTTTCAACCAGCGCAAAACATTGACACCAGCGCACCCCAACCCCAGCTTCAAAAAGCTGAAAAGAGGAAGCAACCACCACGTCTGAAATGGTGGCTGATATTCACGGCATTATTAGCGTCAGTATTCGGTATTGGCATAATTATTCGCCAACAGCAGAATATAACAACGCCGATAAGGCTAAAGGCTGTTGAGCAAAAAATTGCAAAATGTAGCGTCTGGCTTATTAACGATCATGGGCGACCGCTAGTGTTATCGAAATTAGCCGCACTGCTGGATAAAAACAATGTGGCGTGCCAGCGAGAAGAGTACAGTGTCTATTATTTCAGCGCTCGTTTTTCCCTCGTCGCGGCGGATGAAGTGTTTATCGGTGCATGCCCGGTCAATAAAGACAGCTTGTGTAAAACCATTCGTTATAAAAGTGGGGCTGAGAAATGAAAATTAAACTCATCGGCGGCCTCAGCATTTTTCTGTTAGGTGGTGCACTGGCGCTTTATTATTGTTCCACCGGTGTTGGTAAGCGGGATGTACTGGCCTGCAGTACAGTGTTTAATTTTACGCGCAACGAAGGTAAGGCCAGTGAAGTGCGGGTTAATACCGTTGCTCAGTTCTATTTTCACCGCGACGGCACTGGTCTGACAGCCTATAAAGGGGCCGCCTGGGCAAATGGCCAGAGCATGATCGTCGACAGAGACGTCGATTTTATCTGGTCGCGGCGGGAGGATGATAAAGTGGTGGTATTGAGCTACACCAAAACCTGGCGCAGGCACAATGACAACACGCCGGATGCGCAATGGGGAAGCTTCGCTAATCCGACCGCGCGTTACTATCTGACCATCTCCGAGGTTTCGCCATCGGTGTGGCTGATCCAGGACCGACATTATCCCACCTATATATGTCGGGGTGATTAACCACCTATAAAACAAGGAGAGTACCTCAGGTATTCTCCTTGTTTTTTCAGATAGTTGTGGCAAAGCATTACGGCTTGTACCCCCATGCTTTGAGAAACCCCTCAATTGCGCAGTCGGCAAGTTGCTCCAGCCTTTTTGGATCTATTGCTTTTTGTGCAATGAGCGCCCCAGGCAGCGGGTAACCCATAATTGCGCCGAGAAACGCTGTTGCCTGCAGTTCCGGGTCGTTGATGGTCAACAGTCCCTCGTCTCGTTTTTGCGCAAGGATCTCGCTGAGTGCCTGCAGTACGCGACCGGAGGGCCGTTGCTCAAGCGTGACATATAGCTCGGGTTTCTGCACGAGAACCTGGATCAGTAAGCGCTGAAAATGGATGTTCTCAGGGGCATAGAAGTGCTGCTGCACAACGTTTGCAAATCCGTGCAGCAGCGCGGGAAAATCCTGCTGACGTTCCTGTAAAAGCTGGCGTAGGGGGGGCTGCATTGTGTCATTCAGAAACGCAAAAGTCTCCAGTAGCAGCGCATCTTTACCACCGGGAAAATGGCTGTACAGCGTCGGACGCGTGGTGCCCGCTTCGGCGGCGATGGTATCCAAAGACACGTCCAGTCCGTGCTGGAGAAACAGCTCACGCGCGGTTTGCAAAATGCGAGGGCGAGCTTTCATCGGCCGCCCGCGTTGATTGACCATCAATTGAGTCCTTACTGTTTGCGACTTTTCAGTCGCATAATTCCTTGCTGCACTAGCAGGAAAAATAGTGGAACGAAAAGCAACGTCAGTAGCGTCCCTGAAAGCATGCCGCCAATCACCGCCGTCCCAATTTCTTGTTGGCTGGCAGCGCCGGCACCTGCAGAGAGTACCAGAGGGATCACGCCGACAACAAATGCGAGTGAGGTCATAATAATCGGACGCAAGCGCAGCCGTGCGCCTTCCAGTGCGGCTTCCGTCAGGCTTTTTCCTTGCTGAAACTGCGATAGCCCGAATTCGACGATCAGGATCGCATTTTTGGCCGAAAGGCCCATTGTTGTTAACATCCCCACTTGGAAATAAATATCATTTTCATAACCGGCGAGCAACGAAGCGCTGATCGCGCCAATGATGCCCAACGGGATAATCAACATCACGGCAATGGGGATCGACCAGCTTTCATATAAGGCAGCGAGGCACAGAAACATAAAGGCTAGCGATGCCAGATAGACCCACAGCGTTTGCACCGAAGATGAGCGCTCCTGCCAGGACAAACCGCTCCATTGCAGGTCAAATCCGTTCAGCGAGCTGACCATTTCGGACATTTCAGCCATTGCCATGCCGGAGCTGACGCCAGACACAGCACCTCCTTGAAACTGCACGGCCGACAGCCCATTGAAACGCTGAAGCATCTGCGGTCCGCTGGTCCAGCGAAGCGTCGAGAAGCTGTCGAAGGACGCCATGTTGTCGCTGTTGCCACGGACAAACCAAGCGGATAAATTTTCCGGTGTTGAACGCCAGGGCGCGTCTCCCTGGATATACACGCGTTTAACCCGCCCTCGATCGACAAAGTCGTTAACATATATGCCCCCCCAGGCCGCTGAAAGCGTATTGTTGATATCGGCCTGATCCAGCCCCTGAACCTGCGCTTTTTGTCGGTCGACATCGACTTGCAGCTGCGCCTTTTCCTCCAGACTATTAATCCTTACCGCGTTAAGAGCAGGATTTTCTCTGGCGGCATTGAGCAGGGTGGTTTGTGCCTGCATAAGTGCCGCACTGCCATTTTCGGCGCTGTCCTGCAGCCATAATTCAAAACCGCTGGATTGTCCGAGACCGCGAATGGTCGGGGGTGACATCACGCTTATGTTGGCCTGCCTAGCATTGTTATTAAAATACTGGTTTGCGCGTAGAATAATGGCCTGAGCGCTGTTTTCTTTCCCGGGACGCTGGTCCCAGTGTTTTAACTCAGCGAATGCCATACCGACGTTCTGCCCGCTACCGGAATTATTTCTTCCTGTGACCATAAAAATAACGTCGAGGTTATCTTTCTCCTCAGTCATAAAATAGTGGGTAATATCCGCGCCAACGGCCTCGGTCATCGACATCGGCGAACCAGACGGCAGCGAGTACTGAACCATAACCGCGCCCTGATCCTCCTCGGGCAAAAATCCGCTTGCGAGCTTTTGATATTGCCAGAGCATCAAAAAAGTTAGTATCAGGGCCAGGCAAACAAAACGGAGTGGATGGGCGGTCATTCGACGAAGTGTGGCCAGGTAGCTGTTCTGACTTATCGCGACTCCGCGATTGAAGAGGGTAAAAAAACGACCTTTATTTATGTGTCCAGGCTTGAGCAGGTGGGCGCACAGCGTTGGCGTCAGCGTCAGAGCGACCAATGCAGACAGCGCCATTGCTGAAACAATGGTCACGGTGAACTGACGATAGATAATCCCCACAGAGCCACCAAAGAACGCCATCGGGATAAAAACGGTGGAGAGAACCAGAGCAATACCTATCAGCGCCCCGGTTATCTCATTCATCGAGCGCAGCGTGGCCTCCTGTGGAGTGAGGTTTTCCTCTGCCATCAAACGTTCAACATTTTCCACCACCACGATAGCGTCATCTACCAGCAGCCCGATTGCCAGCACCATGGCAAAAAGGGTCAGTGTATTGATGCTGTAGCCAAGCAGGCTGAGAATGCCGAAAGTGCCCAACAGAACCACCGGTACCGTCAGGGTCGGGATAAGCGTTGCACGCCAGCTTTGAAGAAAAAGATACATAACGGCCACGACAAAGAGTATCGCTTCAATCAGCGTATGCACCACGCTTTCGATCGATACCGTCACAAACGGAGTGCTGTCGCGTGGATAGGCGGCGATTACGCCTTGTGGAAAGCGGGGAGAAAGGCGTTCGACTTCAGTCCTAACTTTCTCCGCCGTTTCCAGCGCGTTGGCTCCCGAGGCCAACTGAATTGAGATCCCAGCGGAAGGGTAACCATTGAGCGTCGTTTGGTTTTGATAGTTTTCGGCGCCGATTTCCACGCGGGCCACGTCGCGCAAGTACACTACTGAGCCATCGCGATGAGTGCGTAGAATAATATTCTCAAACTGCTCCGGATGACCAAGGCGGGACTGCGTCGTCACCGTGGCGTTCAAATATTGTCCCTCAATCGTCGGCAGAGAACCAATTTCACCGCTGGTCACTTGCGAATTCTGCGCCTCGATCGCGGCCTGTATGTCCGAGGGCATCAATCCATAGCTGGTCAGTTTGAGCGGATTGAGCCAGATGCGCATGGCATACTGTGCGCCAAAAACAGTGGTTTCACCCACGCCTTCGACGCGGCTCAACGGTTCTTGTAAAGAGCTGATGAGGAAATCGCTAATATCAAGGCTGGTTAATTGCCTGCTTGGGTCATACAGGGCTACCACCATCAAGCTGTCCCCCTGAGATTTGGTAACGGTAATTCCTTGCTGCTGCACCTCTTGTGGTAATCGTGTAATTGCTTGATTTACCGCGTTTTGTACCTGTACCTGCGCCATATCAGGGTTAACGTCCTGATCGAAACTAAGGCTAATGCGGGCCTGGCCAGCTGAACTGCTACTTGAGGAAAAGTAGATCAACCCATCGATACCTTTGATCTGCTGCTCCAGCACCTGAGTAACGCTATCCTCGACGGTTTCTGCTGAAGCGCCAGTATAGTTAGCCGTGACATTAACAGCAGGCGGGGCGATATCCGGATACTGTTCCACCGGCAATGTCATCATGGCGAGAGCGCCGGTTGCCATGATGCAGATGGCGATGACCGCGGCAAAAACCGGGCGAAAGACAAAAAAACGGGCCAGCATTGTTATTCACCTTTGGTCAGTTAAGGGATTTTTGCATAGCAAACGCGTCAGTTGGTTCGTTTAGCTCGTCGTCAGCCGGAAGAGGAGAAAAAGGCAAGGGCGGTATCTGTTTTGCCACGCCGTAGGAGTTGATTGTGAACAATTTGCGGGTTGCAACACATGATGATGCGCGCAAGTATTCACTGCTGAAGTTTGGCAAACCAGCATCAGCACTGGACCTCAAAAGCCATAAGCCAATGAAGTAAAGAAGCTTTCCCCAATTTCTTTCGTTGAGCATCAGCGTGATCCCATTAATTTATTTACTTTACAGTAAAGTAAATAAATTATTTAAACAAGCGATCTTCTGTACGAATGATAAAAGGGAAAGCAAGAGCGTGAGTCAAAGGTCTTAGAACATGCCGTTGCCGCTGGCGGTTTTTTGCGGAACGTTTTGGGTAACATCCCAATGTTCAATGATTTTGTGCTGTTCGTTGAGGCGGAAGATATCCACGATAGCCCGCGTAACGCCTGGCTCACGACCGGTCACTTCAACATGCAAGATCACGTTATCTCCGTCGACGAATGCCTGCTTAATTTCGCTGTGCGAGTCGGGATATTTACTCTTCAGAAAAGCGATAAACTGCTCGAAGCCTTCCACGCCATCTTTTGCCATCGGATTGTGCTGTACATAGCGATCCCCGAGATAGGGCCTGGCGGCAGAGAAGTCTTTGTCATTCAAGGCCTTATTATAAAAATCAATGACATTCTTTTTATTCAACAGCTCGCTTTCGCTAATGCCCGCAAAAACGGCGGGCGTCAGAGCGAAAAACAATGAAAGGGCGACTATCGATTTTTTAAGCATGCTTCCTCCAGCGATGGTTTGATGTCAGGCTTCAGGCCTGTCAGGTGAATGAACCGTCCACTCAGCGACTTTTCAGACTGTTGAGTTTGCGGCTGATTGAGATGACTCCATGATCAAATGGAGTCTTGAATCTGCGGCATCGACTCGTTTAGATCAAGCTGCTTTTACTTAAGAAGAAAAAAGGGCAGTTTGGTCTGCTTTGCGGGAGGTGTAGCTAATCACCACAAATAGCATGGTTAATTCAATTTAACTATTCTGGGTTTGAGGAATATACATAATTTACGACAGCACCAGAAACAGTATAACAAACTGTTTTAAATGGATATTAATCAAATGGCGATTCAAACTCACAGTTATGAACTCAGTTTTGGTTCATAACTGTGTTAAACGCTGTCCATAAATCACTCGATGTCACGCCTGTTGGTTCATGAACTGTTCGTTCTAATTTTGTGATGTGCGTCAGGTTTTAGTGTTCAGTAATATTACCTTTTACTCGATGATCGATTGTTTAGCACCTCTCCGACAACCGGAGCAGCGGTAAATGCGTTTGGCCAGCCAGCATAGAAGGCGGCCTGGGTAACGATCTCACCAGCCTCCTCAGCTGAAAGTCCATTATCCATCGCCCTGTTAAGGTGATAGCCAATCTGCGCACTCTGTCCGGATGCGATTAACGCGCTGACCGTAATCAGGCTTCTGTCGCGGGGTTTCAGCGCGGGTCTTTGCCAGAGATCCAGGAACAGGGGGCCAGCAGTAAATTTAACCAGGCCTGGAGATATTGGGCCAACATTTTTTTCCACTGTCTCTGAACGTTGCTTTTCTGCTTCCTGATTGAGAGGAAGCAGGTCCGGAGAAGCGTCAGGAAGTGCATCTGCCGTGACGCCACGAGTTTCAAATACTGCTTTGGTAACGCTGACGGCTGACATGGCATTTGACCAACCTGAGTAGAACGCCAGATGGGTAATGATTTCTGACAATTCCGCTGGCGTAACGCCATTATCAAGGGCAATGCCTATATAGTGCTTAAGGTCGCCAGGCTGGTTTCTGGCAATTAGCATGCCGACGGTCACCATACTACGATCCCTGGGCGAGAGGGCATCGCGTGTCCACAGATCTTCAGTAATCACTTCTCGACCAAAGCGCGCAAGAGCCGGTGAGACAGACCGAATATCAGCTTCCGAAATCGCTGAAGGTTCAATTTTCATCATCGCTTTACCTCTTGTTTCCTCAGCGGTAGCAAAATCAGAAATAACAAGCGACATGGCCGCCGCTGCAATATTCGGTATGATGTGTTTGTCCCCCAGAAATTGGGGCTCCAGAGTGATTTTATTTTTCCAATCGATAATGTCAGGTGCCCAGGCAGCGAATGCCTTGTATGGTTCAGCATTTAGATGTTTGCGGTAAGCACTCTCGTTTTCATAGAGTTCGACCATGAATGCCTTATGTGGATTGTCGCTGCGGTGCAGGGCGTACATCGCCAGCGTACCTACTTCATGATCAACCGAAGCGGAAATCGTCTGTCTGGCTACGTCTGCAAAATCTTTGTCCCGATCGGGCCTGACGCCGAGCTCAAAGAGATTCATCACTCGCTTATCCGGCGCGTCCAGTTTTGTTGCAAAGACAGGGCTGCTTATCAGCATGCAAATTAAAAGCATAAGAGTCTTTTTCACGATGATCCTTTTACTGAAATGGCCGTTTAAGACGTTCTATAAGTTGGTGTTGGTAAGAAGGTAACCGATCGCTGCTGGCGCTCTCAAAGACCAGGGGAGGAAGCCACGTCATACCTGCGTGCAGGGCGCTTGCCTTCATCGGTAAAAACACATCCGCAAGCGATACCCCGATCCTGCCGTCCGTCCCGTAAGTGGAGCTTCCCCCCGCAGCCGTACTGACAACAAACATCTCCTTTCCCTGCCAAAGACCGGGTCCGACACTTCCCCAGGTTTCATTCAGCCAGGCCTTCATCATTGGTGTAATGTTGAACCAGTGTGTCGGGAAGATAAAAACAACACGCCTGTGCTCACGCATCATTTTTCGCTCCGCGTCGCCATTAATCCGACGTGTGTCATAGCCATACAGCGTCTCAAGGTTGCGAACCGTCACGCCTTCCAGACTCTCAGCGGCTTCCTGCAGCCCTTTTGTCAGAACTGAGCGTTCCGGATAAGGGTGAGAGACGATAACGAGCGTTTTAATGTCGGTCTTTTCACGGCTATAAGCATGACTAACGGGCATGAGGAAGATAAAGGCAAACAAAAACAATGCTGCTGCTCTGCGCTGAAGTAACACCATCATAAACCTCCTTTGTCTTAACAGGACTGTAAAACGCTATGGTGTAACAGGAGCCAGTTCTGGCAATCCTTCTACGATATAGGTTCGCGAATTGCCAGCACGGTGTCGGATAGGAATGATCTTCTGGTACGCGACCGAGCTATACCAGTCCTGGGCATTTTTGAGACTCTCAAACTTGATTACAACCAGTCTGCCCTGTGCTCCAAACCCTTCTTTAACAACGGGTTCACCTCCTCTGACGATGAAGCGTCCACCAAAAGGTCTGAAGGTGGATTCAACCTGAGCGCTGTACGGTTTGATAGCGTCAAGATCGGTCGCCTGAAACTCTGCGATGTAATAAGCAGGGGTTGCTGCCAGGGCTGGCGCGAGCCCGGAGAGTGTGAAAAGAGTGGCTACCACTGTTTTAAAAATCATCCTTCCTCCTCATAACCTTTCATGAAAGAGAATAAGGGCTACCGCGTCCAGACCTGCCTGGCGTCTTTAGTTTGCGGCGTGTTTTGCGCCATGATCCCCGTCAGAACGTGCGGCTGGTAGGTTTCTTCCAGAAGCCGGATTTCCTCCGGATTCAGTTGAAGGTTTACGGCGTTTACCGCGTCATCGACGTGATCTTTTTTTGTGGCCCCGACGACAGGTGACGTGACTTTTGTCAGCAACCAGGCGAGAGATATTTCCGTCATAGACACCTGATGCCGTTCGGCAAGTTCGGCGACATGCTCAATAATGAGCCGATCCTGTTCAGCCGTGCTGTCATATTTTCCGCGCGCATAATCATCCTCCGTGGCTCGCCGCGTGTGGCCTTCTTTCCGGGAGAGACGACCGCTGGCCAGCGCGCTATAGGGGGTCATGGCGATATCATCTTCAGCGCACAGACCGAAGAGCTCTCGTTCATCTTCACGCATAATCAGGTTGTAGTGGCTTTGCACGGAGACAAAGGGCGTCAGCCCTTCGCGTTCGGCAAGGGCGTTCGCCTTCGCCAGCTGCCAGGCATAGCAATTGGAAATACCAATAGCGCGCACTTTCCCCGCAGTAACGGCGGCATGAAGCGCTTCAAGCACCTCAATAACTGGCGTGTTGTAATCCCAGATGTGGTAGATGTAGAGGTCGATGTAGTCCATCCCCAGATTCTGTAGGCTCTGGTCGAGCGATCGGGCTATTGCCTCTTTTCCGCCGATCCCCGCGGCAATTTGCTCGGCGGTTCGCGGCAGAAACTTGGTGGCCAGCACCACGTCCTCGCGTTTTGCCATCTCCCGCAGCGCCCGGCCAACGTATCGCTCGCTGGAGCCGTACTGATAGGCGATGGCGGTATCGTAAAAATTGATACCCTTTTCGAGACCGTAGCGGATGATGTCCCGGCTTGCTGTTTCGTCCAGCGTCCAGCGATGCTGGCCCGTTAACGGGTCGCCAAACCCCATACATCCCATACAGATGCGGGAGACCAGTAAGTCACTTTTACCGAGCCGGGTATACTGCATCGTTATTCTCCCTCTGGATTATTCACGACGGAATTGAGCAGATCGACAAGCCTTGAAGCGTGTTCCCGGGCAAGCGTTTTTTGCTGCGCGATTTTGTCGGCATCCCGGTCGGCATAGCTGATACCGCAGGTATAAACCGGCGCCAGCAGCTCAAGATTGCACAGTTTTGCCGTGGTCTCGAACGGAATAAGATATTCTTCAATGGCATGGCCAAAGAAACCGTCAGCGGTATAGAGCGCCTGTGGCGCCCCTGTAGTGAAGGAGAGGATCAGCTTTTTACCGCCCAGTTTCGCCGTTGAGCCATGCGCGAAGCCGTGGACAAAGACCTCGTCCAGCCATTGTTTCATTAACCCGGGCAGCCCATACCAGGAAAAAGGAAACTGCCAGACAATCACATCGGCCCTGAGCAGGCTTTCCTGCTCCGCAGCGATATTGAATTTGCCGTTCGGATAGAGCCAGTCCAGACGACGAATTTCAGCATCGGGAAGGGCGGTCGCCACTTCATCAAGGATAGTGGCGTTGGCGACGGAATGGTTCAGCTCAGGGTGACCTGAAATAACAAGGATATTTTTCATTTCAATACGTTAAAGAGGTTGGTGAATTTTTAACCCAGTATAGAGTGACACCATTATTTTTTTAGAGCAGTAAAGGCTCATTCACTTTTAGACAAAAACTAATAATGGACGACTGTTTGCCTTTCACCAGGTATTCGCCGCTACTGAGCTTTGCGTCTACCAGTGCCGCAGGCCCGTGGCAGACGGCTGAGACAATCCCATCACTTCACAGCACGGGTTTATCTGCAGGGTTCATATCGGGCCTCACTCTTTATTTTTAAATTCAGCGGCGAAGAGATTTTCCCAGTTAATAAAGGAGCCAAGCGGAATGCACTCGAAGCTTAATAAGCCTGCTTTAGCCAGCGGGAACTCGGCCATTACGTTCATTGCTTCATCGACAGAGTCACATTCAAGAAATATAGCGACGCCAGGTCTGTCCTGACGGAAGTAGATGTCGCGGATGAACCCGGATTTATACAATCCCCAGGCGTGCAGCGCTTCAGCGTTAAGGTGTGGAGCATATTTATCCAGCGATGCTCCAGGTGCGGGGATATCCAGACATAAAATTCGCATCATAGTCTCCTGAACTCAGGTCGTTGTAGAAAAGAGATAAAAGTATAAGAGGCGAATTTCACGAAGATTAGAGGGGCATTGACTTAAGCATCTTTAGGCTGTACTTAATAATTAAGCAGTGATTGCTTAAGGAACACATTATGAATAACGCCCTGTATAACCAGATACGCATCTTTCAGAGCATTGCACGTGAGGGCAATATTTCGGCAGCCGCAAGAAAACTGGAAATTACGCCTCCCTCCGTCAGCAATGCGCTTAAGCTGCTGGAAGATCATATTGGCCATCCGCTTTTTGTGCGTACGACCCGCCGTATTGAGCTGACGGAAACCGGGCAGCTGTTGCTGGAACAGACCGCTGCGGCGGTGGAGTCGCTGGAACATTCGCTTGAAAGCATTCGCGACCAGAATCAGGAGCCCTCTGGTGTGGTGCGAATTACGCTCTCGCGTTTTGCCTATCTGTTAATTCTTAAGCCTGCAATGGCGAAATTCTGTCAGCAATATCCGGGTATACAGCTGGAAATATCGGTTTACGACGGTACCGTGAATGTTATCGAAGAGCGTTTTGATCTTGGGATCCGTTTTGGCGATATTCTCGAAGGTGGGGTGGTGGCGCGGCCGTTAATGAAACCCTTTCGTGAAGGGTTATATGCATCATCAGCTTATATTAGCGAGCATGGAATGCCCGAGGTGCCAGCTGACCTCAGTCAACACAAGCTGATTGGCTATCGTTTTATCACTAACAACCGCATCCTTCCGTTGATTCTGAACGATCGCGGAGAGCAGTTGACGGTTGAGATGCCCGGGCAGTTAATCAGCAACGATATTGACGTTATGGCAGACGGGATCCGTAACGGGCTGGGAATTGGACGCCTGTTTGAACCCATCTGGCAGTTACAGCCCGACAGGGAGCACTTTATCCCCGTGATGGAGAGTTACTGGAAAACCTACCCGCCAGTCTATCTCTATTACCCCAAAAACGCGGGTAAAACGAAAAGAGTGAAGGCCCTGATTGATTTTCTGATATCCGCTACGGGGCGATAAAGACGATAACGCATCGTCCCGTTTGGAAGCGCTATTTCACAACCCCAGCGGCCTGGCCTCCTGTATGAACTCAATCAGAAGGCGAAGCCCGGTCGGCAGTTGCCGGCGGCTTGAATAATAGATATAAAAACCTTCCTCCAGCGGGGACCATTCCGTAAGCACCAGGCGGAGCAGTCCATCCTTCACATAGGGTGCAACAAGAGGCTCCGGAAAATACATCAGGCCAGCCCCGCCTAATACGGCCACAAGACCCGTTTCAGCCTGATTGACCGTCACAGAGCCAGGCACACTGATTTGGTACGTTTCGCCGTCTCGCTCAAGTTCCCAGCGATAAATCCGATCGTCGCCGAGACGATTGCTTATACAGCGATGGTGTAATAAATCATCAGGATGTTCAGGCGTTCCGTAGCGTTCAAGATAGTCGGGGGATGCTGCGATAACCCAGCGAATATCGGCAGATAAACGCCGGGCAACCATGTCTTCCGGGACGGTGCCACCATAGCGGATACCGGCATCGAAGCCCGCATCAGTAACGTCAACCATACGGTTGCTGGCCACAATATCGATTTCAATATCGGGATAGCGATCCATAAACGCGGGCATAACTGGCGCAAGCAAAAGATTGGCCGCTTCAACGGCAGCATTGATGCGGATACGTCCGGTAGGGGTATTACGATACCGGTTAAGCGATTCAAGCGCGCCTTCTATCTTGTCGAAAGGCTGAAGGACAGACTGAACCAGTTCTTCACCTGCAGCCGTAGGGGTAACGCTCTTGGTCGTACGATTAAGCAGGCGAACCCCGAGCCGGGTTTCCAGTCCCTTCAGAGCATGACTAAGCGCTGATGCACTGACACCTAATTCAATCGCCGCACGGCTGAAACTGCGATGACGTGCAATAGCCATGAAATAAATGAGATCGGCGACATCAGCTCTGCTTATTTGCATACAGAATAGTTTTCCTTGTGCGTTAAGGCCCGAATGCGTTGATACGGAAATGATATACACCTTAGACCGACCAGGACTAATCCGTTGCTGAATTTTTTTCACAAGTCCATCCACTCATCGCCTCTCACTGAACACGCTGTGCTTCGTTATTCTTGAAAATTATGCGCTCTGGCCGTCGGTCAGGGCGGAACATTCACTTAACGGAGCCGTGTATGAACTATACGCATCTTGGCCGCACCGGCCTGAGAGTCAGCCGCCTTTGTCTCGGAACCATGAATTTTGGTGACGTCACCGACGAGAAAACCAGTGCCCGCATTCTGGATGAAGCGCTTGAGGCAGGTATAAATTTCATTGATACAGCAGATGTGTATGGCACTGAACAATCACCCGATATCCAGCAAGGTTCGGGGCTGTCTGAAGAAATTATTGGTCGCTGGCTCCAGCAGGGTGGCCGCCGTGACCGTATCGTTCTGGCGACGAAAGCCTATCAGCCAATGGGGCCAGGTCCGAACGATCGGCGTCTTTCTGCTTACCATATTCGCAAAGCCTGTGAGGACAGTTTGCGACGGCTTAAGACCGACCATATTGACGTCTATCAGATGCATCACATCGATCGCTGTACGCCATGGGAGGAGATCTGGCAGGCCATGGAACTCCTTGTTCAGCAGGGAAAAGTCCTTTATATCGGTAGCAGCAATTTCGCGGGCTGGGACATTGCGACTGCACAGTCAGTTGCCACGGCCCGTCATTCCCTGGGCCTGGTTGCTGAGCAAAGTCTCTACAATCTGACTGCCCGAACTATTGAGCTGGAGGTCATTCCCGCATGCCGTCATTTTGGGCTGGGACTGATTCCCTGGAGCCCACTTGCCGGAGGGTTGCTTGGCGGTGTACTGAAAAAGATGGCAAGCGGGCGCCGTGCCAGGCCCGAGTTTTCCCGTCTTATCGAACAGTATCGTCCGCAGCTGGAAGCCTACGAAGGATTATGTGAGGACCTCGGTGAAACACCTTCCGATGTGGCGCTTGCGTGGCTCCTGCAGAATCCTGTCGTTACTGCTCCACTTATCGGGCCACGTACGGTCGAACAACTCCGGGAGGCGCTTCACGCCACGACAATCACGCTATCAGACGAAACCATGAGCTGCCTCGACGAAATCTGGCCCGGACCCGGGGGAGAAGCGCCCCAGGCTTATGCCTGGTAATGATCAAATTAATGAATCCTTTCTTCGCTTTAGGGAGTTCCAGTTTATGAGCAAGATGATGCATGACCAGCATTCTGCTTCTGTACCCGCTTCCCGGGAACGTCGCAATTTTCTGATCGCCGGCGCCGGTCTGGCGTTGGCCGCTACCACCCTTGGCAGGAGCGGAGCAGTGATGGCTAAACCGGCTGGTCAGGACACGTCGAACGACCCTTCGGATGCTGTTCCCGTCCAGAAGGAGACCTTAACCACGCGTAAACTCGGCTCGCTGGAGGTTTCAAGCATGGGGCTGGGGTGTCTGCCCATGGTGGGGTATTACGGCGGTGGTCCGCGCGATCGTAAAGCCATGGTTTCGCTCATCCGGGCAGCCTTCGAACAAGGCATCACGTTCTTTGATACTGCCGAGGTGTATGGCCCCCATCTCAGTGAAGAATTTGTCGGGGAAGCACTGGCCCCCGTTCGCGATCGTGTGGTGATTGCCACTAAGTTCGGTTTCGGCGTGGAAGAGGGGAAGCCTACCTCCCTAAACAGCCATCCTGACCATGTTCGCCGCGCCGTAGAGGGCTCGCTAAAGCGTCTGAAAACGGACCACATCGATCTTCTTTATCAGCATCGCCCCGATCCGAATGTGCCGATTGAGGATGTGGCAGAAACCGTGAAGGCGTTGATCCAGGAGGGTAAAGTGAAACACTGGGGATTGTCGGAAGCGAGTGCCAGGACAATCCGCCGCGCACATGCGGTACTCCCTGTGGCTGCAGTGCAGAGTGAGTATGCCATGTGGTGGCGTGAACCGGAGACACGGATATTTCCAACGCTCGAAGAGCTGGGTATCGGTTTCGTACCTTACTGCCCGACCGCCCGCAGCTTCCTTGCCGGAGCAGTCAATCCAAGCCAGCGGTTCGACAGCACCGATCGGCGGCATAACCTGCCACGCTTCCAGCCCGATGCACTGGCCAAAAACATGGTACTGCTTGAATTCGCGCAATCGTGGGCCCGCCGCAAAAACACCACTCCGGTTCAGTTCGCACTGGCCTGGGTGATGGCACAGCGGCCATGGATAGTCCCCATACCGGGTACGACGCAATATCCGCACCTAATAGAAAACAGTGGTGCACCGCAAGTCCGGTTGACGGACAGCGAGCTACGCGAAATCGATGCAGCGCTTGCCAGGATCCCATTGCAGGGCGGTCGCGCAGATCCGTTTACCGAAAGTCAGTTTGATAAAAGTTAAACGGTGATGGCCACCTTTATACTTACTGTCACAGGGAGACTGTAGATAATGTCTCCCTCTGTGTTATTGTCAGGGATAAACCACATGAATGGACTAAATCATAACGCGCTTAGGGCATTAACAGTCCTGTATTGCTGAAGGCGGCGTGAGTGAAGGTGGCGTATCCGGAAGTGGGGGGATGATCCCGTCGACGGGGTGCGGCAGATAGTGTGCCTCGAGTTCCATGATTTCGGCATCGCTAAGTGAAAAGTCCAGCGCGCTGATAGCCGTGGAAAGATGTTCTGGTTTCGTCGCGCCGATGATCGGTGCTGTGATGACCGTTTTTGATAGCAACCAGGCAATTGCAACATGGGCTCTTGGCACATCGTGCTTTTCAGCAATGCTGGCAACAACATCAATAACGGGCTTATCCAGCAGGGCTGCGTTCTCATACATTTTTAACGCAAAGGCATCGTTTTGCGTTCGTCGGGACGTGACACTCCAGTCTCGCGTGAGCCTGCCCCTCGCCATCGGACTCCAGGGGATCACACCAACGCCCTGGTCTTCACACAGGGGCAACATCTCGCGCTCTTCTTCCCGGTAAAGCAGGTTGTATTGCGGTTGCATCGTAATAAATCGGGTCCAGCCGTTACGCTCTGCAGTATGCTGCATTTTTGCAAAGCGCCAGGCTTCCATAGATGATGCGCCGATGTAACGTACTTTTCCTGATTTAACGAGGTCATGCAGAGCCTCCATGGTCTCTTCAACAGGCGTTGAGTGGTCAAAGCGGTGAATCTGAAAGAGATCCACATAATCCATACCTAAGCGCATCAGGCTGTCGTCAATAGACTGAAAAATGGCCTTGCGGGAAAGAAACCCGGTATTGGGTGAGTTGCGCCACGGAAAGAAGGTCTTTGTCGCCACAACGATCTCATCGCGTCTGGCCATTTCTCTCAGCGCTTTTCCAGTGATCTCTTCAGAACTTCCGCCCGAGTAAATATTCGCGGTATCAAAAAAATTAATGCCCGCTTCAAGCGCCTGGCGAATGAGCGGACGTGACGCCTTCTCATCCAGGGACCAGGGTTGAGGCAAGCGTTCAGGTTCACCATAACTCATACAACCGAGACAAAGACGGGAGACTTGCAAACCGCTACGACCCAGATTCACATACTTCATTCTGTGTTCCTTCTTTTATTGCCAGCAATTCTGTATGTGACAGGGTATTGCACTGACATGAAGGGAACCAGCATGCGCCATCGAATGGTGTTGTGAGCTATTTTCACAAATGGGCGTAATCGTCAGTGGATTTTACATACAAGGACAGCGCCCACACGCTGACATCATTCATTATTGTTAGCTGAGGTTTTCGGGCACGCCTGACCAACAGGAATAACGATTTTTTCACGGTGTTCCCCGCGTTCATAAACGCAGATTGTACCTTCATCTGTATTGACCTGTTCCTTCAGCGGGAGCCCTGGTTCCTGCGCAAAAATGCGAAAGGATGCGACCAAAATCAATGCCAGAGAACACAAAAGCTGGACTGCATTCATATCTTCACTCCTGAAAAATATTTAACTCATTTCCAGCACCGACTGGCGAGGCGTAAGCTTACCAATTATCGGTGGCAGTTCCGTTTCGCGAAGCGGACGACCCTCAACGATGCTTTTAATGCGCTGTACGCACTGGTGCAGGAGGGGTTCCATTGGCCATGAAATACAGGTCAGTTGCGGATATAACTGCGTGGCCAACGGTGAATCCTCAAGACTGAGGAGGGATACCTCCTGAGGCACGGCAATATTAAATTCGCGGAACAGGCGCATGGCCTCTGCAGCGTAAGCATCACGCTTAACTACGATGGAAGAGAACTTGCTCAGACTATTAATAAGCGTCAACAGCGCGCGTTCGACACTCTCATTGGCTGTTAATACCAACTGGCGATTAAACGGAAATGAGTAGTTCTGCAACACATTGCGATAACCTTCAACCATTCGCTTGCTTGCGTCATCCGTCTCGTTATCAATAACCAGCGCGATGTTGCGATGGCCTTTACCTATCATGTAGCGGCAGGCGCTCTCCGTAGCAAAGGCGAAATCGTAGCCCTGACTTTTCGCGTCCACCACGGGTCGGTCGAAAGAAATCACGTTATCGCCACTGCCCGGTACAACTGGTCCGAACACTACAACGGCGGCGCATTGTCGTTGTAAATCATCTACCGAAGCTGCATGTTCGACGTCATTATCCACATACTGGACTATCAGCGTTTTGTTCAGCACTTTCATTGCGCGCGCAAGCGCGGGAAGAATACGTGCGCCACTGCTTTCCTCACGTGAGGAAAGCACCACACCGATATGGCTTGATGACTGACTCGCCAGGTTTTGCGCGGCGAAGCTTGGGCGGTAGTTGAGTTCTTCTACAGCCCGTAATACCGCCTCACGGCTCTCTTCGCGAACACCCCTGGTCCCCGTCAGCACGCGGGAAACCGTTGCTCTGGAAACATTGGCTAATCGAGATACATCATCAATCGTTGGCATAGCGTTTTCTGCGTGGTGAGTTTTCATCATCTTAACATAACCCTCCCGAAGAATCGTCCCGTCGCCGGTCATGACGCTTATGTTTCGTTCGCGTTCAGCCGGGGAAGCCAGGCTGCGCCACGTACGCCGCTGGCGTCGCCAAAGCGCGCCGGAACAATGCGCGTATAGCAGGTTTCAGAAAAGAGATAAGAAATAATAGCGACAGGCAGATCATCGTAGATTCTGCTGACATTCGACAATCCTCCTCCTAACACAATGACCTGGGGATCCAGAATATTGATGACTGACGCCAGGCTACGGGCAAATGCATCAATAAAATGCCGCCAGTGTTCGCGCGCCTTCGGATCTCCCTGTTCTGCGGCGTTGATAATTTCCTGAGAGGTCAGGTTTCCCGGGAAACGACGGGCAAAACCGGTACCGGAAATAAAGGATTCAATACAGTTATGCTTGCCACAGTAGCAGGGCTGAGCGGGGCCATCAATCGCTGGTACGTACCCCGGAAGCGGGTTGTGCCCCCATTCGCCGGCAATGGCGTTTGGGCCTTGTAACAAATGCCGGCGCACGGCGATCCCACCGCCACACCCCGTACCGATAATCACACCAAATACGGTGTCAGCCTTTGCACCTGCGCCATCTACCGCTTCAGAGAGAGTAAAACAATCAGCGTCATTGGCAATCCACACTGGCTGCCGGATACGTTCGGCAAGATCGGCTTTCAGATCGTGACCATTAAGAACCAGGCAATTGCAATTTTTGATGAGCCCCGTTTGCGGGTCAATTGCGCCAGGCAGACCGACCCCTACGGTGAAGGGTTCCGGGCTAGCCGCGCGGGCATCATCAATAAGGCTCACCAGATGCAGCATAAATTCAGCGTAACTTTCTTTCTGAGTCGGCTGGCGCTTACGCCAGAGATAATCGCCTTGAGCTGAAAGCAATACAGCTTCCATTTTTGTGCCACCGATATCCAGTCCAAGATAATGCATACAATCCTCTGTCATAAGAGAGGCCGCGGCCTCTCTGCTGTCGTTATGCCTGGTGCGGGCGTGTGCGGTAAATGTGAATAAGTTCGGTCACCAGCTCCCTGGCCAGAATGGAGGTCATCAGGTGGTCCTGCGCATGCACCATCACCAGCGTCATTTTGGTTTTCCCTTCGCCTTCATCAACTTCAATGAGCTGGGTTTGAACAAGGTGAGCTTCGCGGGCAAAATGAGTCGCCTCTTTCATTAGTTGATCTGCGGCTTCAAAATCACCTTGCTTTGCGCAGCCGAGGGCTTCATAACAAAGGCTGCGCGACTGACCCGCGTTAATGATGATGCCCATAACTTGTTCTTCTAATTCCATGTTTTTTTCCTCTATGTTCTACTTTCAGGCGGATTGAGCCGCATCTTCTGCATGTTCAACCGCGTTTTCATGCTCTTGTTCCAGAAGCTGTTTTTCGTAGGCCTTCAGGAAGGGGAAGTACATGACGGCAGATGTCACCATGCATATCAGGCACAGGATCACAGGGCTGAAGCTCCAGTTGGCTGCCCATGATGCGCCAATGGGTGCAGGTGTTGTCCATGGCGTCATCGATACCACACGGCTGACTAAATCAAGATCCAGTGCAAACCATGCGAAGGTGGCATTGACCATCGGGACCAGCACAAACGGCAGGAAAAACAGAGGATTCATAATGATGGGCGCACCAAACAGAATGGGTTCGTTAATGTTAAACACCCCTGGTACCACGCCCATTCGCCCAATAGTCCGCAAATGGATGGCTTTGCTGCGCAGCAAAAGGAAGGCCAGCGGCAGCGTCGAGCCAACACCACCAATTAGCAGGTAATGGTCCCAGAAACCCTGAACGTAAATATGCGGGATAGCTTCACCCGCGGCGATTGCCGCCTGGTTTACGGACAGGTTTGCCATCCAAAAAGGGTTCATAATACCGGTGACGATCAGCGCACCATGGATACCGGCAAACCAGAGCACCTGGCACACCAGCACCGAGAGGAGCACTGCGGGGAGCGTATCGGACGCGGCAACCAGCGGTTTCACCAGCGACATAATCGCTTCGGGAATAATCATCCCCAGTTGCGCTTCAATAAGCAGGTTCAGCGGATGCAGCGTGATGACGATTGCCAGTACCGGGATGAGGATCTCAAACGAGCGCGCTACGCCAGTTGGGACCTCCGGCGGCAGGCGGATGGTAATATTATGTCGCTTCAGGAAGGCGTAAAGTTCCGTGGAGTAAATAGCCACCAGAATGGCGGTAAAGATCCCTTGACCGGAGAAGTAGGCCGTTGAAATCTGCCCGTCCTTCAATGGCGCAGCGACAAGCAAAAAGGCCATTAAAGAGAGCATCCCGGCGGTAAGTGCGTCGAGATCGTGGTGTTTGGCCAGACTTGCGGCAATCCCGACGGAAATAAAGATCGTCATAATTCCCATGCTGAAGTTAAAGGGCAGCATGAGAGCTTCACGGTGATCGAGCGAGAATTGCAGCCATGCCCTGGCGAAGCCCCAGGATGTGTCGGGCGAGAAGGGGGGGAAGATAAATACCAGCATAAAAGAACCCACAATCATGAACGGCAGAGCGGTAATGAAGCCGTCACGAATGGAGGTGACATATTTTTGCTGGCCGACGGCGCCCGCCATCGGAGTAATTTTCTTTTCGATAACCTGAATTAGTTTTGCGTACAGAGAGCTCATAGGGTTTCCCTTCTTTATTTGTTATCTATCAGGGAGAGGGCGAAATCGAGAACGGCGCCCCCTTTTTGCATGCCGTAATCCATCATGTTGATTGGCTCAACGCGGATCCCGTATTTATCGGCTTGTTTCTGTAGATCGCTTTGCATGTACTTCACCTGTGGTCCAAGCAATACCACCTGGTAGTGACCAACCTGCTCGGCAAATTCGGCAACGCCATACGCCTTGATTTCCGCTTCCAGGCCACGCCTGTGCGCTTCATCGACCATTTTTTTTACCAGCAGGCTGGTAGACATCCCGGCAGAACAACACAACATGATTTTTTTCATAACGTCTCCTTTGAATTTATGGCTGGAATATAGTCACCACGGAACAAAACGGAAAGCGCTTTCCGTTTGCGGATAAGGTAATTGTGACCACGATCACTTGAGAGCACCTTTCACTTTGTATGAATGTGCGCGATCATCCCTGCTATTCAAGAACTACTAAGGTCGACTTATGAACATTCATTTGATGAATGTTGCTGTGGATTTGATAGAGCAACGCCTCACGCCGGTGGCGAATATAATCACTAAAAATCAACACATTACAGCAATGCGAGACGGCTTTTCTCTTGCAATGCCTTTTGTCATCGTGGGAAGTCTGATGGTGCCAATGCTGTTTCCACCGTTCGCCATTTCAAGCACCTCACGATTCGGATCTTTTTATCTGCTGCTGCGTCCGATGCTGTTACCAACCTTTGAGCTGACGCTCGGCCTGGTGGCGTTGATTGTTGCATTTGGTGCAAGTGCCAGCCTTGCCAAGCAATATCAATTACCGGAACGGTTATGCGGGCTCACCGGATGTCTCGCCTTTCTGCTGTTTATCGGTTTTCGGGATAATGGCGCGACGAATGTTTTTCTGGGAGGGATGGGGCTTTTTACTGCCCTCATTTCAAGCGCATATTCGATTGAAATTATAAGGTTTTTTTATAATAAAGGGTGGTGCATTCGTTTGCCGGATGAGGTGCCGGTGATGACACGGAATGGTTTCCAGCTGCTGATGCCGCTGCTGGTGATTATGCTTTCCATCAGCGTGATGAATGCCGTGATGCTGCAGACGACCGGACAGATTTTGCCGCAACTGATTGGGGAAGCATTGCGCCCACTCATTGTAGCGTCAGATACTCTCACGGCTGTGCTTATCTCCTTGTTTCTGTGTAATCTTTTATGGTTCGTCGGTATTCACGGCGCGCTGATCATTACGGGGATCATGAACCCGTTCTGGCTCACCTATCTGTTTGAAAATCAGCGAGCCCTGGCCGCTGGAGAGGCTGTGCTGCCCCATATTTATTTACAGGGGTTCTGGGATTTTTATCTGTTGATTGGCGGTATCGGCTCTACGCTGCCACTGGTGTTTATGGCAATACGAAGCCGCTCAAGGCAGTTGAAGAGTGTGGGAAAGATTGGTCTTTTGCCTTCTCTGTTCAACATTAATGAGCCAATATTGTTTGGCTTCCCCGTCATCATGAACCCGGTTTTTTTACTGCCCTTTGTTTTTGTTCCGTTGATAAATGCCTGTATAGCTTGGTATTTGACGCAAATGGGTATCCTCGACAGGGCCGTTGCAATGCTGCCATGGTCAATGCCCTCACCGCTGGGTGCTGCATGGTCGGCCAACGGTAGCTGGAAGAATATGTGCATGTGCCTATTTGCCTTTTTCAACGCATGGATGCTTTATCGTCCATTCTTTAAGGTTCACGAACGCCAGCTGATGCAGCTGGAAAAATAACGCTCCTCTTGCTGTTTCTGCCCATTTCTCGTGGGCAGAAGCTTAATTAGTGATATTCATCACAAAAATATTCTCAAAGATCTCAAATTTGTGATTCAATCCGGCAAACACGGAAAGCGCTTTCCGTTAATGGATGTACATTTCCATTTTAGATCCTTACATTTCCCCTGCACGTTTAACCGTGAAAATAAAAATTCAAAGGGAACCTATGCAAACGTTATTTAAATCAATACCTCTGTCCTTGATTACCCTCACTGTCATCAGCGGCTATGCCAGCGCAGATGAGAAATATGATTTTGCACTCCACGGCTATTTGCGCTCAGGGATCCTCGCCAACAGTGACGGAAACCGGGTGGATTCAGTGGGACTGATGCCCGACGGGAAATGGCGTCTGGGGAACGAAGAAGATACCAAGATTGAGCTTATCCCGACAGTAACGCTGAAATCGGATACTGGCGCAGTTGCTCGTGTTCAGGCCAACCTGACGCATCAAACAAAATGTACCGCAGACTGGAACTGTACCGACGATGACGGTAAAGAAACCCAGTTCCGCGAAGGTTTTGCTGAGTTATCAAATCTCGATTTTGCGCCGGATATGACTTTCTGGGCGGGTAAACGTTACAGCAGCTCCAATCTTTCCAGTCACCAGTTCGACTGGGAGTATATTCAGTACAACGGAACCGGGGGCGGGTTTGATAACCTGGATTTAGGCTTCGCGCGCTTTGACGCCGGCGTTTATGCGTTTTCAACAACGGATGAAGCCAAAGCCTATCCCGTGGCTCTGGGGGATCAGGGATACCCTGACGATTACTCGCTTAACCTCTGGTTTAAAAAAATCGGCGGCACCGGGCTGGATGTTGAGCTTATTGGCCACCATATGAACCGCAACGAAAACCATCCCACTTCTGCTGAAAAAGGTTATGGCGTGACGGCGCTGTATAACGTCGACAGTTTTTATGGGCTGACAGGTGGCTATTCCCGCATTGTTTTCCAGTACGGCAAAGGGCTCGCTGCCGCTGACTCGCTGGGTAAAAACGGCTGGGGTTGGGCAAACCTGGAAGACACCCAGTCCTGGCGCGTGATTCTGGATGGCATGGCCAGTCTGGGCGAAGTGGACGTATCGACCTTTGCATTTTATCAGAAAGATAAAAACTACCGCTGGTGGACCAGCGATGATGACGGCTGGGGACGCTCCATGTGGGTGGCGGGTATCCGGCCGTATCATCAGATAACGAAGAATTTCGCCATGCAATATGAAGTGGGTTACGAATATCTGGATGATAAAAACTACATGGGGGTAAACGGCAAAGGAAAGGGGGGCCTGACCAAGGTGACCATTGCGCCAACGCTCACCTTCGATTCTGGATTCTGGAGCCGTCCACAGCTGCGCTTCTTTGCCACGTATGCCAAATGGGATAAAGGCGTCTCGGATGCGATAGACAGAAATTACGACTGGAGCACCGGTACCCTTAGCCCGGGGGGATACTCTCGCAGCGGGGATACCGATACGCTGAATTTTGGTGTACAGGCTGAAGTCTGGTTCTGAGGAGATAAGAGATGGCTTTCCCGATTCGAAAACTTCTGCTCGTCTCCTTACTGTCCGCGCTGGGAAGCGCGGGGGCGCTGGCGGCGGAACAATCCCATTTTGAACATTTTATTACTCGTGATGGTGCTGCGTTAAAAGACGGCGATCGGCTCTTTCGCTTTGCCGGGATCCATGCCCCGGAGCTGCATCGTATAGAGGATGACGCGAGAGGAACCTGCAAAGCGGATCCGCGCGGGTGGGGGCAATATTTCAAATGGCCTACTGCTGAAGAGCAAGAAAACTGGATTAAAGCCCTGGTGCAAACGGGTGCTAAAGCACAGCGCGTGTATGTGCTATCCGTTCAGCAGGAAAACGACGCGGCCTGCGGACGTGAAACGCATATCCTGTCGCCGGAAACGCCTGACGGCATGCCGCGGCTGAATGAAGCGGCAATGAAAGTTTATGACAACATGATTGCTGAAGCAGATAAGCAGGGGCTTCGCCTGATTCTACCGTTTATCGATCACTGGTGGTGGTGGGGTGGGAGAGAACAGCTTGCCTCATTTTATCATGAAAAACCTGAGGATTTTTATCGGACGGACAGTAAAACCTTCCAGGCTTATCTTGACGTGATTCGTCAGGTTATAACCCGGACGAACACCATTACGGGACGCCACTACTACGATGAAAAGGCGATTATGGCGTGGGAAACGGGTAATGAGCTGGAGGACACTAACGCCGATTTTCTTCATCAGACATCTGCCTGGATCCGTAAATGGGCACCCCATCAGCTTGTCGTAGATGGGACTTATAAAAAGGTGAATGATTTCGCGCTCAGCGATCCGAACGTCGACATCATCAGCAATCACTATTACACCAATGCCAATAACAACCACCCCGGGCAGGTTCGTAAAGATCTGGAGGCGATTGGTGGCAAAAAAGTCTATCTGGTTGGCGAATTTGGTCTCCTCGACCAAAAAGACCTTAACGCTATCATGCAGTCTATTGTGCATACTGAGGTCAATGGCGTGCAGGCCGCGGGCGGCTTTATCTGGGGTTTTCGCGGTCATCGGCATGATGGCGGTTTTTACTGGCACAAAGAGTATACCGGACACTATAGCTACCATCTGCCTGGCTTCCCGGATGAGGGGAAAGCGAATCAGGAGATGGAGGTTGTCAACCTGGTACGGACTGCCGCCGCACAAATGGCTGGTCTGAGCAAGGTGCCAGATTTGCCGGTACCAGAAGCACCGAGGTTACGCGAGAGCGATTCCCCCTTTGCCATTAACTGGATGGGGTCACCCGTTGGTCGTTATTACGACGTGGAAAGAACTGTGCAGCCACAGGGCCCATGGACACGCGTCGGAAAGGACATTTCCGACGGCAAAAATGAATGGGATCCATCGAAAATGAGTCTTTTCCGCGATAATTATCGCAGCCTGACGCTCGGCCAGACTTACTACTATCGGGTAATCGCTAAGAATGATAGTGGTCAGTCAGCACCTTCAAACGTGATTCGCCTGAAACATATGCAGAAAAACCTTCCACCGGTTATTACCCTGCAGGACATGCTTTCTACCACTGTCGATAAAGGCGTTCAACTCAATGCTGCCTGGCAGGATGACAATCTACCTGGCCCGAAAGTCAGCGTAGCGTGGAGCCATGACGGTAAGAATAACGTTCACTTCTGTAACAGCAGTAAAGAGGAAACCCGAGTCTGGTTCTCCGCGCCGGGCGACTATGCGTTGACCTTTACTGCTGATGACGGGTTGCTGGAAAGCAGCAAAACGATAAATGTCAGCGTGAAGCCCGCTGTGAGGCCTGTACCGGCAGATTATTGCAGCTTTGGCAGCGGGACTATGGATGTTAGCAAGGGAACACTTAACTCCATTAAAAGTGAAAAAGATACGTTAGCCATCGGAGAAGACGGTTTCCTCGGGCCTTTCGCGCATGACGGAGACAGCGTGAGCTGGCAGGTTAGCGCTCCCTGGGACGGTAAATTTACCCTACACGTGAAATTTAACGGCAAATGGGGAAGCAAGAAAAACTCGTTCATCGTGAACGACGGAACGCCAGTCAGCATTGAATTTCCGCAAACGGATGAGAAGGGCAAGACCATAGTCGTTCCTGTTTCGCTCAAAGAGGGGGGTAATACCATCAGTTTTGGAAAGTTTACCGGCGACTGGGGATATATGTTCATCAAATCAATTGAAGTTACTGCAGAGTAATTATTTGGCTGCCCTTTTGGGGCAGCTTTTTAACATTCAGGAGGCATTATGAATCGGTATCAATTTCCGGAAGGTTTTTTTTGGGGGGCTGCAGCATCAGGCCCGCAGACAGAAGGCTTCGCGAATAAGCCGCACCGTTCTATCTGGGATAGCTGGTATGCAGAACAACCCAACCGCTTTTTCCAGCAGATTGGTCCGCAGAAAGTATGTGAAACCTACAGCAAGTATAAAGAGGACGTTGCGCTAATGAAGCAAACGGGATTTAACTCGTTTCGTACTTCCATTCAGTGGTCACGGCTGATTGATGATTTTGAAACCGGTACCCCAAACGCAGAAGCTGTCCGGTTTTACAACAACTACTTCGATGAGATGATCGCCAGCGGCATTGAACCAATGATTAATCTTTATCATTTCGACATGCCGGAAATATTGCAAAAGCAGTATGGCGGTTTTGAATCACCCCATGTGACGGATCTTTTCGCAAGGTTTGCCCGCACTGCATTTGAGCTATTTGGTCATAAGGTCAAATACTGGATCACCTTTAATGAGCCGATAGTACCTGTCGAAGGCGGCTATCTTTATGATTTCCATTATCCTTGCAAAAAAGATGGCAAGCTGGCGGCGCAGGTTGCATTTAACATTATGCTGGCGCATGCAAAAGCGGTGCACCTGTACCGGAAACTTGAGCTACCGGGCGAAATAGGCGTGGTGCTTAATCTGACTCCCTCGTATACCCGAAACAATAGCGACGA
Source organism: Klebsiella sp. JN_Kp121 (assembly GCF_040062145.1). NCBI lineage: Bacteria > Pseudomonadati > Pseudomonadota > Gammaproteobacteria > Enterobacterales > Enterobacteriaceae > Klebsiella > Klebsiella sp. JN_Kp121. The sequence continues at coordinate 906,852 of NZ_JBEAHX010000002.1, forward strand.
GGATAAAAAAGCAGCGTGGTATGCCGACCTGTTCTTTAATCGCAGTTTCCTTGAACCGCTGGTTAAGCATGAATTCCCGAAGGAGTTATGTGAAGTCCTCGCAACCCATGATTGCTTGCCAGAAATAAAAAAAGCGGATGTCGATCTGATAACGAGTTCGCGGGTAGATTTCCTGGGGGTTAACTACTATGTTCCACGTCGGGTTAAAGCGCGCGAATGTCCCTATGAACTTGATTACTTCACGCCAGAGTATTACTTCGAGAACTACAGCGATCCCGAAGGGCGCTTCAATCCGTATCGCGATAATAACGAGATTTTTCCGCAGGCGATTTACGATATAGCCAGCAACATCCGCGATAATTACGACAATATGAAGTGGTATCTGGCTGAAATCGGTATCGCCATGGATATCCAGTCAGAAGGTCCTGTTCTGGCTGATGGGGTTATTGATGACACTTTCCGTATCGAATTAATGGAAGAACACCTCGAACAGCTCCATCGCGCCATCAGCGAGGGGGCGAACTGCTTTGGCGTACACCAGTGGACATTTATTGATAACTGGTCGTGGATAAATAGCTTTAAACGCCGTTACGGTTTCTGGCGACTGGATCTGGAAAGCGGGGAGCGACAGATAAAGCGTAACGCTCTTTGGTTTGCACAGTTGGCTGCCTCTAATGGATTTACGCCCGGAGCGTTTATAAAGGGCAACAAGTAATGGTCTCGTTCTATCGCATGATATTTAGGGGAACGGACGGTGGAGACAATCATGTTTAACGGCGTGATTTTATATTAGAAGAGGAAAATAGTCCGCACGGCATAGACTGAGCGGGCTATTAGGGAGTCATCCAACTCGTGAATCACCCATAACTAAAATCGAGTAGTTGGGAAACTGTCGCGGCAGCGAGTAATATTCGCGCTGCCGGCGCTGGATATTGTCATTGTTATTCCGTGAAAGAGGATCATAACGGACATCGTCAGGACAGGACCATAGTAAGTAAGTTAACAATCGACTACATTTAACATAATATACATTATGCGCACCAATGTTGTAACAGCAAAGTTGTAATGTCCGCTTTGGGCTAAGTTAAGATGTCCGTCATGTATAATCAACAAGAAGATCACCATGACGGCTCATGCAGCGGAGTTTTTTACATTGGATGAAGTTAACCGACTCAAAATCATTCAGGATGTTGTTGATCGCCGTCTGACAACTCAAATGGCAGCTCAGCGACTGGGCATCTCGGATCGCCAGTGCAGACGGCTTCTGTCGCGTTACCGTGAATCTGACCCACTTGGTATGGCTAATCGTCGTCGTGGGAAACCCAGCAATAATCAGTTGCCTGATGGCCTTGCGCGGTATGCACTCAGTATTATACGTGAGCGCTATGCAGACTTTGGGCCGACTCTGGCGTGTGAAAAGCTTGCAGAACTGCACGATGTCCACCTGTCCAAAGAAACTGTCCGGTCGCTCATGGTTAAAGCCGGTTTCTGGGTCCCCCGTAAGCAACGTGCGCCAAAAATTCAGCAGCCACGCTATCGCCGGGCCTGTTGTGGCGAACTGATACAGATAGATGGCTGTGACCACCACTGGTTCGAGAACCGTGCTCCAGCCTCTACCGCGCTGGTTTACGTTGATGATGCAACGAGCCGACTGATGCAGCTCCGCTTTGTAAAATCGGAATCAACATTCACCTATTTTGAGGCCACACGAGGCTACCTGGAAAAACATGGTAAACCGCTGGCGTTATACAGTGACAAAGCCAGTGTATTCAGAATAAACAACAAAAATGCCACTGGTGGTGATGGCTTTACCCAGTTTGGGCGTGCGATGCATGAACTGAATATCCAGACTATCTGCGCGAATACCAGCTCTGCCAAAGGCCGCGTGGAACGCGCTCATCTGACGCTTCAGGACCGACTGGTAAAAGAACTCCGGCTCAGGGGAATTTCTTCTGTTGACGCAGCCGATGAGTATGCTGATGAATTTATGGACGATTATAACCGGCGCTTTGCCAAAGCTCCGCGACATGACTTTGATGTGCATCGGCCACTTGAACATGATGATGATCTGGCTGCCTTTTTCACATGGCGGGAACCGCGTCGCGTTTCGAAATCTCTGACGGTTCAGTATGATAAAGTGCTCTATCTTATTGATGACAGTGAAATCAGTCGCAAAGCCATCGGGAAATACATCGAGGTCTGGCATTATCCGGATGGCCGAAAAGAACTCAGGCTTAACGGCGTTGCTCTTCCCTACTCCACTTATGATCGCCTGTCGGAAATCGACCAGGGAGCTATCGTGGACAACAAGCGGCTCGGACGTACACTAGAATATATTAAACTGGTTCAGGACAAACGCGACAATAACCGTTCTCAGGCAATACCTGCTGGCGATGGACCTTCACGGCGGCGCAGGAAACCAACTGATAAGAAATCCCAGCGATCACTGAACGGCGATGATATGCTGGAAGCTTTGAAAGTTTTACAGAGTCGTTCCGGTGAAATATTCGGTTCTAATACTCAAAAAACATAGGGCATAATATAGTAAAAGACATAGGCTGTAGTTTATTTAAGGGTCAGCTCAGATGCCCTGCATCAATAAGCGCCATACGAAGATGTTTTTGAATGAAATCTGCTTTGTAAATGCTGTATCGGTGGGTATCGTTATCACATAAAAGCACCGCGTTTTTTTTCATTAAAGCGTACTGAGTTGCTATATCATTGTTTCTAATAAGATAATCGCGAAATGCCAGATGTTTTATTATTTGAGCATCCCCGGTGGTGAAAGCATGGATGTGATGACTGCGCTGGTTTTCACCTTTTGTGAAGTACCTACGATTGGAAATTCCATTTTCACCACGCACAGTATATCCGGCACGCTCCATTGCCTGATTCATGCTGTCCAGTTCATCAAGATTAGTAACTTCAATTAATATATCTATCACTGGTTTAGCTGATAATCCAGGCACCGAGGTGCTACCAATATGGTGAATCTGGGATATCACATGACCAAGTGTTACCTGCAACAGAGAACGTTCGTTCTCAAATAATGTAGGCCACATGTCATCATAATCAACAACAGTCAATATTCGCATATTCAACAATCTCACATTTTTAACGAATTTTGTTCATTCACAATGAGGGGGAATCCCATTCCCTCTTTAATTTTTTCTACGTTAGCTCTGGACGTCAGCTTTTCTATTAAAGTAAATGCGACATTAATAGCTGTTGCAGGACTTTGCGATGTAATGATATTACCATCCACTACAATTGGGCGGTCAATGACATTGACACCCATTTCAGATAACTGCGTTTGACGTTTACTGCTCAGATGATACGTCGTACCCATTCTACCTTGAAGAGCACCGCTTTTTGCTACTGGTAAAGCGCCAACACAGACAGAAGCGATAATTTTGTTTTGGTTGTTAAATTTTCGAATAAGGCTGACCAGCCGCTCATCAAATGCATCCTCGTAAAAACCAGCCCGGCTCATTCCGCCGGGAATGGCAATGGCATCAAAGCTATCACCATCAATTTCATCCAGTTGATATTCTGGTTCGATGGTGAAATTCCAGGCACATTTAACTTTTTTTCGTAGACCAACTGTTACCAATTCTACGGGTTCCATTCCGTAAGTTGTTGTCCAGCCAATAGCATCAGTAAATGCACTGGCTTCATATTCTTCTAATCCCTGACAAAGGAATAAAATAACCTTCTTCATTTCGTAATACCCATAACAAGGGAAAATCCATAAATATACGGTAATAATAACACAAGTCGTGTACATGTCTCTTCTTGACATACCGTTTTGAGCGGCCATGTGTACGGCTTTGAACTGGGCTTCCATCCTTTGTAATCAAAGGACATTTCAGCTTTGCTGGCAGGCGGACATCTGAACTTAGCCTTGACATGCAGGGTAACAGCAAAGTTGTAAGCAAGTATATTGAGGTCTGGCATTACCCGGATGGACGGAAAGAACTCCGGCTAAACGGAGTCGTCCTTCCCTACTCCACTTATGATCGTCTTCAGGAAATTGACCAGGGTGCTATCGTAGACAACAAACGACTCGGACGCACACTTGAGTTTATTAAGCTGGTTCAGGACAAACGCGACAATAACCGGTCTCAGGCTCTCCCTGCCGGAGATGGCCCCTCGCGGCGGAAAAGAAAACCAACTGAGAAGAAATCCCAACGTTCACTGAATGGCGACGATATGCTGGAAGCATTGAAGACGTTGCAATCACGTTCTGGAGAAATTTTTGGCCCAAGGAGATGAGTTGAATCCCATGATAAACAGCAATGCTTCGGTATCTAACGTCCGCTTTGAGCGAAGAGCGGAAGTTGGTCATTGTTCTGCTAGTCTAATAGACGGTGAACAAAAAATGGGATGTCAGTACCATCTTATTCGCATCCATTCAAATGAGATCGAGGATTCTACTATGGGACCTTATCGTACTTTTCTTATTACAGGCGCAACCAGAGGTATAGGGAGAGCACTCAGTGACAAATTATCAGAACAGGGTCACCTGGTTGTGGGTATTGCCCGTAATAGTGATGCCAGCTTTCCAGGGGTTTTATATACGACCGATCTGAGTAGCTCTGATGAAACAAATTTAATTCTAATGAAAATTGCCAAAAATCACGAAGTTCACGGTATCGTAAATAACGTAGGGGTGGCCTTACCTCAACAACTGGGAAGTATTGATATTCCGACCTTCCTGAATGTCATGGATATCAATGTACGGGTAGCAGTTCAGATAACACAGGCGCTGGTTGCCAAAATGAAGCGCAGAGGCTGGGGAAGAATTGTGAATGTATGTAGCCGTGCTATTTACGGTGCGACTGACCGAACAGCTTACGCAGCAGCAAAAAGTGCGCTGGTAGGTTGTACACGAACCTGGGCATTAGAGCTTGCTCAATTCGGGATCACCGCAAACGCGATTGCTCCTGGGCCAATAGAGACAGAGCTTTTTCATAAAACACGACCTGTTGGAAGTGAAGCAGAACAACGTGTTTTATCGACAATCCCTATGGGCAGACTGGGCTCTCCTGCTGAAGTGGCTTCAGCAATAGCCTTTCTTTTATCATCAGAAGCGAGTTTTATTACTGGCGTAGTACTGCCTGTTGATGGTGGAGGAAGCCTGGGAGGACGTTAGAAATGTTAAGAAACTCTGTGGAAATTGAAACGCTTATCCAGGGCTGGTATTTGATATTGTCGCAGTTAGTAAGATATTTTAACCTGTCTAACCTAATAAATACACATGATGCATTTAAGCGAGTTCTATGAGTTTAAAGCCGCGTAAAATCGTTTTAATTCCCGGGTTTATGCTGAATGAAATGCTTTGGCATGAATTTGAAACATACCTGCCGTCAAACTGTATTGTTCATCATGCATCTGTAACTGAAGGACGAACCATTCATGATGTCGTTCAGCATCTGATTACTCTTCTGCCTGAGAAGTTTTCTTTGATAGGCTTTTCGATGGGAGGGTATATTGCCCGACAACTGGCAGCAGAATTCCCTGAACGTGTAGAGTCCTTAGTGCTTATTGCCAGTTCCTTACGGGAAGATACGCCGTTAGAGGCTGAAGCAAAGCGAAAAAGCGTGCAGTCATTGTCCCCCACAACGTTTAAGGGGCTGAGCAGCCATGCTATTGCCCGGACACTCCATCCTATAAACACATCAAATCAGGATATGATTTCAGCTATTCAGAAAATGGGATGCTCTCTGGGATTTGAAGCCTTCATCACGCAATCATCCTTATCCCGGCAAGGTATACCTTATGCAACGATATGTTGTCCAACATTGGTTATCGCCAGTGAAGATGATGCCATCCGTTCGATGAAGGAGGCAGAAGAGTTGGTCGAAGCCATACCTTATGCGTCGTTTAGAATCATTCGGAATTGCGGCCATATGATTCCGCTCGAACAACCTAGGGAGTTGGCAAAAACTATTGTTGAATGGCTCCCGCCTACGTAAATTATTGGGTATTTATCCGCAAATATCCTGACTTACTTCATCAGGGTAAGGTCCCCTCCTGGCACGAAGCGGACAGAGCTTTAGCAGCGCAACGCGCCATAAACCAGAAGTGGATTCTTTAGTTCCGAAAACTGCTTGCTATTTGAGCGAAAGGTAGTGCAATCTGTGTAGCCTCAGCTGAACCAT
>NZ_JBEAHX010000030.1:0-86753 GCF_040062145.1 Klebsiella sp. JN_Kp121
CCCCGTAGCCCGGAAAAGGTGCGCAGCACCGCCTCCGGGGAAAGCCGCTGTCATAGCAACGTAAACAAAAGGCTCAGCCGGAAGACCGGGCCTTTTGTTTTTGTGTTTTGCGGTCAGACGCACCGCCATCTTCCCCGGTGGCGCTGCGCTTACCGGGGCTACAGACCCCGTAGCCCGGAAAAGGTGCGCAGCACCGCCTCCGGGGAAATCCCACCTATATCACCGCTATTGCCTCTCTAACCAACTCGCAATAAACGTCGCGATCTGTGGAATATTATTTAAATCCAACAGCGGAAGTGACGTCACGATGGGCACATCGCTGGCTACGGCGATCGTATGTTCATCAATCACTAGCTCTTCTACAAGATGCCCGCTATTTTGCCGGAAAAGCAGGATCTTCGGCACAGGTTCATGCTTAAAACCCTCCACCAAAACGAAATCCAATTTGTCCGGATCCATTCTGCTTACCAGCCATTGAAGATCTAATTCGGGTTCATCTGGGGTTTCTGTCATCAGCGCCCAACGCTGCTTACTGGCGACAATAGTTTGTGAAGCGCCAGCTTTGCGCAACTCATAACTATCCTTGCCAGGTTTATCGACATCCATATTGTGATGAGTATGCTTTATTAGCCCCGGCCGCAATCCTTTAGCGCAGAGTTCAGGGATAAGGCGTTTTAATAACGTTGTTTTCCCGGTACCGCTCCATGCGGCGATCGCCAGTAAGGGGATCATGATGACTCCTGCATCTGCTGCAACTCATCCAATGTATTTACATTGATGAACGCTGATTTCACATCGCTGAAATTCACCGGGTGCCCACCTACTTGACGCATAAAGACCATCACCCGGCGTTCTCCATGAGCCAGATAAGTCTCCAGTTCCGGAATGATTTGACGATGAACTAATGCAACGGCGGGATGATCGCGCTCGCCATCGTGTACCCAAACCACCGGCGCTGAAGCTTTCTGTTGTAGAAAGCGCTCGACCAGAAAAGAGGGGATGAACGGCGTGTCGCAGGGGCAAAATACAAACCATGGGCTATCTACCTGCTGCATAATGGCAAGCATTCCGGCCAGTGGGCCTGGAAAATCAGCTTGGGTATCGCGATAAACGGCATATCCGCTAGTATGCCAATACTCAAGATTGCGATTAGCGCTAATCACTAATCTGCCTACCTGCGGCTCTAATGAATCCGCAACGTGACGCCAGAGAGGACGACCATTCAGCAACTGCAATCCCTTATCAACACCGCCCATGCGCGTAGCTCTTCCACCCGCCAGCACGACGCCGGTTATTGCCTCGCTTTGCATATTAATATCGCCTCTTTCATTGTGGGATTGACCCTGTTAACTTGTCCCTATCAAGAGTAAGGAGCATGACTATGAAATGTAAACGCCTGAATGAAGTAATTGAGCTTCTCCAGCCAGCCTGGCAAAAAGAACCTGAACTGAACCTGATGCAATTCTTGCAGAAACTGGCGGCTGAAGCAGGTTACAAAGGTGAACTAGCCGATCTTTCTGATGATATTCTGATTTATCACCTGAAGATGCGTGATTCATCGAAAGAGGCTGTCATCCCGGGTATTCAGAAAGATTATGAAGAGGATTTTAAAACCGCACTGTTACGCGCGCGCGGTGTTATTAAAGAGTAAAAGGTTGTAAGTGCTGCCGCGAAACCGGCTACGAGATGATATCCTGAAGCATTCGTACGATTATCGGATGTCAGGATGCACGATAAGGCTTTTACTTTTCAGACGCTTCACCCGGATACCATCATTGATGGATTATTCGATCTGGGAATGCGGGTCGACTCCGGTCTGACCCCGCTTAATAGCTATGAGAACCGTGTTTACCAGTTTCAGGACGAAGATCGCCGCCGCTACGTGGTGAAGTTCTATCGTCCTGAACGCTGGTCTGCAGAACAGATCCTCGAAGAACATCAGTTTGCGCTTCAACTCGTAGAAGATGAAGTGCCCGTTGCCGCGCCGCTCTTATTTAACGACAGCACGCTACATCAACATCAAGGGTTCTTCTTTGCCATCTTCCCAAGCCTCGGTGGCCGCCAGTTCGAAGCGGATAATCTTGACCAAATAGAATGGGTCGGGCGCTATCTTGGCCGCCTGCACCAGACCGGTCGTAAGCAGCGTTTTAATGCGCGCCCGGAGATTGGCGTACAAGAATATCTGTTGGAACCACGTCAGGTATTCGAACAGGCGACGCTTATTCCATCTGGCCTGAAGGCTGATTTCCTGGGTGCGGCTGATAAACTCATTGATGCCGTCAGGGCGCAGTGGCACGGGCGTGCGGATACGCTTCGTCTACATGGCGACTGCCACGCCGGTAATATCCTGTGGCGCGATGGTCCGCTGTTTGTTGATTTAGATGATGCCCGCAGCGGCCCGGCGGTACAGGATCTCTGGATGCTGCTGAATGGCGATAAAGCCGAACAGCGCATGCAGCTGGAGACCATCATTGAGGCTTATGAAGAATTCAGTCCGATCAACATGGACGAAATCGCTCTCATCGAACCTTTACGCGCCATGCGTTTAGTTTATTATCTGGCGTGGCTGCTCAGGCGTTGGGACGATCCTGCTTTCCCTATAAATTTCCCATGGTTAACCGGGGAAGATTATTGGCGCGGGCAGACTGCAACATTTCTTGAGCAGGTGAAGGTTCTGCAGGAACCCCCTCTTCAGTTAACGCCAATGTATTAATGTGATATATCAGGAGAGAAATAATCATGAAAAAAATTTGGCTGGCGCTGGCTGGTATGATTCTGGCTTTCAGTGCATCCGCTGCCCAGATCACCGACGGCAAGCAGTACACCACCCTTGATAAGCCGGTTGCAGGTGAACCTCAGGTCCTTGAGTTCTTCTCATTCTACTGCCCGCACTGCTATCAGTTTGAAGAAGTGCTGCACGTTTCCGACAATGTACGTCAGAAACTGCCTGAAGGCACCAAAATGACCAAGTATCACGTTGAATTCCTGGGCCCGTTGGGTAAAGACCTGACCCAGGCGTGGGCTGTGGCGATCGCGCTGGGCGTTGAAGATAAAGTAACCGCGCCGATGTTTGAAGCGGTACAGAAAACCCAAACCGTGCAGTCCACTGCCGACATCCGTAAAGTCTTCGTTGATGCGGGCGTTAAAGGTGAAGATTACGACGCGGCATGGAACAGCTTTGTGGTGAAGTCTCTGGTCGCCCAGCAAGAGAAAGCCGCAGCCGATTTACAGCTGCAGGGCGTTCCGGCGATGTTTGTTAATGGTAAATACCAGCTGAACCCGCAGGGTATGGATACCAGCAATATGGACGCGTTTGTTTCCCAGTACGCAGATACTGTGAAACAACTGGTTGAAAAGAAATAAAAAAAATGCCGGTCACTGACCGGCTTTTTTTATCGACTCTATAGTCACGACTTTTCGTTACCCTGCATAATGTCAGTGAGCTGACGATCTTTTTCTTCCCAAAGCCCATTCAGCCAGCGCTGGAAACCGCGCTTAAAGTTTTTATCATTGACGTAATCACCGTGTAGTTCCTCGCCAATCGGCACCAGATTAATACGTACCACGATGCGCGTCAGGCGGCCGCTTAACATATCGTAAAACGGCCTGGCATTATTATCCGGATAGCACAGTGTAACGTTCAGTAGCTTATCGAACTGTGCGCCGAGGACGTTTAACGCCATCGCTATGCCCGCAGCTTTAGGCGGCAACAGGTTGTGGTAAGGCGAGCGCGTCTCGCGCTTCTTTTCAGCGGTAAACCTTGAGCCTTCGACGAAATTGACGATGGTTGTCGGATGAGAGCGGAATTTTTCACATGAGCGGCGAGTCGTTTCGACGTCTTTACCGCGACGTTCCGGGTGGCGCAGTAAGTAGCCGCGCGAATAGCGGCGCATAAAAGGCATATCAAGCGCCCAGCAGGCCAGGCCGATAAACGGTACCCAGGCCAACTGCTGCTTGAGGAAGTATTTATTCATCGGGATATGCTTGCGAAACAGAACGCAGAGCACCACGATGTCCGCCCAGCTGTGATGGTTGCTGATAAGCAGATACCAGTTCTTTTTATTCAGCCCTTCCAGCCCCTGAATATCCCATTTCAACCATGGGTTGAGATGCAGCAGCAGCGCCAGTCCTTCGCACCAGCAATACATCATAAAATTGCAAAAAACGGAAATAGAACGCCAAACCGCCGGGATAGGTACCAGCAGTTTAATCAGTCCGGCGATGATAATCGGTACGGAACAGATAATGGTGACTAAGATAGTAAGGGCGATACTCAGCGGGAGCGTTATCGCAGCGAGTAATCTCGACATAGTTAGTTTATTCAGAAAGTTAGGCCGGCAAAGAACCTTCTTAAGCCGCGCAAGAGGCTGATTTTACCAGAAAACGCGGTAAATAACGGGTCTTACCAGAACAGAAAAAAACGCGAATCTTATATCCACATGGAACATTGAGTCATCATGAATCGCATATAGCCTTGGGGGAATATTTAATTCTTTGATATATAATGAGTTATAAGATGACATGTTACATGGCTTAGGCTTTTTGGGCTGAGGCGATAAAACTATACACAAAGTTATCCACAGATAATATTGTGCAGCGATTCCCCTCTGCGATGAATCTTTTCGGCTAAATGCGGGAAAAATTCAGGATTTCATGCCCGTCTGTGGCATCCTTTACCCATAATCTGATAAACAGGCACGGAAATTATGGTTCAGATCCCAGAAAACCCTCTCATCCTCGTCGACGGCTCCTCTTACCTATATCGGGCTTACCACGCCTTCCCACCGCTAACTAACAGCGCCGGGGAGCCTACCGGCGCTATGTACGGCGTGCTGAATATGTTGCGTAGCCTGATCCTGCAGTATCAGCCGACGCATGCCGTCGTGGTATTTGATGCCAAAGGGAAAACCTTCCGTGACGAATTGTTTGAGCATTACAAATCACATCGTCCGCCGATGCCGGACGATCTACGTGCGCAGATTGAACCGCTGCACAAGATGGTGAAGGCGATGGGGCTGCCGCTGATGGCGGTGCCTGGCGTTGAAGCGGATGACGTTATCGGCACGCTGGCCCGCGAGGCGGAAAAAGTGGGCCGCCCGGTACTGATCAGCACCGGTGATAAAGATATGGCGCAACTGGTGGCGCCGGGCATTACCTTAATCAACACCATGACCAACACTATCCTCGGCCCGGAAGAGGTCGTGAATAAGTACGGCGTACCGCCGGAACTGATTATTGATTTCCTCGCGCTGATGGGCGACTCCTCGGATAACATACCTGGCGTCCCGGGCGTTGGGGAAAAAACGGCGCAGGCGCTACTGCAGGGTTTGGGTGGTCTGGATACGCTCTATGCAGAACCGGAAAAAATCGCCGGGCTGACCTTCCGCGGCGCGAAAACGATGGCGGCGAAGCTGGAGCAGAACAAAGAGGTGGCCTACCTCTCTTATCAACTCGCGACGATAAAAACCGATGTTGAACTGGATCTGGGTTGCGAAGAGCTGTTAGTTGCGCAGCCGGCGGCAGATGAGCTGCTGGCATTGTTTAAGCAATATGAATTCAAACGTTGGATCACCGATGTCGAATCCGGCAAATGGCTACAGGGGAAAGGCGCTAAACCAGCGGCGAAACCAGCTGAAGCCGCGGTGATTATGGAAGAAGAGGTCGCCGCGACGCTCTCTTCTGAGCATTATGTGACTATCCTGGATGAAGCGACGCTGGTCGAATGGATTGCCAGATTGAAGAAAGCGCCGCTATTCGCTTTTGATACCGAAACGGATAGCCTCGATAACATTTCCGCCAATATGGTGGGTCTGTCATTCGCGATTGAGCCTGGCGTCGCGGCTTATGTGCCGGTGGCCCATGATTATCTCGACGCGCCGGACCAGATCCCACGTGAACGCGTGCTGGAGCTGCTCAAGCCGCTGCTGGAAGATGACAAGGTGCTAAAAGTAGGGCAAAACCTGAAGTACGATCGCGGCATCCTGGCCAACTACGACATTGAACTGCGTGGTATTGCCTTCGACACCATGCTGGAATCCTACACCCTCGACAGCGTCGCGGGTCGACATGATATGGATAGCTTGTCCGATCGCTGGTTGAAACACAAAACCATCACTTTTGAAGAGATTGCCGGCAAAGGTAAAAATCAGCTCACCTTTAATCAGATCGCGCTGGAAGAGGCCGGGCGTTACGCCGCGGAGGATGCTGACGTGACGCTGCAACTGCATCTGAAGATGTGGCCGCAATTGCAGCAGCATGAAGGCCCGCTGAATATCTTTAAAAATATCGAGATGCCGCTAGTACCGGTGCTGTCGCGGGTTGAGCGCAACGGCGTGAAAATCGATCCGGCGGTGCTTCACGCGCATTCTCAGGAGATCGCTAAGCGTCTGGTTGAACTGGAACAACGCGCCCATGAAATTGCCGGTGAGGAGTTCAACCTCTCTTCTACCAAACAGTTGCAAACCATCTTGTTTGAAAAGCAGGGCATCAAGCCGCTGAAGAAAACGCCTGGCGGTGCGCCGTCGACTTCTGAAGAGGTGCTGGAGGAACTGGCGCTGGATTACCCGCTGCCGAAGGTGATCCTCGAGTATCGTGGGCTGGCGAAGCTTAAATCGACCTATACCGATAAGCTGCCGCTGATGATTAACCCGAAAACCGGTCGTGTTCATACTTCGTATCATCAGGCGGTGACGGCGACCGGGCGTCTCTCTTCGACCGATCCTAACCTGCAGAATATTCCGGTACGTAATGACGAAGGTCGTCGTATTCGTCAGGCGTTTATTGCGCCTCAGGACTATCTGATTGTGTCTGCCGACTATTCGCAGATTGAGCTGCGCATCATGGCGCACCTGTCGCGCGATGAGGGGCTGCTGAAGGCGTTTGCGGAAGGTAAGGATATTCACCGCGCCACCGCGGCAGAGGTATTTGGCTTACCGTTAGAAAGCGTCAGTAATGAACAGCGCCGCAGCGCGAAGGCGATTAACTTCGGCCTGATTTACGGTATGAGCGCATTTGGTCTGGCGCGTCAGCTGAATATCCCGCGTAAAGAAGCGCAGAAGTACATGGATCTCTATTTCGAGCGCTATCCGGGCGTACTGGACTATATGGAACGTACCCGCGCGCAGGCGAAAGAGCAGGGCTATGTTGAAACGCTGGAAGGGCGTCGTCTGTATCTGCCGGATATCAAATCCAGCAATGGCGCCCGCCGCGCGGGCGCGGAACGAGCGGCGATCAACGCACCGATGCAGGGAACGGCGGCGGATATTATTAAGCGGGCGATGATTGCCGTTGATGACTGGCTGCTGAGTGAAAAACCGCGCGTGCGGATGATCATGCAGGTGCACGATGAACTGGTGTTTGAAGTGCACAAAGACGATCTGGATAGCGTATCGAAGAAGGTGCATGAGCTGATGGAAAACAGTACTACGCTGGCGGTGCCGTTATTGGTGGAAGTCGGTAGCGGTGAAAACTGGGATCAAGCGCACTAAGTGGGCAATCTGTAAGGCTCTTTTTTGTAAGTTAGCAACATAACTTATAGATTTTTGTGATGGCCATTTGAATTTGTTATGTAAATAGTGAAAAAAAACTACAAAAAGTGCTTTATCCATAACCGAAAGAAGAGTAAAGTTATTCGCGTAGGGTACAGAGGTAAGATGTTCTATCTTTCAGACCTTTTACTTCACGTAATCGGATTTGGCTGAATATTTTAGCCGCCCCGGTCATTTATGACCGGGGCGTTTTTTATTGCGCGAAAGAAAAGTTTTACGCGCTGACAACCGCGTAAAATGAACGTCCGGATAGGGCGCTGGGCGCCATTATCCGGAAAAAGCGGGGGTTACTCTGCGTCTTCGGCGGCTTCTTGCGGCGGGATGTCGTTAAACCAGCTATCCAGCTTCTGACGCAACTTATCCACGCCAGATTTTTTCAGCGAAGAGAAAGGCTCAACCTGGATATCGCCATTGAAGGCCAGTACCGCTTCACGCACCATATTGACCTGTGCTTTACGCGCGCCGCTGGCGAGCTTATCGGCTTTGGTTAGCAGGACCAGCACCTGTATATCGCTTTCCACCGCCCATTCGATCATCTGCTGATCGAGATCTTTCAGCGGATGACGGATATCCATCAATACCACCAGGCCTTTCAGGCACAGACGTTTTTCAAGATACTCACCCAGCGCCTTCTGCCATTTGATTTTCATCTCTTCCGGCACCTGCGCGTAGCCATACCCCGGCAAGTCGACCAGGCGTTTACCTTCCGCAACCTCAAACAGGTTGATAAGCTGGGTACGACCCGGCGTTTTTGACGTACGTGCCAGGCTTTTCTGATTAGTCAGCGTATTAAGGGCGCTGGATTTGCCCGCATTTGAGCGGCCAGCGAATGCCACTTCGATTCCGGTATCGGATGGAAGATGGCGGATATCAGGCGCGCTCGTGACAAAATGCGTCTGTTGATAATTCCAGTTGGTCAAGACTGTCGTCTCCGTAAAATCAGGCTATGGCGGGGATTATACCTGAAAGGCAGAAAAAGGCTGTTTTTACCGCACGTCGGCGTTGTAAGTAAAAACCATGGGCTTTGTGAGACATTGTCCATAAGGACTATACGAAATTTGTGAGAAAAACCTGACGTCAAATTCATAGATTATCGTTAAATCATACTGTTACAGGAAACTCTATTCCCTTAAGCAGGCTTTTCATCCTACAGGTGGTTGTCGATTTCCGGCAAAACGGTAAAGTAGTGGGCAAAGGCGAGGATGCCGGAGGATTACGACTCAGGACGAGGGGTCAGGAGCGCCAGGAGGCGAAGACCGGGATTGTCAGGATGACAAACGTCTGGAGACGTTTTAAAAGGGAAAGGGATAGAACAAGGACCGTTGGAAGCTAAGGGAAAGACAGGGTAAGTCGATAGCTGACATGGAAAGTGGAAACCCGTTAAGGGTTGTGAGTGCGGAAAAAGGCGACAGATTAATCTGTCGCCTTTTTTCTTTGCTTGCTTTCTGCTAGATTCCGCCTCAATTCTATACTGAAGAAAACTGTCTGAAGATCACACATCATGAAAAAACCGGCATCCGCATCGCGCGGTAAAGCACGTGGTAAGTCGCGTGAAGAGTTGAACCAGGAAGCACGCGACCGTAAACGTCAGAAAAAACACCGCGGCCATGCCGCAGGCAGCCGCACCAGCGGCGGCGATGCTGCTTCAGCAGGCAAAGGCCGCAGCCAGCAGCAGGACCCACGCATTGGCAGCAAAAAACCGATCCCGCTGGGCGTGACAGAAAGCACCCCGGCCGTTAAGCAGCACAAACCGAAGAGCGAGAAACCTATGCTTTCACCGCAGGCTGAGCTGGATTTGCTGGAGAATGATGAGCGCCTGGACGCGCTGCTGGAACGTCTGGAAGAGGGCGGTACCCTGAATGCTGAAGAGCAGGCTTGGGTCGATGCCAAACTGGATCGTATTGACGCGCTGATGCAGCAGCTTGGCCTCTCCTATGACGACGAGGACGAGGAAGAAGAAGAGCGTCAGGAAGATATGATGCGTCTGCTGAAGGGTGGAAACTAACGTTTGCATCCCATCGGATTCCCGGTCCTGCTTATAACCCTTCTGGTTATATGTTATCTGCTGTGGTTATTCGTTAAACTAAGACGGTTGTCGCGGCGTCAAAAATGGCTGCGCAACCGGCTCATGACCCGAGATGCGGTTGGGCCGGCACGGCGTACCCGTCGGCGGCATCATCGGAAGGAGTGAGCATGTCTGAGCAGTTAATCGACTGGGATCTGGCCCTTATCCAGAAATATAACTATTCCGGGCCGCGATATACCTCGTATCCCACCGCGCTGGAGTTTTCTCCGGCGTTCGGCGCTGCTGATTTTGCCGCCGCCGTGGACCGCTACCCGCAGCGGCCGCTGTCGCTGTACGTCCATATCCCGTTCTGCCATAAGCTCTGCTATTTTTGCGGCTGTAATAAGATTGTCACCCGCCAACAGCATAAGGCTGACCAGTATCTTGATGTCCTTGAGCAGGAAATTATTCACCGCGCGCCGCTTTTTGCCGGCCGCCAGGTTAGTCAACTGCACTGGGGCGGCGGTACGCCGACCTATCTCAACAAAGCGCAAATCAGCCGCTTGATGAATCTGCTGCGCGGCCACTTCAGCTTTAACGCCGATGCGGAAATCTCCATCGAAGTCGATCCGCGTGAAATCGAACTGGATGTACTGGATCATTTACGATCTGCAGGGTTCAACCGTTTGAGCATGGGGGTGCAGGATTTCAATAAAGAAGTGCAGCGCCTGGTGAACCGTGAACAAGATGAGGAATTCATCTTTGCGCTGCTGCGTCATGCACGTGAGATTGGCTTCACATCGACCAACATCGATTTGATTTACGGTCTGCCGAAGCAAACGCCGGAAAGCTTTGCCTTCACGCTGCAGAAAGTCGCAGAACTGAATCCGGACCGTCTGAGCGTATTTAACTACGCGCATCTGCCTACGCTATTCGCTGCGCAGCGCAAAATTAAAGACGCGGATTTACCGAGCGCAGGGCAGAAACTGGATATCCTGCAGGAAACCATCGCTTCGCTTACCGATACTGGCTATCAGTTTATCGGCATGGACCACTTTGCCCGCCCGGACGATGAACTGGCGATTGCCCAGCGCGAAGGCGTGCTGCACCGTAACTTCCAGGGGTACACCACTCAAGGTGATACCGATCTACTCGGAATGGGCGTGTCGGCGATCAGTATGATTGGCGACTGCTATGCGCAGAACCAGAAAGAGCTGAAACAGTATTATCAGCAGGTTGATGAAAGCGGCACTGCGCTGTGGCGGGGTATTGCGTTGACCCGCGATGATTGTATCCGCCGGGATGTCATTAAGGCCCTGATTTGTAACTTCCGTCTTGAGTTCGCGGCGGTTGAAGCGCAGTGGGATCTTATCTTCAACGATTACTTTGCCGAAGATATGAAACTGCTGGCGCCGCTGGCGAAAGATGGGCTGGTGGATGTGGATGAAAAAGGAATACAGGTCACGGCAAAAGGCCGTCTGTTGATTCGTAACATCTGTATGTGCTTCGATGCCTATTTGCGGCAGAAAGCGCGCCTGCAGCAGTTCTCTCGCGTTATTTAAGCGAATCCCGGTGAGTCAGCTCACCGGGCGTTCATTTCGCCGCTGGGTCAGGTGTTATTCCATTCCCAGCTCTTTTAGCTTCCGCGTTAACGTATTTCGCCCCCAGCCCAGCAGACGAGCGGCTTCCTGCTTATGCCCTTGCGTATGACGTAGCGCGGTGGTGAGCAATGCACGCTCCATCTCCGGCTGCGCTTCTGATAGCAGGTTTTGATGACCGGAACGCAGGGCACGGTCAGCCCATTGCCCCAGCAGCGTCGCCCAGCTATCCGGTTGGATCTGCGTTGGGCTATCGGGAATCGACGTTTCGAACAGCTCGGACGGCAGATCCTGGGTCAATACCTCCTGGCCTGCTGCCATCACCGTTAGCCAGCGACAGGTGTTCTCCAGCTGTCGCACGTTACCGGGCCAGGCCAACCGCGTCAGCGCCGCTTCCGTTTCCGGATGCAACTGCTTGGCTTCGACGCCCAGTTCGCGGGCGGCAATCTGCAGGAAGTGGCGCGCCAGGCGCGGAATATCTTCCCGGCGTTCGCGCAGCGGCGGCAAATGTACGCGAATCACGTTCAGGCGATGGAACAAATCTTCACGGAATTTTCCTTCCTGCACGCGTAGCTCAAGGTTCTGGTGGGTCGCGGCAATAATCCGCACATCGACTTTCACCGGCGCATAGCCGCCAACGCGATAAAATTGGCCGTCAGCCAGCACGCGCAGCAGTCGCGTCTGAACATCCAGCGGCATATCGCCAATTTCATCAAGGAACAGCGTACCGCCATCGGCCTGCTCAAAACGCCCCTGACGGACGGTATTGGCGCCGGTAAAAGCCCCTTTTTCATGGCCGAACAGTTCCGATTCAATCAAATCTTTCGGAATGGCCGCCATGTTAAGGGCGATAAACGGCGATTTGGCGCGTGGACTGTGGCGATGCAGCGCGTGGGCGACCAGCTCTTTACCGGTACCTGATTCGCCGTTGATCAGTACGCTGATTGAGGAGCGTGACAGGCGGCCAATGATGCGAAACACATCCTGCATCGCCGGCGCTTCGCCAATAATATCGGCCGTCGGGCTGCTGACCGGCGTATTACGCGGCTGCTGCTGCTCCTGATAATGGCTAATCGCACGGTCAACCAGCGCCACCGCCTCATCAATATCAAAAGGTTTCGGCAGGTAATCAAAGGCGCCCTGCTGATAGGCGCTAACGGCGGCATCGAGATCCGAGTGCGCGGTCATAATGATGACCGGAAGCATCGGATGGCGTTGTTTAATCTGCTTTAACAGCGCCAGACCGTCCATCCCAGGCATGCGAATGTCGGAGAGTAAAACGTCCGGCGTTTTGGTGGTGAGGGCATCAAGCACCTCATTGCCGCTCTCAAATGTGGTACAGCTTAGACCCGCTCCGGTGAGTGCGCGTTCAAGCACCCAACGGATGGAGCTATCGTCATCGACTACCCAGGCTATCCCTCGTTGCATAAACACCTCTATTTCCGAATAGGCAGGTATACCGAGAACTCGGTATGGCCAGGCCAACTGGTAAATTCAATTTTGCCGGAGTGCTGATCGATAAGACTGCGGGCGATAGAAAGGCCAAGACCGGTACCGCCTTCGCGGCCGCTGACCATGGGGTAAAACAGCGTATCCTGCAGATGGGGTGGGATACCGGGACCATTATCTTCCACGTCGATACGCGCCGCCAGACGGTAACGTACGCCGTGGAGCGTGAGCTGAAAGGCGGTACGGGTGCGCAGGATGATTTCGCCGCCTTCGGGCCCCAGGGCCTGCAGCGCGTTGCGCACGATATTCAGCAACACTTGCTCGATTTGTTCCGGGTCGTGGGCCAACTCTGGCAGGCTCGGGTCGTAATCGCGGATCAGTTTGACGTTATCCGGCAATTCCATGGAGACCAGCGCCACCACGCGCTCCGCGACTTTATGAATGCTTTCCGTGATATGCATACCGGGATGCTGCGGCCCCAGCAGGCGATCGACCAGGTTACGTAACCTGTCGGCCTGTTCAATAATCACCTGGGTATATTCCATCAGCGCGGGATCCGGTAGCGCTTTACTCAATAGCTGCGCCGCGCCGCGCAGGCCACCGAGCGGGTTTTTAATTTCATGCGCCAGACCGCGCACTAAATCGCGCGCCGCCACCTGCTGAGCATGCTGCAGCTGTTCCTGGCTCAAACGACGCTGATTATCCATCGGCGACATCTCAAGCAGGATATAGCCTTCAGGCAGGCGCTGAGCGGTGAGGGAGAGAATGTGCGAGCGGCCGTCAATCACCAGCGTCACTTCATTATCCGTGAAGCCCTGACCCGCCTGCAGGCTTTCCTGCATCAGGCCAATGTTTAACGAAAAGTAGCTCAGCAATTCTGGCAGCGGCGTACCGAATAATTTACGCGAACTTTGCGCCAGTAACTGCTGGGCAGCCGGGTTAGCGTAATGCACCGCGAGGTCGTCATCGACTAATAAGATACTGTGGATCAGCGAGTTGAGGATCTGCCCAGCATCGGGCTGTGTGCCTGTTGCCATCTGACAGTCTCCTGAAATGGTTGCACTATTTTAGTGCAGTATAGCTTTTTATTGGTAAAAAGCGCGAGAGATCAGCGTGTTGCTGGAGAAAAAAGCCCATCCTGAGATGGGCTGAAAGTTTCCACGGCAACAAAACATCCCTGGTATCCCGTGCCACAACACGGGAACACCATGGATTTACAGCAAAATCAGACGCTGTAGTACAGTTCGAACTCAACCGGGTGCGGAGTCATACGTACGCGGTCGTTTTCTTCAATGCGCAGGGCGATGTAAGCATCGATAGCTTCGTCAGTGAAGACGCCGCCTGCGGTCAGGAACTCGCGGTCTGCGTCCAGAGCCTGCAGGGCTTCTTCCAGAGAACCTGCAACCTGCGGGATTTCTTTCGCTTCTTCCGGCGGCAGATCGTACAGGTTTTTGTCCATCGCATCGCCAGGATGGATTTTGTTTTTAATACCGTCCAGGCCGGCCATCAGCAGTGCGGCGAAGCACAGGTACGGGTTGGCAGCCGGGTCCGGGAAGCGCACTTCGATACGACGCGCTTTCGGCGAGGCAACTACCGGAATACGGATGGAAGCAGAGCGGTTACGGGCGGAGTAAGCCAGCATAACCGGCGCTTCGTAACCCGGGACCAGACGCTTGTAGGAGTTAGTGGTCGGGTTCGCCAGGGCGTTGATCGCTTTAGCGTGCTTGATAACGCCGCCGATGTAGTGCAGCGCTTGCTCAGACAGGCCCGCGTATTTGTCGCCGGAGAACAGGTTTACGCCGTTCTTGGACAGGGACATGTGGCAGTGCATGCCGGAACCGTTATCGCCAAACATTGGTTTTGGCATGAAGGTCGCGGTTTTACCGAAACGGTGAGCGACGTTGTGTACAACATATTTGTAGATCTGAATTTCGTCCGCTTTTTTGGTCATGGTGTTGAAGCGGGTGGCGATTTCGTTCTGACCTGCAGTTGCCACTTCGTGGTGGTGAGCTTCAACAACCAGGCCCATCTCTTCCATGATCATACACATGGTAGAACGGATATCCTGAGAGGAGTCTACCGGCGGAACCGGGAAGTAACCGCCTTTCACGCCCGGACGGTGGCCTTTGTTGCCGCCTTCGTATTTGGTAGAAGAGTTCCATGCGCCTTCGATATCGTCAATGGCCACGTGGGAACCAGAGATGGATGCGCCAAAGCGGATGTCGTCGAACAGGAAGAATTCTGGTTCCGGCCCGAACAGCACGGTGTCGGCGATGCCGGTGGCGCGCAGATATTCTTCAGCGCGCTTGGCGATAGAGCGCGGGTCGCGGTCGTAGCCCTGCAGGGTGCCTGGTTCCAGGATATCGCAGCGGATGATCAGCGTCGGTTCTTCATAGAACGGGTCGATCAGCGCCGTGGTGGCATCCGGCATCAGGACCATGTCGGATTCGTTAATACCTTTCCAACCGCCAATCGAGGAGCCATCAAACATTTTGCCTTCTTCAAAGAATTCGGCATTTACCTGATGGGAAGGAATCGTGACGTGCTGTTCTTTACCTTTGGTATCGGTGAAGCGCAGATCGACAAACTTCACTTCGTGCTCGTTCAGCATCGTCAAAACGTGTTCAGCGGACATACTTAAACTCTCCCGGATTGGTCATTGTCGTCGTGGTAACGAACTTCTTACTGCTTAAAAGTGGCGTTGTTGCCTTAAAAAATATAAAGCGAAATCTGTGCCAACTTTTAAAAGTACGGTAAAACGCTGTATCATGCGCACCATAGTGCAAAAGGACTGCACCATGATGGAGATAATGCACCAAAATAGTGCTTCAATGTGAACGTTGAGCACCATTTTGGTGCAATTTTTATTACGGTGCCCTTTTATCGCTCCGTGAAAGCGGTCACAAACAAACTCTGCAATACTTGTTTGCGGAGGATCTTTGTGATCCTGTTCAGTCCTTCGCTTAATACGTGTACAATAACGCGCTATTTCTAATGCCTGAGGCAAAGTTGTGATCGAAAATCTGCGTAATATCGCCATCATCGCGCACGTCGACCATGGTAAAACTACCCTGGTTGATAAGCTGCTACAGCAATCCGGTACGTTCGACGCACGTACTGAAGCACAAGAACGTGTGATGGACTCCAACGATTTGGAGAAAGAGCGTGGGATTACCATCCTCGCTAAAAACACTGCAATCAAATGGAATGATTACCGTATCAACATCGTTGATACCCCAGGGCACGCCGACTTCGGAGGTGAAGTTGAGCGTGTTATGTCCATGGTTGACTCTGTGCTGCTGGTGGTTGATGCCTTTGACGGCCCGATGCCGCAGACGCGCTTTGTTACCAAAAAAGCGTTTGCTCACGGTCTGAAGCCGATCGTGGTCATCAACAAAGTTGACCGCCCGGGCGCGCGTCCGGATTGGGTTGTCGACCAGGTATTCGACCTGTTCGTTAACCTCGACGCGACCGACGAACAGCTGGACTTCCCGATCGTTTACGCTTCCGCGCTGAACGGTATCGCGGGTCTGGACCACGAAGACATGGCTGAAGACATGACCCCGCTGTACCAGGCGATTGTTGACCGTGTACCGGCGCCGGACGTTGACCTTGACGGTCCGCTGCAGATGCAAATCTCCCAGCTCGACTACAACAACTACGTTGGCGTAATCGGCATTGGTCGCATCAAGCGCGGTAAAGTGAAGCCGAACCAGCAGATCACTATCATCGATAGCGAAGGGAAAACCCGCAACGGTAAAGTCGGTAAAGTACTGACTCACCTGGGTCTCGAGCGTATCGAGAGCGACGTAGCCGAAGCTGGCGACATCATCGCGATCACCGGTCTGGGCGAGCTGAACATCTCCGACACCATCTGCGACCCGCAGAACGTCGAAGCGCTGCCGGCACTGTCTGTTGATGAGCCGACCGTATCTATGTTCTTCAACGTCAACACCTCTCCGTTCTGCGGTAAAGAAGGTAAGTTCGTTACCTCTCGCCAGATCCTGGACCGTCTGAACAAAGAGCTGGTGCACAACGTTGCGCTGCGCGTCGAAGAAACCGAAGACGCCGATGCGTTCCGCGTTTCTGGCCGTGGCGAACTGCACCTGTCTGTTCTGATTGAAAACATGCGTCGTGAAGGTTTCGAGATGGCGGTTTCCCGTCCGAAAGTTATCTTCCGCGAAATCGATGGCCGTAAACAAGAGCCGTTCGAGAACGTGACGCTGGACGTCGAAGAGCAGCACCAGGGTTCTGTCATGCAGGCGCTGGGTGAGCGTAAAGGCGACCTGAAAAACATGAATCCAGACGGTAAAGGCCGCGTACGTCTCGACTACGTGATCCCAAGCCGTGGTCTGATCGGCTTCCGTTCAGAGTTCATGACCATGACTTCCGGTACCGGTCTGCTGTACTCCACCTTCAGCCACTACGACGATGTTCGTCCGGGCGAAGTGGGCCAGCGTAACAACGGCGTACTGATCTCTAACGGTCAGGGTAAAGCGGTTGCGTTCGCACTGTTCGGCCTGCAGGATCGCGGTAAGCTGTTCCTCGGCCACGGCGCTGAAGTTTACGAAGGTCAGATTATCGGTATTCACAGCCGTTCTAATGACCTGACGGTAAACTGCCTGACCGGTAAGAAACTGACCAACATGCGTGCGTCCGGTACTGACGAAGCAACGGTTCTGGTTCCGCCGGTTAAGATGACCCTGGAGCAGGCTCTGGAGTTCATCGATGACGACGAACTGGTAGAAGTTACTCCGACGTCTATCCGTATCCGTAAACGTCACCTGACCGAGAACGATCGTAAACGCGCTATGCGCGGTGCGAAAGAAGAGTAATTTACCCTTCTTGCTACCCTTCAAACCTCGCCTCTCCGGCGGGGTTTTTTTATGCCTGCTCCTCATACTTATCTTCTGGCGGCGCCAGTGTGGCTCCGGTAGAGAGCTTGGTCACAATTATTCTTAAAGCTTGCGACAGCAATTGCTTTCTTTTTTTGCACAAGAGTAAGATGAGTCATCTGGTTTAAACCAAATGGATTAAACAATGACGAATAACCCATCCACTGTGGAAAATGCGAAAGAGAAACTGGACCTGTGGTTAAAGCAGGGGCTGACGGTATCGGGTGGAAAACTGCCGTCCGAGCGCGAGCTTGGCGAGTTGCTCGGTATCAAGCGCATGACGTTGCGCCAGGCGCTGCTCGGCCTGGAGGCGGAATCAAGAATATTTCGTAAAGACCGTAAAGGTTGGTTTGTTGCCCAGCCGCGTTTTAACTATAGCCCGGAGCTCTCGGCCAGCTTTCAGCGGGCAGCGATTGAACAGGGTAGAGAACCTTCGTGGGGTTTTATCGAAAAGGTACGTACGACTGAGTATCCCGACGTCGCAGAAGCTCTCTTTGCTACCTGTCCTGCGCAAGATTTATATCTGATAACCGGCTGGGGGGCCCTGGAAGGGCATAAAGTTTTTTATCATGAAACGTTTATCAACCCGAATGTTGCCCCGGATTTTATTACCAGACTCAAGAACCAGTCTTTTTCCACCGTTTGGGAGAATGACTATCATAAAACTGTAGTTATTAAAAAATTAGCCTTCAGGCCAGTAAGAATGCCCGGCGATGTAAGTAAATTCATTGGCGGCTCTGCCGGTATGCCCGCTATTCTGATAGAAAAACATCGTGCCGATAGTGCAGGTAATATCGTGCAAATAGATCTCGAGTATTGGCGATTTGAGGCTGTGGATCTCTTTATTAACTTGTAGGTATTTTATGCTCACTAAAGATAACGCTGAGAAGATCCTTTCTCGCATTGATAATATTCCTCTTTATCTTCATGCTTATGCATATCACCTGAATATGCGGCTGGAGAGAATTTTACCGGCTGATTTACTGAAAATTGCGAATAGCCATCATTTAAAAGGTGTGAAAATTCATGTCCTCGATGGCGAGCGTTACTCTCTTAGCTGTATGGATAATATGCAATTGGCCGCTTTTGGCGAGCAGGCAAAAGCGTTACGGCTGGATATACATATAGAAACCAGCGCCTCCGATAAAGAGACCATCGATCAAGCCGTCGCTATCGCATTAAAGACCGGGGCAACCTCCGTTCGTTTTTATCCTCGTTACGAAGGGCCTTTACAGGATGTTTTAGCAAGTATTTCGGCTGATATTCAATATATTAAAGAGACGTATAGTCACTCTGGACTCACTTTTACCATTGAACAACATGAAGATTTGAAAAGTATTGAGTTAGTCAATCTGGTTAAACAAAGCGAGATGCCATCGCTATCACTGCTTTTTGATTTTGCCAATATGATCAATGCCAACGAACAGCCGCTGGAAGCGTTAGCGGTCATGTCGCCCTATGTCACTCAGGTTCACATTAAAGATGCCTGTATCATTGCGGAAAATGGCGGACTGGGGCACCGGGCCTGTAATTCAGGTCACGGCGATATGCCATTTAAAGCGCTGCTGACTGAGTTAATTTGTCTGGGCCAGGAGCAACCACAGGTGATGGCCTACGGTCTGGAAGAAGAGGTTGATTATTACGCGCCGCCTTTCCGTTTTGCAACCGAAGGCGATAACCCGTGGATCCCGTGGCGACAACTGAGCGAAACGCCTCTGCTTGATACAACGCAACTTGAAGCCCGGCTGGATAAAGAAAAACAGGATGCGATCGCCCAGTTAAATTTTGTCAGGGACACCTTACACGACATAAAAAATGATGCTCTGAAAGTGCTTTCGCGTTAATTTTTAATTAAATTTGGTATTGATGGCCGCTATTTTAATTTAATAGCGAAACATTCCATATCCTTAAATAAAATGATGTTAAGTCATCAGGGGATCTTATGCTCACAAGAAAGAAATGGGCTATATTTAGCCTGTTAACGCTTTGTGGTGGTACCATTTATAAACTGCCTTCATTAAAAGATGCGTTTTATATACCGATGCAGGATTACTTTCATTTGACCAATGGTCAGATTGGTAATGCCATGTCGGTAAACTCAGTGGTGACAACCATTGGTTTTTTCTTGTCAATTTACTTTGCTGATAAACTTCCGCGTCGCTACACCATGTCATTTTCACT
Organism: Klebsiella sp. JN_Kp121; assembly: GCF_040062145.1. Lineage (NCBI taxonomy): Bacteria > Pseudomonadati > Pseudomonadota > Gammaproteobacteria > Enterobacterales > Enterobacteriaceae > Klebsiella > Klebsiella sp. JN_Kp121. The sequence continues at coordinate 19,676 of NZ_JBEAHX010000030.1, forward strand.
GATAGCGACGGGATTGTTAGGTATCTATCTGACAACGATGCCTGGCTATTGGGGCATTCTATTTGTTTGGGCATTATTTGGCGTCACCTGCGACATGATGAACTGGCCGGTACTATTAAAATCGGTGAGTCGGTTAGGAAATAGCGAACAACAGGGACGCTTATTTGGCTTCTTCGAAACGGGACGCGGTATTGTTGACACCGTCATCGCATTCTCAGCCTTGGCTATTTTCACCTGGTTTGGCAGTGGTTTGCTGGGTTTTAAAGCCGGCATTTGGTTCTACGCCATTATTGTCATTGTTGTAGGCATCTTGCTGTTTTTCATGCTTAAGCAGAAGGATGAGTCGACGCCCGCCGCTGATGAAGGCGCCACCAGGCAACAAACCAGCATCTCTTCGGTGCTGAAAGACAAAACAATCTGGCTGATTGCCTTCAATGTGTTTTTTGTCTACGCCGTGTACTGTGGACTCACCTTCTTTATCCCGTTCCTGAAGAACATCTACATGCTGCCGGTAGCCCTGGTTGGCGCATACGGCATTATTAACCAGTACTGTTTAAAAATGATCGGTGGTCCAATTGGCGGTTTAATTGCCGATAAGATCCTCAAATCGCCAAGTAAATATCTGTTTTATACCTTCTGTATCAGTACGTTGGCTTTAGTCGCGTTAATTCTGTTACCGCACGAAAGTATGCCGGTCTATCTGGGTATGGTGTGTACTCTCGGGTTCGGCGCCATTGTTTTTACGCAACGAGCCGTGTTTTTTGCCCCGATTGGGGAAGCGAAAATCGCTGAAAACCAGACGGGCGCGGCGATGGCGCTGGGGAGCTTCATTGGCTATGCGCCAGCTATGTTTTGCTATAGCCTGTACGGCTACATTCTCGATCTTAATCCGGGTCTGGTGGGGTACAAGATAGTCTTTGGCATCATGGCCTGCTTCGCTTGCGCCGGCGCGTTCGTTTCGGTGATGTTGGTTAAACGCATCAACCGCAGAAAGAATATGTTGGAAACCGCATTGGTCTGATTTTAAGCGTTCAGCCATTTCACCAAAGCCGCAGATATGCGGCTTTGGTCGTTTTTGCGTCTGAGATGTCTTGAGCCGTTTCCCGTTTGTTCATAGTCAAACCTCTTCTTTCCCGCTACAGTTAATCTTCAACGGCGCGGAAGGAGACAAAAATGCTCTATATCTTTGATTTAGGTAATGTGATTGTCGACATTGACTTCAACCGGGTGCTCGGAACGTGGAGCGATTTGACCCGCATCCCGCTGGCGACGCTAAAGCAAGACTTTGTTATGGGCGATGCCTTCCACCAGCATGAACGCGGGGAGATCGGCGATGAAGAGTTTGCCGCTGCAATGTGTCATGAAATGAACATGCCGCTGAGCTATGAACAGTTTGCCCACGGTTGGCAGGCCGTTTTTGTCGCCTTGCGTCCAGAAGTCACCGACATTATGCAAAAACTTCGCGACCAGGGGCACCGCGTGGTCGTACTCTCGAACACCAACCGTTTACATACCACTTTCTGGCCAAGCGAATATCCACAAGTACGTGCTGCCGCAGATCATGTGTATCTTTCGCAAGAGATGGGGATGCGCAAACCCGAAACGCGTATCTACCAAAGCGTGCTGCAGGCGGAAGGATTTTCGCCGCAAGACGCGGTCTTTTTCGACGATAACGCCGATAATATAGCTGGGGCTAACCAGTTGGGGATCACCAGTATTCTGGTCACGGATAAGGAGACCATCCCCAACTACTTTGCGAAGCAGCTATGCTAAAAAGCGTTCATCAAAAAACCAAATACCATACCAGGCCGCTGGTGGCCTGGCTTAAGCTGCTGTGGCGGCGAATTGAAGAAGACAACATGACGACGTTGGCGGGGAATCTGGCCTACGTGTCTTTACTTGCGCTGGTACCGCTGATCGCCGTGGTTTTTGCCCTGTTTGCCGCCTTTCCGATGTTCTCCGACGTCAGCGTGCAGATCCGCCATTTTATCTTTGCCAACTTCATTCCGGCGACCGGGGATGTCATTCAGGGATATATCGAACAGTTTGTGGCGAACTCCAGCAGGATGACGGCCGTCGGCGCCTTTGGGTTAATTGTCACCTCATTACTGCTGATGTATTCGATTGATAGCGCGCTGAACACCATCTGGCGCAGCAGTCGGACGCGGCCAAAAATCTATTCATTTGCGGTCTATTGGATGATCCTGACTCTCGGGCCGCTGTTGGCTGGCGCCAGTCTGGCAATCAGTTCCTATCTTCTCTCACTACGCTGGGCCAGCGATCTCAATAGCGTCATTGATGATGTACTCCGTATATTCCCGCTAATCTTATCGTGGGCGGCGTTCTGGATGCTTTATAGCATTGTGCCCACCACCCAGGTACGTAATCGCGATGCGGTAATCGGCTCGCTGGTGGCGGCACTGCTTTTTGAAGCCGGTAAAAAGGCTTTTGCTTTATATATCACGATGTTTCCGTCATACCAGCTGATTTATGGCGTGATTGCGGTAGTACCCATTTTGTTTGTCTGGGTTTACTGGACCTGGTGTATCGTCTTGCTTGGCGCTGAAATAACTGTCACTCTCGGTGAATACCGCAAACTCAAAAAAGAAGAAACAGAACAACCATGATTGCATTAATTCAACGCGTATCCCGTGCAAGCGTTACCGTGGAGGGTGAAGTGACGGGTGAAATCGGTCCGGGATTGCTGGTGCTGCTGGGCGTCGAGAAAGACGATGACGAACAGAAGGCCAATCGTCTGTGTGAACGAGTGCTCGGCTATCGCATTTTCAGCGATGCCGAAGGCAAAATGAATCTTAATGTCCAGCAGGCGGGCGGCAGCGTGCTGGTAGTTTCGCAGTTTACGCTGGCGGCCGATACCGAGCGCGGCATGCGCCCGAGTTTTTCCAAAGGCGCGGCGCCGGACAGAGCGGAAGCGCTGTATGAATACTTTGTTGAGCGCTGCCGCCAACAAGAAATGAATACTCAGACCGGGAGATTCGCTGCGGATATGCAGGTCTCGCTGGTAAACGATGGTCCCGTGACCTTTTGGTTGCAGGTATGAGTCAGCTTCCGGGCAGGCTGCGGGTAACAAAAGAGAGTACAGCTATGTATCACCTTCGTGTACCGCAAACAGAAGAAGAGTTAGAAAGCTATTATCAGTTCCGCTGGGAGATGTTGCGTAAGCCGCTGCATCAGCCTAAAGGGTCCGAACGCGACGCCTGGGATGCCATGGCGCATCACCAGATGGTCGTCGATGAAGAGGGCAACCTGGTTGCCGTTGGCCGGCTGTATATTAATGCGGAGAATGAAGCCTCGATTCGTTTTATGGCCGTACATCCTTCCGTTCAGGATAAAGGTTTAGGCACCCTTATGGCGATGACCCTTGAGTCAGTCGCCCGTCAGGAAGGGGTGAAGCGGGTGACCTGTAGCGCCCGTGAAGACGCGATGGAGTTTTTCTCTAAGCTGGGTTTTGTGAACCAGGGTGAAATCACCACGCCAACAACGACGCCGATTCGCCACTTCTTGATGATTAAACCCATTGCTTCACTGGACGACATCCTGCACCGCGGCGACTGGTGCGGCCAGCTGCAGCAGGCCTGGTATCAGCACATTCCGCTGAGCGAAAAGATGGGGGTGCGCATTCAGCAGTATACCGGGCAAAAATTTATCACCACCATGCCCGAAGCGGGGAACCAGAATCCGCACCATACGTTATTTGCCGGCAGCCTGTTTTCGCTCGCTACCTTAACCGGCTGGGGGCTAATCTGGTTAATGCTGCGCGAGCGGCACCTTGGCGGCACGATTATCCTTGCCGATGCGCATATCCGTTACAGCAAGCCGATCAGCGGGAGGCCGAATGCCGTGGCCGATTTGGGCTCGCTAAGCGGCGATCTCGATCGCCTGGCGCGCGGACGTAAGGCTCGCGTGCAGCTTCAGGTCGAACTGTTCGGTAACGATAAGCTGGGCGCCGTTTTTGAGGGAACCTATATCGTACTGCCCGCGAAGCCGTTCGGTTCGTATGAAGAGGGCGGGAACGAGGAAGAGTAACCCGCCTCCGGCATTATTATTGGCCTGGCGTTTACGTACGCCAGGCGATATCGCGCATCGCCTGCTTTGCCGCGAGGCTTATCCCGCCTAACTGAAAGAAACCGTGAATGACGCCCAGATAGCGCTGGCAGGTGCTTTCTATTCCCTGTGCTATTAACCGCCGGTACAGTGCTTCTCCCTCATCGCGCAAAGGGTCAAATTCGGCCGTCAGGATATGAACAGGCGGCAGCCCGTTAAAATCTTCCCGCCACAGCGGACTGGCTTCCGGATGGGTAGCGGGTGTGGCCGCTAAATACATTTCGTAGCCGCTAAGCAGCGTATCCCGGGTAATGATGTAATCCTCGCCGTTGCTGGCGTAGCTTGCCATGCTGGCGGTAGCATCGAGCATAGGGTAAATCAGGATAAGCTGCGCAGGTTGCCATACTCCCGCCGCTTTCAGGCGTAGCGCTGTGACCAGGGCGAGGTGGCCGCCGGCGCTGTCGCCGGCCAGCGTGATGCGCGCGGCGTCAACGCCAAGCCGCTGCGCATACCGATAGATAATGTTGGCGCCTCGTTCCGCATCATCGTGCGCCGCCGGAAAAGTGTACTCCGGCGCCAGGCGGTACTGCACGGCGATCACCCGGCACCCACTGAACCAGGCAAGCTGGCGCAATTGGTTGTCATGGGTGGCAAAGCCGCCGCTCACAAAACAGCCGCCGTGGTAATACACAATGGTGGGTAGCAAGCCGTTGCTTTTTGGCGGCGAGACGACGCGCAAGGTCATGCCATCGAGCGTGATGTCTTCAACCTGTACACGCGTTTCCGTTGCCCCAGCGAGAACGGTGCTGGCGAGATAGCCGTTTCTCCGGTCATCAATACTCTGTTCTCGTGCTGATGGCCGCCCCGCAGCAATAAACTCCTCAACCAGCGAAGCAATACCTTTTTCCAACGTCATGGTAAGTCCCTTTTACTGGATTAATATCCAGTGTTATAGCCTGGTTTTTGCGAAAAAGATATACCGAATAAAGCCGCGATCGCATTGTGGAAAGCGGCTCGCAAAAGCGTATTTCTCAGCAAAGATCTGCTTCTTCTGTTGAACAATATCTGGAGAAGCAGGATCGGGATAAGGAGAGCATTTCCGGCGTGGTCACGCCGTATGAATGATAACGAGCGACCTGAGTCGCCCGTTATAGGTGCGCAGAACTTACTCCCCTTCGCCGGGGAACATGAACGGGTTAATTGAGCTTCTGGCGAAGCCTTCCTGTTCCATGCGAGCATCGAGTACCAGCGAGGCTAAATCGTCGGCAACGGCTTCGACTTTCGGGTCTTTCTCCTGATACATAATCTTCAGGTAGCTCCCGCAGTCGCCGCAGCTTTCGGCTTTCACCGCCGCCTGCTCGTTATCCAGCGACCAGTAGTGCAGGTCGCGGCTCTGTTCGCAGTTGCTGCATTTTACGCGTACCACATGCCATTCGGTTTCACACAAGTTGCAGTGCAGATAGCGCAGCCCCTGAGTGGTGCCGATTTGCACGATGCTGGAGACCGGCATCGAGCCGCAAACCGGGCAGAACTGGCGATGCTCGCCGTATTCGGCGCGCGCTTTCCCCGGGATCAGGCTGGCCATTTGCGCCCAGTACAGCGACAGCGCGGCCCAGATAAACGGCGCTTTGTCGCTGCTGACCGAGGCGAAATCGGAAGCAAACAGCGCGCTGGCCATCTCTTCCAGTTCCGGCCCGGAGGCTTTTTCCAGGTTCTCGATAACCGACAACGCCGGGCCGCTCATCTCAGGTTTCAGCTCGGCGATCAGTGAATGCAGCAGCTTGTGCCAGTGTTTATCACGCGGTAATACGTGAATATCCAGCGGCGGCTTGCCCTGATCGTTGGCCTCTTTAATGCGGGCAGTCAGATCCATCTGCAACGGATGGTCGTACAGCACCACTTCCTGCGCATGAGCGATCAGCGCGGCAAAGCGCAGGTAATCGCCCAGCGGGTTGTTGGCGGCCAGCTCGCGCAGACGCTCCGCGCGGCGGTTATAAAGATTCTTCAGTCTGGGGAACAGTAGCGGCGGAATTGCTTCCGCCGTGCGTTTCTCGCTCGAACCCAGCTCGTCTTGCGGGATTATGCGAATACTCATGCAGTCTATTTTTCCTGTTTCTGGCGGACTTCACGGTACCAGCGCGGGTGATGTTTCTTCGCCCACGTTTTGGTAACCCAGCCTTCCACCATCGCGGTAATGGTGCCTTTCACCCAAAGGGCGGCGTAGATATGCACCATGATAACCACAATTAACGCGACTGCGGCAAAAGAATGCAGCATCAGCGCGAATCGGATCACCGGGATTGAGAATGCAGGCGCAAAGTACGGACGCCAGATGATCACGCCGCTTACCAGCAGCAGCACCAGGAAAATAATCGCCGCCCAGAATACGCATTTCTGGCCGAAGTTATAACGCCCGGTATCGCCTACCTCCTCGTTGACGACGATCTTACGAATATTCTTCGCCCAAAAGATATCATCCCGATTGATTAGGTTGTGATGCCAGTAACGGAAAAACATGATGATAAACGACGCGAACATCACCACCCCGACGAACGGGTGGAGAATACGCGCCAGCTGCGGCGTACCGAGAATATGCATCAGCCAGTTAAACGACGGGAAGAAAAAGCCTAACCCGCTTACCGCCGCCAGAATAAAGCAGAAGGCGGTTATCCAGTGGTTGATGCGTTCCGGCGCCGTGTAGCGCACGATGGTGTCACGTTTTCTCATTTGCGCACCTCGTCTTTCTCTTCATGCAGGTTGTCTTCTTCTTCATCTGCGCGGTTCGGACCGACGCCGACGTAGTGGAAGATACTGGCTGCGAAGGTCGCAGCAAAGCCGACCGCCGCCAGCGGTTTCCAGATACCTTTCCAGAATTTCACCGTTTGGCTGATTTCCGGATTCTCTGGCAGACCGTGGTAGAGATTCGGTTTATCGGCATGGTGCAGCACGTACATCACGTGGGTGCCGCCAACGCCAGCCGGATCGTACAGACCCGCCTTGTCATAACCGCGGGTTTTCAGCTCTGCGACGCGCTCGCCGGCCAGCGTTTTCATATCCTCTTTCGAACCAAAGTGGATAGCGCCGGTCGGGCAGGTTTTCACGCAGGCCGGCTCCTGGCCGACAGTCACGCGGTCTACGCACAGCGTACATTTGTAGACGCGATTGTCTTCCGGGTTCAGGCGCGGTACATCGAACGGGCAACCTGCGATGCAGTAGCCGCAGCCGATACACTGCTCAGACTGGAAGTCGACGATGCCGTTAGCGTACTGAATGATCGCGCCTTCTGACGGACAGGCCTTCAGGCAGCCCGGGTCAGCGCAGTGCATGCAGCCATCTTTACGAATAAGCCATTCCAGCTTGTCGTTTTGTTCCACTTCCGAGAAGCGCATGACCGTCCATGACTTGGCGGTCAGGTCCGCCGGGTTGTCATACACCCCAACGTTGTTACCCACTTCGTCACGGAGATCGTTCCATTCGGAACAGGCCACCTGGCAGGCTTTACAGCCGATACAGGTGGTAACGTCGATAAGCTTCGCCACTTCCTGCTGGTGGTCCCGCGCCTGAGGCGCGGGAGTGAAACCGTTAGTCGCGGAACGACGAATAATATCTTGCGATTGATAAGCCATAAGTCGTCTCCGTTACACCTTTTCCACGTTCACGAGGAAGGCCTTAAACTCCGGCGTCTGCGTGTTGGCGTCGCCGACAAACGGCGTCAGCGTATTGGCGATAAAGCCTTTTTTCGCCACGCCTTCGTAGCCCCAGTGAATAGGAATACCGATGGTATCCACCTCTTTACCGTGAACCTGCAGCGTACGAATACGCTTGGTCACCACTGCCTTGGCTTTGATATAGCCGCGGTTAGAGGAGACCTTCACGGTATCGCCGTGGCCAATGCCGAGCTTATTCGCCAGTTTTTCGCCGATCTCCACAAACTGTTCCGGCTGCGCGATGGCGTTAAGCAGCGCGTGTTTGGTCCAGTAGTGGAAGTGCTCGGTCAGGCGGTAAGTGGTGCCGACGTACGGGAACTTCTCGGCCTTGCCCATCTGCTCGAGATCGCCTTTAAAGACGCGAGCGGCCGGGTTAGAGACCACGTTTGGATGCAGCGGGTTAGTCCCCAGCGGCGTTTCAAACGGTTCGTAGTGTTCCGGGAACGGCCCTTCAGCCATCTTATCGATAGCGAACAGACGCCCCATCCCTTCAGGCTGCATGATAAACGGACCGACGTCGCTGCCAGGGGCGGCGGCGCTGTAATCCGGAATATCCACTCCGCCCCATTTCGCGCCGTCCCATTTCAGCAACTGACGCTTCGGATCCCACGGTTTACCCTGCGGGTCCGCGGAGGCGCGGTTATACAGAATGCGGCGGTTTAGCGGCCATGCCCAGGCCCAGCCCAGCGTATTGCCGAGGCCTGACGGGTCGGCGTTATCGCGGCGCGCCATCTGGTTGCCTTCCGGCGTCCAGCTACCGGCGAAGATCCAGCAGCCGCTGGAAGTCGTGCCGTCGTCGCGTAGCTGTGCGAAGGAGCTCAACTGCTGCCCTTTCTTAACGATTACCGCGCCGGTTACCGGATCGATGATATCCGCCAGCGCTTTACCGTTGCTTTCCATCGCCACTTCTTCAGACGCCGGCTCGTGCGGCGTGGAGTAGTTCCACGTCATGTTGAGCACCGGCTCCGGCGTTGGGCCGCCTTCTTCGGCATACATCTTACGCAGGCGGGTGAAGATACCGGCGAGGATTTCACCATCGGTCACGGCGATCCCCGGGGCGTCCGCGCCTTTCCAGTGCCACTGCAGCCAGCGGCCGGAGTTGACGATAGAACCGTTTTCTTCGGCGAAGCAGGTGGACGGCAGGCGGAACACTTCGGTCTGGATTTTCGCCGGATCAACATCGTTGGACTCACCGTGGTTTTGCCAGAAGGTGGACGTTTCAGTGTTGAGCGGGTCGATGGTCACAAGGAACTTCAGCTTCGACAGGGAAGCCACTACCTTGTTTTTGTTCGGGAACGAGGCGACCGGGTTAAAGCCCTGGCAAATGTAGCCATTCACTTTGCCCTGATTCATCATCTCGAAATACTGCAGCACGTCGTAGCTCTTATCCCACTTCGGCAACCAGTCAAAGCCCCAGCTATTTTCCGCCGTAGCTTTATCGCCGAAGAAGGCTTTCATCATGGAGACGAAGAACTTCGGATAGTTGCCCCAGTAGTTCACCTGATCTTTCAACAGCGGTTTTGGCGTGTTGGCGCTCAGGTAGGTCTGCAGGTCGGCCTGTTTTTCATTAGGCAGCGACATGTAACCCGGCAGGCTGGTTGAGAGCAGGCCGAGGTCGGTCAGACCCTGGATGTTGGAGTGACCGCGCAGGGCATTGACGCCGCCGCCTGCCATCCCCATGTTGCCAAGCAGCAACTGGATCATCGCCATGGTGCGAATGTTCTGCGCGCCGATGGAGTGCTGGGTCCAGCCTAGGGCATACAGGAACGACGCGGTTTTATCGTGCGCGCTGGTTTCTGCAATATATTCGCAAACTTTAAGGAAATCGGCCTTCGGCGTACCACAGATGTTTTCGACCACATCCGGCGTATAGCGGGAAACGTGCTGTTTTAGCAGATTCCAGACGCAGCGTGGATGCTGCAGCGTGGTATCGCGTTTGGCGAAGCCGTTTTCATCCAGTTCATAGTTCCAGCTGGTTTTGTCATACTGGCGTTTTTCGGCATCGTAGCCGCTGAACAGACCATCATCAAAGCTGTAGTCCTCACGCACGATCAGGCTGGCGTTGGTATAGGCTTCGGTGTATTCACGGTTGAATTTTTCGTTATTCAGCAGATACAGGATGACGCCCGACAGGAAGGTTATGTCGGTACCGGAACGAATCGGGGTATAGAAATCAGCCACCGACGCCGTACGCGTAAAGCGCGGATCGATAACGATGAGCTTGGCGCCGTTATGAATTTTGGCTTCCATCGCCCAGCGGAACCCCACCGGATGCGCTTCTGCGGCGTTACCGCCCATCACTACGACCAGGTTGGCGTTTTTAATATCAACCCAGTGGTTGGTCATCGCACCGCGACCAAATGTTGGAGCAAGACTTGCTACCGTTGGTCCGTGTCAGACACGCGCCTGGTTATCCACCGCCAGCATCCCGAGGGCGCGGGTGAATTTCTGCGTTAAATAGCCGGTTTCGTTACTGGAAGCGGAGGCGCACAGCATACCGGTGGTCAGCCAACGGTTAACGGTGGTGCCGGCGCTGTTTTGGGCGATAAAGTTGGCGTCACGGTCTTCTTTCATCAGCTTCGCGATGCGATCGAACGCTTCGTCCCAGCTGATTTGCTGCCATTTATCAGAACCTGGCGCGCGATATTCCGGGAATTTCAGGCGGCTTTCAGAATGGATAAAGTCCACCAGACCGGCCCCTTTCGGGCAGAGCGCACCACGGTTTACCGGATGATCCGGATCGCCTTCGATATGGAAAATGGATGCTTTGGCGTTTTTCGCACCGTCGCCGAGGCTATACATCAATAGCCCGCAGCCAACGGAACAGTACGTACAGGTGTTGCGGGTTTCGCGAGTACGCAGCAGTTTGTACTGCCGGGTTTCCGCGAGCGCAGTAGCCGGGGCAAAGCCCAGCGCTGCTGCCGTCGTGCCTGCCATACCGCCAGCGCAGATCTTAAAGAACTGCCTTCTGCTGACCTGCATGGTTCGCTCCTTGTTTCGACATTGTCACATGTAGTTATTTACTTTGCGGTGAAGGCCGCAAAGGTTCAGAATTGAGTTAATTTCCCTCGGTCCTGGAGGGATATAAAAACAGAATACCACATTGTGTGTATGCCTGTTCCAATACGGTTAAATGAAAGTGAATAAGAACCTTCCTGAACAAATCAAAAATGTGACAGATGTCACAGGTTATCGCCAGGTTACCCTCTGGAAACGTGAGGATTTGCAACATCCTCAGCCAGACGAGGTAGCAGAAGAGGTACCCGTCGCTCTGGTTTATAACGGCATCTCGCACGTCGTCATGATGGCGACGCCACGTGACCTGGAACATTTCGCCGTCGGTTTTTCCCTATCTGAAGGGATTATACAAAGCCGACAAGAGATCTACGGGATGGACGTGGTGCAGGCCTGTAACGGGGTAGAAGTGCAAATCGAACTCTCCAGCCGCCGGTTTATGGGGTTGAAAGAGCGCCGCCGGGCGCTCGCCGGGCGTACAGGCTGTGGAGTATGTGGCGTCGAGCAGCTAAATGATATCGGTAAGCCCGTTGAGCCGCTGCCCTTTAGCCAGACCTTTGCGCTCTCTCATCTCGATCGCGCGCTCAAACAGTTAAATGAGGTTCAGCCAATCGGCCGCCTGACCGGCTGTACGCACGCCGCCGCGTGGGTGCGCCCTGACGGCGAACTGGCGGGCGGGCATGAAGATGTAGGCCGTCACGTTGCGCTGGATAAACTGCTGGGGCGCCGTAGTGCAGAAGGAGAGGGCTGGCAGCAGGGCGCAGCCTTAGTCTCCAGCCGCGCCAGTTATGAGATGGTACAGAAGGCCGCGATGTGTGGGGTGGAAATTCTGTTTGCGGTCTCCGCGGCGACGACGCTGGCGGTGGAAGTCGCCGAACGTTGTAATCTGACGCTGGTGGGGTTCTGCAGGCCAGGCAGAGCGACGATTTATACTCATCCGCAGCGTCTTATTGCCGGTTAAATGTTGGTCAGTTTTTTTGAAAGATGACAGCAAATCCTTCCGCTTTTAGTTACGGGATGTGAAGACTATTATTTATCACATCAAGGCACGGTGCCTTATCCAAACAACTAAATGAAAGGGTTTATATCATGAAAAGCATCAAAACTTTTGTCGCTGTTATCGCTCTGGCCGCTTCTTTCGGTTCTTTCGCCGCGCAATCCGTGACCGCCACCGCCTCCACTATGGACGCCGCGGAAGCGAAAATCGCCGCTCAGGCGCAGGCTGCCGGCGCGTCTTCTTACACCATTACCGAAGCGTTTAACGGTAACCGCGTGCATATGACCGCTGAACTGAACAAATAAGTTAGCAACCCACTACCGTCGAAAGAGCGCCTCAGGGCGCTTTTTTAGTTTATACCCGCCAGGCGTAGCAACGCCGTCACCACCGCCGCGGCGATAATCACCACGATAAGCGGCATCTTGCGCCAGGCAAGGAACACGGCAAAACCGACGCCCAGTACCCGCGCCATGCCGGAAAAATGCTCGCCTTCATAAAAGGTGGTCGCCAACGCCACGGAAAATAGCAACACCGTCGCGGCATCAGAAAGCAGCGCCTGCGAGCGCTCGGAAAACGCTAAACGACTGCCAAGCTTTGCCCCACCCAAACGCATCAGATATGTGCCGATCGACAGAATCGCGATCCCGGCGATAAACAGCGTCATATTGCCCATTATTTTTTCCTCGCCAGTAAGCCAAACAATGAGAGCAGAACCGGTAATCCAACCGGCGCGAAGGGCACGGCGGCCAGCGAAATAACCGCGCCGCTGCAGGCGCGAATCAGTGTGGTACGTTTTTTAAAAGCCGGTACCACCAACGCCAGCAGGATGGCCGGGAATACCGCATCCAGGCCGATTGTTTCTGGAGCGGGTAACAATTTCCCGACCCCGGCGCCCAGCAGGGTACCGAGCGGCCAGATGAGCGCCACACCCAGGCCGCAGAGCCAGTAGGCGGCTTTCCGTTGCTCCGGGGTTTTCTGCGACAAGCCGAACACCACGCTCTCATCATTCATAATGTGGCAGCCGAGCAGGCTGGCGGCGCGTGCGCCGACCAGATCGCGCACGGTGACGCCAAAAGGAACGTGGCGGGCGTTCACCAGTAAGCCTGCTGCTGCGGCGGCGAGAGGGTTACCGCCGCTGGCGATAATACCGATAAACATAAACTCAGAGGCGCCGGCCAGCACCGTAATGGAAAGGACAAACGGCACCCACAGCGGAAAACCGTAGGCCATCGCTAATGAACCGTAAGACATGCCAACCACGCCGACCGCCAGGCATACCAGAACGATTGCTTTAATGGTGTCCCCACTGAGACAGGAAAATTTGTAACGCATACGCTTTAGCCATATCGAACGAATTTCCATTATAATGAACGCAACAGAATGGTTTTTCAAGACGAACGATTCGTTCGATATAAAATACGAGGAGCGGTGTATGACACAGCCCATCAGCGTAATTGCTAAAAGCCTGACGCGCGAGCGCTCGCGCACCGGACTCTCACTGGCGGAGGTGGCGCGCCGCGCCGGGATAGCCAAATCGACCCTGTCACAGCTGGAATCCGGTAATGGCAACCCTAGCCTGGAAACATTGTGGGCGCTGTGCGTGGCGTTGGATATTCCCTTCGCCCGTTTGCTGGAACCGCAGGCCAACCAAACCCAGGTGATTCGCCGCGGCGAAGGCACCAAAGTGGTTGCTGAACAGGCCAACTATCAGGCCATTTTGCTGGCGGCTTGCCCTCCCGGCGCGCGTCGCGATATCTATCTGCTGTTGACGCAGCCCGGCGCCGATCGGATCTCGCACCCGCACCCGCCCGGGTCGGTCGAACATATTATTATCACTCAGGGGCGCGCGCGCGTTGGCCTCACCGAAGCGCCAGAAGAGCTGGGGGAAGGGGATTACATCTGCTACCCGGCCGATCGGGAACATCTCTTTCAGGCGCTGGAGCCGGATACCCAGGCGCTGCTGGTGGCAGAGCAAAATTAGTCATAATCTGCGCATTTTATTCTGATGCGCAGAAGATTATTTCATTTCCCATTAATGAATGAGTGAATTATTTATTCACTCATTTTCTTTATTGTTTTTCCATTTTTGTTTCCTTCCGTTTTGCCTGAAAACATGGGATTGATGTCACTCTTCCTGCCGGAAGGGGTTCGTATACTTAATTCGTGACATTGGGGCCTATTATGTTTTTAGAAGAACGTAGAAAGCATATCCTGAAATATTTAAACGATCATGAGCGTGGTTTTGTTAATTATTTTGCTGCTTATTTTAGTGTTTCAAAAGAAACCATTCGCAGTGATTTAAATATTCTTGCAGAAATGGGGTTGGTGCACCGTTGTTATGGCGGAGCGATTATTTCCCGGCACAATTTAAAGGCTGAACTTATTTCTGAAACCGGTGATAGTTTCGGCGTGCTGCTGCAGCCGATTAACCATCGGAAACCTACGGCGAGCGGTCAGCAGAAAGGAAAATCGATGAACGGCAAAGTGTGTGTATTCGGCTCATTTAATGTGGATATCGTGGCCCGAGTGGAGCGTTTTCCGCGCGGCGGGGAATCGCTACTGGCGCTCGCCAGCAGCCTTGGGCCCGGTGGCAAGGGGGCGAATCAGGCGACGGCGGCCAGTAAAGCCGGCGCGCAGGTCCATTTTGTCGCTAAGGTGGGCAAGGATCAGTTTAGCCACCTGGCGGCCGATCATCTCACTCGTTCAGAAATACACTCCTATACGCTTTATCAATCTGAGAGCGAACCTACCGGCAATGCCATTATTTATGTTTCGCAGGAAAATGGCGAAAATATGATTGCTATTTACTCCGGCGCCAATACTACAATAACTCATAATGAGATTGAGGCGATTATTCCTGAACTTAGCGCCTCCGACGTTTTACTTGTTCAGCTTGAGAATAATTTTGATGCCACTCATTCGCTAATAAAAAAAGCCAGAGAACTCGGTAAGACAGTCATTCTCAATCCGGCGCCATACTCGGCGGAAATTATCAAAAGCATTCCTTATATCGATGTGATTACACCGAATGAAACCGAGGCTTCATTATTATCCGGTATCGACATTCACGATGTTGATACTGCCAAAGAAGCCGCGCTTCGCATCGCTGAATTAGGCGCAAAGAAAGTGCTGATTACCATGGGATCGCGCGGGGCGCTGCTGCTGGATAATCGCCAGTTTAGTCAAATTCGCGCCTTTCCGGCGGTCACCGTCGATACCACCGGCGCTGGCGATGCGTTTAATGGCGCGCTCGCCGCCTCGCTGGCTGCCGGCAACACCCTGGTTCAGGCTGCGACCTGGGCCTCTGCTTTCGCCTCTCTGGCCGTCGAGCTGGAGGGGGCTTCCAACATGCCTGACTTTGCGCAGGCAAATGCCCGACTCCGTACCCTCTAATCCAGGAAAAATAAGATGAAAACGATTAACGGTGTTGTACCCGTCATGCTGACCCCTTTTACCGCTGACGACCAGATTGATTATCCGGCGCTGGTGAAGCTGATCGACTGGTATCTGGCAAAAGGCGTGGATGCGCTTTTTGCCGTCTGCCAGTCCAGCGAAATGCAATATCTCAACTTACAGGAGCGTGTCGAGCTGGCGCGTTTCGTGGTGCAACGCGTGGCGGGGCGCATTCCAGTCATTGCCTCGGGCCATATCAGCGATGATCTGGCGGCGCAAAAAGAGGAGTTGCTGGCAATGGCGCAGACCGGCATTGATGCGCTGGTGTTGGTCACTAATCATCTTGATCCGCGTAATGAGGGCAGTGAAGTCTTTTTCGCTACCCTGCAATCGCTGTTGGCGGCTTTACCTTCTTCCATGCCGCTGGGGCTGTATGAGTGCCCGGCGCCGTATCGCCGCCTGCTTAGCGACGACGAGTTCGCCTGGTGCGCCAACAGCGGTCGTTTCGTGGTGCTGAAAGATGTGAGCTGCGATCTGCCTACCGTTGAGCGCCGCGTGCGTCTGGCGCAGGGAACCCCGCTAAAGGTCATCAACGCCAATGCTGCGATCGCCTGGCCGGCGATGCTGGCGGGCGCCGAAGGTTTCAGCGGCGTGTTCACCAACTTCCATCCCGAACTGTATAGCTGGCTGTGGCGGGAAGGCAAAAATCAGCGGGCGCTGGCCGATGAACTGGCGATATTTCTGTCGCTGGGCGCGGTAACCGAAACGCTGGGCTACCCGAAAAACGCCAAAATTTACCATCAGCGCCTCGGGACCTTCGACAGTATCGCCTGCCGGGTTAATAAAGACGATGTGCTGAGCAAATTCTGGGGGCTGACGGTGATCCTCGACCAGATCAGCGCCGGGACTGAACTGTGGCAGCAGCGGATCGCCGGCTAAGGGAGGGATCATTATGATCGTATCGAGTCTGCAGGCGTGGCCTGCGCAACAGGCCGCGTTTCATCCGGCGATCCGCCAGGCGCTGGCGTTTATCGCCAGCCAGGATTTCCAGCGCTTCGCGCCGGGGAAAATCGACCTAATCCCCGGGAAACTTTTCT
This sequence comes from Klebsiella sp. JN_Kp121, assembly GCF_040062145.1. Classification (NCBI taxonomy): domain Bacteria; kingdom Pseudomonadati; phylum Pseudomonadota; class Gammaproteobacteria; order Enterobacterales; family Enterobacteriaceae; genus Klebsiella; species Klebsiella sp. JN_Kp121. Next base: position 35,950 of record NZ_JBEAHX010000030.1, read on the forward strand.
GCCTGCTGCAGGAGATGGAGAGCGTGCCTTTCGCGCAGGCACGGCCGGAGTCGCACAAGCAGTTTATTGATATTCAGTATCTGATTTCCGGCGAGGAGCGGATGGGTGTCAGCCGCGCAGAAAGCGGCTGTCATCGCGTTACCGAGGATCGGACGCCGCAGCAGGACATCCTGTTCTGGCACGTAGAAGATGAGGAGATGCAGATAACCCTGAAGCCCGGCATGTTCGCCATTTTCTTTCCCGAGGACATCCATCGGCCCTGCTGCCATCCGCGCGATGGCGAGCAGCAACATATCCGTAAAGCGGTGATGAAAATCGATCGCGCCTTGCTGGAGGAGGGTTTATGAGTTCGCTAAATCAAACGGCGGCTGAAGCGATTGCGGCGCCGAAACTCTCGCGTCGACGTTGGGGCATTATTTTAATCCTGCTGCTGGCCGCGGTGGTCAATTACCTCGATCGCGCCAACCTGAGTATCGCGAACACCACCATCGCCAGGGAGTTTGGCTTCTCTGGTACTGAAATGGGGCTGCTATTGTCAGCGTTTCTCTGGCCCTATGCGCTGGCGAATTTACCCGCCGGCTGGCTGGTAGACCGTTTCGGCGCGAAGAAAATGTTCAGCGGCGCGCTGGGATTGTGGTCAGCGGTAACGTTCTTAATGGGTTTCGTGAATACCTATAGCTTCTTCTATGGTTTGCGCATGCTGCTGGGCGTGGCGGAGTCACCGTTCTTCACTTCCGGTATCAAGATCACCCAGAGCTGGTTCTCGGAGAAAGAGCGCGGGCTGCCGACATCGATTATCAATACCGGTTCGCAAATCGCCAATGCGATAGCGCCGCCGGTGCTGACTATTTTGCTGTTATGGATCGGCTGGCGCGGCATGTTCATGGTTGTCGGCCTGCTCGGACTGCCATTGTTGCTGGCGTGGCTTAAATTTTATCGCGACCCGGACGCGCGCGAGGCGATGCTGATAAACACCGGCAAAGTCATGCGTCCCGAAGGTGAGCAGCCGAAGGTCAGCTGGGGCGAACTGTTTCGCCGGAAAACCACGTGGTTCATGATTGCCGGTAACTTCTGCATCATGTTTACCATTTGGGTTTATCTGACATGGCTGCCGGGATATCTGGAAACCTCGCTGGGCTTTAGCCTCAAGCAGACCGGTTTTATCGCCTCGATTCCTTTCTTTGCCGGTATTATCGGCGTGCTGTGTGGCGGGATGCTTTCTGACAGACTGGTGCGTAAAGGGATGAACGCCGTTACCGCGCGTAAAGTGCCGATTGTGGCGGGCGCCGCGCTGGCGGCCTGCTTCGTGATGCCGATTCCGTTTGTTGATAATAGCGGCGTTGCGATCGCCCTGCTGACGCTGGGCTACTTCTGTTCACAAATGCCTTCCGGCGTGATCTGGACGTTAGCGACCGATATGGCGCCGAAAGAACAGGTCGCCTCATTGGGTGCTATCCAGAACTTTGGCGGCTTTCTCGGCGCGGCGCTGGCGCCGATTATCACCGGCATTATTCTTGATGCTACCGGGCACTTTACCAACGTATTTATTCTCGGTGGGATACTGCTATTTATGGGCGCCTGCTGCTACGGTTTCTTTGTGCGCAAAAATGCCTAATCCCTCTGGTAGCAAAAACGCCTGATTGCTCAGGCGTTTTCTTTATTACGCAAGGTAAAACACTTCACTCAGTTCAGCGCTTAGCGGGCTGTTATCCGGATTCGTCGGCATCACCTCGCGCATATAGCGCCACCAGCGTTGGCAGACCTCGGTTTCCGCCACCGCATTCCAGCGGGCTTCCGATTCAATTTCCACCGTGGCGAATAGCAGATGGCGCTGTTTGTCGAGATAGATTGCATAGTGGTGCGCGCCATGCGCTTTCAGCGTCGCTTCCAGTTCCGGCCAGATGGGATTATGACGGCGCCGATACTCCTCGTGGGCGTCGGGATTGACCTGCATCACGAAGGCTTTGCGGATCATAACGCCTCCAGGTACAGCTCGCGTACCTCGTCGCGGCTGGCGCTGCGCGGGTTACTGGGCGCGCAGGGGTCGGCCAGCGCTTTATCCAGCCAGCCTTCGATATCAGCCTTACTCACGCCAAGCTGGCTAAAACCTTCAGGAATACCGACTCGTTTGCTCAACGCGCGAATCGCGTTAATCGCCGCCATGCTGGCGGTTTCATCGCTCATGTCGCGCGTATCGACGCCCATCGCCTGGGCGATGCGGGAAAAACGCGCCACCGCGTTCGGGCGGTTAAAGTTTTCGATAATCGGCAGCAGGATGGCATTACAAACGCCGTGCGGCAAATTGTGGGTCGCGCCCGGCTGGTGCGCCAGCGCGTGTACCAGACCAAGACCTGCGCTGTTGAACGCCATCCCTGCCAGATACTGGCCGTATGCCATCTGCTCGCGGGCCTGCAGATTGTGCCCGTCATCGACGGCCAGCGGCAGCCACTGGTGAATTAAGCGAATCGCTTCCAGCGCGTTGGCGTCGGTCAGCGGATGGGCGCCAACGGAGACAAACGCCTCGATAGCGTGGGTTAACGCATCCATACCGGTCGCGGCGGTAACCGACGGCGGAATATCCAGCATGACGCTGGCATCGTCGACGGCAATATCCGGGATGATGTTCGGGTCGATGATGACCTCTTTCACCTGACGTTCGCTATCGATAATCACCGCGTTGCTGGTCATTTCGGCGGCGGTTCCGGCGGTAGTGTTAATTGCCACCAGCGGCACGCCGGCATTTTTCACTTTGCCCACGCCGGAATAGGCCGTCGACGGCGCTGGGTTAGCGCTGAGGATTTTCACCGCCTTAGCGGTATCGATCGGGCTGCCGCCGCCGAAGGCGATAATATAGTCACACTTCGCCGCACGGAATGCGGCGATACCTTGCTGAACCAGCGCTTCGGTTGGGTTCGGAAAGACGTTATCGAACAGATGATAAGACAGTTGATGTGCTTCCAGCGCCTGGAAAAGGCTATCGAGCAGGCCCATTTCCACCAGATGACCGTCGGTGACAATCAGCGCTTTTCCCCATTGCTTGTCCGCCACCAGGTTCACCATATCGCCGATCGCGCCCGCGCCATGCAGGCTGATTTTCGGCAGTGCCAACATAAAGCTCATGATTATTCTCCTTAAAGGGCGCTCGCTTTCTTAGAGCGCCAGCGCGCTGGCCAGCGGCGTGACGCCAAAGCGTTGGCCTAACGCAATCAACTCTTCGCGGCTTATCGTCTGTTTCATGCCGCCCATCGAATAGACTTTCACCAATACCTCAGCGGACTTCTCGGCGGTATCGATCAGGCCGAAAGTTTCATCCAGCGTCGGGCCGCTACCGAAGACGCCGTGGAATGGCCACAGCACCAGAGAATGTTTCTGCATTTCGCCGGCGGTCGCCTGGCCAATCTCGTCGGTACCCGGCACCATCCACGGCAGAATGCCGACGCCGTCCGGGAACACCACCAGGCATTCGGTGCTGCCTTCCCATAGCTTGCGGGTGAACAGATCGCTGTTGTTCTCCAGCACGTAGGTCAGGGCGATCAGGTTGGTGGCATGGCAGTGCATGATCACGCGATCTTTGCCGCCGGTGGCTTTGATGCGCTCGCAGTGCGACAGGAAATGCGCCGGTAGTTCCGACGTCGGCACGGCTTCTTCCGTCAGCCCCCACAGGATGAAGTAGCCCGCGCCGTCGTTGTCCACTTTCACCACCCCGAGATTGGCGGCGGGATCGAGCTGCACGTTACGGAAGAATTTACCGGAACCGGTGACGATAAACGGCTGATTAGCCAGTTCCGGCATCGGCTGGCTTAAGGCGATATAGCGCGGCTGGGGGTGAAAATCGGCTTTGAAGGGCGCGATATCCGCTTCATCCAGGCGCAGCGTCAGATTGCCGCCGTTACGTTCGTCCCAGCCTTTAAGCCAGGCGTCGGAGGTGGCTTTGATCATGCCCTGAACGAACCATGAATTGATAATGTTGTGCATAGTCTTGTCTTTCCTGTTGATTCGCAATAGGTGTGACTCCCCGAATAAGCCCTGTGCGGTGCAATCCGGGGAAGTCAGGCATTAGCCGCGCTGGCTCAGCACGTCTTTTTCATAGGTCCGCACGTTTTCCAGCCACTGGCTGCCTGCCGGGGTATCGTGACGTTGGCAGTACATTTCCCAGATGGCCTGCCACGGCAGCGATTTCTGCTCTTCGAGCAGCGCCAGGCGGGCGGTGTAATCACCGTCGTTTTCCAGCTGGCGCAGCAGCGCCGTCGGCTCCAGCAGCGCGCGCAGCAGGGCTTTTTTCATATTGCGGGTACCGATAACCCACGCCGCGATGCGGTTGATGGAGGCATCAAAGAAGTCGAGGCCGATATGCACGCGGTCGAACAGGTTGTGGCGGATAATTTCGCTGGCGATGGCCTGGGTTTCGTCATCCAGCAGCACCACGTGATCGCTGTCCCAGCGTACCGGGCGGCTGACGTGCAGCAGCAGGCGCGGGATATAGAGCATGGCGGCGGAGATTTTGTCGGAGATGACTTCCGTCGGATGGAAGTGGCCGGCATCCAGGCACAACGCGGTTTGACGGCTGGCGGCGTAGCCCATGTAGAATTCATTGGAGCCAACGGTATAGCTTTCGGCGCCGATACCGAACAGCTTGCTCTCAACGGCGTCGATATGGTGCGCCGGATCGAGTTTTTCACTGATGACCTCATCCAGCGCATTCAGCAGCCGCTGGCGCGGGGCGAAGCGGTCGACGGTAATATCTTTCATGCCGTCCGGCACCCAAATATTCATTACCGATGGCGTCCCAAGCTGCTCGCCGAAATAAGCGGATATGCGGCGGCTGGCTTTGCAGTGATCGATCCAGAACTGACGAATCTCCGGATTGGCGTGCGACAGCGTAAAGCCGTCGGCGCTTAGCGGATGTGAGAAGCAGGAAGGGTTAAAATCGAGCCCCAACTGCTGGCGTTTGGCCCATTCCACCCAGTGCTTAAAGTGTTCCGGCTTGATTTCATTACGTGCTACCGGCGTGGTGGATTCGAGATAAATCGCGTGCAGATTAAGGCGCTTCGGCCCCGGTATCAGGCTTAGCGCCTGTTCGAGATCGGCGCGTAGCTCCTGGGCATTACGCGCTTTGCCGGGATAGTTGCCGGTGGCCTGAATGCCGCCGGTTAAGCTGCCTTCCGGGTTTTCAAAGCCCGCCACGTCATCGCCCTGCCAGCAGTGCATTGATACCGGCAGGCGGTCCAGCTGACGCAGAGCTTCTTCGGCATCAACGCCGATGGCGGCATAGCGCTGCTTAGCAATTTCCCAGGCTTGTTCAAGTTGAGTGGTCATGCGCAAAGCTCCTTTGTAGGTTGTGGCTGAAATTGCGCGACGAAGCGGGCAATTTCGCTATCTGAATGTGGGGTGAACGTGGTTAGCGACGCGTTGTCGCCTACCACCTGACGGAATTCATCGACGTTGTGCAGTTCATCCAGCGTCATCAGCTGGATGCCGATATTGCCAAGCGTGGAGGCTTCAATGGGGCCGGCCACCACCGGCAGGCCGCAGGCATCGGCGCACAGCTGGTTAAGCAGCGCGTTCTGGCAGCCGCCGCCGACGATATGCAGCTGGCTGAAAGGGTGGCCGCGGAGTGCCGCCAGTTCGTCCAATACCCGGGCATACAGCAGCGCCAGGCTGTCAAAAATGCAGCGCGCCAGTTCGGCGGGAGTGACCGGGATCGGCTGGGCGGACTCCGCGCAGGCGGCCTGAATTTCGGCGCTCATATTGGCCGGGTTGATAAAGCGATCGTTATTGCAATCAATCAGATAACGACAGGCCGGTAGCTGCGCCGTGTCGACAATCAGCGCCTGCAGATCGCTAATGTTCTGCTCCTGCAGTACCCGCTGCAGCAGCCACAGGCCCATGATGTTTTTCAGTACCCGATAACGCCCCTCGGCGCCGCCTTCATTGGTGATATTCGCCTTCAGCGCCTGCTGGCTGGTGTAAGGCGTTTTACTTTCAAAGCCCATCAGCGACCAGGTGCCCGATGAGAGATAGGCGGCATTTTTGTCCGCCAGCGGCGAGGCGATCACGGCGCTGGCCGTATCGTGGCTGGCGACGGCGACCACCGGGATGCGGTTACCCTGCGGGCAGATCCAGTGGCCGATAACATTGCCCGGATGCGTCGGCGTACCGAACCAGTCCGGCTGCGCGCCGCTCCAGCGGATCAGCTCGTCATCCCAGTTATCGCTATTGATATTGACCAGTTGCGTGGTGGTGGCGTTGGTGTATTCCCAGTTCATCGCGCCGGTCAGGCGGTAGCTGAAGTAGTCTGGGATCAGCAGCGCATGGGCGACCTGTTCCGCCAGCGCCGGCTGCTGGCTGACCAGCGCCCGCAATTGATAAAGGGTGTTAAACGGCAGAAACTGGATGCCGCTGCGGCAGTAAATATTGGCGCGGCCAAGTTGTTCGATTGCCTGCGCCATCAGGCCGTGAGTGCGGCTATCGCGGTAAGAAACCGGCAGGCCGACGCGCTGGCCGCGCTTATCCAGCAAGACGAAATCAACGCCCCAGGTGTCGATACCGATGCTGTCGATCAGGATCCCCTGTTCGCATACTTTCACCAGCCCACAACGAATTTCCGCTTCCAGGCTATCGATATCCCAGCAATCGTAGCCATCCACTTTCTGCAGGCGGTTAGTGAAACGATGAACCTCGCGCAGCGTCAGCGATCGCGTCGCGGTGTCATAATTCGCGAGCATGACCCGACCGCTGGAAGCGCCTAAATCAACGGCGACACAATGACGAATACTCATGGCACGACCCTTCTTAAAATCATTACAGGCAGTCTAAAAAAGGCGTCTCTGCGTCACCTTCTCGCTACTGACAGCGAAAGCGGGCGGCTGGCAACACAGCAAAGGTGACCGTGAGAAGCGTCACAGTTTCGTTTTATGGGCGGCGCGAGGCGGGGTGTGATGCTGGCCGCAGTTCCGGATATTTCCGGCTGGTTCTTGAAAAAACGGCAGGCTTTACGCGGTTTGCGGTCAAAAATTGAAGGCCGGATTGCCGGCCCTTAATTACTATTTGCGACGACGGTTGATAATTTTTCTCATTCGTGGAGGCTGCTATGACCGTGTTGCACAGTACGGATTTCTTTAAGGCCGGCGTCTCGGCGGTGGCGATTGAACCGCGGCTTCCTCAAGCGGCTTTCCCTGAGCATCACCATGATTTTCATGAGATTGTTATCGTCGAGCAGGGTACGGGCATTCACGTTTTCAACGGCCAGCCCTATACCATCAGCGGCGGTTCGGTCTGCTTTATTCGCGATCACGATCGTCATCTTTACGAACACACCAATAACCTGTGTCTGACCAACGTGCTCTACCGCGCGCCGGATGCTTTTCGTTTTCTGACTGGCGTGAACCAGCTGCTGCCGCAGGAGCAGGACGGTAACTATCTTTCACACTGGCGGGTCAATCAGACGGTGCTGCAGCAGGTGCGGCAAATCGTCGGCCAGATGGAAAAGATCGGCCCTGGCGTCGAGCCGCATACCATCGCCAGCCGTGAAATCCTTTTTATGCAGCTACTGGTGCTACTGCACAGCAACAGCCTGGCGGAAGGCGCCGGCAACCACGAGGCGCGGCTGAATCAGCTGATGGCCTGGCTGGAAGACCATTTTGCCGAAGAGATATGCTGGGAGGAGGTAGCGGCGCAGTTTTCGCTCTCTTTACGCACCCTGCATCGCCAGTTAAAGCTGCAAACCGGGCTGACGCCCCAGCGCTACCTCAACCGGGTGCGCCTGATGAAAGCGCGGCACCTGCTGCGCCACAGCGATGATAGCGTGACAGAAATCGCTTATCGCTGCGGTTTTGGCGACAGTAACCATTTTTCGACGCTATTTCGCCGTGAATTCGACTGGTCGCCGCGCGATATTCGCCAGGGGCGCGACGCTATTCTTCAGTAACGCGAGAAGAGTCAACGTATTGCCTCACCAAAATGCGAATAATGGTTGGTTTCCGCGTCGGGAGTGAGAGTTGTGGCAGGTCAGCTGGTGCTTCGCAAAGATGAGTTTTTTGCCTCCCCCTCGCAGGCGGTGGCGGTGGCTGACCGCTACCCGCAAAACGTCTTCGCCGAGCATACCCATGAATTTTGCGAGCTGGTGCTGGTGTGGCGCGGCAACGGTCTGCATATCCTCAACGATCGCCCGTGGCGGATTACCCGCGGCGATCTCTTTTATATTCGCGCGGAAGATAAACACTCTTATGCGTCGGTCAACGACCTGGTGCTGCAGAATATTATTTATTGCCCGGATCGGCTGCGGCTCAATTTTGACTGGGCGGCGCATATTCCGGGATTATTCGGCACGCCGTGGCAGCCGCACTGGCGGATCGGCAGCAGCGGGATGGCGCAGGTCAGGCAGGTGATTAACCAGCTGGAGCACGAAAGCGCGCGGCAGGATGCGCAGGCGGATAGCATGGCGGAGCTGCTGTTTGCCCAACTGGTGTTGACGCTCCAGCGCTATCGCTACGCCACTGATAACCTGGCGGCAACGCAAAGCGAAACGCAGCTCGATAAACTGCTAACGGCGCTGGCCGGAAGTCTGAATCGCCCCTTTAATCTGGATAGCTTCTGTCTGCATGAAGGCTGCAGCGAACGTGCGTTACGCCAGCAGTTTCGCCAGCAAACGGGAATGACGATAACTCACTATTTGCGCCAGCTGCGGATCTGCCATGCGCAGTATTTACTGCAGCATACCGAGCGGTTAATCGGCGAGATCGCCATGCAGTGCGGGTTTGAGGACAGTAACTATTTTTCGGTGGTGTTTAATCGGGAAATTGGCATGACGCCGGGACAGTGGCGGCAGCGCAGTCGCGCCGCCGCGTAAGGGGAAATCAGTTAGCCATTCCCAGGCCGACGATATTCGCGGCGATGATAATCACCACGCAGCCGAGGCTGAGCACGCTGACCGGGCGGCGTCCGGCGTTGTTCCACTCTTTCAGCACCAGCCCAACCAGCCCGCCACACAGTACGTAGAAGCTCATATGCAGCATCCAGCTCATGTAGTCATACTGCGCCGGGATACTGGCGTGGCCCCAGGCATAGAAGAAGAACTGCAGATACCACATTAGCCCGCCCAATGCGGAAAGCAGAATGTTGCTGATGATAAGCGGTTTTGCCAGTGAGAAGTCGGCTTTTAGCGACAAATCCTTCACTTTGGCAAGGCGAATAAAACAGAAGCCGAGGTTAACCAGCGCGCCGCCGCCCATGATCACCACGTAGCTTGGCAGCGCGGTATACAGCGGGTCGACGCCCAGCGCCGCGGCGGCTTCATGCATTGGTTTAGCGGCGTTCATCGCAAATGACATGCCGGCGGAGAAAATACCGCACATTACCGCCAGCATCAGCCCTTTTTTCAGGTTGAACTCTTCCGCTTTGATGCCCATTTTGCGCTCTTTAAGCTGGCCGGCGCGGGTGACGATACCCACGCCAATCACCGCCACCAACACGCCGAGCAGGGTCATTTGTCCGCCTTTGGTGTGAATCAACACATCAAAGTGGCCGTTGAGGATCGGCGTCATTAAGGTGCCGACGATAAGCGTAATGCCGATAGCGATACCGATACCCATCGACATCCCCAGATAGCGCATGGTCAGGCCATAGTTGATGTTACCGATGCCCCACATCGCGCCGAACAAAAACACCGGCAGCAGCGTGGAAGCGCTAAATGAGCGATAGTAGGCCCAGAAATCGGGCAGCAGCATGGCGCTTATCGCCCACGGCAGAATTAGCCAGGAAACAATCCCGCCGATCGACCACATGGTTTCCCACGACCAGTGTTTCACCTTCTTGAAAGGGGCATAAAAACAGGCGGCACTGGCGGCGCCGATTAAATGCCAAAAAATTCCCATCGTAATCGCATGATTCATTGCCTTTACCCTCATCTGTGTTGGGTTGGATAGACTCTCTCCGATGCGATGAGTGTAAAAATTGCGCAGTTTTTACGCCTTTGAGCTGTTGCCACCTCAGACGAAACTCTGGCAATCAGGGGCTTAATGGGTTGTTTTGGCTCACAAACCGGTGTGTATCTATTTTGGGTATAACCTTAGTAAAACTACGGCATTGATAATCATTTTCAATATCATTTAATTAACTATAATGAACCGACTGCTTACGCGGCGTTAACACCCTCTGCCGCCCGATAATAATGGAGATGATTATGAGTTATACACTGCCATCCCTGCCGTACGCTTACGATGCTCTGGAACCGCATTTCGACAAGCAGACGATGGAGATCCATCATACTAAGCATCACCAGACCTACGTTAACAACGCTAACGCAGCGCTGGAAAGCCTGCCGGAATTCGCTAACCTGTCCGCGGAAGAGCTGATCACTAAGCTTGATCAACTGCCGGCTGACAAAAAAACCGTACTGCGTAACAACGCGGGCGGCCACGCTAACCACAGCCTGTTCTGGAAAGGCCTGAAAACCGGCACCACCCTGCAGGGCGACCTGAAAGCCGCTATCGAGCGTGATTTCGGTTCTGTGGACAACTTCAAAGCTGAATTCGAAAAAGCGGCAGCAACCCGCTTTGGTTCCGGCTGGGCGTGGCTGGTGCTGAAAGGCGACAAACTGGCCGTCGTTTCTACCGCTAACCAGGACTCCCCGCTGATGGGCGAAGCCATTTCCGGCGCTTCAGGCTTCCCGATTATCGGCCTGGATGTGTGGGAACACGCTTACTACCTGAAATTCCAGAACCGCCGTCCGGACTACATCAAAGCCTTCTGGGACGTGGTGAACTGGGACGAAGCAGCAGCGCGTTTTGCCGCCAAAAAATAAGGTTGCATTGTGCTAAGAGAGAAGCGAGTCTGATGACTCGCTTTTTTTATATCCGTAGCAAGGAGAGCAGCAATGCATTATCCGGTGAATGTCTTTGTCGGCAAAATCAGGGACTACGACGGTAGCCGCCCCAGCGCAATTGGCAAAATCCAGGTCGATGGCGAATTACAGCTCGGCGATCTCGGGCTGGAAGGGGACGAGCAGGCGGAAAAGAAAATTCACGGCGGGCCGGATCGCGCGCTGTGCCACTATCCCCGCGAGCATTACCTCGACTGGATCCGCGAATTCCCGCAGCAGGCCGATCTGTTCTGCGCCCCCGCATTCGGCGAAAACCTTTCTACCGAAGGGCTAACGGAAAAAAACGTCTATATCGGCGATATCTTTCGTTGGGGCGAGGCGCTAATTCAGGTCACTCAACCGCGCTCTCCCTGCTTCAAACTGAATTACCATTTCGGTATTAGCGATATGGCGCAACTGATGCAAAACAGCGGCAAGGTTGGCTGGCTCTACCGCATTATCGCCGGCGGCCGGGTTTCCAGCGATGCGCCGCTGGAGCTGGTATCGCGTCTGAGCGACGTGAGCGTGCATGAGGCTGGTGCGATTGCCTGGCATATGCCGTTTGATGACGACCAGTATCACCGTCTGCTATCGGCGGCGGGCCTGTCGGTAAGCTGGAGCAGAACCATGCAGAAACGGCGTTTAAGCGGGCAGATCGAGGATAATTCGCGCAGATTATGGGGGAAATAATTCCCCCATATTGAACGTTGTAACCAGTAGCCCGGCTCAGCGTAGCGCAAGACGGGACAGGGTTAAGTACGCTTATACAGCGGCAGCCAGATTGTTAAACGCAGCCCACCCAGCGGGCTATCGTCGGCTTTAACCCAGCCGCGATGTTGCTGAATCGCCGTTTCGACAATCGCCAGCCCCAGACCGGTGCCGCCGGACTCGCGATCGCGAGCCTCGTCGGTACGATAGAACGGACGGAAAATCTGTTCGCGATCCTCCGGGCTGACGCCCGGGCCGTCATCATCGACGTTGACCGTGATTCCGTCTTTATCCACCGAGAAACTGACGGAAATTTTCGTGTGCGAGTAGCGCAGCGCGTTGCGCACGATATTTTCCAGCGCGCTTTCCAGCGCATTAGGGTTACCGTACAGCGGCCAGGGGCCCGGCGGATACTCAACGGTGAAGGATTTCCCCATCTGTTCGGCTTCAAATGCCGCGTTGTCCAGCACTTCGCCCCACAGCTGATTCGCTTTCACCGTCTCGCTGACCAGCGCGTTTTTCGCCTGATTACGCGACATCACCAGCAGGTCGTTAATCATGCTATCCAGCCGGTGCGCTTCGGTTTCGATACGCTCCAGCTCTTTGCTTTCACCGCTGCGGCGGCGCAGCAACGCAGTGCCTAACTGCAGACGGGTTAACGGCGTGCGTAGCTCGTGCGAGATATCCGACAGCAGCCGCTGCTGGCTGGTCATCATTCGCTCAAGCGCGGTCACCATCTGGTTGAAGCTGGCCCCGGCGGCCAGAAACTCCTGCGGACCGGCTTCCAGTTCAGGATGCTGCCGCAGGTTACCCTGGGCAACTTCGTCGGCGGCGTTTTTCAGCTTGCGCGCCGGTTTCGCCAGACTCCACGCCAGCCAGAGCAGCAGCGGGGCGCTGACCAGCATCGTCACGATAAGCAGTAATAGCGGACGGTCAAACAGCAGGTTGATGAAGTCGGATTGTGAAGTGCTGGCAGGGCGGATGAGATAAAGTTGATAATTATCTTCACCATCCCTGACGGAAAACGGGCCGACCATCTCCAGGCGTCCGTAACGCTTCTTCTGCGGATGATCGGCATTATCGGCCTGGCCGATAAAGTTACGAATGATCTGCATTTCGTTGCGTTCTGCGCCGATCACGCGGCCTTCGCTGGTGACCAGCAGCAGCCGCTGCCCCGGCGGCGCCCACTTATCGATGGCGCGAAACAGGCGTCGCCACCACATCAGGTCGTTCGGCGGGTCGTTCGCCAGTTCGGCCTCGACGTGCTGCTCAATCATGATGCCCTGACGTTGCTCGCTTTCCAGCAGCTCGGTCATCTGGCGCGAGTCCAGCTTGGGCAACATCAGTACCAGCATCAACACCAGCGCCAGCGTGAGCCAGAAGATAGCGAAGATGCGTGCGGTTAAACTTCCAATCATGAAGCAGAAACCATCAGATAGCCGCGTCCGCGCAATGTTTTAAACCACGGATGGCCGTCTTTGCGCTCCGGCAGCTTACGCCGCAGGTTGGAAATATGCATATCGATAGCGCGGTCGAACGGCGTCAGCCGCTTGCCCAGCACTTCCTGGCTTAAGTGTTCACGTGACACCACCTGACCCAGATGCTGCGCCAGCAGATACAGCAGGGTGAACTCGGTGCCGGTCAGCTCCAGCGTTTGCCCATCAAAATTGGCTTCCTGACGACCCGGATTGAGGCTTAACGCATCCACTTCCAGGGTCGGAGAACCGGATTCGGTGGTCTGCTGCTGCTCGCTCCAGTGGGAACGACGCAGAATCGCGCGTATACGGGCCACCAGCTCGCGATCGTTAAACGGCTTAGGCAAATAGTCATCCGCCCCGAGTTCGAGGCCGAGAACGCGATCCAGCTCGCTTCCGCGCGCCGTTAGCATGATAACCGGGGTCTGGTGTGTCTGACGTAATTCTTTAAGCGTGTCGATACCGTTTTTCTTCGGCATCATCACATCAAGCAAAAGGAGATCAATGCTGTCGTCAAGAAGCGCCAGCGCCTGTTCACCGTCATGGGCAACGAGCACATTAAAACCTTCCATATCGAGCAGCTCTTTTAACAGGGAGGTGAGCTCCCGGTCATCATCAACTAACAGGATTTTATTCATTGTTTAAATACCTCCGAGGCAGAAATTACGTCATCAAGGCTCGCTAATCCATGACTTTACGTTGTTTTACACCCCCTGACGCATGTTTGCAGCCTGAATCGTAAACTGTCTCTCGTTGAATCGCGACACAAACGTTTTGGGAGTATGTGATGCGCAATGTTATCGCTGCCGTCATGGCCTCAACGCTGGCGCTAAGTGCTACTAGCCAAGCCGCTGAAGTCGTTACCGGCGTTAACTGGCTCCACGGTGAAGAGGGAGCCCAGCGCAGCGGCCAGAGCCATATGTTTGACGGCATAAGTCTAACCGAACAGCAACGACAGCAGTTACGGGATCTTATGCAACGGGCGCGCCATGACCGGCTCCCTGTTAATGTTAGCGAACTGGAGACAATGCATAGCCTTGTCACCGCAGATAAATTTGATGAAAGCGCTGTGCGCGCTCAGGCAGAAAAGATGGCGCAGGAACAGGTTGCCCGCCAGGTAGAAATGGCGAAAGTCCGCAACCAGATGTACCACCTGCTAACCCCTGAGCAGCAAGCGGTTTTAAATGCTAAGCACCAGCAGCGTATGGATCAGTTGCGTGAGGTTGCAAGGATGCAGAAAGGCTCAGCCATGATGCTTTCCAGTAGTAGCAGTACCGTGCAACCCAAGTAACAAACCCTGTTTTCCTTGCCATAGACACCATCCCTGTCTTCCCCCACATGATGTGGGGGTTTTTTTTGTCTTTTTTTCGCCTCAGCCGCCGTATGCCCGTTCATCTTCCGGGTAAAAGTTCAGGTTATACTAAGCGCATCGCCGGAAAAGGAGCGTTTATGAATCAATCTTATGGGCGGCTGGTGAGTCGCGCGGCTATTGCCGCGACGGCGATGGCCTCCGTGTTACTTTTGATCAAAATTTTTGCGTGGTGGTATACCGGTTCGGTGAGTATTCTGGCGGCGCTGGTGGATTCGCTGGTGGATATTGCCGCCTCGCTGACCAACCTGCTGGTGGTGCGTTACTCGCTACAACCTGCTGATGAAGAACATACTTTTGGCCATGGGAAAGCGGAATCGCTGGCGGCGCTGGCGCAGAGCATGTTTATTTCTGGTTCGGCGTTGTTTCTGTTCCTGACCGGGATCCAGCATCTGATTCGCCCTGAACCGATGCAGGCGGCGGGCGTCGGGATGGTGGTGACGCTGATCGCCTTGATAAGCACCCTGTTGCTGGTGACCTTTCAGCGCTGGGTGGTCAGAAAAACCCAGAGCCAGGCCGTGCGTGCGGATATGCTTCATTATCAGTCTGATGTTATGATGAACGGCGCTATTCTTATCGCCCTCGGCCTCTCCTGGTACGGCTGGCACCGCGCCGATGCGCTGTTTGCATTAGGGATTGGCATCTATATTTTATATAGCGCGCTGCGTATGGGTTACGACGCGGTGCAATCGTTATTAGACCGTGCGCTTCCGGATGAGGAACGTCAGGAAATCATCAGTATCGTGAACAGCTGGCCCGGCGTCAGCGGCGCGCACGATCTACGAACGCGGCAGTCAGGGCCGACTCGCTTTATTCAAATACATTTGGAAATGGAAGATAACCTCCCGCTGGTACAGGCGCATGTGATCGCCGACCAGGTGGAGCAGGCTATTTTGCGCCGTTTCCCGGGATCGGATGTCATCATCCATCAGGATCCCTGTTCTGTAGTGCCGCCGGCGCGGCAGGGCGTTTTTTGAGCTTTCGGTTATAGTCTGTAAACTCGATGTAAAAATGTGGGGCGGGTAGGCATTTTTTGTATAAATTACCGCCATTTGGTCTGACCTGAATCAATTCAGCCAGAAGCGTTTGATATACTATTGCAATTATCGTCGTGCACTCCTGGTATGGGAGCGCTTCAGGCAACAGGATTATTTTTTGCTTCCTAAGTTCAGAGGTAGTCATGATTAAGAAAATCGGTGTGTTGACAAGTGGCGGTGATGCGCCGGGCATGAACGCAGCAATTCGCGGCGTTGTGCGCGCGGCATTAACGGAAGGTCTGGAAGTTTTTGGAATCTATGACGGTTACCTCGGCCTGTATGAAGATCGTATGGTTCAGCTTGACCGTTACAGCGTGTCCGACATGATCAACCGCGGCGGTACCTTCCTCGGCTCCGCTCGTTTCCCGGAATTCCGTGAAGAGCATATTCGCGCAGTCGCCATTGAAAATATGAAAAAGCGCGGCCTGGACGCGCTGGTTGTTATCGGCGGCGACGGTTCCTATATGGGGGCGATGCGTCTGACCGAGATGGGTTTCCCTTGCATCGGCCTGCCGGGCACCATCGACAACGACATCAAAGGTACTGACTACACCATCGGTTTCTTTACCGCGCTGAGCACCGTTGTTGAAGCGATTGACCGCCTGCGTGACACCTCCTCTTCGCACCAGCGTATCTCTGTGGTGGAAGTGATGGGCCGCTACTGTGGCGATCTGACTCTGGCGGCGGCGATTGCCGGCGGCTGTGAGTTCATCATGGTGCCGGAAGTAGAATATACCCGCGACGATCTGGTGGCTGAAATCAAAGCCGGCATCGCGAAAGGTAAGAAACACGCGATCGTGGCCATCACCGAGCACATGTGCGACGTTGACGAACTGGCTAGCTTCATTGAGAAAGAAACGGGCCGTGAAACTCGTGCGACCGTGCTGGGTCACATTCAGCGCGGCGGCTCTCCGGTTCCTTACGACCGTATTCTGGCTTCCCGTATGGGCGCATATGCCATCGAACTGCTGCTGCAGGGCTTTGGCGGCCGCTGTGTTGGTATCCAGAACGAGAAGCTGGTTCACCACGACATCATCGATGCTATCGAAAATATGAAGCGTCCGTTCAAGTCTGACTGGATGGATTGCGCGAAGAAACTGTACTAAGTTTCGCGGCATAACAAAAAGGCCTTCTCAGTGAGAAGGCCTTTTTTATTAGGGCGTTATCGAGCGCGTTATTCGATATCCAGCGCATCCTCGGAAAGGATGATACCGGTATTGTCGGCATACAGATGATCGCCGGAGAAGAAGGTGACGCCGCCGAAATTGACGCGCACGTCGCTTTCGCCGATACCTTCCCCAGCAGCGGCCACAGGAATGGCGGCTAACGCCTGGATACCGATATCTAAATCTTCCAGGTCGTCAACCTGGCGCACCGCGCCATAGACCACCAGCCCTTCCCATTCGTTCTGTACCGCCAGACGCGCCAGGTCGGCGTCAATTAACGCGCGTCGCACGGAACCGCCGCCGTCGATAAGGAGAATATGACCACGGCCATTCTGCTCGAGCAGATCGTAGAGCAACCCGTTATCCTCGAAACATTTTACCGTAATGATCTGTCCACCAAACGACGACCGCCCTCCAAAGTTGGAAAACAGCGGTTCCACGACATTGACATCTTCCTGGTAGATGTCGCAAAGCTCGGAAGTATCGTATTTCATAGGCTTAACGTTCAGTTGCTGCGAGAATTTTTAGTATATCCCGTGAACTGCATTGTTTGCAAAATCATCAATTGTTAATTGATATTTGTCAGTTATGCCGCCAGCTTGCTGCCGATAATCCCGATGACAAACAGCAGGTTGGTTAATAATGCCGCTTTGACCGTGCGTTCCAGCATCGGGCGCATCGCCACCGGTTCGCGTTCACGCATGACAAAACGCGCCTGTTTTACCAGCAGCGGAATGGCGAGAATAAACAGCCAGCCCCATAGACTGTGTAGCGCCAGCAGGTTAAACAGCGCCAGGCACAGCGGAGCGCCAAGCAGCAGGACGCTGTGATAACGGCGAGCGTTCACCGGCCCCAGACGAACCGCCAGCGTGTTTTTACCGTTCAGGCGGTCGCTATCGATATCGCGCAGGTTATTGATATTCAGCACTGCGGCGGCCAGCAGGCCACAGGCGGTAGCCGGCAGGAAAATAACCGCCTCGATGCTGTGCGCCTGCAGATACCAACTGCCGACGACGCTCAGCCAGCCGAAGAAAACCAGCACCGAGATATCGCCAAGGCCAATATAGCCGTAAGGACGCGTGCCGACGGTATAGGTGATAGCGGCGATAATCGACAACCCGCCGAGTACCATAAAGCCGATGAAGTCCGCCATTGTCTGCCAGGCGGAGAACAGCAACGCCAGGCCGGACAGGCAAATCAGCGCTACCGTTACGATCAGCGCGCGTTTCATCTGCGACTGGGTGATGGCGCCTTTTTGCATTCCGCGCAGCGGCCCGATACGGTCAGGTTTATCGCTGCCTTTGACGGCGTCGCCATAATCATTGGCGAGATTAGATAAAATTTGCAGCAAACCGGCGGTAATAAGCGCCAGCAGCGCGACCAGCGGATCGAAGTGGCCTTGCTGCCACGCCAACGCGGTGCCGACGATGATAGCGGAGAAAGCCAGAGGTAATGTTTTTGGACGCAGGCTTTCAAGCCAGGCCTTAGTGCGTGTTATCGGTTGTTCAGTCATTTCTTTCAGCCAAAAAAATGGGGCTATCATAGCCCCACCGTGTGTGATGAAAATGCATTGAACCGGATTATAGGATAAAACGGCTCAGATCTTCATCTGCCACCAGAACATCCAGGTGTTTACCGACATAATCGCCGTCGATGGTCACCGTCTGGCCGTTCATTTCGCTGGCATCATAAGAGATGTCTTCGATCAGACGTTCCAGCACCGTGTGCAGGCGACGCGCGCCGATGTTTTCGGTGGTTTCGTTAACCTGCCATGCCGCCTGAGCGATACGCTTGATACCATCTTCAGTGAATTCGATATTCACGCCTTCGGTCGCCATCAGCGCTTTGTACTGCACGGTGATAGAGGCATTCGGCTCGGTCAGAATACGTTCGAAATCATGGGTAGTCAGCGCTTTCAGCTCAACGCGGATCGGCAGACGGCCCTGCAGTTCCGGGATCAAATCTGATGGGCTGGCGACCTGGAACGCGCCGGAGGCGATAAACAGAATGTGATCGGTTTTCACCATCCCGTGTTTAGTGGAGACGGTGCAGCCTTCCACCAGCGGCAGCAGGTCGCGCTGAACGCCTTCACGAGACACATCCGGGCCGGAGGCGTTGCCGCCGCGCTTACAGATTTTGTCGATTTCGTCGATGAACACGATACCGTGCTGTTCAACGGCGTCGATAGCTTCTTGCTTCAGCTCTTCCGGGTTAACCAGCTTCGCCGCTTCTTCTTCGATAAGCAGCTTCATCGCGTCTTTGATTTTCAGCTTACGCGGTTTCTGTTTCTGGCCGCCCAGGTTCTGGAACATGGACTGCAGCTGGCTGGTCATCTCTTCCATGCCCGGAGGGGACATGATTTCAACGCCCATCGGCGCCGCGGCGAGATCGATTTCGATCTCTTTGTCGTCAAGCTGGCCTTCGCGCAGTTTCTTGCGGAATGCCTGGCGCGCAGCGGAAGGTTCCTGCGGCTGTTCAGCTTGGCCCCAGTTATTTTTCGCCGGCGGGATCAGCACGTCGAGGATACGCTCTTCGGCCATTTCTTCGGCGCGATAGCGGTTTTTATCGATGGACTGCATGCGTACCATTTTGATCGCAGCGTCGGTCAGATCGCGGATGATAGAGTCCACTTCTTTACCAACATAGCCCACTTCGGTGAACTTGGTCGCTTCAACTTTGATGAACGGCGCGTTGGCCAGTTTCGCCAGGCGACGGGCGATTTCGGTTTTACCGACGCCGGTCGGGCCTATCATCAGAATGTTTTTCGGCGTGACTTCATGACGCAGCTCTTCATTAAGCTGCATACGGCGCCAGCGGTTTCGCAGGGCGATAGCAACAGAACGCTTGGCCGCGTCCTGGCCGATAATATGTTTGTCCAGTTCGCTGACAATTTCGCGTGGGGTCATTTCAGACATGGGAGATCCTTACGCTTTAGAAGGTAATTCTTCGATGGTGTGGAAGTGGTTGGTATAGATGCAGATATCCCCTGCAATATCCAACGCTTTCTCGGCGATGTCGCGAGCGCCCATTTCGGTGTTTTCCAGCAGCGCGCGAGCGGCGGCCTGGGCATATGGCCCGCCGGAGCCAATCGCAATCAAATCGTTTTCTGGCTGAACCACGTCGCCGTTACCGGTGATGATAAGCGACGCGTTTTCGTCAGCGACGGCGAGCAGCGCTTCCAGTTTGCGCAGCATGCGGTCGGTACGCCAGTCTTTCGCCAGCTCAACGGCGGCTTTCACCAGATGGCCCTGATGCATCTCCAGCTTACGCTCGAACAGTTCGAACAGGGTGAAGGCGTCAGCGGTGCCGCCAGCGAAACCAGCGATCACTTTGTCGTTGTACAGACGACGCACTTTCTTCACGTTGCCTTTCATCACGGTGTTGCCCAGCGTGGCCTGGCCATCACCGGCGATAACGACATGGCCATTACGGCGAACACTAACTATTGTTGTCACGAGCAGACCCCTTGGTTGCAAAAGCGGAATAGGGGCCCCGCGGGTTACGCGGGGCAGAATGCAATTATAGATGGGGGGGATTTTTGGGGTTTCAACCCCTGGCGGCGAGACGAATGCAGTTTGCGTGTCCGGCCATCTTGAGACGGTTGATCATATCGTTGGCGTTCTCTTTGCCTTTCAGCGGCCCAATCACTACCCGGTTCCAGCCGTTGTTGGTGGTGATATGCGAAGCAAAGCCCTCAAAGGCCAACTGAGCGCGCACGGTTTCGGCCTGCTCGGCGCCTTTAAAGGAACCACACTGAACCATCCAGCTGTGATCGTCTTTCTTCTCGGTGGCCGCGGCTTTCGGCGCTTCTTCTACGCGGGCTACCGGCGCGGCGGCCTGGGTTTTCGGCTGCGCAGTGGTGTTATGCGCCGGCGTCTGCAGCAGATCCTGGTACGGCTGCTGGTTGGACGCTGTTTGCTTCGGCTGCTGCTGCACCGGCTTCGGCTGCTGGACGCGCGGCTGTTGCTGCGCGGTCTGCTGCTGCGTCTGCGCCCACTGCTGCTGTTGTGCCTGCTGCTGTTGCTGCGCCAGACGTTGACGTTGCAGCGTCTGCTGACGTTGCGCCGGCGTTTGTTCGTTCCACGGCACTTCAGTCAGCTGCGTAGGCTGCTGACGCATATCCGCCTGCATTTGCGCCAGCAACTGGCGCTGCTCGTCGGTAAGCTGCTCGGGTTTCATCACTTCGCCGCCGGCGGTTGGCTCAGTCGGCGCGCGAACGCCCGGCTGGCGGCTTTCCAGCTCTTTAATATAGCGCCAGCGCTCTTCCGGTTTCGGCGGGAGACCGTTGCCTGCCGCCTGACGGTTCTGCAGCGCCTCCGCTTCTTCTTTCTTGTGATGGGTAATGAAATACAGACCACCGATAAAGGCCACCAGCACGGCCGCTGCGATCGCAACCATAGTCGGTGAAATCGCCGGAAGGCTGCTTTGCTTTTTCCTTGAGCTTCGGGGGCTGCTCTTTTTGCGCCGCGAAGGAGCCGGTTGGCTGCGGCGTACATAATCTCGTTGTGCCACTATCGTTTCGCTGTCTTATATTCGTTCGTCAGCCCGCCATGTTACTTAAGCGGCGGGCCTTTGACCAGAAGAGCAGGCCCGAAAGCCTGATGGTTATCGTCTGATTTTTTGCGTACTGCCGCGAACGATCAGTTCGCAATCGAGCAGACGCGAGCCGCTGTTGACGTTACGGCCCTGCATTTGCTCGAGTAATAGCAGCATTCCTTCACGGCCGATATCAAAACGCGGCTGTGAAACGGTAGTTAACGGCGGATCGCAAAATTCAGACAACGCGATGTTATCAAACCCAACAATCGATAAATCTTCCGGCACCCTCAGCCCGCGACGTTTGGCCAGCGACAATGCGCCCAGCGCCATAACGTCGCTATGGCAAAATACCGCGGTCGGCGGCACCGGCTGCGCCAGCAGTTGCTCCAGCGCGTTGGCCCCGGCTTCAAAAGTAAAGTTGCCGCGGGCGATGTAGTGCGGATCGACGGTGATACCGCTGCGGCGCAGCGCCTGAACATATCCCTGCAGCCGGTAATGGCACAGCGGCATATCCTCCGGCCCGGCGATACAGCCGATACGTTGATGCCCCAGTTCGTGGAGATAATTAACGGCATTAAACGCGGCGGTCAGGTTATCGATATGCACGGTAGGGAGCTCCAGCTCCGGCGCAAACTCGTTCGACATGACCATCGGCGGCAAATTACGCTGCTCTTCGACGCTGGCGTCGAACGGCAGTCGCGAACTCAGCAGCACCATACCGTCAATTTGTTTGGTGATAATGAGATCAATAAAGGTTTTTTCTTTCTGATTCTGATGGGCGCAATCGCCGATCAGCACCAGATAGCCTTCGGCGGCGGCGGTCACTTCAATGCCGCGAATCACCTCACTGAAGAAGGGATCGCAAATATCCGGCACGATCACAAGGATCGTCCGCGACTCATTGCGTTTCATGTTACGCCCGAGCGACTGCGGTAAATAGCCGACTTCCTGCGCCGCCTGCTCCACCCGACTGCGGGTTGCCTGCGACACTTTGTCGGGATTCATTAGCGCACGGGATACGGTTGCCGTTGAAACGTTTGCCTTCAGGGCGACGTCTTTCATGGTGGCGGCAACCATTTGTTTTTTGGGCTTCACCTGGTTTCTCCTCGCTGACTGCGCAGACACATCCCTTGCGTGCTGACATCAGCAACATTTTTAACAGATAGTACAGCCTGAGAGTTACAGAATTTTCATGAAAAACGTGACGGTTGTTGAATTTTTCGATCCGCCTCGCAAGAGAAGACTTAGCCTTCAATAGGATCGACATCCAGTACCCACTTCACTTTACGCGCTTCCGGCAGGGTGTTTATCAACGCCAGCGTACCGCTGACGATATGTTGTAGACGTATGCGGGAAGGGTGCTGCAGCAGAATTTGCCAGCGCCAGCGACCGCCGCGCTTTGGCGCCAGCGCGGGAACCGGGCCGAGTACCCACAGTTTATCATCGGCCAGCGGGCTGGCCTGCAACAGGTTACGTAACTGTTGTAAAAACAGCGGCGCCTGCTGGTTATTATGGTCTTCGGCGCGGATCAGCACGTGACTGGTCCACGGCGGTAGCTGCATGGTTTGCCGTTCCGCCAGCGCCTGCTCGGCAAACGCATCGTAGCCTTTATACAGCAGGGTCTGCAGCAGCGGGTGTTCCGGATGATGGGTTTGCAGGATCACTTCACCCTGCTTGCCCGCGCGCCCGGCGCGGCCGGAGACCTGGGTATAGAGCTGGGCAAAACGCTCCGCCGAGCGAAAGTCGGCGGAAAACAGCGCGCCGTCGACATCCAGCAGCGACACCAGGGTGACGTCCGGGAAATGGTGCCCCTTAGCCAGCATTTGGGTGCCAATCAGAATGCGCGCGCCGCCGCGATGGACGTCGGCAAGATATTGCTCCAGCGCCCCTTTACGGCTGGTGGTATCGCGGTCGATACGTGAGATTGGTACATCAGGGAACATCGGCGCCAGCGCCTGCTCCAGCTGTTCAGTCCCGAGACCCACTGGCACCAGGTGCGTCGACCCGCAGGAAGGACATTGGCGCGGAATGGGGCGCTGGCTGTCGCAGTGGTGGCAACGCAGATGATGCTGCGCCTGATGCAGGGTGTAGTAACTATCGCAGCGCGGACACTCCGCTATCCAGCCGCAGTCGTGGCATAGCAGCGCCGGGGCGAAACCGCGGCGGTTCAAAAACAGGATCACCTGATTGTCGGCCTGCAGATGCTGTCGCATGCGGTTAATCAGCGCAGGCGATAGGCCCGCCTGCAACTGCTGGCCTTTTAAATCCAGCACGTGCTGCTGCGCCGGGCGGGCGTTGCCCGCGCGTTTGGTCAGCTTTAACTCACGATACTTGCGCTGGCGCACGTTATAGAGCGTCTCCAGCGCCGGGGTCGCCGAGCCAAGGATAATCGGGATCTGTTCGCTATGGGCGCGCCATACCGCCAGGTCGCGAGCGTGATAACGCCAGCCTTCCTGTTGTTTATAGGAGCTATCGTGTTCTTCGTCGATGACAATAACGCCGAGGTCTTTAAACGGTGTAAACAGCGACGAGCGGGTGCCGATAACGATCGCCGCTTCGCCATTTTTCGCCTTTAACCATGATGCAAGGCGCTCGCTGTCGTTGAGACCCGAATGCAGGACCTCCACCGGGGCGTTAAAACGCTGGCGGAAGCGGGCGATAGTCTGCGGCGTCAGGCCGATTTCCGGCACCATCACCAGCGCCTGTCGACCCTGCGCCAGCACGTTCTCCAGCACGCTCAGATAGACCTCCGTTTTCCCTGAGCCGGTAATACCCGCCAGCAGCCAGGCGGAGAAACGGTCGGAGGCGCTATGAATTGCCCCGACGGCGGTCGCCTGCTCGGTATTCAGGCGCAGCCGTTCGCCGGGCATCGCGAAGCTGGTCCGCCAGTCAATAATCGCTGGCGCTTCGCAGGCTAGCTCCGCCAGCCCTTTGCCACGCAGCGCCTGTAGCGCCGCGTCATTGAATTCAAGTTCTGCGACCTGATAGCGCCAGATTTTGCCCTGGCGCAGCGCCGCCAGCGCCTGCTGCTGCTTCGGCGAGCGTTTAAGGTTGTTGATATCCAGCGCTTGTCCCTGTTCCGTCGCAAACCAGTACCACATTGGCGCGGCGCTGGCCGGTTTGCCCTGGCGCAGCATAATCGGCAGCGCGTGGAACAGCACGTCGCCGATGGGATGATGATAGTAATCCGCGGCCCATAGCAGCATGCGCCAGACGGTAGAGGAAAATACCGGTTCGCTATCCAGCGCTTCGGCGACCGGTTTGAGTTCGGCGAGCGGGAGTTCGCTACGTTCGCTGACCGACACCACGATACCGATCCGCTCCTGTTTGCCGAACGGCACGCGTACGCGACAGCCCGCCTTGACCGGGATGCCTTCAGGCAACAAATAGTCAAAGGTGCGGGGCAGCGGAACGGGCAGGGCGACATGAGCGACGGACATGGAATCTTCCTGACTTGAAATCTGGCGGGTTAGTATACACATTACCGAAGGTGACGCGGATAAGTTTGCATCTGCTGGTCAAATTCTGTATGATTCGCCGCCTTTGGTGCGCTTTATGCCGCATCAAACATCCCAAAACCCGGGAAATTCGCTAAGCCGGTTTACGCCAGCTGCGCGAAGGTCGTCGGGAAATTATTAATATCGCGTGGTGTCTGGCGTTAGGGCTGGAAGAGCGACGCGGCCTTAACTGAGGTTCTCCCATGAAAAAAGGTATTCACCCAAATTACGACGAAATTACTGCTACCTGTTCTTGCGGTAATGTCATGAAAATCCGTTCCACCGTTGGTCACGACCTGAACCTCGACGTGTGCGGTAAATGCCACCCGTTCTACACCGGCAAACAGCGTGATGTTGCTACCGGTGGCCGTGTTGACCGCTTCAACAAGCGCTTCAGCATCCCGGGCAGCAAGTAAGTTGCCAGAAAAAGCCGCCTCAGGGCGGCTTTTTTGTATCCTTCGTCTGGCCAGGCCGAGGGATAAAAAAAGCGGAAGATATCTTCCGCTTTTTTTATGTCTTAGTATTCCCACGTATCCGGGTCGATACCCAGTTCACGCATAATCTCTTTCGCCGCTTCCGGGATTTCATCGCTGCGCTCTTTACGCAGGTCTTCATCGTTAGGCAACGGTTGACCGGTAAAGGCATGCAGGAACGCCTCGCACAGCAGTTCGCTATTCGTGGCGTGACGCAGGTTGTTCACCTGACGACGCGTGCGTTCATCGGTGAGGATCTTTAACACCTTCAGAGGAATGGAAACCGTAATTTTTTTTACTTGCTCACTCTTCTTACCGTGCTCAGCGTATGGGCTGATATATTCGCCGCTCCATTCAGCCATGAGATACCTTAATCCTCTGTTTATTAGTTAAGGGCCAGAACATTACGCCCGACCATAATTGCGCGTAGTTTACCGTATGAGCGTGCTTTCCGACATGATATAAGCCGCCGCCGACGTGCGCTAATGCATATAATTTTAACGGCTATTTGTCTTTTGCTCAATCTATACGCAAAGAAGTTTAGATGTCCAGATGTATTGACGTCTATTGTGACAATGATTACTCTGAGGCCTGACTTCTCACCGAACAGCCCAGGAACTGTCCAACATGACGCGTAAACAGGCCACCATTGCAGTGCGTAGCGGTTTAAATGACGACGAACAGTACGGTTGCGTTGTCCCGCCGATCCACCTCTCCAGCACCTATAATTTCACCGGTTTCAATGAACCTCGCGCCCACGATTATTCCCGTCGCGGCAACCCGACTCGCGATGTCGTACAGCGCGCGCTGGCGGAACTGGAAGGCGGCGCGGGCGCGGTACTGACCAATACCGGAATGTCGGCTATTCTGCTGGTGACCACGGTGTTCCTGAAACCGGGCGATCTGCTGGTGGCGCCGCACGACTGTTATGGCGGCAGCTATCGTCTGTTTGACAGCCTGGCGAAACGCGGCTGCTATCGCGTGCGCTTTGTCGATCAAAGCGATGAACAGGCATTACGTGAAGCGCTAGCGGAACAACCGAAGCTGGTGCTGGTCGAAAGCCCGAGCAACCCATTGCTGCGGGTGGTCGATATTGCGAAAATCTGCGGGCTGGCGCGTGAAGCCGGCGCGGTGAGCGTGGTGGATAACACCTTCCTGAGCCCGGCGTTGCAAAATCCGCTGGCGCTGGGCGCCGATCTGGTGTTGCATTCGTGCACCAAATATCTCAACGGCCACTCTGATGTGGTCGCCGGGGTGGTGATTGCCAAAGATCCTGAAACTGTCACCGAACTGGCATGGTGGGCGAATAATATCGGCGTCACCGGCGGGGCGTTTGATAGCTATCTGTTATTGCGTGGTTTGCGTACCCTTTCTCCGCGAATGGAAGTGGCGCAGCGCAACGCGCAGGCGATAGTCGACTATCTGAAAACCCAGCCGCTGGTGAAAAAGCTGTATCATCCGTCCCTGCCGGAAAACCAGGGGCATGAGATTGCGGCGCGTCAGCAAAAAGGTTTTGGGGCGATGCTAAGCTTCGAGCTCGATGGCGATGAGCAGACGCTGCGTCGCTTCTTGAGCGGTTTATCGCTATTTACGCTGGCGGAATCGTTGGGGGGCGTTGAGAGCCTGATTTCCCATGCGGCGACGATGACGCATGCGGGCATGGCGCCGGAAGCGCGTGCGGCGGCAGGGATCTCGGAAACGCTCCTGCGTATTTCGACCGGTATTGAAGATGGTGAAGATTTAATTGCCGACCTGGAAAATGGCTTCCGGGCAGCAAACGAGGAATAAAGATGAGTGTGATTGCGCAGGCAGGGGCGAAGGGTCGTCAGCTGCACAAATTTGGTGGGAGTAGTTTAGCGGATGCGAAATGTTACCTGCGCGTCGCCGGGATCATGACCGACTATGCGCAGGCAGGCGATATGATGGTCGTCTCTGCCGCCGGTAGCACCACCAACCAGCTGATTAGCTGGCTGCAGCTAAGCCAGACCGATCGTCTTTCTGCGCATCAGGTGCAACAAGCGCTGCGTCGCTATCAAATGGATCTGATCGCCAGCCTGTTGCCGGCGGACGCCGCTGACGCGCTGATCGCGACGTTTATTCACGATCTTGAACGTCTGGCGGGCCTGCTGGATAGCGGCATCACCGATGCGGTATATGCTGAAGTCGTCGGCCACGGCGAAGTGTGGTCCGCGCGCCTGATGGCGGCGGTACTGAATCACCTTGGCGTTGAAGCCGCGTGGCTGGACGCGCGCGCTTTCCTGCGCGCGGAACGCGCCGCGCAGCCGCAGGTTGATGAAGGCTTGTCCTACCCGTTGTTACAACAGTTGATGGCGCAGCACCCCAACAAACGGCTGGTGGTGACCGGCTTTATCGCCCGCAACAATGCCGGAGAAACCGTGCTGCTGGGCCGTAACGGTTCCGACTACTCCGCCACCCAAATTGGCGCGCTGGCCGGGGTCTCCCGCGTCACCATCTGGAGCGATGTGGCCGGGGTCTATAGCGCCGACCCGCGTAAAGTGAAAGATGCGTGCCTGCTGCCGCTGCTGCGCCTTGATGAGGCCAGCGAGCTGGCTCGCCTGGCGGCGCCGGTGCTGCACGCGCGTACGCTACAGCCGGTTTCCGGCAGCGATATCGATTTACAGCTGCGCTGCAGCTACACCCCGGACCAGGGTTCGACGCGCATTGAGCGCGTGCTGGCATCTGGCACCGGCGCGCGTATTGTCACCAGTCACGACGACGTCTGCCTGATTGAATTCCAGGTGCCGGCTGGTCAGGATTTCAAGTTGGCGCATAAAGAGCTGGATCAGATTTTCAAACGCGCGCAGCTGCGCCCGCTAGCGGTGGGCGTGCATGCCGACCGTAAGCTGCTGCAGTTCTGTTACACCTCTGAAGTGGCCGACAGCGCGCTGAAGCTGCTGGACGAGGCGGGCCTGCCGGGCGAGCTGCGTCTGCGCCAGAAGCTGGCGCTGGTGGCGATGGTCGGCGCGGGCGTGACCCGCAATCCGCTGCATTGCCACCGTTTCTGGCAGCAGTTGAAAGGGCAGCCGGTAGAGTTTACCTGGCAATCGGAAGAGGGCATCAGCCTGGTGGCGGTGCTGCGCGCCGGCCCAACCGAGAGCCTGATTCAGGGGCTGCATCATTCCGTGTTCCGCGCTGAGAAACGCATCGGTCTGGTGCTGTTTGGCAAAGGTAATATCGGCTCCCGCTGGCTGGAGTTGTTCGCGCGCGAGCAGAGCACGCTTTCCGCCCGCACCGGCTTTGAGTTCCTGCTGGCTGGGGTGGTGGATAGCCGCCGTAGCCTGCTGAACTATGAAGGTCTGGATGCCAGTCGCGCATTGGCATTCTTTGAAGATGAAGCGGTTGAGCAGGATGAAGAATCGCTATTCCTGTGGATGCGCGCGCACCCTTATGATGATTTAGTGGTGCTGGACGTGACCGCCAGCGAACAGCTGGCCGATCAGTATCTGGATTTCGCCAGCCACGGTTTTCACGTGATCAGCGCCAATAAGCTGGCGGGCGCCAGCAGCAGCGATAAATATCGCCAGATCCACGACGCCTTCGAAAAGACCGGACGTCACTGGCTGTATAACGCCACCGTCGGCGCAGGCTTGCCGGTTAACCATACGGTGCGCGATCTCATCGACAGCGGCGATACCATCCTGGGGCTGAGCGGTATCTTCTCCGGTACGCTCTCCTGGCTGTTCCTGCAGTTTGACGGCACGGTGCCATTTACCGAACTGGTGGATCAGGCCTGGCAGCAAGGGCTGACCGAACCGGACCCGCGCGTTGACCTGTCAGGTAAAGACGTGATGCGCAAGCTGGTGATCCTGGCGCGCGAAGCTGGTTACAATATTGAGCCGGATCAGGTGCGCGTGGAATCGCTGGTTCCGGCGCATTGCGAAGAGGGCTCGGTTGACCACTTCTTTGAGAACGGCGAAGAGCTGAACGAACAGATGCTGCAGCGCCTTGAAGCCGCCCGTGAGATGGGGCTGGTGTTGCGTTACGTGGCGCGTTTTGATGCTAACGGTAAAGCGCGCGTCGGGGTAGAAGCCGTGCGTCAGGAACATCCGCTGGCGGCGCTGCTGCCGTGCGATAACGTCTTCGCCATCGAGAGTCGCTGGTATCGCGATAACCCAATGGTGATCCGCGGGCCAGGCGCGGGTCGCGATGTCACCGCCGGGGCTATTCAGTCAGATATTAATCGTCTGGCGCAGTTGCTGTAATCTCTCCTCTCAGGCCGGCCCATAGGGCCGGCCTTCATTATGCTCATTCCCGCGCCACCAGCTGCCCTGAGAGGGTGAGATGCTGCGTCGGCAGCGTGGGCTCTTTGATCTTGCGGATAATTAACGCGCCTGGCCTGACGCCAGATGAACTTTTTTCACTTTGACTGAAAATTCCTCACTGTTTACGCAGATTTTTCTATTGACGCCTGCCCGCTTTTCCGTCATTTTTACATCTGGACGTCTAAACGTATAGAAGTTCGCAACACGACTGATAAATATAATGCGATTGATGAGGTAAGGTATGAGCTTTTTTCACGCCAATCAGCGGGAAGCCCTGAATCAGAGCCTGGCGGAAGTCCAGGGCCAGATTAATGTGTCCTTTGAATTCTTTCCGCCGCGTACCAGTGAAATGGAGCAAACCCTGTGGAAATCCATCGATCGCTTAAGCAGCCTGAAGCCGAAGTTTGTTTCCGTCACCTACGGGGCGAACTCCGGCGAGCGCGACCGCACTCATAGCATTATCAAGGGCATTAAAGACCGCACCGGTCTGGAAGCAGCGCCGCACCTGACCTGTATCGACGCCAGCCGTGATGAACTGCGCGCGATTGCCCAGGATTACTGGAACAACGGTATCCGCCATATCGTCGCGCTGCGCGGCGACCTGCCGCCGGGTAGCGGCAAGCCGGAGATGTACGCCGCCGACCTGGTGACGCTGCTAAAAGACGTCGGTGATTTTGATATCTCCGTCGCCGCCTATCCGGAAGTGCATCCGGAAGCCAAAAGCGCGCAGGCCGACTTATTGAACCTGAAACGTAAAGTAGAAGCGGGCGCTAATCGCGCGATCACTCAGTTCTTTTTTGATGTCGAAAGCTACCTGCGTTTCCGTGACCGCTGCGTCTCCGCCGGTATCGATGTGGAAATTATTCCGGGCATTCTGCCAGTCTCCAACTTTAAACAGGCGAAGAAATTTGCCGATATGACGAACGTGCGTATTCCGACCTGGATGTCGAAAATGTTCGAAGGGTTGGATAACGATGCCGAAACGCGCCAACTGGTAGGGGCGAATATCGCCATGGACATGGTGAAAATTTTAAGCCGCGAAGGAGTGAAAGATTTCCACTTCTATACCCTGAATCGCGCCGAAATGAGCTATGCCATTTGCCATACCCTGGGCGTGCGTCCAGCGTAATTATCTGTTTTACCTATTTTTTTATTCCTGTCGGGGCGGCGAGCTGCAATTCGCCGCCCTCTTTTTTCGCACGAAAAGTGCGCTCTGCCCTTAAGCAACCTGCCGCCAAAGAGAGTATAGTGCCCGCAAAAATCATGACGGTGGAGAAGTTATGACGGTTGCAAGGAACAGCAATCTCCTGGCCGGTTGCGGCCTCGTCCTGCTGACGCTTATCTGGAGCTACAGCTGGATTGCGATGAAACAGGTAACGCTCTATATCGGCGCTTTCGATTTTACCGCCCTGCGCTGTATTTTCGGCGCGATTGTGCTGATGGCGGTGTTGGCGCTGCGCGGGCGCGGCATGCGGCCAACGCCGTTTGGTTACACCCTGGCGATTGCGCTGCTGCAAACCTGCGGCATGGTCGGTCTGGCTCAGTGGGCGCTGATGGGCGGCGGCGCAGGTAAAGTCGCCATTCTTAGCTATACCATGCCGTTCTGGGTGGTGATCATGGCGGCGCTGTTTTTAGGCGAGCGCATGCGGCGGCTACAATATGCCGCTATCGTACTGGCGGCGTGCGGTCTACTGCTGGTGCTGCAGCCCTGGCAGTTGGATTTCTCCTCGATGAAAAGCGCGCTGCTGGCGATCCTCTCCGGCATCAGTTGGGGGGCGAGCGCGATTGTCGCCAAACGCATGTATCGCCGCTATCCGCGCCTCGATTTACTGTCGTTAACCGCCTGGCAGATGCTGTATGCCGCGCTGGTGATGAGCGTGGTGGCGTGGCTGGTGCCGCAGCGCAGCATTGACTGGCAACCTGGGGTTTTTTGGGCACTGGCCTATAGCGCAATCCTGGCGACGGCGGTGGCCTGGAGTCTGTGGCTGTATGTTCTGCGTAACCTGCCTGCCAGCGTCGCCGGCCTGAGTACGCTGGCGGTACCGGTTTGCGGCGTGCTGTTTTCCTGGTGGCTGCTGGGTGAAAATCCGGGGCTAGTGGAAGGCGCTGGTATTGTGCTGATCGTCGCGGCGCTGGCGATAATCAGCCTTAAAAAACGTCAACCTCAGATTACCAGGCAAGGTATTACTCGTTAAGCGTTATGCCCGGCAAATGCCGGGCATTTGGGGCAGGTTATTCCCACTCTTGCAGGAAACGCTGACCGTATTGGTCGGCAACCAGTAGCGCGGCGTAAACCTGGTCGGCACAGGCGCCGCCCGGCATGTTGTGGATGGTTTCGCCTTCGGCGCAGGCGGCCTCCGCGACCGTGCGCATTTTGGCCGGGATGTCGCCTTTAATATCGAGCTGCGCCAGCGTGATGGGCAGGCCGACGCTGTGACACAACGCCGCCGCGGTTTCTATCTCTTCCACCGGCGCGTTTTCCAGCACCAGCTGCGTCAGGGTACCAAACGCGACCTTCTCGCCGTGATAGAAGTGATGGGCGTCCGGGATGGCGGTCAAACCGTTGTGAATCGCGTGCGCCGCCGCCAGCCCACCGCTCTCAAAGCCGACGCCGCTCAGGTAGGTGTTGGCTTCGATCACCCGTTCGAG
Organism: Klebsiella sp. JN_Kp121; assembly: GCF_040062145.1. Classification (NCBI taxonomy): domain Bacteria; kingdom Pseudomonadati; phylum Pseudomonadota; class Gammaproteobacteria; order Enterobacterales; family Enterobacteriaceae; genus Klebsiella; species Klebsiella sp. JN_Kp121. The sequence goes on from NZ_JBEAHX010000030.1 coordinate 68,004, forward strand.
CGCTGGGGTGACCACATGCTGCTCGGCGGCAAGCATCGCCTTTTCGCCTTCTTCAACCAGCGTGTTGTAGCAGAGTTCCGCCAGTGCCAGCGCTGCCTGAGTGCATTTACCGCCCGCCATTGTGGTCGCACCGCTGCGCGAGCAGGCGCGGGCTTCAAACCAGGTCGCCAGCGCATCGCCAATCCCGGCGGCCAGCAGGCGAGCTGGCGCGCCTGCGACGATCTGCGTATCGACAACCACCATGTTCGGGTTGTGCGGCAGCATCAAATAGCTTTCGAATTCCCCATCGTCGGTATAGATAACAGACAACGCGCTGCACGGCGCGTCGGTGGAGGCGATGGTCGGGGCTACTACCACCGGCAGATGCATATAGTGAGCCAGCGCTTTCGCGGTATCCAAAGTCTTGCCGCCGCCGATGCCGAGCACCGCATGGCATTGGGCGCTGCTGGCGATATCGCGCAGGCGGTTGATTTCATTTTGCGAACATTCACCGCCAAACGGTGCGATTTCGGCCACCAGGCCAGCGCCGCCAAGGCTGGTACGCAACTGCTCTTCGGCAAAGCCAAGAACAAACTTATCGCCGATGATAAGCCACCGTTCGGCCAGCGGTTTAAGATATTCGCCGAGGCGCTTGATGGCGCCAGCGCCCTGAATGTATTTACCGGGTGATTGAATAATGCGATCCATTTCGATTCCTCCTCGATAACGTGCAAGCCGCCGGACGGCGGCAGACGATCGGATTACAGGTTTAACGTGCCAAATGCGTTATTCCAGTCCTGCTCGAACTTCTCTATGGCTGACTCTACCGCGGGGGTGCCGAGCATTTGTTGCGCTACGTCTAAGGGGAGGGTGATAGCTTCGCAGCCAGCTAACAGGCAATCCAATGCCTGGCGCGGGGTTTTGAAGCTCGCGGCCAGGACTTTGCTTTCCGGGGCGTGCATTTCCAGCAGGGATTGTAGTTCTTGCACCATGCGAATGCCGTCACCGCCCTGGGCGTCGACGCGGTTGACGTATGGCGCGACGTATTTCGCGCCGGCCAGCGCCGCCAGCAGCCCCTGGGAAGCGCTATAGACCGCGGTGCCAAGCGTCGGGATGCCTTCTTTTTTCAGCAGTTTGATGGCGGCGAGACCTTCGGCGGTAACCGGGATTTTAACCACGATACCCGGCACGGCGTTGCTCAAGCGTTTGGCTTCTTCCACCATGCCCTGCGCATCGCGACTCATGGTCTGCGCGAACAGAACACCTTCCGGGCCGACGGCTTTTTGCAGGCGCGGCAGCACGTCCCAAACCGGGGTTTTGCCGGCGGCGATGATGCTCGGGTTGGTGGTGACGCCAGCCAGCGGATAAATGCGGGCCAGACGTTCAACTTCAGCGACGTTCGCGGTGTCCAGATAGAGTTCCATAACCATTCCTCGATGTGTAATTCAGTGATGTTGAGGAAAGGATACGGTTTTCGTTTGCTTGCTCGCCAGATGACAAATTTGCCAAAAACTGGATAAATGTACGCATTGCGATTAAGGATGATTTAGATCACATTTGTCCGCCTGTTCCTGCTTATAAAGGTACGTGGCCAGCAATCAGCAGACAGTTACTTACAAAAATCTAGTTTTACGGCGCAGAGGATTTTTCCGTCAACTGGCTGTGATACTGGCGGCGGTATTCGGAAGGCGAACGTTCGGTGTTCTTGCGAAACAGACGGCAGAAGTAGTTGCTGTCGGCGAAGCCGCAGGCGTGGGCAACGTCTTTCACTTTCATATCATGGCCTTTCAACAGCATGCGCGCCTGTTCGAGGCGAATATGATTAAGGTATTCGTTAAAACCCATGGGCCCGCATTTCTGAAACAGGTGCGAGAGATAATTGGGGGATAGGTAAAACGACTGGGCCACGGATTCCCGGCTCAGCGGCTCAGCGAAATGGAGATCGATATACTGGCGGATCGCTTCGAACAGCGCCTGGCTGCGCGATGAAGTTTGCGCCTGACTACCCAGCAGATCGGTACAGTGGCTGAGTAGGCTAATCACGATGCTGCGGGCGGTTTGTTGTTCCTGCGGCTGCATACGTATTTCATTTAGCGCCTGTAGCAGGAATGAACCCACGCGCGGCCCGCGGCGCGGTACCTGGCTCTTCTGGACAAGAGTTAGCGCCTCGCCGCTCCAGCGCTGCAGCGAAAATTCCAACTGCTGTTTGCCGAACAAGATGCTTAATAGCAGGCAGGGTGTCTGCCATTGCGGCCAGTTCCAGCTATCGCCCGCAATATACAGTACATCGCGCGGTTGTAGCGGCGCGGCATTATCGCCGAGGGCGAGATCGTACAACTGCCCCTCAATGACAATATTCAGACGAGGAAAATCAACCTTGATCGCGGCGTCGGCAGGGGGGCGTGACTCACCGGTAAAATGCACTTCTGCAATGCAGGTTTGTTTTTTCACTAATGAATCAATGAGCTGATTGATGCTGTTATCCATCTTTACCCCGCCAAAACGCCACGCATTTCATCATACCGGACATTTTTCCAGCGGTAAAAGCGCGAGCTTGTCGTTATTGCTTCCTGGTTACGATATGTTATATCGTAACATTTTATCGCAATCGATATTCAACTCAGGAGAGAGTAATGACCCGAAAGATCCCCATGCTCGCGTTTGGCTTAGGCATGGCGCTTGCGAGCGTCCAGGCGTTCGCCCACGGTAACCATAGCCATGGCCCAGCGTTGACCGACATAGAACGCCAGGCTAGCGAAGGCATTTTTGCCGATAAAGATGTGAAGGATCGCGCGTTGAGCGATTGGGATGGAGTCTGGCAGTCCGTTAATCCGTACCTGCTGAATGGCGACCTTGATCCGGTTCTGGAGCAGAAGGCGAAAAAGCCCGGCGGCAAGAGCGTGGAAGAGTATCGCGCCTATTATAAGAAGGGTTACTCCACCGACGTGGAGCAGATTGGCATCGAAGATGACGTGATAGAGTTCCACGTCGGCAAGACCGTTAATAGCTGCAAATATACCTACTCAGGCTACAAAATTCTGCAATACGCCTCCGGCAAGAAGGGCGTTCGCTATCTGTTTGAGTGCCAGCAGGCTGATGGTAACGCGCCGAAATTCGTCCAGTTCAGCGACCATATTATTGGCCCGCGCAAATCGCAGCATTTCCATATATTTATGGGCAATGAATCACAGGAGGCCTTGCTCAAAGAGATGGATAACTGGCCGACCTATTATCCCTATGCGCTGCATAAAGAGCAGATCGTCGATGAGATGTTGCATCACTAAAATGAGAGGAAAAATCCCCCGGCCGGGCGGCCGGGGGAAACGGTGACTAGCCGGTATTACGCATCCCTGCCGCGACGCCGGCAATGGTGACCATCAGCGCTTGCTCAACGCGCGCATCCGGTTCCTCGCCAGCCTCTTCAGCCTGGCGCGAACGGTGCAACAGTTCGGCCTGCAGGACGTTAAGCGGGTCGGTATAGATGTTACGCAACTGGATGGATTCGGCGATCCACGGCAGGTCGGCCATCAGGTGGGAGTCATTAGCGATAGCCAGCACCACTTTGATATCGGCGGTTAACAGCTGACGTAGCTCTTCGCCTAGCTTCCACAGTTCCGGTTTCACCAGCCGCTGATCGTAGTACTCCGCCAGCCACAGGTCGGCTTTTGAGTAGACCATTTCCAGCATTCCGAGGCGGGTCGAGAAGAACGGCCAGTCGCGGCACATGCTTTCCAGCTCGCTTTGCTTACCGCCCTCGACCACTTTCTGCAGCGCGGCACCGGCGCCCAGCCAGGCCGGCAGCATCAGGCGGTTCTGGGTCCAGGCGAAGATCCACGGGATGGCGCGCAGTGACTCGACGCCGCCGGTCGGGCGACGCTTCGCCGGGCGCGAGCCAAGCGGCAGTTTGCCCAGTTCTTGTTCCGGGGTCGCGGAGCGGAAATAAGGGACGAAGTCTTTGTTTTCCCGCACGTAGCCGCGGTACATCTTGCAGGAGACGTCGGACAGCTCGGCCATGATTTCGCGCCACTGCGGTTTTGGTTCCGGCGGCGGCAGCAGGTTGGCTTCCAGAATCGCGCTGGTGTACAACGACAGGCTGCTGATGGTCACTTCCGGCAGGCCGTACTTAAAGCGGATCATTTCACCCTGTTCGGTGACGCGCAGGCCGCCTTTCAGGCTGCCCGGCGGCTGCGAGAGCAGCGCCGCGTGGGCCGGAGCGCCGCCGCGACCGATGGAGCCGCCGCGACCGTGGAATAGAGTCAGTTCAATACCGGCTTTTTCGCAGGTTTTGATTAGCGCGTCCTGTGCCTGGTACTGGGCCCAGGAGGCGGCCATCACGCCGGCATCTTTGGCCGAGTCGGAGTAACCGATCATGACCATCTGCTTGCCCTGAATAAAGCCGCGATACCAGTCAATATTCAGTAACTGAGTCATAACGTCGTTGGCGTTGTTCAGGTCGTCCAGCGTTTCAAACAGCGGCGCGACCGGCAGGGCAAAGCCGATACCGGCTTCTTTTAGCAGAAGATGAACCGCCAGCACGTCGGACGGCGTTTTGGCCATTGAGATCACATAAGCGGCGATCGATCCACGCGGCGCTTCGGCGATCACTTTACAGGTGTCGAGGACCTCGCGGGTCTCTTCGCTCGGCTCCCACTGACGCGGCAGCAGCGGGCGTTTGGAGTTCAGCTCACGGATCAGGAAAGCCTGCTTGTCGGCTTCCGACCAGCTTTCATAATCGCCGATCCCGAGGTAGCGGGTCATTTCGCCCAGCGCTTCGGTATGGCGGGTACTTTCCTGACGGATATCGATACGCACCAGCGGTACGCCGAAAGATTTCACCCGGCGCAGGGTATCGAGCAGTTCGCCGTTGGCGATGATGCCCATTCCGCAGGCCTGCAGCGATTTATAGCAGGCATACAGCGGTTCCCACAGCTGTTCGTTTTGCGTGATAAGCCCCGCCGGTTTCGGCAGTTTTTGTCCTTTCAGACGCGCTTCCAGCCAGGCCTGGGTCTCCATCAACTGGCTACGCAGCTTTTTCATCAGATAACGATACGGCTCTTGCGCGCCTTCCGCACCCGCCAAATCGCGGAGCTCGTCGGTGCATTCGACCATCGACAGCTCGGAGATAAGCACCTGGATATCTTTCAGGAAAAGATCGGTCGCTTTCCAGCGGCTGAGCAACAGTACGTGGCGGGTGATATCGGCGGTGACGTTCGGGTTGCCGTCACGGTCGCCGCCCATCCAGGAAGTGAATCGTACCGGCACAAAATCAACCGGTAGCTGGTAGCCGAGGTTGGCTTCCAGCTGTTCGTTCAGCTCGCGCAGATAGTTCGGCACGCCTTCCCACAGGCTGTTTTCAACTACCGCGAAACCCCATTTGGCTTCATCGACCGGAGAAGGGCGGTGCTTACGAATTTCATCGGTATGCCAGGACTGGGCGATCAGCTGGCGCAGGCGGCGCATCAGCTGGTTGTGCTCATAGTCAGCGATATCTTTGTTATCCAACTGCTTAAGGCAGTTGTTCACTTCCACCATTTTGTGGATCAGCGTCCGGCGGGTGATTTCGGTCGGGTGAGCGGTTAATACCAGCTCCAGCGACAGGGATTCCACCGCTTTTTTTATGGTGTCTTCGTTGAGATTGGGTTGGTCTTTGAGTTTTCTCAGGGTACGCGCAATAACTTCCGGATTGCTGGCGGCTTCGCCGTTGGGCGAAATGCTGTGATATTGCTCAGCGGTATTGGCCAGATTCAGGAACTGGCTAAAGGCGCGCGCCACCGGCAGCAGCTCGTCGTTGGACAAGTTTTGCAGCGTGGTGAGCAGCTCCTGGCGATTGGCTTCATTGCCCGCGCGAGAAGATTTGGACAACTTACGGATAGTTTCGACACGATCAAGAATGTTTTCTCCTAACGCATCCTTGATGGTGTCGCCCAGCACCTTACCGAGCATACTGACATTACTACGCAAAGCGGAATATTGTTCGTTCATGTTACCCCAGACACCCCATCTCATTTTATTTTGTTATATCCGGCGCTCCGTGATTTGAGCAGTGGATAAGCAACCCGTCTTTTATAAAGCCACGTAAATACCCCCGCGTCAATTGCTGCGAAATCGCTTCAGCAAACGAATAAATGGCGATAATTTGCGAAAGTTAACTCAGCGGTCGGCGGATAAGCATTACTTATGGAAGTGTGACGATCGTCACTCTCCCGCCTCCGGACGTGAAGGCGGGAAACTAGCAGCGATTAATGCCAGCAGAAGTGATGGACAACCTGAGTGATGAGCTCGCGCGTCGGCTTAATAAACCGCGTCTCCAGATATTCATCCGGCTGGTGGGCCTGGTTGATGGAGCCCGGTCCTAACACCAGCGTAGGACACAGCGTCTGGATAAACGGCGCTTCGGTGCAGTAGTTCACCACTTCGGTCTGCGCGCCGAGCAGTTTTTCAACCACTTCGACCAGCTTGTGGTCCGGCGGGCATTCATAGCCTGGAATCGGCGGATGCAGCTCAGAGACCGTCAGACGCCCCGGCCAGCGTTCGCTGACCGGCGCCAGCGCTTCATCCAGCAGGCCGTTCAGGTCGTTAAGCGTCATCCCCGGCAATGGACGAATATCCATGTGCAATTCGCAGCAGGCGCAGATGCGATTGGATGCATCGCCGCCGTGAATGGCGCCCAGGTTGAGCGTCGGATAAGGCACGGTGAAAGCGGCATAGTGGTAACGCTCTTTTAAATCATCGCGCAGTTGCATAATGCGGCCAATCGCATCGTGCATCAGTTCGATAGCGTTCACGCCGCGCGCCGGGTCGCTGGAGTGGCCGGACTGGCCCAGTACGCGTACCGCTGTTGAAATGTGGCCTTTATGCGCCCGCACCGGCTGCAGCGAGGTCGGCTCGCCGATGATGGCGCAATCCGGGCGCAGTTGCGTGGTTTCGGCAAAGTAGCGCGCGCCCGCCATGCTGGTTTCTTCGTCAGCGGTGGCCAGAATATACAGCGGTTTTTTCAATTTACTGACGTCAACGTCGCGCAGGGCATCGAGGATAAACGCGAAGAAGCCTTTCATATCGGCGGTGCCGAGCCCGTAGAGTTTGTTGTCGTGCTCCGTAAGTGTAAACGGGTCGCGGGTCCAGCGACCATCGTCGAAAGGCACGGTATCGGTATGCCCGGCGAGCAGCAGGCCGCCAGCGCCGTGGCCAGTGCTGGCCAACATATTGAATTTATTGCGCGTCTCAGGTACCGGCTGGATCTCGACGTTGAAGCCCAGATCGCGGAACCAGCCGCCGAGTAAATTGATTAAAGACTCATTGCTTTGATCCAGCGCTTCTTCGGTCGCGCTGATGGATGGTGTGGCGATCAATGCGCGGTAAATCTCGATAAAGGGCGGTAAATTGTTTTTCATTGTTGACACACCTCAGGTCATGATAGTATCAATATTCATGCAGTATTTGTGAATAAAAATACAATATCGTTGAGCGCAATAAAACCCATCGAATGTAAGGAGATGCTCTTCCAATGCTAAATACGCTGATCGTGGGAGCTAGCGGCTATGCCGGCGCAGAGCTGGTGGCCTATGTAAATCGCCACCCTCATATGAACATAACCGCTTTGACCGTCTCCGCGCAAAGCAATGATGCCGGAAAGTTAATTTCCGATATACATCCGCAGCTGAAAGGTATTGTCGACCTGCCGCTGCAAGCAATGTCCGATATCAGCGAATTTAGCGCCGGCGCGGATGTAGTGTTCCTCGCCACCGCGCATGAAGTTAGCCACGATCTGGCGCCGCAGTTTTTGGCCGCGGGCTGCGTGGTGTTCGATTTATCCGGCGCGTTTCGCGTCAACGATGGCGCGTTCTACGAAAAATACTACGGTTTCACTCATCAGCATTCCGATCTGCTTAAGCAGGCGGTATACGGTCTGGCGGAGTGGAACGTAGAAGCATTGAAAGAGGCGAATTTGATCGCGGTGCCTGGCTGCTACCCGACGGCGGCGCAGCTGGCGTTAAAACCGCTGATCGATGCCGGTCTGCTGGATCTGAAGCAATGGCCGGTGATCAACGCCACCAGCGGCGTCAGCGGCGCCGGGCGTAAGGCGGCGATGAGCAATAGCTTCTGCGAAGTCAGCCTGCAGCCGTACGGTGTTTTCAATCATCGCCACCATCCGGAAATTTCTACCCATCTGGGCGCAGAGGTGATCTTCACTCCCCATTTGGGCAATTTTAAACGCGGTATTCTGGAAACCATTACCTGCCGCCTGAAGCCGGGCGTCGGTAAAGATCAGGTGGCTGAGGTCTTCCAGCAGGCCTATGCCAATAAGCCGTTGGTCCGTTTATACGATAAAGGCGTACCGGCGCTGAAAAACGTAGTTGGGCTGCCATTCTGTGATATCGGTTTTGCCGTCCAGGACGAACATATTATCGTCGTGGCCGCAGAAGATAACTTGCTGAAAGGCGCGGCAGCGCAGGCCGTGCAGTGCGCTAACATTCGTTTCGGCTTCGCTGAGACGCAGTCTTTAATTTAAGGTGTGATGATGAACAATCCATTGATTATCAAACTTGGCGGCGTGTTGTTGGATAGCGAAGAAGCGCTGGAACGTCTGTTTACCGCCTTGGTGCACTACCGCGAAACACACCAGCGTCCGCTGGTTATCGTCCACGGCGGCGGCTGCGTGGTGGATGAGCTGATGAAACAGCTTAATCTGCCGGTGAAAAAGAAAAATGGCCTGCGCGTAACGCCTGCCGATCAGATTGACATCATTACCGGCGCGCTGGCGGGAACTGCCAACAAAACGCTGCTGGCATGGGCGAAAAAGCATGGTCTTTCCTCGGTAGGGCTGTTCCTCGGCGATGGCGATAGCGTGAAGGTGACTCAGTTGGATGAAGAACTAGGCCACGTTGGTAAAGCGCAGGCAGGCTCGCCGACGCTTATCAATACGCTGTTGGCGGGCGGCTACCTGCCCGTCGTGAGCTCGATTGGCGTCACCGACGAAGGACAACTGATGAACGTCAACGCCGATCAGGCGGCGACGGCGCTGGCGGCGACGCTGGGCGCGGATCTTATCCTGCTGTCCGATGTTAGCGGCATTCTCGACGGTAAAGGTCAGCGGATTGCGGAAATGACCGCCTCCAGGGCTGAACAACTGATTGAACAGGGCATTATTACCGACGGCATGATTGTGAAAGTGAACGCGGCGCTGGACGCGGCGCGCGAGCTGGGCCGCCCGGTGGATATCGCTTCCTGGCGCCATGCCGAGCAGCTGCCGGCATTATTTAACGGTACCCCGATCGGTACGCGTATTTTGGCTTAAGATTGAATGCCCGGCGGCGCGTTGCTTGCCGGGGCAACAAGACCGTAGACCGGGTAAGCGCAGCGCGACCCGGCAGAACTCACGAATAAAGGAAGCATGTTATGGCACTTTGGGGCGGGCGTTTTACACAGGCAGCAGACCAGCGGTTCAAACAATTCAACGACTCTTTACGCTTTGACTATCGTCTGGCGGAACAGGATATCGTGGGATCCGTCGCCTGGTCCAAAGCGCTGGTAACCGTAGGCGTACTGACCGCCGATGAGCAGCTGCAGCTGGAAGAGGCGCTGAACGTCTTGCTGGAAGAGGTACGCGCCAACCCGCAGCAAATCCTTGAAAGCGATGCCGAAGATATTCATAGCTGGGTCGAAGGAAAACTGATCGATAAAGTCGGCCAGTTGGGCAAAAAACTGCATACCGGACGTAGCCGTAATGACCAGGTCGCCACCGATCTCAAGCTGTGGTGCAAAGAGACCGTCACCGAGTTGCTGTCCGCGACCCGCCAACTGCAAAGCGCGCTGGTGGAAACCGCTGGCAACAATCAGGATGCGGTGATGCCGGGTTATACCCATCTGCAGCGCGCCCAGCCGGTGACTTTTGCGCACTGGTGTCTGGCCTACGTTGAAATGCTGGCCCGTGATGAAAGCCGTCTGCAGGACGCGCTCAAGCGCCTCGATGTCAGCCCGCTGGGATGCGGCGCGCTGGCGGGAACCGCTTATGAAATCGACCGTGAGCAGCTGGCCGGTTGGTTGGGTTTCGCATCGGCGACCCGTAACAGCCTCGATAGCGTCTCCGATCGCGATCATGTGCTGGAACTGCTTTCCGATGCCTCTATCGGCATGGTGCACCTGTCGCGTTTTGCCGAAGATCTGATTTTCTTCAATACCGGCGAAGCGGGTTTTGTTGAACTGTCTGACCGCGTTACTTCCGGTTCGTCGCTGATGCCGCAGAAGAAAAACCCGGATGCGCTGGAACTGATCCGCGGTAAATGCGGCCGCGTGCAGGGCGCGCTGACCGGCATGATGATGACCCTGAAAGGGCTACCGCTGGCCTACAACAAAGATATGCAGGAAGACAAAGAAGGGCTGTTCGATGCGCTGGACACCTGGCTTGACTGCCTGCACATGGCGGCGCTGGTGCTGGACGGTATCCAGGTGAAACGTCCGCGCTGTGCGGAAGCGGCGCAGCAGGGTTACGCCAACGCTACCGAGCTGGCGGATTACCTGGTGGCAAAAGGCGTTCCGTTCCGCGAAGCACACCATATCGTCGGTGAAGCGGTGGTTGAAGCGATTGCTCAGGGCAAAGCGCTGGAAGATTTACCGTTAAGCGACTTGCAAAAGTTCAGCAGCGTTATCGGCGATGACGTCTACCCGATCCTGTCGTTGCAGTCCTGCCTTGATAAACGTGCGGCCAAAGGCGGCGTCTCGCCGCAGCAGGTGGTGCAGGCGATTGCCGACGCCAGACAGCGACTGGTGTAAGAGATTACACCGATGTTGAATGAGCCTGGGTAATCCCCGGGCTTTTTTACGCCAAAAAAAAAGCGGACACGAGGTCCGCAAAAGTTCACGTTGGCTTTAGTTGTTCGGGTAGGGAAACTGTGAGGCGACTCAATGATTTTCAGATGTTCTCCTCGTTTCTGTGGTTATTATTGAACAGAAAACTTGATAGGGATAATCGTTCGTTGCTATTCTATCTATCGCCATGGACTATCGTGGCGATGGAGGATGAATAATGAATATTCGCGATCTTGAATACCTGGTAGCGCTGGCTGAACATCGCCACTTTCGACGTGCGGCAGATTCCTGCCACGTCAGTCAGCCTACGCTTAGCGGACAAATTCGCAAGCTGGAAGATGAACTTGGGGTGATGTTGCTGGAGCGCACCAGCCGTAAGGTTCTGTTCACTCAGGCGGGTTTGCTGCTGGTGGATCAGGCGCGTACCGTGCTACGCGAAGTAAAAGTGCTCAAGGAGATGGCAAGCCAGCAAGGGGAAACCATGTCCGGGCCGCTGCATATCGGCCTGATCCCAACGGTGGGGCCATATTTGCTGCCGCACATAATTCCGATGCTGCATCAGACTTTCCCGAAGCTGGAAATGTATCTGCATGAGGCGCAAACCCATCAGCTGCTGGCGCAGCTCGATAGCGGTAAGCTCGACTGCGCGATCCTCGCGCTGGTCAAAGAGAGTGAAGCCTTTATCGAGGTGCCGCTGTTCGATGAGCCGATGATGCTGGCTATCTACGAAGACCATCCGTGGGCAGAGCGCGATCGCGTGCCGATGGCGGATTTAGCGGGTGAAAAGCTGTTGATGCTGGAAGACGGACACTGTCTGCGCGACCAGGCGATGGGCTTCTGCTTTGAAGCGGGTGCGGATGAAGATACCCACTTCCGCGCGACCAGCCTTGAAACGCTGCGCAACATGGTTGCCGCCGGAAGTGGTATTACACTGCTGCCTGCGCTGGCGGTGCCGCAGGAGAGAAAACGCGATGGCGTGGTCTATATTCCGTGCATTAAGCCGGAACCAAGACGCACCATCGGGCTGGTTTATCGTCCTGGTTCGCCGCTGCGTAGCCGCTATGAGCATCTGGCGGAGGCCATCCGCAGTACTATGGATGGCCACTTCGATAAGGCGTTAAAAGAGGCGGTTTAAGCCGTTTAACGCCGCTACCCGATAGGCTTCGGCCATGGTCGGGTAGTTAAAGGTGGTGTTAACGAAGTACTCAATGGTGTTACCGCCGCCTTTCTGCTCCATAATCGCCTGGCCGATATGAATAATTTCGGCCGCGCGCTCGCCAAAGCAGTGGATGCCGAGGATCTCTTTCGTCTCGCGATGGAACAGAATCTTCAGCGTACCCACGCTCATACCGACGATTTGCGCCCGCGCCAGATGTTTAAACTGTGCGCGACCTACCTCATAAGGCACCTTCATCGCGGTTAGCTGCTGCTCGGTTTTACCCACCGAGCTGATTTCCGGAATGGTGTAGATCCCGGTCGGGATATCTTCAATCAGATGCGCGGAGGCTTCGCCTTTGATCAGCGCCTGCGCGGCGATGCGCCCCTGATCGTAAGCCGCTGACGCCAGGCTTGGATAACCGATAACGTCACCGACGGCATAGATGTGCGGTAGGGCGGTCTGATACATGCTGTTTACTTTCAGCTGGCCGCGGCTGTCGGTTTGCAGACCGATATTTTCCAGCGCCAGCGTATCGGTGTTACCGGTACGACCGTTGGCGTACAGCAGGCAGTCAGCTTTCAGCTTCTTACCAGACTTCAGATGCATGATCACGCCGTCATCGACGCCTTCGATTTTCTCGTACTCTTCGTTATGGCGGATAACCACGCCGCTGTTCCAGAAGTGATAGGAGAGCGAATCGGACATCTCCTGATCGAGGAACGCCAGTAGACGATCGCGGGTATTGATCAGATCGACCTTAACCTCCATACCGCGGAAGATCGACGCGTACTCGCAGCCGATCACCCCGGCGCCGTAAATGATCACATGGCGCGGTTCGTGGTGCAGGCTAAGAATGGAATCGCTGTCGTAAATACGCGGGTGGTGGAAATCGACGTCGGCCGGATGATACGGGCGCGAGCCGCAGGCGATAACGAATTTCTCGGCGGTGACCGTTTCTACGGTGCCATCGTGACACTCCAGCGCCAGCGTGTGCTCATCAACAAAGTGGGCGTTGCCCTGCAGAATTTCGCAGTGGTTGCGCTCATAGAAACCCTGACGCATATGGGTTTGCTGGTTAATGACGCTGTCGGCATGGTTGAGGATGTCGGCGAAGGAAGAACGGAGAAGACGGGAATGGTCGCTGTAGAGGGGGTTTTGGTTAAACTCGATAATACGGCTGACGGCATGGCGAAGCGCTTTTGACGGGATGGTTCCCCAGTGGGTACAACCACCGCCGACGTTATGGTAGCGCTCGATAACGGCAACACGAGCTCCCTGTTTCACCAGTCCCATAGCGGCGCCTTCACCGCCAGGACCGGAACCAATCACTATTGCATCATAATCCCAAGAGTGTGACATGGCATTACTCACCTGTTTTATACACAAAATAAACACGATGATAACATTTGGCGAGCTTTAACCCAATTATCGTTGTGCTTTTTTGCGGCATAAAAGCAGAAACGGCTCATAAACAATCATTCACAATCCAGTACAAACCGATTAGTTTTAATCTCTGGTATAGTGCCGACAGGGCTATTGGAAGGATTCATACATCGTGATGGGCGTAAGAGCACAACAAAAAGAAAAAACCCGCCGCTCGCTGGTGGAAGCGGCATTTAGCCAACTTAGCGCTGAGCGAAGCTTTGCCAGCCTGAGCTTGCGCGAGGTTGCGCGGGAAGCAGGGATCGCGCCGACGTCCTTTTATCGTCATTTTCGCGATGTCGATGAGTTAGGCCTGACGATGGTAGACGAAAGCGGGCTAATGCTGCGCCAGCTGATGCGCCAGGCGCGCCAGCGCATTGCGAAAGGCGGCAGCGTGATCCGCACCTCCGTCTCTACCTTTATGGAGTTTATTGGTAACAACCCGAACGCCTTCCGCCTGCTGTTGCGTGAGCGTTCTGGCACATCCGCGGCGTTTCGAGCCGCTGTAGCGCGCGAGATCCAGCATTTCATCGCGGAACTTGCCGACTATTTAGAACTCGAAAACCATATGCCGCGCGCCTTTACCGAAGCGCAGGCTGAAGCTATGGTCACCATCGTATTCAACGCCGGTGCGGAAGCGTTGGACGTCAGTCCGGAGCAGCGCCGACAGCTGGAAGAGCGGCTGGTACTGCAGCTCAGAATGATTTCAAAAGGCGCGTATTACTGGTATCGCCGTGAACAAGAAAAAATGTCACATCATTCCGAATAACGTGAAGGACGAGCAATGAAACACTCAGTTCAAGATAAAGGTACGCTACTGCTGGCGCTGATCGCGGGTCTGTCCATTAATGGCACCTTCGCCGCGCTGTTCAGCTCAATCGTTCCCTTTTCCATCTTCCCGGTTCTGTCGCTGCTGCTGACGGTATACTGCCTGCACCAGCGCTATCAGAACCGCAGTATGCCGGTCGGGCTGCCGGGGCTTTCCGCCGCCTGCTTCATTCTCGGCGTATTGCTGTATAGCACCGTGGTGCGCGCAGAATATCCGGATATCGGCTCTAACTTCTTCCCGGCGGTGCTGTCTGTCGCGATGGTGTTCTGGATCGGTTACAAGATGCGCAACCGCAAAGATACCGCGGCGGAGTAATCCGCCAGGTAATAACCCGGCAACGTTGCGTTCGCCGGGTTTTTTTATGCGTTTATTTCTTCGTTAACAGTACGCCGCATTCCATATGGTGGGTATACGGGAACTGATCGAATAGCGCCAGGCGGGTGACATTGTGCGTCTGGCTGAGGGTTTCCAGGTTCTGGCACAGTGTTTCCGGGTTGCAGGAGATATAGAGAATTCGTGGATAGGCCTGGACCATTTTTTCGGTCTCGCTATCCAGCCCGCTGCGCGGCGGATCGACAAAAATGGTTTCGCACTGATAGCTTTGCAGATCGATACCCTGCAGGCGGTTAAACTCCCGCACGCCGTTCATCGCCTGGGTAAATTCTTCCGCCGCCATACGGATAATTTGCACGTTATCGATATGGTTGGCGGCAATGTTGTATTGCGCGGAGGCGACTGACGGTTTAGCGATTTCCGTCGCCAGCACGCGATCGAAGTTACGCGCCAGCGCCAGCGAGAAGTTGCCGTTGCCGCAGTAGAGCTCCAGCAGATCGCCGGTGGAACCTTTGGTGACGTCCAGCGCCCACTCCAGCATCTGAATATTCATCGCCGCGTTTGGCTGGGTAAAGCTGTTTTCCACCTGACGATAGATCATTTCGCGCCCGCCAACCGGCAGACGTTCATCGACATAATCCCTATCGAGCTCGATTTTGGTTTTAGTGGCGCGGCCTATCAGCTGCACGTTGAGATTTTGCGCGCGTAGGGCATCGCGCAGCGCTTCCGCATGCTGGCGCCATTCGTCGTCGAGTTTCTTGTGATAGAGCAGCGAGACGATGGCCTGGTTGCTCATGGTCGTCAGATAATCAATCTGGAAAAGCTTATGGCGCAGGACCGGGTTATTGCGCACGCCGTCGAGCATTGCCGGCATCAGCTGGTTGATGAGCTCGCTGGCGGCCGGGAAGGTATCGACGCGAATACGCGACTTGGTCTGCTGATCGAAGATGATGTGATAGAGGTCGTCGCCGTCGTGCCACAGGCGAAATTCAGCGCGCATCCGGTAGTGGCTGACCGGCGAACGAAATACCTCCGGAACCGGCGCGGCAAAAGGGGCCATCATTTTCTGCAAACGGACGACTTTTTCTGCCAGTTGCGCTTCGTATTGCTCGGTAGGGAGGTGTTCGGGGGTCATGATGCATCCTGAATAAAATAAGTACGCGGGGATTGTAGGGAAAGCATTGGGGATGTCCAGCCCTGGTTGCGGATGAAATATCGTTATAGCAGTCTGGACATCTATATGTTTCTAATTGTAGCATCTTGCAACCGGTCCTCTGAGTTAATAGGGAATCCAGTGCGAATCTGGAGCTGACGCGCAGCGGTAAGGAAAGGCGAGAAATAAGCGCACTCGGTGCAGACACTGCGGTTAGCCGTGGGAAGTCATTATTTCTTAAAGCAGCCTCCAAGCCCGAAGACCTGCCGGATACGTCGCATTTGGTTTCTATCATCGCGAGCTACTGATAGAGCCGGCGGCATCCTCTCTATATTATGGATGCTTTTACAATGATTAAAAAAGCTTCGCTGATGACGGCTTTATCCGTCACGGCATTTTCCGGCTGGGCGCAGGACAGCAATTCAAATACGTTAGTGGTGACGGCAAACCGTGTGGCGCAACCTATCGAGACCGTGCTGGCGCCGGTGAGCGTGGTGACGCGGCAGGATATCGATCGCTGGCAGTCAACCTCTCTCACCGATGTGATGCGCCGCCTGCCGGGCGTGGACATCGCGCAAAACGGCGGCATGGGGCAGCAGAGCTCTCTTTTCGTACGCGGCACCAACTCCAGCCATGTCTTAATCCTGGTGGATGGCGTACGTCTGAATCAGGCGGGCGTCAGCGGCTCTTCCGACTTAAGCCAGTTCCCTATCGCTCTGGTACAGCGCATTGAATACGTTCGTGGCCCGCGCTCGGCGATCTACGGCTCAGATGCGATCGGCGGGGTGGTGAACATTATTACCACTCGCGACCAGGACGGCACCACGCTCAATGCCGGCGTGGGTTCAAATGGCTACCAGAACTACGGCGGCAGCACGCAGCAGACTTTCGGCGGACATACCCGCGTCACCCTGGCGGGCGACTATACCTATACCAAAGGCTTTGATGTTGTCGCCGAAGGCAATACCGGCGGCGTTCGCCAGCCGGATCGCGATGGCTTTATGAGCAAAACGATCTACGGCGCGCTGGAGCATAGCTTCTCCAATGAGTGGAGTGGCTTTGTGCGTGGGTACGGCTATGACAACCGGACGGCCTACGACGGCTCTCCTTATGGCGGCGTATTAGTCGATACTCGCCAGTTGTATAGCCAGACCTGGGATGCCGGCCTGCGTTTTAATCAGGATATCTTCCACTCGCAGCTGACTTCCAGCTATAGCCACAGCAAGGACTACAATTACGATCCGCGACTGGGGCGCTATGACACCTCGGCGACGCTGGATGAAGTGAAACAGTACAATGTGCAGTGGGCGAACACGGTCGATGTTGGCCACGGCAACGTTGGCGCTGGAATTGACTGGCAAAAACAAACCACCGAGCCTGGCACGAACTATGTGACCGATGGCTATGAAATCCGTAATACCGGCCTGTTTATCACCGGCTTGCAAAAGTTGGGCGATTTCACCCTGGAAGGGGCGGCGCGTAGTGATGATAACTCGCAGTTTGGCCAGCATGGTACCTGGCAGAGCAGCGCCGCGTGGGAATTTATCGACGGCTATCGCTTTATCGCCTCTTATGGTACCGCCTACAAAGCGCCGAATCTCGGCCAGCTGTACGGCTTCTACGGTAATCAGAATCTCGACCCGGAAGAGAGCAAGCAGTGGGAAGGGGCCTTTGAAGGCCTGACGTCTGGGGTGACATGGCGCCTGTCCGGATATCGTAACGACATCAATAATCTGATCGACTACGACTCGCAGTTGATGAAATATTATAACGTCGGCAAGGCGCGTATTAAAGGTATTGAAGCGACGGCGTCGTTTGATACCGGGCCGCTGGCGCACAGCATCAGCTATGACTATGTCGATGCGCGTGATGCGAAAACCAACGAGCTGCTGGTGCGCCGGGCAAAACAGCAGGTGAAATACCAGTTGGACTGGCAGGTTTATGATTTCGACTGGGGGGTGACCTATCACTATCTTGGCACCCGTTATGACAACACTTACGACCCGGTAACCTATGCGCCTGAGAGCGTTAAGTTGGGCGGTGTAAGCTTGTGGGATCTCGCAGTTTCGTATCCAGTCACCTCACATCTCACAGTTCGTGGTAAAATAGCCAACCTGTTCGATAAAGATTACGAGACAGTATATGGCTACCAAACTGCAGGACGGGAATACACCTTGTCTGGCAGCTACACCTTCTGATCCACGTCCCACCGTGCTGGTGTTTGATTCCGGCGTCGGTGGGTTGTCGGTATATAACGAGATTCGGCAGCTGTTGCCGGATCTACATTATATTTATGCTTTCGATAACGTTGCCTTCCCCTATGGCGAGAAGAGCGAAGAGTTTATCGTTGAGCGTGTTGTTGAAATCGTGACTGCCGTTCAGCAACGCTATCCTCTGGCGCTGGCGGTCATCGCCTGTAATACCGCCAGTACCGTTTCCCTGCCAGCCCTACGTGAAAAGTTCGCTTTCCCGGTGGTAGGCGTCGTGCCGGCGATTAAGCCTGCCGCGCGCTTAACGGCGAACGGTATTGTCGGCCTGCTGGCGACACGCGGAACCGTCAAGCGTCCTTATACTCGTGAACTCATTGACCGCTTTGCCAATGAATGCCGCATTGAAATGCTGGGTTCCGCTGAGCTGGTGGAACTGGCAGAGGCGAAGCTGCACGGCGAAGCGGTACCGTTGGAAGAGCTACGTCGAATTCTGCGCCCGTGGCTACGGATGCAGGAGCCGCCCGATACGGTCGTATTAGGTTGTACGCACTTCCCGCTCCTGGCGGAAGAACTGCAACAGGTCATGCCGGAAGGAACGCGGTTTATCGATTCCGGCGCGGCGATTGCTCGACGTACCGCCTGGTTGTTGGAGCATGAAGCGCCGGATGCCAAATCGAATGATGCCAATAAGGCTTTTTGCATGGCGATTACCCCGGATACTGAACAGCTTTTACCCGTTTTACAGCGTTATGGCTTTGAAACGCTGGAAAAACTACCGCTTTAATGGCGTTTTGCGCAAAAAAAAGACGGTTGAAAAGTTTTTTGAAAACAGGGCTTGTCAACGTCTCAGAACTCCCTA